>NZ_JAJPWN010000014.1:0-309564 GCF_046549135.1 Amycolatopsis sp. lyj-23 | reverse complement strand
GTTTCGGTGGTTATAGCGTCAGGGAAACGCCCGGTCCCATTCCGAACCCGGAAGCTAAGCCTGACAGCGCCGATGGTACTGCAACCGAAGGGTTGTGGGAGAGTAGGACACCGCCGAACTTACTTGAAAAAGGGCCTGGGCCCGGTCGAGACACAAGTCTCCCGGCCCAGGCCCTTTCTTCATACCCACCCCCAACCCCTCCAGGCCCGCGACCCGACCCTCCAGATACGCAAGCCGACCGCCCAGGTACGCAAGCCGACTGCCTGGGTACGCCGGCCGACCGGCGAGGTACGCGAGTTCCGGCTTCAATCACGCGAGTTCCGGCCCCAGTCACGCGAATCCCGCCCGGGATCACGCGAGTCCCGGTCGCAGTCACCGGGGTTCCGGCCCGGGTCACGCCCGGCCGGCCGCCGTGATGCCCCTTCAATCACGCATGATGCCCCACCAGTCACGCGTGATGCCCCGCCAAGCACGCGCGATGCCTCAACCCGGCCCCCGGCGACCCACCGGACGGCCCTTCAACGGGGACGACAACACCAGCGACGTCGCCGTCTCCCCGTACCGCTGCACCTTCTCGAGCAGCTCCTCCAGCTCCGCGGTATCCCGGCACAGCACCCGCAAGATCCAGCACTCCTCACCCGTGACGTGGTCCGCCGCCACCACCTGGGACAGCGGCAGCACCGCCGTCCGGAAGCGGGGCGTGTCCAGGCTCCGGACCCGGGCCCGCACCAGCGCCTCGATCGGCAGCCCCAGCTTCGTCGTGTCCACTCTCGCCGCGTAGCCGGTGATCACGCCGCGCTCCTCGAGACGGCGGACGCGTTCGGTCACCGCCGAGCCGGACAGCGATACTCGGCGCCCCAGCTCCGTGAAGCTCAGCCGGCCGTCGGCCTGCAGGAGCTCCAGCAGGCGCCAGTCGACGTCGTCGAGGTGGTCCACCGCAACTCTCCCGGGTTCGCAGGGCCGCAACAGGGAAATCCCCGGCTGTCCCGGGCTTCCACGCCGATTCTGCCCTGTCCCGGAACCGCCTGCCCCAGCAGGATTTACCCCATGACACGCACGCTCGCCTTCCCCGTCGCGACGCCCGAAGCCGCCGCCGAGTTCTTCGCGGCCGAACTCGCCTTCGACGTCGATCCCGACGATCTCGTCCAGGACCTCGAGGCCGGACGCACCGACGGCTACGTCGTCGTCGAGACGCGGGCACCCGAAGCCTTCGCCAACGCCCGCATCCCCGGCGCGGTCAACCTGCCCTACCGGGACCTGACGGCGGAAAGCACGGCCCACCTCGACCGGGACCTCGTCTACGTCTGCTACTGCGAAAGCTCCGTCTGCAACGCCGCCACCAAGGGCGCGCTCAAGCTCGCCCAGCTGGGCTTCAAGGTCAAACGGCTTTCCGGCGGCATCACCGGCTGGATCGCCGCCGGCTACCCGTACGAAGGCGACAAAGCCCCGGGGATCCGCTGCGCCTGCTGACCTACCCTGGACACCGTGACCCGAATCCTGATCATCCAGCCGGACGCGTCGGACCCGGTGGGCCCTCTCGGCGACTGGCTGACCGAGGCCGGCGCGGAACTCGACGTCCGCCTGCTGCCGGACACCGACCTGCCCGCCGATCTCGACGGCTACCGGGGCGTCGTCTGCCTCGGCGGCGGCATGGGCGCGGAGGACGACGCCAAGCACCCGTGGCTCGCCGACGTCCGGCGGCTGCTGGCCAAGGCGGCCGCGAAGAACCTGCCGCTGCTGGGGATCTGCCTCGGCGCCCAGCTCCTGGCCGTCGCGACCGGGGGCCGGGTCGAGGTCGGCCCCGACGGGCCGGAGGTCGGTCCGCACCTCGTCAGCAAGAAGGACGCGGCGTGGACCGACCCGCTGTTCGCCGACCTGCCGCTCGTGCAGGACGTCCTCCAGTTCCACACCGACGCCATCACCCGGCTCCCGCCCGGCGCCGAACTGCTCGCCTCTGCGCCGCGCTACGCGCACCAGGCCTACCGGCTCGGGCGCTGTGCCTACGGCGTCCAGTTCCACATCGAGACGACCCCCGCGGTCGTCGAGAGCTGGGCCGCGGAATGTCCCGAGGAAGCCGAGTTCGCGCGGCCCGGTGCGCTCGAACACGACAAGCTGGTCACCGCGCACGCCGACATCGAGGAGACCTGGCGCCCCTTCGCGCAGCGGTTCGTCAAGCTGGCCGCCGGGGAGCTCGAAGCCGCCGTCACGAGTCAACGCACGTTACCGCTGGCTTAACGACGGAAGTCACAACCAGCAACACGGTGTTAACGCCGGGCGCACCCGTCAGGTACCTTGCGCAAAGAGTCCCCACAAGGGTGCGGAGGTCGGGGTGCAACCCTCGTTGCTGGTCGTGGTCGTCGTCGTCACGGCCCTCATTTTTGATTTCACGAACGGGTTCCACGACACCGCGAACTCGATGGCCACGTCGATCGCCACCGGCGCGCTGAAACCCCGCGTGGCCGTGGCGATTTCGGCGGTGCTGAACCTGGTGGGCGCGTTCCTGTCGGTCGAGGTCGCCAAGACGATCTCCAGCGGCCTGGTGGACGACACGAAGATCGGCCCGGCGATCGTCTTCGGCGGGCTGATCGGCGCGATCGTCTGGAACCTCGTGACGTGGTTCGTCGGGCTGCCGTCGAGTTCGTCGCACGCGTTGTTCGGCGGCCTGATCGGCGCCACCTGGATCTCCGCCGGCGCCGGCTCGGTCCACTTCGGAAAGATCGTCGAGAAGGTCCTGGTGCCCGCCGCGGCCAGCCCGGTCATCGCCGGGCTCGTCGCGATGGCCGCCACCTACTGCGTCTACCGCTTCCTCGTGCGCGGCCGCCCGGCCACGCGCGGGTTCAAGGCCGGGCAGATCGTCTCGGCGTCGCTGGTCTCGCTCGCGCACGGCACGAACGACGCGCAGAAGACGATGGGCGTCATCACGCTCACCCTCGTCACCGCCGGCAGCCTGCCCGCGGGCGCGTCGCCGCCGGTCTGGGTGATCGTCAGCGCCGCGTGCGCGCTCGCGCTCGGCACCTACCTCGGCGGCTGGCGCATCACCCACACCCTCGGCAAGGGCCTGACCGACATCGAGGGCCCGCAGGGTTTCGCCGCCCAGACGAGCTCGGCGCTGGTCATCCTCGTCTCGTCGCGGCTGGGCTTCCCGCTGTCGACGACGCACGTCTGCTCCGGCGGGATCGTCGGCTCGGGCGTCGGCCGCCGGGCCGCGCCGGTCCGCTGGCGGATGGCGGGCCGGATGGTCGTCGCGTGGCTGTTCACGCTGCCCGCGGCCGCGATCGTCGGCGCGATCTCCGGCAAGATCGCTTCGCTCGGCAACGCGGGCACCATCGCCGTCGGGGTCGCCGGGGCCGGGGTCGGCCTCGGCATCTACCTCCTCTCGCGCCGCCACCCCGTCACCGCGCACAGCTTCCAGGTGCCCGAGCCGACGCCGGCCGGCACCGAGCCGGGCCGGCTCGCTGCCTGAGCTGCCTCCCCCGGCTACGGTGGTCGGTGATGGCAGACCGCGCGCGAACGACCGCCTCGGCGGCGAGGTACGGCTTCACCGATCCCCGTGCCGAGGGTCAGTTGCGCGCGGCCGGCTGGTGGACCGACGCCGGCCCGGTCGAGACGGCCGGTGACGTCCTCGCGGCGTTGTCCCGCACCGCCGACCCCGACCTCGCCCTGCTCGGCCTGGACCGGATCCGTGAGGCCGACGCCGCCGGGTGGGCCGCCCTCGAAGAGCAGTTGTGCACCCACCGGACCTTCCGCGGGCGCTTCCTCAGCGTGCTCGGGACGTCGAGCGCGCTCGGCGACTTCCTCGCCGCGAACCCGGACCAGTGGCGCTCGCTCACCGGGGACAAGTGCACCGATTCCGCCTGCTACCGCGAAGCGCTGCGCACGGCTCTCCTGGCCGGCGACGGTTCGGTGCTCACCGGGCTCAAAGCCGAGCAGGCCCTCAAGGTCGCCTACCGCGGCCAGCTGCTCGGGATCGCCGCCGCCGACCTCGGGCACGTCGTCGAGGCCGGGCTCGAGCACCCGGGCTACGCCGAGGTGGCGGCGCAGCTGACCGAGCTGGCGGAGGCCGCGCTCGCCGCCGGGCTGGTCGTCGCCGAAGCCGAAGCCGGCGCGTCGGCCGAAGGCACCTTGGCGATCATCGCGATGGGCAAGTGCGGCGGCCGGGAGCTCAACTACGTCAGCGACGTCGACGTCATCTTCGTCGGCGAAGGCGACCTCGGCCTCGCGACGCGGCTGGCGAGCACGATGATGCGCGTCGTCGGCAAGGCGTGCTTCGAGGTCGACGCGGCGCTGCGCCCCGAGGGCAAGGCCGGCGCGCTCGTCCGCACGCTGGACGGACACCACGGCTACTACCAGAAGTGGGCCAAGACCTGGGAGTTCCAGGCGCTGCTCAAGGCGCGCCCGGTCGCGGGCGACGCCGAGCTCGGCCGCCAGTACGCCGAAATGGTGGCGCCGCTGGTGTGGTCGGCGGCCGACCGCGAAAACTTCGTCGCCGAAGTGCAGCAGATGCGCCGCCGGGTCGAGGGACACGTGCCGTCCGAACACGCCGAACGCGAGCTGAAGCTGGGCCGCGGTGGCCTGCGCGACGTCGAATTCGCCGTGCAGCTGCTGCAACTGGTGCACGGCCGGGTCGACGCGGACCTGCGCTCACCGTCCACGATGGACGCGCTCGAAGCACTCGGAGAGGGCGGTTACGTCGGTCGTCAGGACGCCGCCGAGCTGGGCGCGTCGTATGAGTTCCTGCGGATGATCGAGCACCGGCTGCAGCTGCGGCGGCTGCGCCGGACCCACCTGTTCCCGGCGCCGGCGGAGACCGGCGAGCTGCGCATCCTGGCCCGCGCCAGCGGGATCAAGGCCAGCGGCGGCAAGACGCAGGGCGAGTCGCTGCTCGCGGAGTTCCGGCGGCACGGCCAGGGCATCCGGCGCCTGCACGAAAAGATCTTCTACCGGCCGCTGCTGCAGTCCGTCGCGAACGTGCCGGCCGAGGCGCTGCGCCTGACGACCAAGCAGGCCGCCAGCCGCCTGGCCGCGCTCGGCTACACCGCGCCCGACGGCGCGCTGCAGCACATCAAGGCCCTCACCGCGGGCGTCTCGCGGCGCGCGGCGATCCAGCAGGCGCTGCTGCCGGTGCTCCTCGACCTCTTCGCCGACACGCCCGACCCCGACGGCGGCCTGCTGTCGTACCGGAAGGTGTCCGAGGCGCTCGAAGAAACGCCGTGGTACCTGCGGGTGCTGCGCGACGAAGGCACGGTCGTGGAGAACCTGGCGTTCCTGCTCGGGACGTCACGGCTGGTGCCCGACCTGCTGGTCCGCGCGCCGGAGGTGCTGCAGCTGATCGGCGATCCGGCCCGGCTGCTGGGCCGCACGCCGGCCGAGGTGGCGACGTCGCTGCGGGCGGCGGTCCGGCGGCAGCCGGGGCTGAACGCCGCCGTCGCCGCCGCGCGTTCGCTGCGGCGGCACGAACTCCTGCGCGTCGCCTGCGCGGACCTGCTGGGGCTGCTCGACGTGCGCGCGGTCTGCGAAGCACTTTCGAGCGTCTGGGTGGCGGTGCTGCAGGGCGCGCTGGCCGCGGCGTTCCGCCAGCGCCAGGCCGAGCTCGGCCGGACGCCGGCGCGCATCGCCGTCATCGGGATGGGCCGGCTCGGCGGCGCCGAACTCGGCTACGGCTCCGACGCCGACGTGCTCTTCGTGTGCGAGCCGGCCGAAGGGGTTTCGGACGCCGACGCCGTGAAGTTCGCTTCGTCGGTCGCGGAGACGGTCCGGAAGATGCTGGGTGCGCCGAGCTCGGACCCGGCGCTGGTGGTCGACGCCGACCTGCGGCCGGAGGGGCGCAGCGGGCCGCTGGTCCGCACGCTGGAGTCGTACCGCGCGTATTACGCGCGCTGGGGCGAAGTCTGGGAGGCGCAGGCGCTGCTGCGGGCCCGGTTCGTCGCCGGCGACGACGACCTCGGCGAGCGGTTCATCGCGATGATCGACCCGATCCGCTACCCCGAGGGCGGCTTGGACGCGACGAAGGCGCGCGAGATCCGCCGCATCAAGGCCCGCGTCGAGACCGAGCGGATGCCCCGCGGCGCCGACGCGACCCTGCACACGAAGCTGGGCCGCGGTGGCCTCGCCGACGTCGAGTGGACGGTCCAGTTGCTGCAGCTCCAGCACGCCCACGAGGTCGAAGGCCTGCGGACGACGTCGACGCTCGACGCACTGGCGGTGCTCCCGGAGGCGGGGCTGGCGGAGCAGCCCGAAGCGGACTCGCTGACCGAGGCGTGGCTGCTGGCGACCCGTGTCCGCAACGCGGGCATGCTGGTGCGCGGCAAGGCGGTCGACCAGGTGCCGGGCTCGGGCCGCGACCTGGCGGCGGTGGCCCGCGTCCTCGGCCAGTCGGCGGGCGACGACCCGGGCGAGTTCCTCGACACGTACCGCCGCCTCACCCGCCGGGCGCACGCGGTGGTGGAGCACCTGTTCTACGAGGCCTGATTTACAGTGGCCGGGTGACCGATCGCGAGCCGTTCCGGACCCGGATCAAGGTCCGGCACTACGAGCTGGACACCCTGGGCCACCTCAACCACGCCGTCTACCACTCGTACGGAGAGGTCTCCCGCCTGGAGCTCCTCGAAGCGTCGGGCGCGCTGAAGGGGCTCCCGGGCGTGGCGGCGGTGCTGCTGGAGACGCACGTGGTCTTCCGCCGCGAGCTGCGCGCGGGCGACGAGGTCGAGGTGACGTGCGAAGCCAAGTTCGGCAGCGGCAAGACGTTCAAGATGAACTCGGACATCATCAAGCTGGACGGCACACTGGCGGCGGAGATCACCTGCACACTGGGGCTGATGGATCTGGAGCGCCGCAAGCTGGTGGCGGACCCGCGCGGCCGGTTCGAGGCCGCGGGCGCGGACCTGCGGATCTTGTCGACGTCGGAGTAGGAGAAACGCCGGTGGCGAGGGCTCTTCGCTCCTCGCCACCGGCGTGTCCGTGGGCCGTGCTACCTGATCACACGTCGTAGTACAGGGAAAACTCGTACGGGTGCGGGCGCAGGCGCAGCGGGTCGATCTCGTTCTCGCGCTTGTACGAGATCCACGTCTCGATCACGTCCGGGGTGAATACGCCGCCCTCGAGGAGGTACTCGTGGTCGGCTTCCAGCGTGTCGAGGACCGTGCCCAGGTCGCCCGGGACCAGCTTGACGTCCTTGGCCTCCTCGGGCGGGAGCTCGTAGAGGTCCTTGTCGATCGGCTCCGGCGGCTCGATTTTGTTCCGGATGCCGTCGAGGCCGGCCATCATCATGGCCGAGAACGCCAGGTACGGGTTGCCCGACGAGTCCGGGCAGCGGAACTCGGCGCGCTTGGCCTTCGGGTTGTTGCCCGTGATCGGGATGCGGACGCACGCCGAGCGGTTGCGCTGCGAGTAGACCAGCGAAACCGGCGCCTCGAAGCCCGGGACCAGGCGGTGGTAGGAGTTCACCGTCGGGTTCGTGAAGGCCAGCAGGCTCGGCGCGTGCTTGAGCAGGCCGCCGATGTAGTGGCGCGCGGTGTCCGACAGGCCGGCGTAGCCCGACTCGTCGTGGAACAGCGGCTGGCCGTCCTTCCACAGCGACTGGTGGCAGTGCATGCCCGAGCCGTTGTCGCCGGCGAGGGGCTTCGGCATGAACGTCGCCGTCTTGCCCGCCGCGAACACCGTGTTCTTCACGATGTACTTGAACAGCTGCAGGTCGTCGGCCGCGTGCAGCAGCGTGTTGAACTTGTAGTTGATCTCGGTCTGACCGGCGGTGCCCACCTCGTGGTGCGCGCGCTCGATCTCGAAACCGGTGTTCGTCAGGTTGCGGACGATCTCGTCGCGCAGGTCGGCGAAGTGGTCGACCGGCGGGACCGGGAAGTAGCCGCCCTTGAACTTCGTCTTGTAGCCCTGGTTGCCGCCGACCTCGTCGGCGCCGGTGTTCCACCAGCCCTCGACGGAGTCGATCTCGTGGAAGGAGGCGTGCTCGGCGGAGTCGAAGCGGATCGAGTCGAAGATGTAGAACTCGGCTTCGGGGCCGAAGTAGACGTTGTCGGCGACGCCGTACTCGGAGATGTACTGCTCGGCCTTGCGCGCGATGTTGCGCGGGTCGCGGCTGTACGCCTCACGCGTGAAGGGGTCGTGCACGAAGAAGTTGAGGGCGAGCGTCTTCGCCTTGCGGAACGGGTCGATCCGGGCGGTGGCCGGGTCCGGCAGCAGCAGCATGTCGGACTCGTGGATGGACTGGAAGCCGCGCACCGAGGAGCCGTCGAACGCGAGACCCTCTTCGTAGGCCTCTTCCGTGAAGGCCTTCGCGGGCACCGTGAAGTGCTGCATCACGCCGGGCAGGTCGCAGAACTGGACGTCGATGACCTCGACGTCCTCGTCGGCGATGAGGCGCTGGATGTCGTCTGGAGTAGTGGGCACCCTCGGTGACTCCTTCTCGTTCGAGCTCGTACGGCAGTGCTCTCTTCGGCTCACGCTAAAAGTGCGGTGTTGCCCGACCGTCACCCGTATGTTTCGCCGGTGTTAACGGGTGGTCGATATCGGGTATCCGACCAGGTCGGATGTGGTCCACGCCACCGGCATACCCTGGACGGGTGGCGAGATGGACGGGTGAATGGCTGCCCGGCACCGGCGACGGCGGTCAGGGCACTGATCAGCACGGCTCGCGGTGGCCGGGCGAGAAGTTCGGTTTGCCCGAATCGGGCGTCGGCTCGGCGGCGAGCGGGGGCGCGCGCCTGCTCGGGCTGATCGTCGACCTGGTCGTCGCGGCACTGGTCACGGCCATCTTCCTGCACCCCAGCCTGCAGGACCCCGCCGCGATGCAGAACTTCAACCTCTGGTCCGGCGGCGTGTGGGCGGTCATCTCCGTCATCTCGGCCGGCTTCTTCGGCTTCACACCCGGGATGGCCGCGGTCGGCATCCGCGTCGCCCGCCTCGACGGCGCCGCGCTGGTCGGCCCGCTGCGCGCGCTGATCCGGGCGGCGCTGACGTTCGTGCTCATCCCGGCCGCGGTCCGCAACGCCGACGGCCGCAGCTGGCTCGACCGGCTGACCGGCACGGTGGTCATCCGGATGCGCTGAGGGCCGCCGATCGCCCGCGTGGCCCGGTCGGGCGGCGTGGTGAGCGGATGGCCCGGTGACGCCGGCCGCCGACACGGTCGTCGGTGCCCAGGCGCCGCGCCCGAGCGCGAAAAAGGCCCCACCCGGGATCCGGGCGGGGCCTTTTCTTACGCGGGGGTCAGCGGCGGCGGATCGTCCGCTGGACGTTGCGCATCTTCGCGCCGGCGGGCATCGGGCCCTTCGGGAGCGCCGCGCCGCGGTTGCCGAGGGCGGCCAGCTTCGCCTCGAGGGCGTCGACCTGGGCCGGCTTGAGGTTGCGGGGCAGCTTCATCAGGTAGCCCTGGAGCTTCTTCAGCGGGAGCTGGCCGTCTTCGTGGCCGATCGTCACGTCGTAGATCGGCGTGTCGCCGATCAGGCGGGAGACGCGCTTCTTCTCCTGGGCGAGCAGGGTCTTCACGCGGTGCGGCGCGCCTTCGGCGACCAGCACCACGCCGGGGCCGCCGAGGACCCGGTGCACCGCGTCGAGCTGCGTGGTCGCCGCGACGGTCGGCGTCACCTTCCAGCGGCCGCGCAGGTTCTCCAGCGCCCACGCCGCGGCGCCGGGCTGGCCGTCGGCCTTCGAGTAGACCGTCTTCTGGACGCGGCGGCCGAAGATGATCATGGCGAGGAGAGCGCCGAGGATCAGGCCGAGCGGCAGCAGCACCCACTGCGCGTCGAAGAAGAACCCGACCCCGAACAGGACGCCGGCGACGACGATGATCGCCCCGGCCATCCAGGGGATGAGCCACGGGTCTTCCTTGCGCTGCATCTTGAAGGCCTCGAAGAGCTGGCCGCGGCGTGCCTTGCTCGCCGCGCGCTTCTCCTTCTTGGCCTGCTTGGCCGCTTCCTTGTTCTTACCCGAGTCCTGCTGTCCCGCCATATGACCAGGATACGGCCGCGTGCCCCTGCCCCGTTTCCCCGTCCCCCTCTGCGAGGATGCCGGACGTGACCGGCGTACTTTCCCCCAGGAGCCTGAACCGTCTGCTCGATGGCCTCGACCCCGAGCAGCGCGCCGCCGCCAGTGCCCCACGGGGGCCGGTCTGCGTGCTCGCCGGGGCCGGCACGGGCAAGACCCGCACGATCACCCACCGGATCGCCCACCTCGTCCGGTCCGGGCACGTTTCCGCCGGTCAGGTCCTCGCCGTCACGTTCACGACGCGTGCGGCGGGGGAGATGCGGACGCGGCTGCGGGGTCTCGGCGTCGAGGCGGCGCAGGCGCTGACGTTCCACGCCGCCGCCCGCCGTCAGCTGCGGTACTTCTGGCCGCGCGTGGTCGGCGACCGGCCGTGGGACCTGCTGGAGAACAAGCTGCGGTACGTCGGCCAGGCGGCGAACCGGGCCAAGCTCGGCACCGAGGTCGAGGTCCTGCGCGACCTGGCCAGCGAGATCGAGTGGGCGAAGGCGTCGCTGATCAGCCCGGACGACTACCCGGCGGTCACCGCGCGCGCCCAGCGGGACATCCCGGCGCCGGCGGCGCAGGTCGCCGAGGTCTACCGGATTTACGAAGAGCTGAAGAACGCCGCGCAGGTGCTCGACTTCGACGACCTCCTGCTGCACACGACGGCGGTGCTCGAGGAGCACGGCGCCGTCGCCGAGGAGTTCCGGGACCGCTACCGCTGCTTCGTCGTCGACGAGTACCAGGACGTCACGCCGCTGCAGCAGCGCTTGCTCGACGCGTGGCTCGGCGGCCGCGACGACTTGACCGTCGTCGGCGACGCCAACCAGACGATCTACTCCTTCGGCGGCGCGTCGCCGCGGCCGCTGCTGGAGTTCACGCGGCGCTACCCGGACGCCACGGTCGTCCGCCTCGAGCGCGACTACCGGTCGACGCCCGAGGTCGTGGCGCTGGCGAACCGGGTGATCGGCGCCGCGCGGGGCCGTCCGGCGGGCTCGCGGCTGAAGCTGATCGGCCAGCGGCCGCCGGGGCCGGAGCCGCGGTTCGCCGAGTTCGACGACGAGGCGGTCGAGGCCGGCGCCGTCGCCCGCCGGGTGCGCGAGCTGCTCGACGGTGGTGTCTCGGCGAGCGAGATCGCGATCCTCTACCGGATCAACGCCCAGTCGGAGGCCTACGAGTCGGCGCTGGCCGACGCCGGCGTCCCGTACCTGGTCCGCGGCGGCGAGCGGTTCTTCAACCGGACCGAGGTCCGGCAGGCGATGTCCGCACTGCGGGCGGCGAGCGGCGACGGCAGCTCCGACCTGGTCACGACGGTGCGTTCAGTGCTCGCGCGGGTCGGTCTCACCGAGTCCCCGCCCGCCGGCGGGGCGGCGAAGGAACGCTGGGACGCGCTCCTGGCGATCGTCGAACTGGCCGAGGAGCTCGCTTCGACGGTCTCCGACGCGGACTTGCCGCGCTTCTGCGCCGAGCTCGACCAGCGCGCCGCGGCCCAGCACCCGCCGACGGTCGAGGGCGTGACGCTGGCGTCGCTGCACGCGGCGAAGGGCCTGGAGTGGGACGCGGTGTTCCTCGTCGGCCTCGCCGAGGGCACGATGCCGATCCTCCACGCGGGTGACGACGAAGCCGCGATCGAGGAGGAGCGGCGGCTGTTCTACGTCGGCGTCACCCGGGCCCGCGAGCACCTGTGGCTGTCCTGGGCGCTGGCCCGCACGCCGGGCGGCAGGCGCAACCGGCGGCGCAGCCGGTTCCTCTACGGCCTGGTCCCGGAGGACCACCCGGCGGCCAGGGTCGCGCGGTCCCAGCAGAAGCCGGCGACGCCGGTCAAGACGCGCTGCCGCGTCTGCGGCGGCCCGCTGCTGGAGACCCTCGACGTCAAGCTGGGCCGCTGCGGGCGCTGCCCGTCCACTGTGGATGAGGACCTGCTGGAGCGGCTGAAGTCCTGGCGCGGCGACCGGGCGCGCGAGCTCAAGGTGCCGGCCTTCGTCGTGTTCACGGACGCGACGCTGATGGCCATCGCCGAGCAGCGCCCGGCCGACGAGGCGGCGCTGGTGTCGATCTCCGGCATCGGGGCGACGAAGCTCGAGCGCTTCGGCGCGGAGATCCTCGGCGTCGTCCGGGCGTCGACGGGGTCTTGACCGCGTCCGAACCATGATCGACGCGGCGAACCCGCTGCTCAGGGGCGATCTTCGTATCTTCGAGGATTTTCCCGTTAATTGAGTTGCCCCCGTGTGGTGCGGGGCAATAACCTGCCAGTACCGAGCCCGAAGGGCTCGACTGGGGATCTACGAGACGCGCCGCTCAGCGGCCGCGTGTGCAGAGTACAGAAGGAGGTGCCGGTGAAATGACCATCAACATGACGCTCACGAACCCGGGCACCCGTCTGTCCTGCGCCGCGGAAGTTGCGGCTGCTCAGCGCCCGGGCACTGGTGTGTCCGTGAGCGCGAACGAGATCCGTGGCATGCGGCACGCCTCGCGCGTCGAGCGTCGTTGGGCCACCGGTGTCGTCGTCTTCGGGACGCAGGGCGTTCTCGCCGCGTACCCCCAGGCCGATCTGCCGACCATCAAGCAGTTCCGTGTTCCGTTGTCGATACGGGAGCGAAGTTCCTGACCTAGTCAGGACATGAGGCTCACGAAGGCCGCGGAACCGGATAACCCGGATCCGCGGCCTTCGTGTTTTTGGCTGCACAACCCAAGAGGAACCAGCGTTGCCCAGCTCCAGCACCCAACCGAAAACCCGTACGACACAAGGAGGAACCACCATGTCTTCGGCCATCGCCTACACCTCCGGTGAGGCAATATTCGCCGACCTGCTCGACCCGATCGCCGTCCCCGACGTCGCGCTGCCCTGCCGTTCGGGCGACGCGGACCTGTGGTTCGCGGAGTCCCCGGCCGAGCTCGAGCGCGCGAAGGCGCAGTGCGCGGACTGCCCGGTCCGCGAGGCGTGCCTGGCGGGCGCCCTGGCCCGCCGCGAGCCCTGGGGCGTCTGGGGTGGCGAGATCTTCGAGCGTGGCGCGGTGATCGCGCGCAAGCGGCCCCGCGGCCGCCCGCGCAAGAACGCAGCTGCCGACCCCGCCGCGGCCAAGGCCGCCGGCGACCACCGGAGCGCCGCCGCATGAGCGTCGAACCGGTCACCACGAGGGACTACGAAGCCCACCCCCGCAGCGAAGAGCTGCAGCTGACGAAGACCGAGATCGAGGAGATCAGCGAGATGTTGCTTTACGAAGAACTGTCCAGGGCCCGAATACGGGACCTGGAGGAGGGGGTCCGCGCCCAGCGGGCCCGAGGTGGCGCACGCGCTGCGCGCCGCTGGTCGCGAGTGGCTCGGTGGGCCGCTCGGCGGGCGGAGCGGTACCAGGAACAGAGCTGAGTGCAGGGCCCCTGCCGCCCCTTCGGGGGTGGTGGGGGCCTGCGCGCTTTCGGGGCACGCTCTGACTGGCGGCGAGCGCGCTTCGGCGGTGGCGCCCCGGTGTGCTGCGTCGGTGGGTGGTGAAGGCGCGCCCGGGTTTCTGGAGTGCCGCGCCGGTGGTGAGGGCGGGGTTGTTCCGCGGGCTGCCCGATGGTGCCGCACCGATGGGCAGACGCGCGGGCTCCACGAGATGCCCGATGGTGCCGCGGCGCGTTTCGGCGGTGCGCTCGGTGTGCTGCGCGCTTGGGCTCCGCTTCGGCGGTGGCGCTCCGGTGCGCTGCGTCGCCGGCTGGTGAAGGCGTGCCCGGGTTCGCGGAGTGCCGCGCCGGTGGTGGAGGGCGGGATTGCTCCGCGGGCTGCCCGATGGTGCCGCACCGGCGGGCAGATGCGCCGGCTCCGTCGGATGTGCCGATGGGTCCGCGGGCGGTGGGTAATGGCGCCCGCGAATGGTCGGGGCCGTGCCGCGCATGCGCCGCTCTGGTCGGTCAGGGTGACCGCGCTGCCGGGCGCCGCGTACCGGCGTGGGCCGCGCGATTGCGTTGGGCCGAGGCGGCCGCGACCGTCCTGGTGCGCGCGAAAGCTGGGCCGTTGTGCTCTGCGGCTGAGGATCCGAGGGCTGGTCTCCTTCGAGGGGTGGTCCTCCTTCGGGGCGGGTTGGCGGCCGGGGGCTGGTGTTGAATGGGGTGATGTCCGGACACAGCCACCACGACATCGACTGGGCGGAGCGCCTGGCTCAGCTGCGCATGGCCGATGCCCTCGATGCCGCGGCGCTCGGGCCCGTTGCCCGGCGGCTCGTCGGCTCCGTTCGGGAGCGGGCGACCGTTGTCGACGTCGGGTGTGGGGCCGGTGGGATGAGCGTGCTGTTCGCGAGTGAGCTCGCCCGGTGTGGTGGGGGCACCGTTGTGCTCGTCGATGCCACACCGACGCTGCTCGGCGAGGCCGAACGGGCCGTCGGTGAGGTGGCCGGCGGGTCCGTCGAGGTTGTCGGCCTGCTCGGGGATCTCACCGATCCTGCGCTGGCCGTGCCCGCTGCTGATCTCGTGTGGGCGTCCGGCGTCGTGCACCACATCGGCGATCAGCAGGCCGCCCTGCGCACGCTTGCCGGGCTGTTGCGGCCCGGTGGGGTGCTCGCCGTCGCCGAGGGCGGGCTCGAGATGCGGTGCCTGCCGTGGGAGCTGGGCGTCGGGCGGCCCGGGCTCGAGCAGCGGCTGCTGGCCGCCCGGGGCTCGTGGTTCGAACGGATGCGTGCCGGGATCCCGGGCAGCGTCGGCATGCCCTACGGCTGGCCGCGCGCCCTTCGCGAGGCCGGCTTGGAGGACGTCGAGTCGTTCGGTGCGCTCATCGATCACCCCATGCCGGGCTCGGACCTCCTGCGCGAATACGTCGTGCACCGCGTCGGGTGGTTGGCGGAGTCGGCCGGGGAGTGGCTCGACGCCGACGACCTCGCCGCGGCCGCCGCGCTGACCGACCCGCAGAGCCCGGACTTCCTCGGCCACCGGGACGACCTGTACCTGTTCGGCGCCAAGGCGATCTACTGTGGACGGTTGCGGTGAGCGCGCCGGAGCCGGTCGTGTGCACCCGCTGCGGCCGGACCCGCGCTGCCGACGACGATCCCGCTACAGCGCTCGCGTGGGTGTCCAGCCGGGAGCGAGGTGCGCTGCGGTGGCTTTGCCCGGCTTGTGCGCGGCAGCATGTGCGGGACATCGAGGGAAAGCTGCCTGACGAGTATTGGTGATCGATTCGGCCTCCTGAGTGGGTGGTCGTGGCGGGGTGGCGGTGCCGGTGGGGACCGCGCGGACCTTCGGACCGGGTGTCCGGAGTCGCGGCCGTATGCGGGAGTGGCGCTAGGTGTCAGGCGGCGCCTCCGAGGGGTGCCTGCGGGACCGCGCGGACCTTGGGGCGGGGTGTCCTGGACGCTTCGGCGAACGCGCGGGCCAGCTCGCGGGCCACCTCCCGGGGGACCTGGCGCAGCTGCCTGACCGTGCAGCGGACCAGGACGATGCCCGTCGCCGCCAGGGACAGGTGGCTGAAGCCGCCTCCGGTGCCCGGGGTGCAGCGGTAGCGCCAGGCCAGGCCGGGCTCGTCCCACCAGGCGTCGGCCTCGCCCAGCTTGCGGCCGCGGCGGTCGCAGATCGTCTGGTCCCAGGTCGGCGGGGGGAGGTGGGCCAGGTCCAGTACCCGGGCGGCCAGGCCGTGGGCCTGGATCGGCCCCTCCTCGAGCTCGCGCAGCACCTTGCGGACCGCCGCCGTGCCGCGTTGGGGGCCTGACTCGAGCTCCGCCAGCAGCTCCTGCCGGTCGCACAAGCCCCAGTACAGCGGCAGGGTCAGCAACTGGCGGACGCGGGCCAGCTCGGGCTCGGTCCGGGCCAGGTCCAGCGCCGCCCGGGCCGGTGGGGCGAACGGCAGCCCGTCGACCTCGAGCGGCTCCGGTAGTCGCGCTGTGCGCGCCAGGCGGACCCCCTCGGCTGCCACCACCCGGCACTGGCTGGGCACCAGCAGGCGGATGTCGCCCTCCACCCGATACTTCACGCCGTGGGCCTGCAGCGCGTCGGCGCCGGTGATCACCACCCCGGGCCCGTACCGCACCAGCGCGGCGTGCAGCAGCTCCTGCCTCGTCGGAGCGGTGTTGCGGAGCAGGACGACACCGGGGTGCAGGCGGCGCCACGGCCCTCCCGGGCCGCAGAGCCGCCTCGTTCTTCGGTCGGACACCCCCGCCCGGCGTAGCTGTTCGAGGTCCATCACCTCGCAGCCGCCGGGATCACGAAGCGCGAGCGGGTTAGTGCATTCCGTAGCAGTCATATCCCGAGCATGGCGGCTCGGCCAACCGGGTGGAACCCCCTCCGCCCGAGCTGTGGACAACTCCGCCGGATCCGCCCGTTCGTGGACCCGCCTGTGGACAACTCAGGCGGCGAAGCCCGGCTGCCAGCGCTCCACGATGCCGCGGGCCGGGATCTCGGCGTCGAGCTGGCAGAGGATGCCCGTCGACCCCGCCGTCACCCGGTGGATCATCAGGTACTCGGGCGGCAGGTTCAGCGAGCGCCCGACCCGGAAGTCATTGCCGCGGCTGTCGCCCACGCGCCCGGCCTGCTTCTGCATCCAGCGGCGGGTGAAGTGGAACGTCGGCGCCGCCAGCGGCTCGGTGAACGGAGCGAGGTAGGCGAGCACCTCTTCCGCCTTCAGGTCGCTGTCCGGCCGGATGAACCGGTTCTCGCGCAGCAGGCGCATCAGCTCGGCGGACTCGCCGTCGAGCGCCAGCCGCGTCATCTCGCCCAGGTGGCGGGGGATGCCGTCGGGCAGCCGCGCGACGCCGCCGAAGTCGATGACGCACAGCCTGTCGTCGTCGGTGATCATGAAGTTGCCCGGGTGCGGGTCCGAGTGCAGCAGGTGGACGCGCTCCGGCGACGAGTAGTGGAACTCCGCGAGCAGCCGGCCCGCCAGGTTCCGGGTCTCGCGGTCGCCGTCCGCGATCACCTTCGACAACGGCGTGCCGCTCGCCCACTCCGTCACGACGACCTTCGGCGCGCTGGCCACCACCCGCGGCACCAGGATGCCGGGATCGCCGTCGAACGCCTTCGCGAAGGCGCGCTGGTGCTGGGCCTCGGCCTGGTAGTCGAGCTCCTCGTTCATCCGCTCGGCGAGCTCCGCCAGCAGCGGCTTGACCTCGGTGCCGGGCACGAACGCCTGGAAGAGCCTGCTGAACCGCTGCAGCTGCCGCAGGTCGCTGCGCAGGGCCTCGTCGGCGCCCGGGTACTGCACCTTGACCGCGACCGCGCGGCCGTCGTGCCAGACCGCGCGGTGCACCTGGCCGATGCTCGCGGCCGCCGCCGGTTCGTCGTCGAACGACGCGAACCGGCTGGTCCAGGTGCGGCCCAGCTGCTCGGCGAGCACCCGGTGGGTCTGCCGGACCGACATCGGCGGCGCGGCGGCCTGCAGCTTCGTCAGCGCCTCGCGGTAGGGCTTCGCCATGTCGTCCGGCACCGCCGCCTCGAACACGCTCAGCGCCTGGCCGAACTTCATCGCCCCGCCCTTGAGCGTGCCGAGCACCTCGAACAGCTGCTCGGCGGCCTTCGCCGACAGCGTCGCGTTCACCTGTTCCGCGCTCTGGCCCGCGAGCCTCTTGCCCCAGCCGCCGACGGCCCGGCCGGCGATGCCGAGCGGGAGACTGGCGAGCTTGGCGGTACGGGCGGCACCCTTGCGCGGCATCGCGGTGTCGCGATCGGCTGGGTCGCGGAAGTCGGTCACAAAGGCGATTCTGCCCTGCGGCGTCGGCGGCGCGCAGCCTGCGAGCGACGTCTTCGTGGGTTACGTCTCCAGGATCACCTCCCGGGCGCCGCACCGGCACCGGGGGTGCGGCGGCCAGCGGCGGCGCCGGATGCGGCCGTCGAAGGCGTCGATTTCGAGGGTCGCGTTCCACGTCGGCGGGGCCGCGGCGCTGGGGGAGAGCAGCCGCATGGCCTGGGCGACCGCGAGCGACGCGCATGACTGGACCGCGCCGAGGTCGGGCCGCTGGTGCCGGCCGGCGAGCTGCCCGGCGACGCGCGGCCAGCACGGGTCGAGCTCCGTCCGGTGCAGGTCGGCGCAGCGCAGGCACGAGCTGCGGCCCGGGACGACCAGCGGCCCGACGATGCCCGTGCCGTCGCGGACGCGCGCCGCGAGGTGCGGGACGCCGTCTCCCACCAGCTCGGCGACGATCTCCGGGGCGGGCACGACCGCGTCGGTGAGCAGGGCGAGGTCCGGGTAGCGGTCGTGCAGGCGGGTGACGCGGACCTCGGGATCGACGCGGCGGAGCAGGTCGGCGAGGGCTTGGCGCCGGGGACGGCCGAGGTCGGCGTCGGTGAGGCCGGAGCCGAGGTCGTGCTCGGTCACCGCGCCGGGCACCTGCAGCTCGACGTGCCCGATCCCGGCGTTGGCCAGCAGCACGGCGGCCGCCACCGCGACCCGGCCGTCGCCGTGCACCGAGACCGCGGCGGCGCGCCGCCGTTCGGCCATCGCCGGTTGGTGGTGCCTCGCCCGTAGCGACCAGAGGCCGGGCTCGCCGCGGAAGCCCGGGCCGTCAGGCCGGCCGGCGTCGGTGACCAGGCCGAGCGCGGTCAGCTGCCGCAGCAGCACCCGCAGCTGGTCGCGGTGTTCGCTCTCCGCGAGCAGGAGCCGCTCGACGTGCTTGGTGCCGTCGAGCGCGCGCAGCCTCGCGGCGAGGTGCGGCGAGAGGTTTTCGACGATCACGCCGTGGCGCGGGTCGAGGCCGATCTGGATCTCGCGCGGGCCGCGTTCGAGCACGGTGAGGCCCGGGAGCAGGGCGGGGTGGTCCGGCAGGAGGACCGGTGGCATGTCCGCGGTGTCGAGGATCATGTCCGCAGCATCGCACCCGGTGCCGACCGGAAGGCCCGGGAAGCCGCCGGACCGGCCGAGTTGTCCACAAGTGGAACCACCTGTGGACAACTCGGGTCTGTGACCTCAAGGCGCTCGGAGTTGTCGGTGCCTGGCCTTACCGTGGTCGGGTGGTCGAAGCACGGATGCCCTCACTGAGGGGCCGAGGGGAAGCGAACCCCTCGTCGGACACACCCGGACACAAGGTCGAAGTGCGGCGCAGCCAGCGCCGGCACCGGACGGTCACCGCGTATTGGAACGACGACACGCTCGTCGTGCTCATCCCCGCGCGGATGACCAGGGCGGAGGAGAAACACTGGGTCGCCGAGATGGAGCGCAAACTGCAGCGCTCGGAACCCCGTCGGCCGGCGTCCCCGAAGACGTCGGACGAAGCCCTGCTGGCGCGCTGCGCGCTGCTGTCGGGCAAGTACCTGGGCGGCACCGCCGTGCCGGCGAGCGTCCGCTGGGTGCCGCCGATGCGCACGCGGTGGGCGTCCTGCACGCCGGTCGACGCGACCATCCGGGTCAGCGACCGGCTGCGCAAGGTCCCGCCGTGGGTGCTGGACTACGTGCTGGTGCACGAGCTGGCGCACCTGCGGGAACCGGGGCACGACGCGGCGTTCTGGGCGTTGGTGCAGCGGTACCCGAAGACGGAACGGGCGATCGGCTACCTGGAGGGGCTGTCGGCGGCCGCCGGGTGGGGGATCTCCACCGAGGACTGAGCGGGTGACGGGCCGGGGCGGCTTCGGTCGCCCCGGCCGATTCCGGGGTCGAATCCGGAGGCCGGAAAGCAGAAGAGCCGGTGACCCGCGCTCGCGGATCACCGGCCCTCCGGAAACTCGGCTCAGGACTGCTTGCCGCCCTCTTCGGACGGCGGCTCTTCCTTCTCGGCAGCCTCGGCGGCCTCCGAACGCTCGGCCTGCTCCGTGCGCTCCAGCTCGGCGATCGGGTCCAGGTCGTCGATCGAACCCGCTTCGCCCACCCGGTCCGCGAAGTCGATCGGCTCGTCCAGGTCCTCGGCCGTCGGCATCAGGTCCGGGTGGGACCAGAGGCCGTCGCGCTTCTCGAGGCCGTGGCGGTCGCCCACCAGCTTCCACAGCGACGAGGCCGCGCGCATGCGCCGGGGCCGCAGCTCCAAGCCCACCAGCGTGGCGAACGTCTGCTCCGCCGGGCCGCCCGTGGCGCGGCGGCGGCGCAGCGTCTCGCGCAGCGCGTCCGCCCCCGGAAGGCGGTCGCCGACCGCTTCGGCCACGACCACGTCCACCCAGCCTTCGACCAGGGCGAGCAGCGTCTCCAGGCGGTTCAGCGCCGCCTTCTGCTCCTCCGTCGTCTGGGGTTCCAGCAGGCCCGAGGACATCGCTTCTTCGATGCTCGCCGGGTTCGCCGGGTCGATCCGGCCGGCCAGGGATTCCAGGGCCGACGTGTCGACCGTGATGCCGTGGGCGAACTCCTCGACCGTCGCCAGCAGGCGCTGGCGCAGCCACGGCACGTGCGTGAACAGGCGCTGGTGCGCCGCTTCGCGGGCGGCCAGGAACACCAGGATCTCGCTGTTCGGCAGCTCCAGGCCCTCGGCGAACTTCTCGATGTTCGCCGGCAGCAGCGCCGACGTGCCCGCGGGGGCCAGCGGCAGGCCGATCTCCGACGACGTCAGCATCTCCGAGGCCAGCTGGGCCAGCGCGTTGCCGAGCTGGGAGCCGAAGGCCATCCCGCCCATCTGCCCCATCATCTGCAGCAGCGGGCCCGCGGCCTGCTTGGCCTCCTCGGGCAGCGCCTCCATCCAGGCGCCGGAAACCTGCCGGGCCACCGGGTCGCACAGCCGCTGCCACGTCGGGAGCGTCTTCTCGACCCAGGACCGCGGGGACCAGGCGACCGTCGACGTCGCGCCCGCCGGGTACACCGTCGCCGCGTCCAGCCACAGCTCGGCCAGGTGGGCCGCGTCGCGGACCGCCGCGTTCGCGTCGTCCCCGCCGCGGAAGCCCAGCTTGCTCTCGCCGGTGTTGCCGGCGCTGCCGAGGGTCTGCAGGGCGATCTGCTTGGCGAGGTCGTAGTTCACCGGCCCGGTGGAGCTGCCGGCCTGGCTGAGCATCTGGCCCAGCTGGCTCAGCATCTGCCCGAGCTGGTTGAAGGCCTCGGCGCCGGACTGCCCGCCTTCCGAGGGGTCGTTCTCACCTCGTTTGTCGGGATCGGAAGGTCCGAAGCCGAACGGGGGTTTGCTCATGTGTCCACCGTACGCGGGTCGGCGCCCGTCGAGCGCGTCAACCGGGCCCATGAGCGTGGCCTTCACCGAGAAGCGAACGCAGTCACCGTACGCTGTCGGGCGTGACCAAGTCCTCCGAGGAGACCGCCCCCGCGCAGCGCACCGAGGAACCGGCGCCGGAGCCGGCCGGCGAGGCCCGCCGGATGACCCGCCGTGGCTGGACACTGGTGGTCAGCGGCTCGCTGTTCCTGATCTTCGTGGTGCTCGGCTCGGTCGTGCCGGTGCCGTTCGTGGCGATCAGCCCGGGCCCGACCTACGACACGCTCGGTCGCGACGCGGCGGGCAACCCGGTCATCCAGGTCACCGGTCACGACACCGTCCAGACCACCGGCGAGCTGCGGATGACGACGGTCTCGCTGCACGACGGCGTCACCCTCTTCCAGGGCCTCGGCTTCTGGGCGAGCGGCCGGTACGCGCTCGCGCCGCGCGAGGAGTACTTCAAGCCCGGCGAGACGAACGAGCAGGTCAAGCAGGAGAACATCCAGCAGCTGCAGGACTCGCAGACGAACGCCCAGGTCGCCGCCCTCCGCAAGCTCGGCTACCCGGTCAAGGTGCTGGCGAAGCAGATCGTCTCCGGCAGCCCCGCCGACCACGTGCTTTCGCCGGGCGACAAGCTGATCACCGTCAACGGCAAGAAGATCGTCGAAGCCGCCGACGTGCGGGCCGCGCTCGCCGGCACCCTGCCCGGCCAGACCGTGCAGATCACCTTCCAGTCCGACGGGCAGCCCGAGCGGACCGTGCCGCTGACCCTGGCCGCGCGCCCCGACCGCAAGGAGGGCTTCATCGGCCTCACCGCGGTCGACCGGGCCGACGCGCCCTTCACCGTCAACATCTCCCTGCAGGACGTCGGCGGCCCGTCCGCCGGCCTGATGTTCACCCTCGCCATCATCGACCGCCTGCAGCCCGGCGACCTCGCGGGCGGCCGGCACATCGCCGGCACCGGCGAGATCACCGAGACCGGCGAGGTCGGCCCGATCGGGGGGATCTCGTTCAAGGTCGTCGGCGCCCGCGAAGCCGGCGCCACCGACTTCCTGGTGCCCGAGCACAACTGCGCCGAGGCCAAGACCGCCGCGCCCGCCGGCCTCAACCTCATCAAGGTGTCCACACTGGACGACGCGCTCGCCCAGCTGGGCAACCTGAAGGCGGGACGCCCGACGGCCGCCTGCTAGGGCAGCAGCGTGGCCTTCAGCGCTTCGACCAGGTTCGGGGCCAGGTCGGGGCTTTCCACGATCTCGTCCATCGTCTCGTCGGTGCCGATCCCGCGCAGCCGCATCACGCAGGACCCTTCGCCGTCGCGCAGGACGGCCGCGACCAGGCGGGCCTCCGTGCGCTGCGGGTGGTCGGCGGCCGCGCGGCGGAGGCTCTCGGCGTCCGCCTCGGCGATGTCCGGCAGCTCCGACTCCGAACCCGGCGGCAGCACGATGATCTCCTGGGCCAGCGCGCACCCGATGACCAGGTCCGGCCAAGCGATCCGGCCCAGCGCCTCGGCCAGGTCGCCTTCGGGCAGCGCCTCCTGGGCCACCGGCGTCAGCGGGTTCGCCCGGTCGAGCTGGCCCGCCAGCTCCGGCTGTTCGTCCAGCAGCGCCGCCGTCGGCACCAGCGCGAACAGCTGCGGCGGCTGGTCCCAGCCGCCCGCGGCCATGAACTCCTCGATCTCACGGGCGAGCGCGGCCACACCGGCCTGTCGCGCTTCGTTCGCTGCCATGCGCACATCGTGTCAGGTCGGCCGCCGCGGCGACGCCGCGAGTCCGGTTTGGGCGGGTCCCGGGAACTTCACCGGGCATCCGTAGAGTTAGGGAATCAGGGGGCGCACGCGCCCCTGCTCAGGTATTGACGAAGACAGGAGCGTGTGCCGTGGCGACTCGGCCCCCGGTGAGCCTGCCGAAGCTGTCCCGGCGGAGCCGGATCCTCCTCATCATCGCCGCGGTGATCGTGCTGGCGCTCCTGCTCGGAGCCCGCTTGCTCGACACGTACGTCGACTGGTTGTGGTTCGGTGAAGTCGGTGCCCGCTCGGTGTTCACCACCCAGGTGGTGACCCGGATCATCCTGTTCTTCGCCGTCGGCCTGCTCGTCGGCGGGGCGCTGGCGATCAGCCTGATGATCGCCTACCGGACCCGGCCGGTGTTCGTGCCGATCTCCGGCGCCGACGACCCGCTGGCGCGCTACCGCTCGGCGATCGTGGCCCGGATCCGCCTCTTCGGCGTCGGCATCCCGGTGCTCACCGGCCTCATCGCCGGCCTGTCCGCCCAGGGCGACTGGCAGGTCGTGCAGCTGTTCCTCAACGGCACCACGTTCGGCCAGACCGACCCGGAGTTCGGCAACGACGTCGGCTTCTACGCCTTCGACCTGCCGTTCTACAACTGGCTGCTCGGCTGGCTGTTCATCGCCGTCGTCATCTCCTTCTTCGGCGCGCTGATCTCCCACTACGTCTTCGGCGGCATCCGGCTGGCCGGCAAGGGCGGCCAGCTCGCCGGCCCGACCCGCGCGCAGCTCGCCATCACCGTCGGGCTCTTCGTGCTGCTGAAGGCGATCGAGTACTTCTTCGACCGCTACAACCTGCTGCTGTCCGACCGCGACATGCCGCTGTTCATCGGTGCGACCTACACCGACCTCAACGCGGTGCTGCCGGCGAAGCTGATCCTGCTGTGCATCTCGGTGATCTGCGCGATCGCCTTCTTCGCCGGCGCGTTCCTGCGCAACCTGCAGCTCCCGGCCATCGCTCTGGTGCTGCTGATCCTGTCGAGCATCCTCGTCGGCGTCGCCTGGCCCGCCATCCTCGACCAGTTCTCGGTCAAGCCGAACGCGAACGAGAAGGAAGCGACGTCCATCCAGCGCAACATGGACGCCACCCGCCGCGCCTTCGGCCTCACCGACGTCCAGTACCAGCCCTACACCGGCAGCTCGGCGGCCACCCCGGAGCAGATCAAGGCCGACAACGGGACGATGTCGAACATCCGGCTGCTCGACCCGAACATCCTCTCCGACACCTTCACCCAGCGCGTCGGGCGCGAGAACTTCTACGGCTTCCCGGCCAAGCTCGACATCGACCGCTACACCGTCGGCGGCGTGACGCAGGACTACATCGTCGCGGCCAAGGAGATCAAGACCGAGGGCCTGACCGGCAACCAGACCAGCTGGATCAACAAGCACCTCGTCTACACCCACGGCAACGGCTTCGTCGTCGCGCCCGCCAACACGATCGACCGCGCGGTCAAGGACGCCAACTCCGACGGCGGCTACCCGATCGCCACCACCAGCGACACGCAGAACCCGACCGGCGCCGGCTCCGCCGGAGCGAACCAGCCCGGCATCGAGGTCAAGGAACCCCGCATCTACTACGGCGAGCTGTCCGCCGCGGACTCCGACTACGCCATCGTCGGCGGCACCTCCGGCAACGCGCCCGGCGAATACGACACCGCCACCGACCGCTACAAGTACACGGGCTCCGGCGGCGTCTCCGTCGACAACTGGTTCAACCGCCTCGCCTTCGCCGCCGAGTACGGCGAACGGAACATCCTGTTCTCCGACGCCATCGGCGACAACTCCAAGATCATGTACAACCGCGACCCGCGCGACCGCGTCAGCAAGGTCGCGCCGTGGCTGACCCTCGACGGCGACCCGTACCCGGCGGTCGTCGACGGCAAGATCCAGTGGATCATCGACGGCTACACCACGCTCAACAACTTCCCGTACGCCCAGCAGACGCAGCTCGGCGCGGCCACCAACGACTCCCTCAACGGCGTCGCCCGGCAGGCCAACAGCTCCATCAACTACATCCGCAACTCGGTCAAGGCCACCGTCGACGCCTTCAACGGCACCGTGACGCTGTACTCGATCGACGACAAGGAACCGGTCCTCAACGCCTGGGAGAAGGTCTTCCCCGGGCTCGTGAAGCCGAGCTCCGAGATCTCCCCGGACCTGCGCGCCCACTTCCGCTACCCCGAGGACCTCTTCAAGATCCAGCGTGAGCTGCTGTCGCGCTACCACGTCAGCAACCCGCAGGAGTTCTACTCGCAGCAAGCCTTCTGGAGCGTTCCGCAGGACCCGACCGCCGAAGGCGGCTCCAACCCGGCCGCGGCCGGCGCGGCCAACCAGCCCGGCTACTACGTCCTCGCCGACACCCCCGGCCAGAACAAAGCGACGTTCCAGCTCACCAGCTCGCTGACCGGCCTCCAGCGCCAATACCTCGCGTCCTGGATGTCGGTGTCCTCCGACCCCGCCGACTACGGCAAGATCCGCGTCCTCCAGCTGCCCAGCGCGGCCACCGGAGCCACCCAGGTCGACGGGCCCGTCCAGGTCCAGAACCGGTTCCAGAGCGACTCCCGCGTCGCCCAGGACCGCACGCTGTTCAACAACCCCAACGTCACCCCCATCTACGGCAACCTGATCACGCTCCCGGTCGCCGACGGCTTCCTCTACGTCGAACCCGTCTACATCCGGCAGCGCAACCAGAACAGCTACCCGCAGCTGGCCCGCGTCCTCGTCTCCTACGGACCCAAGGTCGGCTACGGCGCCACCCTCCAGGAAGCCCTCGACCAGGTCTTCGGCGCCGGCACCGGCGAAGCCACCACCACACCGCCCCAGGCGGGGCAGCCGACCACGCCGACCACGCCGACGACACCCACCACCCCGACCACAACGCCGCCGCCCAACGCAGGCGGCGGCAACGCGGCCCTCGACAAGGCCGTCGCCGACATCCAAGCCGCCATCGCCAAGCTCAAAGCGGCCCAGCAGTCCGGCAACTTCACCGACCAAGGCGCGGCCCTCGCCTCCCTCGACGCAGCCGCCCGCGCCTACGAAGCCGCCAAGACCGCCGCACCCGGCAGCAGCACCCCACCCCCCAGCAGCCAGCCCGGAGGGTGACGTCGGCAACGCAACGGGCACCTGCTTTGCACCCGCCGGAAAGGCAGGCGTAAGGTAGGTGCCACGACGCGGGGTGGAGCAGCTCGGTAGCTCGCTGGGCTCATAACCCAGAGGTCGCAGGTTCAAATCCTGTCCCCGCTACAGAGGTTGGGAGGGGTGTGCGGACGGAATGCGTCCGCACACCCCTCTTTCGCATTTGCTCTGGGGGTCGAACCCCCAGACCCCCGCCAGGGGGGCTTCGCCGCCCCTGGACCCCCCTGCGGGTGGTTGCCTTGTTACTTGAGCCAGCTTTTTGTTATTCCTGTTGTGTTTGCTATGTAGCCGTCTGGGCGGATCAATAGCCTCTCTGTGTTTGGGTGGGGGAGGGTTGGGGTCTGGGCTACGAGTACCTGTGGGTGGGGGCTTTTTTCTGTGGTTTTTGTGAGGAGGACCCAGTTTCCTTTGTGGAATAGGGTGCTTGCGTGGGTTTTTTTCAGCTTGAAGTCGGGTAGGCGGGTTCCTGCTGCCGGGTGGGGGTCTTCTGTTGTGTAGCGGATGTTGAGGCCTGAGACCAGGCCTGACAGGTGGTGCTGGACTTCGGGGATTTTTGTGAGATCTCGGAAGAGGGCTCTCAGGGCCAGTTGGTTGGGGGTTGTGGGGGTCAGGGCGTTTTGGGCCGCTATGTTGGCCAACACCTGTTCGGCTACTGGGCGGCGCTCGGATTCGTAGGTTGCCAAGAGCGTTTTGGTGGCCCGGTTTTGGATGTGGGCGGCCAGTTTCCAGCCCAGGTTCATGGCGTCCTGGATGCCCAGGTTGAGGCCCTGGCCTCCGGCCGGGAAGTGGGTGTGGGCTGCGTCGCCGGCCAGGAAGACCCGGTTCACCCGGTAGTTCGCGGCCAGGCGGCTGTCGTCCGAGAAACGGGAGGCCCAGCGGATCTCCGCTATCTGCGCCTCCGGGCCGAAGCGCTCGGTCACCGCGGCTTCGACCTCTTGCCGGGTGACTTCCGCGCGGAGGTCCGGTGGGCGGTTCAGGCGGTCCCCGAACGTTATGCGGTACAGGTTCGGTTCCGGCAGGGGGAGCACGCCGACGAACTTGCCCGGGGTTGCCGACGTCACCATGTTGGCCATCGAGCGCCACTGCGTGGGAGCTCCCGGCGGGGTTTCGGTGAACAGGACGTCGGCCGCTACTCCGTGGCCCTGGCCCTCGATGCCCTCGAACGGCATCTTCAGGGCCTTGCGGACGGTGCTGCGGCCGCCGTCGCAACCCACCAGGTACTGCGCACGGACGCGTAGGTCGCCTGCCGTGACCGTCACGCCGTTGTCGTCTTGGTGGAATCCGGTGAGCTCGTGGCCTCGCCGGACCTGGACGCCCTGCTCGTTCAGGCGCTCTTCGAGGGTCGCTTCCACCTCGGCCTGCGGGATGCCCAGCTGGTACGGGTGGCGGGTGTCCCAGCCCGCGTAGCTCACCGGGATCACCGCGAAGTGTCCGTCCGCGACAGTCGCGAACGAGCGGTCCTCCGCGCGGCCCAGCAACCCGCGCAGATCCAGGACTTCCGCCGTGCGCGGCTGGAGGTTCAGCGCCTTCGACAAGCCCGTTCGCTCGTGCATCCGCTCGAGCACGAGAACGTCCACTCCGGCCAGTGCCAGCTCGTTCGCCAGCATCAGACCCGTCGGGCCCGCGCCGGCGACCACCACGTCCGAGGTCAGCTCCTGCATCCCCAGCTCCTTAACAACGTTAAATTGACCGGCTCCGAGAATGCCCTTAACATCGTTAAGGGGTCAACCCCGGCGTGCGAGGAGACCGCGGAACATGGCCCTGACCAGGCAGGACATCGCACGATCCGGGCTGAAGCTGCTCAACGACGTCGGGCTCAACGGGCTCACGCTCCGGCTGATCGCCGGTGAGCTGGGCGTCAAAGCGCCGGCGCTCTACTGGCACATGAAGAACAAGCAGGAACTCCTGGACGAAATGGCCACGCAGATGTACCGGGACTCCGCCGCGGACCGCGAACCGCCGGCGTCGGCGGGGGAGTGGGACGGTGTCGCGCACAGCGCCCGGGCGCTGCGGCGGATGATGCTGGCCTATCGGGACGGAGGCAAGGTTTTCGCTGGTACGTACCTCGCGGACACCGATCTGATCGGCCCGCACCCGCTGCGGCGGAGCATCGAAGCCGGGCTGGACGAGGGCCGGGCGAGCCGGGCCACCTTCACCGTCTACTGCTTCGTCGTCGGGTACGTCATCGAAGAGCAGGCCGTGCGGCCGATGCCCGGGGAGTTCGACGAGCGGTACCGGGAGTCGGCCGGTGCGGCGGTGCTGGGCGACGCCGACGCGCGGTTCGAGGACGGCCTGGCCATGGTCCTCAGTGGAGCCCGTCAGTGGCTCGAGACGGCGTAAGGGCAGGTCAGAGCGTTTCGGGACCCCGGTGAAAACCCCCTCGCCACCCCGTGTAATCTATTCAAGTACCACAACGGCGCGGGGTGGAGCAGCTCGGTAGCTCGCTGGGCTCATAACCCAGAGGTCGCAGGTTCAAATCCTGTCCCCGCTACAGAGGTAAGAGGCGTGTGCGAACGGAAACGTTCGCCACGCCTCTTTCGTTTTGCATTGGGGGTCGAACCCCCAAACCCCCGCCAAGAGGGCTTCGCCCCCTTGGATCCCCCGTGGTAGGTCGCTTTCGCTACGGATCTCGTGATGTGGACGGTCCTGCGGGACGGTTGCGGTGCGTGGCCGCGGTGCGCCAAGCCGGGGAGGGCCGCCCGCCGAACTCACCTGGCTGGCCGTTGCCGGGAGGCTCGCGTGCGTCTGGTTGGACCAAAAATCCCTGGGAGCGGTTGCAGAGCGTATTCACGTCCACAGTGGACCGGCTCGCATTGGGCCGAACGAGGGGATCTCACTAGCCACAATGGACAGATCCGCTGACCACTGTGGACACAGCGGCCGATAAGTGGGAATCTAGGGGGCGTGTCCGAATTGAATGCAACAGCCGCCGCCCTGCTCGGTCTGCTCCACGACGGTCCCGCCACCGGCGGGCAGCTCGTCGCGGGAGCCGGAGAGCGGTTCGGTGCCTTCTTCAGCGTCACCCGCAGCCAGGTGTACCGGGAGCTCCCGGCGCTGTCCAAGGAAGGCCTCGTCCGGCTCGGCAAGCAGGGCCCGCGCTCCAGCCAGCAGTACCTGATCACCGCCGCCGGCAAGAAGGCCTTCAAGGCCTGGCTGACCTCCGAAGCCGGCCCCGACCACCTGCGCAGCCCGCTCATCCTGCGGCTCGTGCACGCCGGGTCGCTGACGGCGAAGCAGCGCCAGTCGCTGCTCGACTCGGCCCGGACGAGCTACAGCCAGCAGCTCGACGACGCCAAGGCGGCCACCAAGGCGGCCGAGGGGCCGTACGAGAAGGCCGTCGCCGAGTTCGCACAGGCCCAGGCCAAGGCCGCCCTCAAGCTGCTCGACGCCATCCCCGCGGCCTGAGGTTCGCGCGCCCACGACCGGTCCTTACAACCGGTCGTGGGTTTTGCCGTAACCTTGACAAACGTGAGTGATGAGTTCGACGCGGCACTGAAGGACCTGTCCGGCAAGCTGACGCAGATCGAGTCGGTGATGGACCTGGCTGCGCTGCGTGCCCAGGTGGCCGACCTGGAGCAGCAGGCCTCGAGCCCGACCCTCTGGGACGACCCGGAGGCGGCCCAGAAGGTCACCAGCCAGCTGTCCCACCGGCAGGGCGAACTGCGCCGGGTCTCCGAGCTGCGCCAGCGGCTCGACGACCTGGGCGTGCTGTACGAGCTCGCCGAGGCCGAGGGCGACTCCGGCAGCATGGGCGAGGCCGAGACCGAGCTCGCCGACCTCGGCAAGGCCATCGACGGCCTCGAGGTCCGCACGCTGCTCTCGGGCGAGTACGACGACCGCAACGCCGTCGTCACCATCCGCTCCGAGGCCGGCGGTGTCGACGCGGCCGACTTCGCCGAGATGCTCCTGCGCATGTACCTGCGCTGGGCCGAGCGCCACGGCTACCCGACCGACGTCTACGACACCTCCTACGCCGAAGAGGCGGGCATCAAGTCGGCGACGTTCAAGGTCAGCGCCCCCTACGTCTACGGCACCCTCTCGGTCGAGCAGGGCACCCACCGGCTCGTCCGGATCTCGCCGTTCGACAACCAGGGCCGCCGCCAGACGTCGTTCGCGCACGTCGAGGTGCTGCCCGAGGTCGAAGAGGTCGACCACGTCGACATCCCGGAAAAGGACATCCGGGTCGACGTCTACCGCTCGTCGGGCCCCGGCGGGCAGAGCGTCAACACGACCGACAGTGCGGTGCGCATCACGCACATCCCGACGAACATCGTCGTCTCCTGCCAGAACGAGAAGTCGCAGCTGCAGAACAAGGCGGCCGCGATGAAGGTGCTCCAGTCGCGGCTGCTGCAGCGCAAGAAGGAAGAAGAGCGCAAGCAGATGGACGCGCTCAAGGACGGCGGCTCCAGCTGGGGCAACCAGATGCGCTCCTACGTGCTGCACCCGTACCAGATGGTGAAGGACCTGCGGACCGAGTTCGAGGTCGGCAACCCGTCGGCGGTGCTCGACGGCGACATCGACGGCTTCCTCGACGCCGGCATCCGCTGGCGGAAGCAGACCGCCTGATCGGCCCGGGGAGTGCAGGGGCGACCGCTCACCGTGCGCAAACGCCCCTTGCTCCACTCGGGTGGACCGGGCAACCGGGGCTTCACGAGACCGGTGGGTAGTATGCCGAATCGTGATCCGGCTCGAAGAGGTTTCCAAGGTCTACAAGACCTCGACGCGGCCCGCGCTCGAGCGGGTGTCCGTCGACATCGAAAAGGGTGAGTTCGTCTTCCTGATCGGTCCCTCGGGATCGGGGAAGTCGACCTTCCTCCGGCTCCTGCTGCGCGAAGAGACGCCGACCAAGGGCCGCGTGGTGGTGTCCAACTTCGACGTCGCCAAGCTGGCCCGCCGCCGGGTCCCCCGCCTGCGGCAGACCATCGGCTGCGTCTTCCAGGACTTCCGCCTGCTGGCGAACAAGACCGTCGCGGAGAACGTCGCGTTCGCCCTCGAGGTCATCGGCAAGCCGGGCCCGACCATCAAGAAGGTCGTCCCCGAGGTGCTGGAGCTCGTCGGCCTCGACGGCAAGGCCGACCGGCTGCCCAACGAGCTCTCCGGTGGTGAGCAGCAGCGCGTCGCGATCGCCCGCGCGTTCGTGAACCGCCCGCTGGTGCTGCTCGCCGACGAACCGACGGGGAACCTGGACCCCGACACCAGCCAGGACATCATGCTGCTGCTGGAGCGGATCAACCGCACCGGCACCACCGTCCTGATGGCCACCCACGATCACTCCATCGTGGACTCCATGCGGCGCCGAGTCGTCGAGCTGCAGCTCGGCCGGGTGATCCGCGACGACGCCCGCGGCGTCTACGGCATCGGTCGCTGACCGCAGCCCTTCACCGACCCCGACCCCAAGGACCTGCACCCGCCATGCGCGCCAGTTTCGTCTTCAGTGAGGTAGTCACCGGCCTGCGCCGGAACGTCACGATGACCATCGCGATGATGCTGACCACGGCCGTGTCGCTCGCCATGCTCGGCGGCGGCCTGCTCGCCGTGCGGACGATCGACAAGATGAAGTCCAACTTCCTCGCCGACGTCGAGGTCTCGGTCTACCTCACCGACGACATCAGCGCGAACGACAAGAACTGCACCCAGTCGCTGTGCCAGTCGCTGCGGACCTCACTCCAGAGCAACAACGGCGTCGAGTCGGTCGTGTTCGAAAACCGCGACCAGGCCTTCGACCGGTTCAAGAAGATCTTCGAGAGCCAGCCGGAGCTGATCGCGCTCACCGGTCCCGAATCGCTGCCCGCGTCGCTGCACGTGAAGCTGAAGGACCCGGACCGCAGCGACGCGATCGTGCAGGAGTACGCGAACAAGCCGGGCGTGCGGAAGGTCGACGACCAGAAGAAGTTCCTCGACCGCGTGTTCAACGCCTTCAACGGCGTCCGGAACATGGCCTTCGGCGCCGCGCTCATCATGGCCATCGCCGCGCTGCTGCTGATCGCCAACACGATCCAGGTCTCCGCGTTCACCCGCCGCACCGAGGTCGGCATCATGCGGCTGGTCGGCGCGACGCGGTGGTACACGCAGCTGCCGTTCCTCCTGGAGGCGGTGGTCGCCGGCGCGGTCGGTGCGGTCCTCGGGATCATCATGCTGATCATCACCAAGGCCGGCTTCCTGGACTCGGTGTTCACCGGGGACGTCTTCCCGAAGATCACCATGCTGGAACTGCTGTTCCCGGTGGCGCCGATCCTGCTCGGGGTGTCCGTGGTGATCTCCGCCATCACCGGGTACGTCACGCTGCGGCTGTACGTCCGGCACTAGTTAACCGGCTGCTCGTCGCCACCGGAATCACGTAGAGTGGTCGTATGCCCAAGGAACGTGGTCAGAAGGTGATCGTGTCGAACCGCAAGGCGCGGCACGACTACTCCATCCTCGACACCTACGAGTGCGGTCTCGTGCTCGTCGGTACCGAGGTGAAGAGCCTGCGCGAGGGCAAGGCGTCGCTGGCGGACGCGTTCGCGACGGTCGACGACGGCGAAGTGTGGCTCCGCAACGTGCACATCCCGGAGTACACGCAGGGCACGTGGACCAACCACACGCCGCGGCGCACCCGGAAGCTGCTGCTGCACCGGCGCGAGATCGAGAAGCTGATCGGCAAGACCAAGGAGAGCGGGCTCTCCCTGGTCCCGCTGTCGATGTACTTCAAGGACGGCAAGGTCAAGGTCGAGATCGCGCTGGCCCAGGGCAAGAAGGCCTACGACAAGCGGCAGGCGCTGGCCAAGCGCGACGCGGACCGCGACATCAGGAAGGCCATGGGCCGCGCGCTGAAGGGCCGGTTCACGGAGTGACGCCGGGCCCCGCCTCGGACGCCGACGTCGCGCGCTGGACGGCGTCGCTGGGCCTGCCGGGCCTGGTCGACCTGCACGTCCACTTCCTGCCGAAACCGGTGATGGACAAGGTCTGGGCGTACTTCGACGCGGCCTCGACGCACTACGGCACCGAGTGGCCGGTGTTCTACCGGACGTCCGAAGAGGAGCGTCTGGCGACGCTGCGTTCGCTCGGTGTCACGCGCTTCGCGCCGCTGGTCTACCCGCACAAGCCGGGGATGGCGGAGTGGCTGACGGAGTGGGCGCTCGAGTTCGCCGCGCGGGTCCCGGACGCGGTGCCGACCGGGACGTTCTACCCCGAGCCCGGCGCCGGGTCCGCTGTGGACGGTGCGCTGCGCGCCGGCGCCCGGGTGTTCAAGGCGCACGTCCAGGTGGGTGCGTACGACCCGCGGGACGACCTGCTGAAGCCGGTGTGGGGTGCGCTGGCCGACGCGGGCGTCCCCGTCGTCGTCCACTGTGGACACGGTCCGTTGCGGGGCGACTTCACCGGGTTGTCGGTCTTCGGCGAGGTCCTCGCGCGGCACCCGAACCTGACCGCGGTGCTCGCGCACGCGGCGATGCCGGAGTTCGGGGCGGCGTTCGACCTGATGGCGAAGTACCCGCGGGTGCACCTGGACACCACGATGGTGGGCGTGCCGTTCGCCGAGGCGATGTCGCCGCTGCCGGAGGACTGGACCGCGCGGCTGGCCGCGTACGCCGACCGCGTGGTGCTCGGCACGGACTTCCCGAACATCCCGTACCCCTACGCGACGCAGCTGCAGGCGATCGCCGGCTGGGCGGCCGCCGACGACCGCCTGGGCGAGCCGTTCCTGCGGGCGGTCCTGCACGACACGCCCGTGCGCCTGCTCAACGCTTGAGAGCGGCTCGCTCGCTCACGTCGACCGCGCGGCCCAGCAGGTCCACCACCGGCACCTGCTTGCCGGCCAGCAGGAAGCCGGCGGTGGCCAGGACCACCCAGGGCACCGGGCCGTGCGCGATGCCGTCCGAGAGCGGGGCGAACCCGTGCGCCGCCAGGCCGAGCAGGCCACCCGAGACCATGAGCCCGGCCGCGACCAGCTGCGGCGTCCGGGCGGTGAGCGCGCCGGTGTCGCGCTGCAGTTCGAAGTGGGCGAACAGCCGCAGCAGCCCGAGCAGCACCAGCCCGCACGCCGCGAACCACGCGGGCGCCATGATGAGCCAGAACACCGTGCCCGGTGCCGGGGTCTCGTAGCCGAGGCCGTATACCGTCACGCCCGCCACCACGACCAGCGCCGGCATGTGCCAGAGGTAGACGCTCATGAACCGCGCGCCGAGCCAGCCGAGGCCGGCGCCGACGCCGGGACGCGCCGCGAACGCGTTGAGCTGCGGGCGGAAGGCGAGCAGCAGGCCGATCTGGCCGACGGCGAGGAAGGCGAGCAGCACGGTCGGCGGGCTCATGTTCGACACCGGCGCGCCCGGCATGCCGATCATGCTGGCCGGGTACGGTCCGAACGCGACCAGCAGCGCGGTGACGCCGAACCCGGCGCCCGACAGCGTCAGCGCGACGCGGCGGGTCAGCGCACCGAGGCGGCCTTCGACGTAGTGGAAGCCCAGCTGGTGCACCGCGACCCAGACGAAGACCGCGTTGGCGTAACCGAGGTAGCCCAAGTCGTTGAAGCGCGCGACGTCGACGAGCACACCGGCGGCGCCCATGACGAGCGGCACCTTCAGCCCCCAGCGCCGGTGCGCGGCGACCATGAGCGGCGTGAGCAGCACGACCAGCACGTACACGGCCAGGAACCACAGCAGCTGCGCGGCGATCGCGCTCGCGACCTGCACCGGCTGCGGCGGCACGCCCAGGCCGCGCAGGAAGTCCGGCACGATCAGCCACACCGCCATCAGCGGCAGCACCGGCACCATCAGGCGCTTGATGCGCGCGGCGAGCCACTGCCGCGTGGATGCCGCGCGGCGGAAGGAAATCAGGTTGGCCGCCCCGCCGGCGAAGAAGACCAAGGGCATCACTTGCGACAACCAGGTGACGACCCACCAGCCCGGGGTCGCGAGGGCGTTGCCGGTGGCGAGGTGCCCGTCGGAGTAGGAGAGCACCGGCATGGTCCAGTGCTGGGCGATGACCGCGAGGATGGCCCCCGCCCGGACGACGTCGAGGAACCGGTCCCGGCCGCCGCTCGCGACCCCCTGGCTTGTCTGCATGCCGTTCAGCCTGGCCGCTTCGGCCTGGGGAAACAGCGGTGCTGACCGGTCTTTCCGGAGTCCTGTTCACCCCCGCCGGACCCGGGGGTTAGCCCTACCACCCCGACGCATCCGGGGGTTGTCCCTACCGCGAGCCGTCCGGCTCGGGTTCGTGCTGCGTCGCCGCGACGCGGTACTCCCAGCCGGTCTCGGTCAGGCCGAGCTCGTAGCGGGTTTCGATCTTCGGGCCGCCGTGCAGGTGGATGTGCCGGATGACGGTGCCGGGGATCGGCTCGGCGTCCCCGAGCTCCTGGACGCGGCCGTCGAGCGGGCCGCCGAAGAAGCGGACGCAGCGGATCTCGTCGGACATCTGCGCGCTCCTCTCGCCGGCGGGTCCGCTCATGGTAGGTGAGCGCTCACAGCGGTGCCGCCCGCGGAACGGGTGACCCGTTGTCCACCTTACGGGACTTCCGGTCACCGTCCGTCGCTCAGCGGCCCAGGTAAGTCAACACCGCACGGACACGGCGGTGTTCCTCCGCGCTCGCTTCGAGGCCGAGTTTCGAGAAGATGTTGCCGATGTGCTTCTCCACGGCGCCGTGCGAAACGACCAGCGAATTCGCGATCGCCGTGTTCGACAGGCCCTGCGCCATCAGGCCCAGTACCTCGGACTCGCGGGCCGTCAGCGCGTCCAGGGGGTTGCGGCGGCCGCGGGCCATCAGCTGGGCGATCACGTCCGGGTCGATCGCCGTGCCGCCGCCCGCCACGCGGCGGACCGCGTCGAGGAAGTCCGCGACGTCGGCCACGCGCTCCTTGAGCAGGTAACCGACCCCGCCGGCGCCGCCGGAGAGCAGCTCCACCGCGTAGGACTCCTCGACGTACTGCGAAAGCACCAGCACCGGCAGCCCCGGGATCTCCTTGCGCGCCGCCAAGGCCGCGCGCAGGCCCTCGTCGGTGAACGTCGGCGGCATCCGGACGTCGACGATCGCCAGGTCGGGCCGGTGTTCCTTGACCGCGCCGAGCAGGTCGTCCCCGTTGTCGACGGCCGCGGCCGTCTCGATGCCCTCGTCGGCGAGCAGGCGGGTCACCCCGGCCCGCAGCAGCACGGCGTCCTCGGCGATGACTACCCGCATCCGGCCCCCAAGTCCGTGGATGAACGGGGTCCAGCCTATTCACCACTGGCAGGGCAGGTCCGCCCGGATCACGGTCGGCCCGCCCACCGGGCTGACCACGGTGATGACGCCGTCGATCGTCGCGGCGCGGTCGGCCAGGCCGGCCAGCCCGCCGCCGGGACGCACCTCCGCGCCGCCGTGACCGTTGTCGGTGATCTCGACGACGACGTGGTCGTCGGTCCGCCAGACCTTGACCTCCGCTTCGGTCGCTCCGGAGTGCTTCGCGATGTTCGTCAGCGTCTCGCCGACGATGAAGTACGCCGTCGTCTCCACCGCGGCGGGCGGCCGCGGCTCGACGGCCACCGAGACGTCCACCGGGATCGGCGACTTCGCCGCCTGCGCCGACAACGCCGCGTCCAGCCCCCGGTCGCCGAGGACGGCCGGGTAGATGCCGCGCGCCAGGTCACGCAGCTCCGACACGGCGAGCTTCGCGTCCGAGTGCGCCTCGTCGATCAGCTCGCGGACCGCCTGCGGGTCCTGGTCGAACTTCGACTTCGCGCGGCCCAGGCTCATCGCGACGGCCACCAGCCGCTGCTGCGCGCCGTCGTGCAGGTCACGCTCGATGCGACGGCGTTCGGCCTCGGCGGCGTCGACACCGCGGGCCCGCGACGCCTGCAGCCGCTCGGCCTTCTGCTCCAGCCGTTTCGTCCGGTCCGGCCCCAGCAGCGCCAGCGCCAGCTCGCCGTGCAGCCAGCCCAGCCACGGCGTCACCCAGATCGCCATCGGCAGCAGCACGATCGACGCCAGCGCGATCGCGACCTCCGCGCACGCCAGCGGGAACGCCGCCATCAGATAGGCCAGGTCACGCCACGTCGTCGCGTCGCTCAGCCGGACCATCCACCGCCGCAGCAGCGGCTGGCCCTCTTCGTACGGCCGCCGCTGCACCGGCGGCAACGGCACGCTCAGCATCCGCCCCGCCCAGCCCCGCTCGCGGTCACCGGACCAGCGGACGAAGCTCGTCGTCGCCAGCAGGATCGGGAACCCGATCCAGATCACCGCCGTCGACACCCCCACCGCGATGCCGACCACGATCAGCACGAACTGCACGAGCCGGAAGAAGAAGCCGGCGATCATGTAGAGGATCGTGCGAGCCGGGTGCGGCCGCGGGTGCTCCAGTTGCTGCGCCTCGGTCATCCCGCCACCAGGTTCTTCTCTTCCGGGTTGTTTTCGGCGTTGTGCTCTTCCGAGCCTTCCCACCAGCGCTCCATCCGGCGGCGCTGCGCGACCGTCGGCCCCAGCAGCCCTTCCGCCAGCCGGGCGTGCGTCCCCGCCAGCGCCTTGGTCAGCGCCACCGACAACGCGACGAACAACACCCCCAGCGCCGCCCACGGTAGCGCCTCCACCGTCGAGTTCACGGTCAGCCACGGCACCTCCGAGTTCGGGAACCGGTACTCCCCGCCCGGCAGCCACCGGAAGTACACCGGCAGGGCCACCAGCGCCAGGCTCGTCGCCCAGAACGTCGTCACGAGCACGAACTCCACCAGGCCCACCGGGAAGAGCAGCGCGAAGTAGGCGAAGTCCCGCCAGGTCGACGGATCCTTCAGCCGCGCCTTCCACCGCACGGTCTGCTTGCCGGCGGGCAACGGCAGGTACGGCAGGTCGATGTAGTGGTCCAGCAGCGCGTAGACCCGCGCCCGCTCCAGCCGCGCCGCCCCCCGCACGGCGAGCAGCAGCACGGCGAGCAAGCCGACCCCGACCCACACGACCGCCGTCCCCACCCCGGCCGCCGTGAACGCCGTCAGCAACCCGAACGCCACCACCCCCACCGGCAGGTTCATCAGCAAGAACACCACCGAACCACCGAACGGCGGATCCCGCCTTTCGCGCACCATGACCGCGCTCCTTCCCACGGCCCCCAGCATCGCCCGCCGGCGGCTCCCCGCGACATGGTGCGAGCGGGCATCCCCGCGGTAGGGCTGGCCCCACCCCACCCGGACTAATGCGGTGGCGCCGCGCGTTATGATGGACAGGTTGTGTCCCGACAAGGGGGTGAACGGTTTCGACTTTGGACGTTGAGTCAGGAGAAGCGTGCCGGTGCAGGCGAGAGACCACCGTAAGCGTCATCGCAAACCAATAAGCGCCGACTCCAGTCAGCGCGAGTTCGCCCTCGCCGCCTGAGCGAGTGCGACTCTGTCGGCCCGGGTTCGCCTCCGGCCCGGGTACCGGCATCAGCTAGGAGGCTCAGCGACTGTCCCGGCCACGGGGAACAGTCGTGAAGCAAACAGTGGCTGGGCTCGTCACCTCAGCTTGTTCGCGTGATTGAGGGAGCCAAGCAGAGACGTAGCGGACTGCGCACGGAGAAGTCCTGTCGATACGCCAGAGGACCCGGGTTCAATTCCCGGCACCTCCACTTCGAGAAGGCCCACGCCCCTTCGGGGCTGGGCCTTCTCTCGTTCTCGGGTGCTTGTTTGGGGGTCGGACCCCCAAGCCCCCGCCAGGGGGGCTTCGCCCCCCTGGACCCCCCACCGTGGTTGCGTTGGGTGGTGGGTCAGACGGCGGGTCGCCGGGGTAACCGGAGCGTTCGCGGGGGGTGTTGACCTGCGGTGATCGGTTTTTGGCGGGTTGGGTTGTGGGGGTGTGGTGGGGGCCACTTGTGAGTGAAATTCTCGTTAGTGTCATGCTTGGGGTCCGACCATGGCTCCGCACCCGTGGAGTCGGAAGTAGGTGGCCAGATGACCTGGGCCCGGCGTAGTGGCAGTTCCCTTGCCAATGACGAAGACAGCCGGATGGGCGTTATCCGGGCTGAAGAGGCGGTTCGCCTCGGCGAGCAGAACGATCGTGCCGTGCTCACCGTGGCCGGTCACTCCGCCGACGTCCACGACTGCGCTGAACTGCTCGCCATGCTCGGGCTCGACGCCGGACGGCGGCAGCGGACCGCCTGACCCTCACACCAGATCTGCGACGTGGACCACCTTGTTCCGGCCCGTTGCTTTTGCGTGGTAGAGCGCCGTGTCCGCGGCGTCCAGCAGGCGCTGTAGCGAAGCGCCTGCTGTCGGGTACACCGCTATGCCGATCGAGACCGTCAGGCCCGTTATCGACAGCTGGCCCGCCGGGACCTCCAGTGCGCTGATCGCGCGGCGGATGCGCTCGGCCACCGGGCCGATGTCCGGCTGGGTGATCCCCGGCAGCAGCACCACGAACTCCTCGCCGCCGAAGCGGCCCACCGCGTCGCCGCGGCCGCGGACCGCCGCGATGATCGACTGGGCCACCGCCTTCAGGACCGCGTCGCCCGCCAAGTGGCCGTACGTGTCGTTCACCTGCTTGAAGTGGTCCAGATCCAGCATCAGCAACCCGAACGTCGACCCCTGGCGCGCCGCCGCCGCGAGGGTTCGCTCCGCCAGCGCGTGCCAGCCGCTCGTGTTGTACAGACCCGTCTTCTCGTCCCGGTGGGCCGCCACCTCCAGCTGCTTCACCAGCACCGTGCGGTGCAGCAGCAGCAACGGCGGGAACACCAGCACCACCAGGCCCGGCAACGTCGCCAGCGCCACCGCGTTCAGCGCACCCAGGCACAGCGTCGCCACCTCGAGGCCGTTGTCCGCCCACGTCCCGAACAGCGCCTCCGGCGTCCGGCCGACTTCGCGGCGCGCCGGCAGCACCAGCAGGGCGTTCACCGCGAAGAACGTCACGCCCGCCGCCGCGATCGCGAACGTGCCCGCCCAGCCGCGCGAGAAGGCGGCGCGCACGTCGGACGCGTCCGAAACGCGCAGCACCGACTGGGCCGCGTAGCACGACAGCACGATGATGGCCGCGTTGCTGACCGTGCGGGACGCCGGCACCCGCTGCAGGCGGTACCAGCTGCGGACCGCCAGGTGCGTGTACAGGCCGCCGACCAGCACCGCCAGCAGGAGCGGGGGCAGCAGCAGGACGCCGGCGAACGTCCAGACCGACGTCATGTTGATGTGCGGCGTCCCCGACACGCGACGGCGGATGCGCTCCACGCGCCGGCCCGTCTCCGACTGCGCCACCCCGAGGACCAGCAGCACCGCCAGGATCGCCAGCGTCCGGCGGTCCACCGCGATCGGGGACGGGCGCAGCGTCAGCACCACCGCCACCACCTCGCTCACCAGGCAGTAGCCGGCCACCCGCGGCCCCTGGCGCCACAGCACCCAGCGCCGTGGTGCCACGAGGACGTCACGAATCCGCGGCCCGAGGCGCGGAACCCCGCCCCCGGTCCGCATACTCATGGTGTCCGGCCGGTGACGGAACCGGTCCGGCCCGAGGTCGTGAAGGGAGGCGCACCATGTGCGGACGCGACAACTGAGGTCATCGATCCTCCACCCCGACCCGGCGCCACGCCCTCGCGATCGGCACGGCCACCGCGGCACCCGCCGCCCCGGCCGCGGCGATGGTGTGCGCCGGGCCCAGCACGTCGGCCAGCGCGCCCGCCGCGGCCGCGCCGACCCCCTGCACCGTGATCAGGCCCGCCGAGTTCACCCCCGCGCCCTGCGCGCGGTGCTCGTCCGGCACCCGCCGCATGAACGACACCGTGCCGGTGATGTTGTAGCCCGTCGCCAGCAGCCCGGACACCGCCAGCAGCGCCACCGACGGCGCCAGGCCCGGCCGGCAGACGAACACCACCAGCGGCAGCCCGGCGGCGATCCCGAGCCAGCCGAGCACCCGCAGCTGCACCCGCTCCGGGATCCACTTGCCGAACACGACGCCGCCGACCACGCTGCCCGCCGGGTCCGCCGCCATGAGCAGCCCCACCAGCGTCGCGCCCGCGCCGATCCCCGCCGCGTACGGCGCGGCCAGCGCCTCCGGCACGACGTAGAACCCGGCCAGCCAGTTGAGCGCGACCAGCGTCCGCAGGGCCGGGTCACGCCAGATCAGCCGGATGCCCGCGCCGGTCGTGGCCAGCCAGGCGGGGCGGACCGCCTGCGCGATCGCCGCTCGCCGCCGGACGCCGGTGACCAGGAACACCGCCGACAGCCCGAACGTCACCGCGTCCAGGGCCAGCGCCACCGACGGGGTGAACGCGGCGATCAAGGCCCCGCCGCCGGCGAACCCGGCCAGCTGCGCGCCCTGGATCGTCACGTTCCGCAGAGCCATCCCGACCAGGTACCGCTCACCCTCCAGCACGGACGGCAGCAGCGCCTGCTGCGCCGCCTTGAAGGGGCCGCCGAGGGTCGTCATCACCGCGACGAGCACGCACAGCACCCACAGCGGGACGCCGGGGATCGCGATGACCGCGACCAGCGCGGCCCGCGCCAGGTCGGTCGCGACCATCACGTCCCGACGCGGCCACCGGTCGCCCGCGCCGGCCAACAGGATGCCGCCGAGCAGGGACGGCACGTACGTCAGCGCGTAGGTGAGGCCGGTCAGCGCGGCCGAGGACGTGCGCTGGAAGACGAGCACGGCGAGCGCCACCCGGGCGAGCTGGTCACCGCAGACGGACAGCAGCTCGGCGGTCCACATCGCCCGGAACTCGGCGACGGCGAGCACCGCACCGAACCCGGCCTTCTTCACGCGTGCGTCATCCATCGGCGCCCCTCGAAACCGCAGGTCCCTCAAGGTAATCACCCAGCGGAGTGGAATCGAGCCGTTCGGTGACAGTTGCCCCGTTCGCAGCAGCCCCGGCACCCGGACGGCCCGCGACGGCGGTCAGGCCGGGTGGCCGCCGATGCGGGTGGTCAGCTCGGTGGCCGTCGCCGCCACTTCCGCGGCGAGGTCCGGCCACGTTTCCGGGCACGGCTCCGCCGCGCAGTGGTGGCGCAGGGTGACGCTGATCGCGGCCAGCGGGCGGGCGCCGTGGTCGAAGACCGGGCAGGCCACCGACGCGAAGCCGGCCGTGACGTGGCCGTCCTCGACCGACCAGCCGAGCCGGCGTTCGGCGGTGAGCGTGCGGCGCAGCTCGGCCAGCGTGCGCGGGCCGCGGCCGGTGCGCAGCACGAACGCCGACGCCGCCGGGAACAGGGCGCGGACGTGCGGGGCGGGCAGGTGTCGCAGGACTGCTCGGCCGGACGCGGTCAGCTGCGCCGGCAGCCGGACGCCGACCTCCGTCACCAGCGTTTCCGGCCGGGCCGGGCGCTCTTTGATCAGGTAGAGCGATTCGTTGCCGTGCAGCACGCCGAGGTGGGCGGTGTGCCCGACGCGGTCGACGAGCTTGCGCAGCAACGGCCCGGCCAGCCGCTCCAGGGGATCGTGGCGCAGGTACGCCGAGCCCAGCTCGAAGGCCGCGATGCCGAGGCCGTAGCGGCGTTCCGCGGGCAGGTGGACGACGAACCCGGCGGCTTCCAGCTCGTTGAGCAGGTGGTAAGTGGTCGAGCGGGGGAGGGCGGCCTCCCGGGCGATCGCGGCCGCGGTGACCGGACCCGGGCGTGTGGCCAGCAGCCGCAGCACCGCGAGCCCGCGGCGCAACGCCGGGACTTCGCTGCTGTCGCCCATCGCTCACCTCCCGCTCGAAGCGCCCCAAGGCGGCCTTGGTTGCGTCTCATGCACCGAAGGCCGCCTTGGGTGCGTGAGACGCACCGAAGGCCACATTGGGGCGCTTGGGGCCAGGGTAACCCGAGGTGTCTGGGATGTCAGACAGAACCACTCCGTGGGGCATCCCACCAGCGGAGAGGACGATGTCCAATGGGCGCATGCCGGAAAAAGTGCTCCTGGGCTCCGAACCCCTGACCGCCGCCCAGGTCGTCGACGTCGTCCGCGGGTACGCGCCCGTCGGGCTCACGGACGCCGCCGAGAAGAACCTCGCCGCGACGCGCCAGCACATCGAGAACCTCGCCCACGCCGTCACGCCCACCTACGGCGTCTCGACCGGCTTCGGTGCGCTCGCCACCCGGCACATCCCGGTCGAAAGCCGGACCGCGCTGCAGCGCAGCCTGATCCGCTCGCACGCCGCCGGGGCCGGGCCCGTCGTCGAGCCCGAGGTCGTCCGGGCGCTGATGCTGCTGCGGCTGCGCACCCTCGCCAGCGGGTACACCGGCGTGCGGCCGGGAACCGCGCAAGCGCTTGCGGCCCTGCTCAACGCCGACATCACCCCGATCGTCCACGAGTACGGCTCGCTCGGCTGCTCCGGCGACCTCGCGCCGCTGGCCGCCGTCGCGCTCGCGCTCATGGGCGAAGGCGAAGTGACGTACCGCGGCGAAGTCGTGAACGCCGGCGAAGCGCTGAAGCAGGCCGGGATCGAGCCGGTCGTGCTCGCCGAGAAGGAGGGCCTCGCGCTCACCAACGGCACCGACGGGATGCTCGGCATGCTCCTGCTCGCCGCGGCCGACCTGCACCAGCTCTTCGACATCGCCGACCTCACCGCCGCGATGAGCGTCGAAGCCCTGCTCGGCACGGACCGCGCGTTCGCCGCCGACCTCCAGGCCCTGCGGCCGCACCCCGGCCAGGCGACGTCCGCGGCGCGGATGTGGCAGGCGCTGCAGGGGTCGAAGATCGTCGAGAGCCACCGCGGTCCGGACTGCAACCGCGTCCAGGACGCCTACTCGCTGCGCTGCGCCCCGCAGGTCCACGGCGCCGCGCGCGACAGCCTCGCGCACGCCGAACTCGTCGGCGAGCGCGAGCTGATGTCCGCTGTGGACAACCCCGTCGTCCTGGCCGACGGCCGCGTCGAGTCCAACGGCAACTTCCACGGCGCGCCCGTGGCGTACGTCCTGGACTTCCTGGCCATCCCGATCGCCGACGTCGCCGGCATCGCCGAGCGGCGCACCGACCGGATGCTCGACAAGGCGCGCTCGCACGGCCTGCCGCCGTTCCTCGCGCACGACCCCGGCGTCGACTCCGGCCACATGATCGCCCAGTACACCCAGGCCGCGGTGGTCAGCGAGCTCAAGCGGCTCGCCGTGCCGGCGTCGGTCGACTCCATCCCGAGCAGCGCCATGCAGGAGGACCACGTCTCCATGGGCTGGTCGGCCGCGCGGAAGCTGCGCAAGGCCGTCGACGGCCTGACGACCGTGCTGGCCATCGAGCTGCTGACCGCGGCCCGTGCGCTGGACTTCCGGGCGCCGCTCGAGCCGTCGCCGGTCACCGGCCGTGTCCGGGACCTGCTCCGCACGAAGGTCGCGGGCCCCGGCCCGGACCGTCACCTGGCGCCCGAGATCGCGGCCGCCGAAGAACTCGTCCGCTCCGGCGCCGTCCTCGACGCCGCCCGTCTGGAGGTCTGATGTCCCGCGTCGTCCGTGCCGCTCGCGGCACCCAGCTCACCGCCAAGTCGTGGCAGACCGAAGCCGCGCTGCGGATGTTCCACAACAACCTCGACCCCGACGTCGCCGAGCGCCCCGAGGACCTCGTCGTCTACGGCGGCACCGGCAAGGCCGCCCGCAACTGGGCCAGCTTCGACGCCATCACCCGCGAACTGACCACTTTGGACGTCGACGAGACGCTGCTGGTGCAGTCGGGCAAGCCGGTCGGGGTGTTCCGCACGCACGAGTGGGCGCCGCGCGTGCTGATCGCGAACTCCAACCTCGTCGGCGACTGGGCGACCTGGCCGGAGTTCCGCCGCCTGGAGCACCAGGGCCTGACCATGTACGGGCAGATGACCGCGGGTTCGTGGATCTACATCGGCACCCAGGGCATCCTGCAGGGCACGTACGAGACGTTCGCCGCCGTCGCGAAGAAGAAGTTCGGCGGGTCGTTGAAAGGCACGCTGACCGTCACCGCCGGCCTCGGCGGCATGGGCGGCGCGCAGCCGCTGGCGGTGACCATGAACGACGGCGTCGCACTGGTCATCGAGTGCGACCCGCAGCGCGCGCACCGCCGCGTCGAGACCCGCTACCTCGACGAGGTGGCCGACGACCTCGACGACGCCATCGCCCGCGTCACGAAGGCCAAGCAGGAGAAGCGCGCGCTGTCGGTCGGCGTCGTCGGGAACGCCGCCGAGGTGCTGCCGGAGCTGCTGCGCCGGAACGTCGAGGTCGACATCGTCACCGACCAGACGTCCGCGCACGACCCGCTTTCCTACCTGCCCAAGGGCATCGGCGTCGACGACTGGCACGACTACGCGGCCAAGAAGCCCGACGAGTTCACCGACCGCTCGCGCGAATCGATGGCCGACCACGTCGACGCCATGCTCGGTTTCCTCGACCGCGGCGCCGAGGTCTTCGACTACGGCAACTCCCTGCGCGGCGAGGCCAAACTCGGCGGCTGCGAGCGCGCGTTCGACTTCCCCGGGTTCGTGCCCGCCTACATCCGGCCGCTGTTCTGCGAGGGCAACGGCCCGTTCCGGTGGGCCGCGCTGTCCGGTGACCCCGAGGACATCGCCGCGACCGACCGCGCGATGCTGGAGCTGTTCCCGGAGAACGAATCCCTCGCGCGCTGGATCAAGCTGGCCGGCGAGCGCGTGGCCTTCCAGGGGCTGCCCGCGCGGATCTGCTGGCTCGGCTACGGCGAACGGCACCTGGCCGGTCTGCGGTTCAACGAGATGGTGGCCAGCGGCGAACTGAAGGCGCCGGTCGTCATCGGCCGCGACCACCTCGACTCCGGCAGCGTCGCCTCGCCGTACCGCGAGACCGAGGGCATGGCCGACGGCTCGGACGCGATCGCCGACTGGCCGCTGCTGAACGCGCTGGTCAACACCTCCTCCGGCGCCAGCTGGGTGTCCATCCACCACGGCGGCGGTGTCGGCATGGGCCGGTCCATCCACGCCGGCCAGGTCAGCGTCGCCGACGGGACGCCGCTGGCCGCGCAGAAGCTCGAGCGGGTGCTCACCAACGACCCGGGCATGGGCGTGCTCCGGCACGTCGACGCGGGTTACGACCGCGCGGCCGACGTCGCGGGCGAGCGCGGGGTACGGGTGCCGATGCGGGCGGCCGAGTGAGCGCCTCCGGCCTCCTCGGCGAGATCGACGGCGTCGGGCGCGACCCGAAGCGCGGCGGCTACTCGCGGCACGTCTTCGACGCGCCCGAGCAGGACCTGCGCGCGTGGTTCGGCGAGCGCGCGCTCGGCCTCGGGCTCGACGTCGACACCGACCACAACGGCAACATCTGGGCCTGGTGGGGCCCGCCCGGGCCGGACGCCGTCGTCACCGGCAGCCACCTCGACTCGGTGCCCGGCGGCGGGGCGTTCGACGGCCCGCTCGGCGTCGCCAGCGCCCTGGCGGCGGTGGAAATCCTGCAGCAGCGCGGGTTCCGGCCCGGCAAGCCGGTCGCCGTCGTCGTGTTCGCCGAGGAGGAGGGCGGCCGGTTCGGCGTCCCGTGCCTCGGCTCGCGGCTGCTCACCGGCACGATCGACGCGGACAAGGCGCGCGGGCTGCGGGACGCCGACGGCGTCACGTTCGCCGAGGCGGCCGCGAAGGCCGGCTTCGACCCGGCGCTGGCCGGGCCCGATCCCGACCGGCTCGGGCTGATCGGGAAGTTCCTCGAGCTGCACGTCGAGCAGGGGCGCGGGCTGGTCGACCTCGGTTCGCCGGTGGCGGTCGGCAGCACGGTGATCGCCCACGGGCGGTGGCGGTTCTCCTTCGCGGGGCAAGGGAACCACGCCGGGGCGACGCTGCTGGCCGACCGGGCCGACCCGATGCTGCCCGCCGCCGCGACGGTCACCGCCGTCCGGCGGCTGGCCCGCGCGGTACCGGACGCGCGGGCGACCGTCGGCCGCCTGGTGCCGACCCCGGGCGGCACCAACGTCATCGCGTCCACTGTGGACCTCTGGCTCGACGCGCGCGTGCCGGGAACCGCGACTCCGGCGCTGGTCGCCGACATCGCGCAAGCCGCCGAAGCCGCCGCGGCGGAGGAGGGGTGTCGCGTCGAGGTGACTCGGGAGTCCTATTCGGACGACGTCGTGTTCGACGACGCGCTCCGGCGCGACCTCGGCGGCTGGCTCGGCGGGCCGCCGGAACTGCCGACCGGCGCCGGCCACGACGCCGCGATCCTCGCCGGGTTCGTCCCGGCGGGAATGCTCTACGTGCGCAACCCGAGGGGCATCAGCCACTCGCCCGAGGAGTTCGCCGAGGCCGGCGACGTCGAAGCCGGTGCTTCGGCGCTGGCCACGGTGCTGGAGCGGCTGGCGCGATGACCTCCGGCCCGCGGGGGCGCCCCCCGTTTCCAGTCTATCGTCCGGCACCGACAGTTTTCTGGTGCGCACAGGCCTGGCTGCCCGGCGGCATCGCGTCCGGCGTGCGGATCGACGTCTCGGACGGGCGGATCACGAGCGTTTCGGCGGGTTCGCCGCGCACAGGCACGGTCCTGCCCGGGCTCACCTTGCCGGGCTTCGCGAACGGGCACTCACACGCCTTCCACCGGGCGTTGCGGGGCCGGACGCACCACGAGCGCGGCACCTTCTGGACCTGGCGGGAGCGGATGTACGCGCTGGCGTCCCGGCTCGACCCCGATTCCTACTACCGGCTGGCTCGCGGGGTGTACGCCGAGATGGTGCTCGGCGGGTACACCAGCGTCGGGGAGTTCCACTACCTGCACCACGCGCCCGGCGGGAAGCCGTACGCCGACCCGAACGCGATGGGGCAGGCGTTGCGGCAGGCCGCGGCCGACGCCGGGATCCGGCTGACGCTGCTCGACACGTGCTACCTCGCGGGTGGCATCGGCGTCGAACCCGACGAGGTCCAGCGGCGGTTCTCCGACGGCTCGGCCGCGGCGTGGGCCTCGCGCGTGGAAGCACTGAAAGAAGGCGAGCTGTTCCGGGTCGGCGCCGCGATCCACTCCGTACGGGCCGTTCCGGCGGATCAGTTGTCGCTTGTGGACAGTGCACGGGTGGTGCACGTCCACCTCTCGGAGCAGCGGGCCGAGAACGAGCAGTGCCAGGCCGCCTACGGCCGCACGCCCACCGAGCTGCTGGCCGACCGCGGCGTGCTCACCGACCGGCTGGTCGCCGTGCACGCCACGCACCTGACCGCATCGGACGTCGACCGGCTCAGCGGCGCGCGGGCGTGTTTCTGCCCGACCACCGAACGCGATCTCGGCGACGGCATCGGACCGGCCCGCGCCCTGCGGGACGCCGGGGTGCGGCTGAGCATCGGCAGCGACAGCAACGCCGTCGTCGACGCCTTCGAGGAAACCCGCGCGCTGGAGCTCGACGACCGGCTGGCCGCCGAGGAGCGCGGCCGGTTCAGCGCCGAGGAGCTCCTCGAAGCGGGCACGGACCACGCGGCGATCGGGTGGACCGAGGTCGGCGCGCTCGCCGAGGGGGCGGGCGCGGACTTCGTCACCGTGGCCCTGGATTCGGTGCGGACGGCCGGGATCGAGCCGTCGGGAGTCGTGTTCGCGGCGTCGGGCGCGGACGTCCGGCACGTCGTCGTCGCCGGTCGCGAGGTGGTGCGCGACGGCGTGCACCTGCTGGTCGACCGGCCGGAAACCGTCTTGGCGAAGGAGATCGAGGCACTGTGGCCGTCCTGATCACGGGCATCGGCGAGCTCACCACCAACGACCCGGCGCTGGGCCGCCTGTCCGACGCGGCGCTGGTGCTGGACGGCTCGCGCGTCGCGTGGGTGGGCCCGGCGGCGGGCGCGCCGGACGTCGACGAGCGCGTCGACGTCGACGGCCGGGCGGTCCTGCCCGGCTGGGTCGACAGCCACACGCACCTGGTCTTCGCCGGCGACCGCACCGCGGAGTTCGAGGCGCGGATGGCCGGGAAGCCCTACACGGCCGGGGGCATCGCGACCACGGTCGCGGCGACGCGCGAGGCGTCCGACGACCAGCTGGCGGCGAACCTGCGCCGGCACGTCGACGAGGCGGCCCGGCAGGGGACGACCTGCCTGGAGACGAAGACGGGCTACGGGCTGACCGTCGCCGACGAGGCCCGCAGCGCCCGGATCGCCGCGGAGGTCGCCGACGAGGTGACGTTCCTCGGGGCGCACCTGGTGCCACCCGGTGCCGACGCTGAGTCCTATGTGGACCTGGTGTGCGGCGAAATGCTCGACGCCGTGGCGGAAAGCGTCCGCTGGGCGGACGTCTTCTGCGAGACGGGGGCGTTCGACGAGGCCCGGTCGGCGCGGGTGCTGAAGGCCGCGGCGGAGCGCGGCCTCGGCTTGCGGGTCCACGGCAACCAGCTGGGCGAAGGCCCCGGCGTGCGGCTGGCGGTGGAGCTGGGCGCGGCCAGCGTCGACCACTGCACGTACCTTGCGGACTCCGACGTCGAAGCGCTCGCGGCGGCGGAGACGGTGGCGACGTTGCTGCCCGCGTGCGACTTGTCGACTCGGCAGCCACTCGCGCCGGCGCGGCGGCTGCTCGACGCGGGCGCGACCGTCGCACTGGCCAGCAACGCCAACCCGGGCAGCTCCTACACGACGTCGATGGCCTTCTGCGTCGCGACGGCGGTGCTGCAGATGCGCATGACGGTCGAGGAGGCGGTCTGGGCCGCGACGGCGGGCGGCGCGAAGGCGCTGCGCCGCGAGGACGTGGGCGTCCTGCGGGCCGGTTCGCGGGCGGACGTCCACGTCCTCGAAGCGCCGTCGGTGACGCACCTGGCCTACCGGCCGGGCGTGCCGCTGACCCGCGCGGTGTGGCGCGCCGGGGTCAGAGTGGCACCGTGAACGGCGTGCAGGACGGCCGGTAACCCGAGTCCAGCGCGTGCAGGATCAGGCCGGTGACGTTGGGGTCGACCGCCTGGCTCAGGTGCCCCGACGCGTCGGCCGGGCAGAAGTCCTGCAGCACGACGTCCGTCGTGCCCGGCTCGCCCAGGATGCCGCTCGTGTACGGCGTCACGACTTCGTCGTACCGGCTCACGATGCTCGTGTACGTGGGCCCGGGGACGTGGACGCCGCCGCGGGCGAGGTCGTCCAGGAACGCCGAGGGCGCCAGGTACTCCGTGCACGCTCCGCACGCCGTGCGCAGGACCGCGCCGAGGCCGGGCACCGACGTCAGCAGGGCCTTGGCCAGCGCGTCGAGGCCGCCGAGGGTCGTTCCGCGGTAGTTCGCGCCGAAGCCGGCGAAGTGGGCGACCTTGGCCGCGCCGCCGCCGTACTTGAGGTAGTACGCGGGCATCGTGCTGCCCTCGGAGTGGCCGACGATGTCGACCTTCGCGGCGCCGGTCGCGGCCCGGACCCGGTCGACGAACCGGCCGAGCTCCGCCGCGCTGTCGCGCATGGACGCGAGCCCGCCGACCCCCGGGCCGAGGACGCCCGTGCCGTAGGTCAGCGAGAAGACGCAGTAGCCCTCGGCGGCGATCTTCGGGGCGTGGAAGAACCAGTTGACGGCGTCGTTCGCGCCGAGGCCGTGCACCAGCACCACGGGCTCCGGGTGGGCGGCCGACGGGCGGCACCCCCAGTCGTTCCAGCCGCCGGCCGGAGCCGCCGCCGCGACCGACGGCGCCACCGCGCCGAAGGTGAGTGCCGCGGCGAGCACGGCCAGGGTTCGCTTGGCACCGCCGTTGGTGACCCGCATTCCGTTGCCTCCAGTTACCCGTGAGTACGTGACGCAGCTCATGATCGGTCACAGACCACCGGAGACGACCTGGGAGAACGCTCAGAGATGGCCGGCGCCGGTTGTGGCGGGTCACAACCGGCGCCGGAGGGCTCACGTGCTGACGACCACCCGGCGGCACTGGTTCGTGCCGCCGGCCTGCTCGTTGACCTTCACGCCGGCGGCGGTGCCGGTGAGCGCGGAGTTGTCGCCGGACGCCAGGTCGAAGTGGATGATCGTCTCGTCGTTGACCGAGGCGGTCACCGTGCCCGACCGGACCGCCGCGGCGAGCGTGTGGAACCCGCCGGCGTTGACCGGCTTGCCGGTCGCGAGCACCAGCTGCGTCAGCGTGCCGCCGATGGCCTTGTACAGCCGGAGGTTCACCCCGCCGGTCTCGGCCGTGAACAGCAGGTAGTTGCCGGCGTCGGTGTAGCGGAGGAAGAGGCCGAACCCGGCCTGGCCGGACCACGCGAAGTCGGCCTCGACGCGGTGGTCGGGGCTCGAGGTTTCGAGCACCGCGTGGTCGGCGACGTTGTCGGCGCTGGCCGAGCGCAGGACGCCGTCGACCACGGTGACCGCGCCGTTGCCGGTCCACCACGGGATGGGCAGGGCACCGTTCGGCTGCTGGAACGTCGTGCCCAGCACGAGCTGGTCGTAGCCCGACCGCGCGGCGTCCTGGTCGCCGGGGACGAACCCCAGCGGCGTCACCTGGGCGCCGCTGCCGAGGTAGGCGAAGGCCAGCCGCGACTCCGTGCTCGCCGGCTCCTCGGCGGCCAGCACGGTGAACACCTGCCCCGATGTGGTTTCCAGCAGCGACGCGTACGTCGACTGGCCGCCCTTCGGCGGTACCTGGACCACGGACGGCGGCAGCCAGCTCGTCCCGCGGTCGCGGGTGGACCGCACGGCGAACCGGCCCGAGCCGTCCCGGAAGGCGACGACGACCGTGTCGTCGGCCTGCCAGACCGACGACGGCCGCCCGCTGCCGGTGAACGCGGCGGCGGGCGTGGACCACGTGGTGCCGTTGTCGGTCGAGAGGGCCGCGCCGATCGAGGCGTTGTTGCCCCAGCGGAAGGTCAGGAACAGCGCGTTGCCGCGCTGCACGAGGTAGGGCTCCTGGTAGTCGCGCCCGGCGGACTGGCCGTTGACGAGCTTGCTCGACGTCCAGGTGGCGCCGCCGTCGCTCGAGCGGGCGAGCCAGACGGAGTCGAAGGTGTCGCCGGAGCTCTTCGAGTAGTGCGCGGCCAGCAGGGTGCTGTCGGGCAGCTGCACGACGGGCGCGGTGATCGCCGACGAGGGCAGGCTCGCGTCGATCCGCGTCTCGGCGCTCCACGTCACGCCGTTGTCGGCCGAGGAGCGGAAGAAGGAACCCGCGGCGGCCACCGAGGTGGTGCCCTTGAAGTAGGTGAGGTAGAGGGTGGTGCCGGCGCGGCTGAGGGACACCGACGGGTCGCGGTAGTCGGTGCCGGCGGCCGCGGTGACGACGGTGGCCGGCGCCGACCACGTCCGGCCGTTGTCGGTGCTCGCCGTGCTGCGCAGGAAGCCGTCGCGGTTGGTGTAGTGGTTGCTGCCCTGGCGGTAGACGACGTACAGCGTGCCGTCGGGCAGCCGGGTCACGCTCGGGAACGCCGAGTGCTGGGTGTCCTGTCCGTACGCGGTGGTGGGCTTGGTCGCCCGGATGGTCCGCGCGCTGCCGCCGGGGCTGTCGGGTTGCCGCAAGGTCATGCCCCGACCGTAGCGGCGGGACCCACCGGCGTGGGCGCCTTCCGCTTGTTTCGCCCGAACAGCGTCACGGCGGCCCCGGTCCACAGAGGACCGGAGGACGGCCTGGCCGTCCGGCGTGGCGACGTCGGGCGCCCAGTGGTTCCGGCCCGGGGCGAGCAGCGCGATCCGGGCCGACGGCTCGCTCGGCGGCGGCGTGGTCCACAGGAGGAGCCCGCCCACTGCGGCGGCCACGGTGACGGTGCCCAGTGGCGTCACCCACCCGGGTTCATGCAGAGTTCAGTAAGCCGTCACGTCACAGGCATCGGAGCCGTCCGAGTCGATCAGTAGCGTTGCTAACGAACAGCAACGAAAGTGGGCCGCCCATGGACTTCTCGCTGATCGTGCTGGTGGTGATCGTCGCCGCGCTGGCCTTCGACTTCACCAACGGCTTCCACGACACCGCCAACGCGATGGCCACCTCCATCGCCACCGGGGCGCTCAAACCGAAGGTCGCCGTCGCCGTTTCGGCCGTGCTGAACCTCGTTGGCGCTTTTCTCTCCGTCGAGGTCGCGAAGACGATCTCCGGCGGGATCGTCGACGACACGAAGGTGACCCCGGTGATCATCTTCGCCGGGCTCGTCGGCGCGATCGTCTGGAACCTGGTCACCTGGCTGATCGGACTGCCGTCGAGTTCCTCGCACGCGCTCTTCGGCGGGCTGATCGGCGCGACCTGGATCGCCTCCGGCTCCGACGCCGTGCACTTCGGGAAGGTCGTCGAGAAGGTGCTGATCCCGGCGCTCGCTTCGCCGATCGTCGCCGGGGTCGTCGCGACGCTGGGCACCTTCCTCGTCTACCGGATCACCGCCCGGGCGAAGCGGGACACCGTCGGCCGCACCTTCAAGGCCGGCCAGATCGCCTCCGCCTCGCTGGTTTCGCTCGCGCACGGCACCAACGACGCGCAGAAGACCATGGGCGTCATCACGCTGACGCTGATCGCGTCCGGCTCGCTCGCGCCGAACTCGGGGCCGCCGATCTGGGTGATCCTGACCGCCGGCACCGCGATCGCGCTCGGCACCTACCTCGGCGGCTGGCGGATCATCCAGACGATGGGCAAGAAGCTCACCGAAATCCAGACGCCGCAGGGGTTCGCGGCCGAGACGAGCGCCGCGGCCGTCATCCTCACCTCGGCGCACCTCGGGTTCGCGCTGTCCACCACGCACGTCTGCTCGGGCGGCATCATCGGCTCCGGGCTCGGCCGCAAGCTCGCCGAAGTCCGCTGGGGCGTCGCCGGCCGGATGGTCCTCGCCTGGGCGCTCACGCTGCCCGCCGCGGCGATCGTCGGCGCCCTCGCCGCCGAGGTCTCCACGCTCGGGACCTGGGGCACCGTGCTGGTCGGCCTGGCCGGGGCCGTCGTCGCGCTGGGCATCTACCTCGCGTCGAAGCGGAACCCCGTCGGCGCCCACTCCGTCACCGAGCCCGAGCCGGCCGTCCAGCCGGCCAACGCCTGAGGAGCGCCGTGCACATCGATTGGGGTTCCCTCGGTCTCGTCTTCGTCGTCGCGCTGGCCGCGGTCGTCGTGCTGACCAGCCTCTTCTCGTTCGGGGTGGTCGGGCTTTCGCAGCGCGACTCGGCCCGCGAGGCGGGCGGGTCGGGCTCCGGCCCGCTGGCCGGCGCGGTCATCTGCTTCGCGCTCTGCGCGGCGATCGTCGGCTACGGGATCTACTTGATCGTCGCCTGAACGCGGTCCCGGAACTCGCCGGGCAGCCCGGCGAGCATCGGCTTCAGCGTGGCGCGGCGCGCCTCGCCCAGGTGGGTCAGCAGGTCGAGCGCCGGCGTCCAGAGGTCCTCGTCGGCGCTCGCCGCGGTGACCAGCTCGCCGAGCCGGTGCGCCGGGAGCAGGCCGACGACGTGGTCGATGCGGCGCTTGTCGTCGAGCACGAAGGCGATCCGCAGCAGCGACGGGTCGTCGATCCGCTCCAGGGCGCGCCGGACCGTCGGGTCGGGCAGGTGCCCGACGAACCGGCCCAGGGTGATCCAGTCCTCCTTGCGCGCCAGTTCGGCGGCGACGGCGAGGACGGTATCCAGCGGGATCCGGCTGATGATCGCGCTCGCGTGCCGCGGGTCGAGTTCCGCGGCCACCTCGGCGAGGAACCGGGGGCTGAGCCGCTTGGCGACGTCGACGCCGCGCGAGACGTCGACCAGCCCGGCGATCCGGGCGCAGAGCAGCGGGCCGAACACCTTCTCGGCGATCTTGGCCAGCACCCCCACGGGCACGACCCGCGCGGCCAGCGCCATCCGCTGCAGCGCGGCGGCGTTGGCGTCGAACAGCGTGTCGGTGACCTGCTCGCGGAACGCTTGAAGGTCGTCGGCGTCGACGCGGCCGAGGTAGGCCAGGCGCGCGGGCTCGACGCCGAGGACGCGGGCCAGCTTGAGGATCTCGGCTTCGGCTGCGTAGTCCGTCACAGGCCGACCGCCTTCCGGACGGCGCCGCGCAGCAGCGCGGGAACGTACCGGAGGCCTTCTTCGCCCGCCTCGGCGAGCGCTTTCGCCTGCCGCCTGCGCGCGTCGCGGAGCGCGTCGGCGAGATCCTGCTGCTCGTGCTCTTCGAGGGCATCGATGCCTTCGGGGAGGTAGCCGCCCAACTGGTCGGCGAGTGTGCGCTCGGCCATGGTGGATCATCATGCAACACCGCGAGCGCTACCGCGAGCGGCGTTCACATTGGAGAGCAGTGCTCGCGAGTGTTCCGGCGCGGCGCTCCGGAGCGAGAGCAGTGCTCACTTGCCGCGGAGAGCGCCGTTCGGTTCGGAGAGCGGTGCTCACAAGCCTCCCGGCGCGACACTCCGAAGCGAGAGCAGTGCTCACGTACCGCCGTGAACGCCTTTCGGTTTCGAGAGCGGTGCTCACTTGCCGCCGTGAGCGCTGTTCGGTTTCGAGAGCAGTGCTCTCATGTTGCCGTGAGCGCTGCTCGGTTTGGAGAGCAGTGCTCACGGAAGTCTGGCGACCGGCGGCAGCGAAGGGTTGACTTTCGGCAGTGGTCGCCCGGCCGTCACGGCTTGTAGCTTCGGTTTCGTGCGGACGGTGACGAAACGCAGGTGGCACGTGGTGCTCGACGTCGTCGTCGGGCTGTTCCTCGCGTTCACCGTCGTCGTGGGCGCGCTGGGCACCCGGTCGTACGGGGAACTCGCCGGCGGTCTCGTGGTCGTGGCGGGCTCAGTCGCCACCGCCCGGCGGTACCCGGCCGTCTCGCTCGGGATCGCGCTGGCCGGGGCGCTGGCCGTGCCGTTCCCCTACCGCGACCGCGTGCCGGTCTGGGTCATCTTCGTGCTGGTCGCGATGAGCTACCAGGCCGGGCTGCGGATGCCGCGCGCCCGGCCCGGGATCCTGACCGGAACGGCCGTCGCGGCGCTCGGGCTGCCGCTCGCGCTCGTCTTCGGGCCGGACGGGCTGGGCGACTGGGCGGCGATGGTCGCGATCCTGGTCTTCGCCGGATTGTCGCCGTGGCTGCTCGGCCGGTACGTCCGGGTCCGCGGCGAACTCGCCCGCACCGGCTGGCGCCGGGCCGAAGAAATGGAGAGCAGGCAACAGCTGGTCGCCGCGCAGGCGCGGCTGCGCGAGCGCGCGCGGATCGCCAGCGACATGCACGATTCGCTGGGGCACGAGCTGAGCCTGATCGCCGTCCGCGCCGCCGCACTGGAGGTCGCGGGCGGCCTCGACGACGCCCAGCGCGACGCGGCCGCACAGCTGCGGACCAGTGCCGCGACGGCGACCGAGCGGCTGCGCGAAATCATCGGCGTGCTGCGCGAGGACGCCGCGCCGGTCGAGCCGGTGCAGGGCGACCTCAGCGAGCTGATCTCGCGGGCGCGGGCCTCCGGCCTGCACATCGAGTCCACAGTGGACGTTGCGGATACGCCCCCGATGGTCGCCCGTGCGGCGTACCGCGTGGTCCAGGAGGCTCTCACGAACGTGGCGAAGCACGCGCCGGGCGTCGCCGTGACGGTCCGGGTGTGCAGCACCGGCGCGCGGACCGACGTCAGCGTCGTCAACGCGCCGCCGCCCGCCGGGCCGCTGCCGGGTGCGGCGTCCGGGCAGGTCGGGCTGATCGGCCTGCGCGAGCGCGTCCGGCTCGTCGGCGGCACGCTGCGGGCCGGCCCCGAAGCGGGCGGGTTCGCCGTCACCGCGACGCTGCCGCACGGCGCCGCGCCGGCCGCCCTCGCCGACGACGACGTCGAGCCGTCGACGTCGGCCCGTGCCCTGGAACTGGCTCGGCGCGACGTGCGGCGCAGTCTGGTCCAGGCCGTCGCCGTCCCGCTGGGTCTCTTCGCGGCGGTTCTCGCGATCGCCGGGATCGCGTTCCTGTACCAGTGGAACTCCTCCGAACTGCCCGCCGATGTCTACGAACGGCTGCGGGTCGGGCAGCCGCGCACCGAGGTGGCGCCGCAGCTGCCCGGGAACCAGCGTGCGGCCCGGCCGGTGCGGAACGAGCCGCCGCTGCTGCCGGGGTCCGGCGTGGTGTGCGAGTACTACGGCAGCGGGCGGTCGTGGCTGGAAAACGACTACGCCGCCTACCGGCTGTGTTTCGCCGGTGGGAAGCTGGTCGCCAAGGACTGGTTCACCGAGGGGGCACCGTGATCAGGGTCGTGCTGGCCGACGACGAGGCGATGATGCGGGCGGGGGTGGCCGCCATCCTCGCCGCCGACGCGGAGATCGAGGTCGTCGCCGAAGCCGCCGACGGCCGGGCCGCCGTCTCGCAGGTCCTCGCCACCCACCCCGACGTCGTGCTGCTGGACATCCGCATGCCCGGGCTGGACGGCCTCGGCGCGGCGGCGGAGATCCGGCGGCTGCGGCCCGCCACCGGCGTGATCATGCTGACGACGTTCGGCGAGGACGACTACATCGAACGCGCGCTCGGGCTCGGCGCGGGCGGGTTCCTGCTGAAGTCGGGCGACCCGCGTGAGCTGCTGTCCGGGATCCACGCCGTCGCCGGCGGGGCCGCGTTCCTTTCGCCGAAGGTGGCCCAGCGGGTGATCGCCCGGCTGTCCGGCGGGCAGCTGACCCGCGCCGCCGCGGCCCGTGAGCGGATCGCCGTCCTGACCCCGCGAGAGCGGGAAGTGCTGACTCTGCTGGGTTCCGGACTGTCCAATGCAGACATAGCGGCGAAGATGTTCGTCGTCGAGGGCACGGTGAAGGCGCACGTGAGCACGATCCTGACCCGTCTCGGCGCGAAGAACCGGGTGCAGGCGGCGATCACGGCGTACGAGGCCGGGCTGGTCGGGGGAGACGCGGCGGCACCCACCCCGTGATCCCCGCGCCGACGCGGGCGCTCGCCGTGGCCGGGAGGCACTTCAGCACGGCCGTGCGCAGTCCGGCCGCGATCGGGTTGGTCAGCTGCGGGCCCAGCCTGCCCATCCGGACCGACTCCCGGACGACCTTTTGGCTGCGCGGCCGCCGAATCCGGTCGTAGATCGCCAATGCGACGTTGACGTTGTCCTGTGTGGACACCGCGTGGGCAAGCACGACGGCGTCCTCGAGGGCCTGGCAGCCGCCCTGCCCGAGGAACGGCGGCATGGCGTGGGCGGCGTCGCCGAGCAGCGCGATCCGGCCGCGGGTGTAGGCGGGGAGCGGGGTGCCGAGGTGGTAGAGGTCGTGGTGCAGCACGGCCTCCGGCGGGGTCGCGGCCAGGAGCGCGGGGATCGGGTCGTGCCAGCCGTCCGCTTCGGGTTTCTCCGGGCTCCGGCCGGGTTCGCTGACGGAACAGATCCACCAGTAGACGTCACCGCCGGTCAGCGGGAGGACGCCGACCTCGGTGCCGCGGTCGAAACTCGTGCTCAGCCGGGTTCCGGGGAGGTGCGCGACGCCGCGATACGCCGTGCTGCCGGAGTACACCGGTTCCGGGTGGCGCGGAAAGAGCGCGTGGCGGACCCGGCTGTGGATGCCGTCGGCCGCGACGACGAGGTCGGCCCGCAGTTCGGTGTCGCCGTAGCGAACCAGGCCGTCTTCGCGGACTTCGGTGACTTCGGCGCCGGTCTCGAGGCTTCCGGCCGGAACGGCGGCCCGAAGGGCGGCGATGAGGTCGCGCCGGTGGATCGCGCCGAGCGGCCGCCCGTGCCGCCGGCTGAACGCGGCGCTGTCGAAGCGGGCGATCCGGCGGCCGCGCCGGTCGCGGATGCCGCCGTCGTGCTGCGGGGCCAGGTGTTCGCCGAGGTCCACGCCGAGCTCGTCGAGGCACCGCTGGGCGTTCGGCCAGAGGGAGATGCCCGCGCCGACGTCGCCGAACTCGGGCGCTTTCTCGAGGACGGTGACCGTCCAGCCGACCCGGTGCAGCCCCACGGCCGCCGCCAGCCCGCCGATGCCTCCGCCGACCACGATCGCGTGCATGACGCCTCCTCTACATCTGTAGAGGACTCTACACCTGTAGAGTCGATGGTCGTGGAACGCATCGACGTGATCGCGGACGCAGCGATCGAGGTGATCGCGGCGGAGGGAATGCGCGGCTTGACCCACCGCGCGGTGGACCGCGCCGCGGGCTTGCCGGTGGGCTCGACGTCGTACTACGCGCGCACGCGGGCGGCGCTGCTGGAGCTGACGATCGCCCGGATCGTGGCGTTGGACCAGCCCTCACCGCGGCCGTCCGCGACGTTGGCGGAGTTCGTCGCGGGGTATGCGTTCGAAGCGATCACATCCGGCCGGACGCGGATGTTGGCGCGGTACGAGTTCGCGTTGGAGGCCACCCGCCGCCCGGAGTTGCGCGCGGCGTACGACGAGGGCGGCTTGTCGATCCGCCACCACGCGGCCGCGGTCTTGGAGGCGGCCGGCTCGACGGACCCGGTGCGGCACGCTCGGACCGTGGTGGACTGGATGGAGGGGACGATCTTCGGGGCTTTGGCGGGGACGGGGTCGCTGGCGCCGCCTGGGTTGGCGGAACTGGTGGAGAGTGCCCGGGAAGTGTTGGCGGGTATGGGATTGGGGTGAAGGTGGCCCGGTTCTCCACATCCCCGCCGTGATGTGGAGAACCGGGCTGAGGTGGCGGCATTTTCGGGGCTTTGTCGGGCCGCGCCGGTAGACTGGACCTGGGGACGCCCCCCGGAGAGGGTGGGGGCGTTTGGTGTCAGGCGTCCCGGCGTCGCAACACTGCCCCGCCGGCTACCAGTGCCGTCGCCGCCCAAGCCGCGCAGATAAGCAGCCCGATCCAAGGCGCGTACGGGGCCGCCGTCATCGTGATCGGGTTTGGCTTTCCCGCCTGCACCATCGCGTTCACCCCGGCCATGCCCGGGAAGTACGGCACCGCCTCCGGTGCGCCCACCGAGGCCACGATCAGCGGTACCGGAACCAGCAGCACGAAAACCGACACCACCGTCCCCGCCGCGCTGCGCAATGCCCAGCCGATTCCCGTGCACAGCAGGCCCAGCAACGCGAAATAGCCGCCCATGCCTGATGCTGTTGTGAAGCCGGCTTCGAACGATGTCGGCCGGCCGTGGCCGTTCATCACCGCGCTTGCCAATGCCATTCCCACGCACGACAGCAACACTCCGTATGCGAACAGCGCCGGTACCAGCACCGCCGCCTTCGCCAGGACCACGCGGGACCGGATCGGGGTCCACAGCAGTGTCGAGCGGATGCCGCCAGCTGCGTACTCGCTCGTCACGAACAGCGTTGCCAACGCGATCACCGCGAACTGCGTCAAATAGAATCCGCCGCCCAGCGCGATCGTGTGGGCTGACTGGGGCTGGTCGCCGATGCGCTGGGCGATCGCCGACAGCGTGCCGTAGCCCAGCATCAGCGCCGTGCCTGCCGCCAGGCACCACCAGGTTGCCCGGACCGACCAGAACTTCGTCCACTCCGCGGCCACCGCGCCCGGGAGGCCGCCGCCGCTCGCCTCGACCCGCGCCGTCATGCCGATACTCCGTATTCCACCGAAGAAGCCGTCAACTCCATGTACGCCTGCTCGAGCGAGGCTTTCTGCTCCGCCAGTCCGTGGACGCGGATTCCCAGCTCGTGCACGAGGTCGCCGACGCGGGTTACGTCGATGCCGTCCGCCACCAGCTCTGTCGGCTCGCCCGGGTGCGTCCGTGCGCCCTCGGCTCGCAGGCGCGTGGCCAGTGCCGAACGGTCTTCCTCGGCCGGGATGCGGACCACGACCGTCGTGCGGGAATTGCGCGCGATGAACTCCGGCACCGGGGCGTCCGCCAGCAGCTTGCCGCGGCCGATCACCACCAGGTGGTCGGCCGTCAGCTGCATTTCGCTCATCAGGTGGCTCGAGACGAACACCGTCCGCCCCTCGGCCGCCAGCGAACGCATCAGCTGCCGGACCCAGCGGACGCCGTCCGGGTCGAGGCCGTTGACCGGCTCGTCGAACAGCAGCACGCCCGGGTCGCCGAGCAGCGCGCCCGCGATGCCCAGCCGCTGGCCCATGCCGAGCGAAAACTGGCCCGCCCGCTTGCCGGCGACGTCGGAAAGCCCGACGGTCGCCAGGACCTCCTCGACGCGGCTCGCCGCGATGCCGTTGCTGCGCGCCATGGCCAGCAGGTGCTTCCCCGCGCTGCGGCCCGGGTGCAGCGCCTTGGCGTCGAGCAGCGCGCCGACCTCGCGCAGCGGGTGCCGCAGCTCGCCGTAACGCCGTCCGCCGACCAGGGCTTCGCCCGCCTGCGGGTGGTCGAGCCCGACGGTCATCCGCATGGTCGTCGACTTCCCGGCGCCGTTCGGGCCGAGGAACCCGGTCACCCGGCCCGGTGCGACGTCGCACGTGAGCGCGTCGACGACGGTCTTCTCCCCGTAGCGTTTGGTGAGTCCTCTGAGGGTGATCATGCGTCGAAGTCTGCGGGCCGCGGGGGTGCACGGGCATCGGACGACGGTCGCGGGCGGCCCCCGACTTTCGTCAGGTGCGGCGGCGGGTGTGCCGGGTCGGGACCGCACCGGCCGGGTCCTCCGGCCACGGGTGCTTCGGGTAGCGGCCGCGCAGGTCGGCGCGCACGGCCGGGTAGCCGGACGTCCAGAAGGACGCGAGGTCGGCGGTGATCGCCGCGGGGCGGCCGGCGGGGGAGAGCAGGTGCAGCACGACCGGGACGCCGGCGATCACGGGGGTTTCGGTCCAGCCGAAGGTTTCCTGGAGCTTGACGGCCAGGACCGGCTGGTCACCGCGGTAGTCGACGCGGATGTGCGACCCCGACGGAACTTCGAGGCGGTCCGGGGCGAGGTCGTCGAGTTTCGCCGCTTCCGGCCAGGGGAGGAGGGCCTTCAGGGCGGTGCCCGCGTTGATGGCGGCCAGATCGGCCTTCCGGCGGGCGGTGCCGAGGTCCAGCCAGCTGTCCACATCGGACAGGAGAGCGGTGTCGTCGACCGCGGGCCACGGCGGGCCGAGGACGCGGTGCAGGAACGCCATCCGTTCGCGCAGGCGGGTCGCGTCCTGGGTCCACTTGAGGAGGCCGAGTCCTTCGGCTTTCAGGCCGGCGACGAGGGCGTCGTGGACGTTGGCGTTCTTGAGGGGCTTCTCGGACAGGACGATCGCGCCGAGCTTGCGGACGCGCCGGGCGACGACGTCGCCGTCCCAGGTGACTTCGTCCACTTCGGACACGGTGCCGGTGCGGACGGCGAGGGTTTCGTCGGCGGCCGCGGCGAGGCGGATGGTGCCGTGGACGCGGCCCGGGTCGCGGGTGGCTTCGGCGATCGCCAGCCACTCGGCGTCGAGGCCGCTGCCGGGTGGGAGTTCGGCGGCGGTGCCGCCGGCCATGAGGTAGACGGGGGCGCCGCCGGGACGCCGTTTGGCGAGCCGCTCCGGGTGGGCTAAGGCCACGACCAGGGCGGGGTCGGCGCGGTGGGCGGCCGGGGTGGGAGAACGATCGGTCGTTTCGCGCTGGGTTCGGCCCGGATGGGATGTGGGGGAGGGAGAACGATCGGTCGGTTCCAATCCGGCGGGTGCGGGGTCGGTTGGCCGCGAGAGGGAACGATCGGTCGGTGGGTGCCCGGCTTGCCCGGAATCGGCAACCGGGTGGGGAGAACGATCGGTCATTTGGGGTCCGGCGGGCGTGGGACCGGGCGGCTGCGAGGGGGAACGATTGGTCGGTGGGTGGCCAGCTTGGGCGGGAGCGGCGGCTGGGCGGGGAGAACGATCGGTCGTTTTGCCACCGGTTGGCGCGGATCCGGTCGGCGGAGAGAAAGAACGATCGGTCCTTCTGCGATCGAGCCGCTTCTCCGACACCAGCCCCTCCAGCCGGTGGACCTCGCGCTTCCAGCGTCGTGACGTCTCGTCGCCTGCCGAGCGGAGGCGGCGTAGCTCCGCGGCCACGTCCGTCAGCGTCGCGCCCGCGTCCAGCAGCGCCACGACCTCCGCCGCATTGCGGGGGCCCACCTCCGAAGCCGCGTCCAGCAGTGCGCGCGCCAGACGCGGGTGCAGCCCCAGCTCGGCCATCCGCCGCCCGCGTGGGGTCACCGTTCCGTCCGGTGCCGTCGCGCCCAGCGTCACCAGCAGGGCCCGTCCCGCCGCCAACGCACCCTCGCCCGGCGAGTCCCACCAAGCCAATCCACTGCCGTCCGGGGTCGACCAGCACGCCAGCTCCAACGCGAACCGGCCCAGTTCGGCGGTGCGGATCTCCGGCTCCGGGTACGCCGGCAGCGTCGCCTGCTCGTGCTCCGCCCAGCAGCGGTACGCCCGGCCCGGCGCCTCACGGCCCGCGCGGCCGGACCGCTGCGCCGCCACCGCCGCCGAGACCCGGACCGTCGCCAGCCCCGGGAGGCCGCGCCGGTGGTCGACCCGTGGTACGCGCGCCAGTCCCGAGTCCACCACCGCGCGCACGCCCGGCACCGTCAAGCTCGACTCCGCCACCGCCGTCGCCAGCACCACCCGCCGCCGGTCGCGCGGCCGCAACGCCTCGTCCTGGTGCGCCGCCGACAGCCTGCCGTGCAGCGGGAACACGTCCACGGTGTCCAATTCGGACAGACGCAGCAAGCTCGTCGTGCGGGCGATCTCCCCGGCGCCCGGCAGGAAAGCCAGCACGTCGCCGTCGCCGTCGCCGTCGGCCAACGCCGTGCGCACCGCCCGCGCGACGCACGCCTCGACGCGCTCGCCGCGCGCCGGCGGGACGTACGAGAACGTCACCGGGTAGGTCCGCGCGGTGGCCGTCACCACCGGGGCGTCGCCGAGCAGGGCGGCCAGCCGCCCGGAAGCGACCGTCGCCGACGTCGCCAGCAGGCGCAGGTCCTCGCGCAGACCGGCGCGGACGTCCAGGAGCAGCGCCAGCAGCAGGTCCGCGTCCAGGTGCCGTTCGTGGCACTCGTCGAGCAGCACCGTCGAGACGCCGGGCAGTTCCGGGTCGGCCTGCACGCGCCGCACCAGGAGCCCGGACGTCACGACCTCGATCCGGGTCCGCGCGGACACCTTCCGGTCGCCGCGCACGGCGTACCCGACGGTCTCGCCCACCGGCTCGCCCAGCAGCGCCGCCATCCGGGCCGCCGCGGCGCGCGCCGCCAGCCGCCGCGGCTCGGCGACCACGACCCGGCCCTCGCCCGCCGACGCCAGCGCGAGCGGCACCAGCGTCGTCTTGCCCGTGCCGGGCGGGGCGACGAGCACCGCGGCGCCACGGTGCTCGAGCGCGGCCAGGACGTCGGGCAGCACGGACCGGACCGGCAGATCGGGGAACTTCACTTCGACGTGACCTCGGGGGGCGGGGGCAGCGGGTAGCCGGACGGGCCGATGTTCGCGTTGAGCGAGCGCAGCCATTCGCCGGAGGAGATCATCTTCCGGATCGCGTCGTCGACCGCGGCCACGCCCTGGGTGTCGCCCTTGCGCAGGCCGATGCCGTAGTTCTCCTTCGAGAACGGCTTCCCGACGATCTTCAGCAGTTCCGGGTCGCGCGCCACGTAGCCGGCCAGGATCACCGCGTCCGTGGTGACCGCGTCGATCTGGCCGGCGAGCAGCGCCGTCACGCAGTCGGAGTAGCGCGGGTACTCGACGAGCTGGACGGCCTGGGCGTACTTGTCCTTCACCTGCTGGGCCGGCGTCGACCCGGCGACCGAGCACAGCCGCCGCCCGTTGAGCGCCTCCGGCCCGGCGATGTCGGCCGACGTCCGCCGCACCAGCAGGTCCTGGCCGGTGGTGAAGTACGGGCCGGCGAACGACACCACCTGCTTGCGCTTGTCGGTGATCGAGTAGCTCGCCACGACCAGGTCGACCGCGCCGGAGGTGAGGTCCGTCTCGCGTGTCGCCGACGTCGTCTCGCGCCAGGTGATGTCCTTCGCCGCGACACCCAGCTCCGCGGCGACGAAAGTCGCGACATCGACGTCGAACCCGACGAACCGGCCGTCGACGGTGTGCTCCGAAAGACCCGGCGCGTCGAACCGGATGCCGATCGTCAGGTGATCCGCGGCACTCGCCCGGGTGACGAGCGAGTCCGACGGCGACACCTTCGCCGGACCGCACGCCGAGACCGTGACCAGGAGCAACGCCGAGCCGAGGAGCGTGCGCCACCGCATCCGGCCGCTCCCTCCGCCTCACGTGGTTCTCAGGTCCCCCCGTTAGCCTAAGTGCGTGGTGCGACCGTCCCAACCCGTGCTGAACACCGTCGGCACGCTCGCCCGGCTCGGGCTGGCAGCCGTCTGGCTCGTTTCCGGCGCGCTGAAGCTGGCGGATCCCGGCCAGACGCTGATCGCCGTGCAGGCGTACCAGGTGCTGCCGGCCGCGCTCGCGAACGTGGTGGCCGTCGCGCTGCCGCTCGTGGAACTCGTGCTCGGACTGCTGCTGCTCGCCGGCCTGGCGACCCGGTGGGCCGCCGCGGCCGCGCTGGGGCTGCTCGTGGTGCTCGTCGCGGGGATCGCCCAGTCGTGGGCCCGCGGGCTGAGCATCGACTGCGGGTGCTTCGGCGGCGGCGGGCAGGTGGCGGCGGGGCAGACCGAGTACCCGCAGGAGATCCTGCGCGACACGGGGTTCGCGCTGCTCGCGGCCTGGCTGCTGGCGCGGCCGCGCACCTGGCTGTCGCTCGACGGCTGGCTGGCGCGAGGTCGCGGGAACTCGGGCGAGCCCGGGCACGACTACTCGGGTATCGCGGAAGGGAACTGATACACAGTGGGTGGAGCTGAGCGGACCGCTCGGAAGCGTCGCCAGGCGGCGCAGGCCGGTCCGAACGTGGTCGCGCAGGCCCGGGGAGCGTCCGGCGACCAGCGGAAGTGGGTCTGGATCGTGGCGGTGGCCGTCGTGGCCGTGCTCGCGATCGGCGGCGTGATCTGGACGATCTCGGACCGGAACAAGACCGAGGGCCAGACCATCGACCCCGGTGGGACGACCTCGCTGGTGTCCGACGTCGGCCAGAAGCGCGACGGCGTGGTCGTCACCGTGGGCAAGCCCGGCGCCAAGACCTCGATCGACGTCTACGCCGACTTCCTCTGCCCGATCTGCGGCCAGTTCGAGAAGGAGTACAAGAGCCAGATCGAACAGGCGGTCAACGACGGCAAGCTGCAGGTGCGCTACCACATGGTGCCGCTGCTCAACACGCGGTCCAGCCCGCCGGGCTACTCGCTCGACTCGGCGAACGCGGCGCTCGCCGCGGCCGACGCCGGCAAGTTCGTCCAGTTCCACGACGCGCTGTTCGCCGACCAGCCCGAAGAAGGCAAGCGCGGGTACGACAAGGCGCAGCTGATCGAGCTCGGCAAGAACGTCGGCATCACCGATCCCGCGTTCGCCCAGACCGTCAACGCCGGCACGTACGACCAGCAGATCACCGCGGCGTTCCAGCAGATCGAGAACGACCCGAAGCTGGCGCAGGACTTCGGTGGCGGGCAAAGCGGGTTCGGCACGCCGACGGTCACCGCGAACGGCTCGATCGTGTCCTGGCAGGACCCGGACTGGCTCAAGAAGCTGACCGGCTGACTCCGGCAATTCGCCCACCCGGGTAGGGATCGTCGACTAGGCTGGTTCCGCACCGGGGGAACCGGGGGTGCGGCGCGCGCGTCGCACTTCCGGTGACAGGGAGGGCCAGTGGACGGTTCGGGGTTTCACGTCGATGACGGCGCGTACACGCGGTACGCGCGCGAAGTCGACCCGCTCGGGGACGACGTCAAGGGAGCCGCCGAGCGGCACGTCGGCCCGCACGTGACGCTCGCCGGCCACGGTTTCTCCGAGATGGGCGGCGAGTCCGGCTTCTCCGGCGCCTACAGCGGCCGGATGCGCGCGCTGCAGGAGAAGCTGCACCGCGTCGGCGGCGGCTGGCGGCAGGTCGGCGAAGCCGCCCGGCAAACCGATCGCAACTACACCGCGGTCGAAGGCGAACACGGCGACGTCATCCGGCGGCTCGGTGGCGACCGGTGACCGTACACACCGACCAGCTCGTCCGGCACGGCCTGGACACGACGAACCAGTTCGCGCAGAAGCTGCGTCACGACCCGGCTGCCATCAGCGGCGCCCGTGACGCGCACGTGGCGCTGCAGACTTCGGTGGGCCGCACTCGCGATGTCGCGTCGGACCAGCGCGTCAACCTCGCGTCCGCCAGTTCCGGCGCGACGACCGACCGCGCCACGGCGACGTCGCAGAGCCTGGAGAAGGAGGTCCAGGACCTCCTCGACGAAAGCGCGGAAATCGAGCGGGCCGTCGCGGACGCGGCCGAGACGCTGCACGTCGGCGAGATCAAGAACGACCAGGTCCGCGACCAGATCATCAAGGAGATCTCGGCGTCGATGAAGGCGCTGGAAGCGGTGAAGACGATCCAGCCGCCGGAAAGCCGCGGCGCCGCTTCGCGCGACATCCTGATGAAGCTCCAGACGAAGATCAGCCAGCTCACCGGCCAGGCCGCGACGTTCAGCGAGCAGACGATCAACGACCTGACCGCGATCGGCACCCGGCTCGGCGGGGAAGAGCAGTCGACGTCGGCTTCGTCGGCCGCCTCGACCAAGGTCGGGTCGTCGTTCAACAGCAACAGCGGGTATTCCGGCGGTTCCGACGGCGGCGGCGCTGGTGGCGGGGGCGGTGGCGGTGGTGGCGGCGGAGCCGCCCACAAGCCGCGGCTGCCGGTCGCGATCCCGCCGCAGCCCGGCACCGGCGTCGCGATCAACCTGCCCGGCGGCAAGCAGGTCATGGCGCCCAACGAAACCGCGGCCAAGGCCGTGCGCGCGGCGCTTTCGCAGCTCGGCGTGCCGTACGTCTGGGGCGGCACCGCGCGGGGTGTCGGCTTGGACTGCAGCGGGCTGACGATGACGTCCTACCAGGACGCGGGCCTGCAGCTGCCGCGGACGGCGGCGCAGCAGACGGTCGGGGCCGAGGTGCCCTCGATCGACCAGCTGCTGCCCGGCGACCTCGTCGTCTGGTCCGGGCACGTGGCCATGGTGATCGGCGACGGCCAGATGGTCGAGGCGGGCGATCCGGTGCACATCAGCAACATCCGCACCACGAACGCGGGTCAGTCGTTCATCGGCTTCTACCGGCCGACGGGGTGAGCTGTGGCTGAATTCGACATCGACCTGACGTCCGCGCGGATCGCCGAGCAGGCGGCGCAGGCGGGCGCCGAGGTTTCCGCGCGCCTGGCCCGCTCGGGTCCGGTGGTGGGCAAGGCCGCCGCCGACGGGATCGAGGTCCAGGTGGCGCCCGGCGGGCTGCTGACCGGGCTCACGATCCACCGCTCGGTGCTGCGGCAGGGGTCCGCGGTGCTCGCCGACCGGATCTTCGAGCTCGCCCAGCGCGCGACCCGGCGCGCGGGCGACCGGATGTACCACGCTCTCGCTCCGGTGGTGGCCGCGGAACAGCTGGAAACCCTGGGCTACGAACCGATCCCGGACGACGACCCGGACGCCGAGACCTACGCGTACGGAGAGGGACCGCGGTGATCACCACCCGTCAGCTGATCGCCCAGGCCCGGGCGCGCGAAGAGGCGATGGCCCGGGTGGAGGAGCTGCTCGCCGCGGCAACCGGGACGGCGCACGACGTCGACGGCCAGGTCGAAGTGACGGTCGACGCGCGGGGGAAGCTGCTGCGGCTGTGGCTGGCGCCGACGGCGGTGGAGCTGGGCGAACCGCTGGGGTCGTTGGTGGTGGAGATCGCCCGGGCGGCCATGCGCGAGGCGACGCAGGACGGGTACAACAAGGTCGCGCTGCTGCTGGGCGAGGACATGACGTACCTGGTCGAGCGGATGACCGGGGTACCGGCACCGGCCCGCGCGGAGGACGACGACCCCGGGATGACGGTCGAGGAGTTCCAGCGGCTGCGGGCCGAGCGGCTGGGGACGGCGCCGGCCCCTCCGGCGCCGAGTGCTCCTGAGCCGGCTGACGAGGACGCTTACTGGGAGTCGTTCGACCCGGCTTCGCTGCGCTCGGATCGCTGAGCAGTTCCCGTTTTCCACGCTACCGGAGGGGACCGACAAGTCGTGAGTGCGCGCAGAGTCGTTTCGTGGCCCGGTTTCTTCAACACCCGGGATCTGGGCGGGCTGCCGACGAAGTCCGGGGAGACGACCCGGTTCGGTGCCTTCTACCGGGCGGCGGACCTGCGGTTCGTCACCGAGGCCGGCTGGGCCCGGGCGCGGGAGGCGGGGGTGCGCACCGTCGTCGACCTCCGGAACGCCGACGAGATCCGGCCCACGGCCCACCCCCGGACAGCGCCGGCGGGTTCGGCGCAGTTCGCCGCGGACGCCGCGGGGCCGGTCACCCCGGCCGGCATCGACCGGCTCGAAGTCCCGCTCGACGACATCGGTGACGTGGGCTTCTGGCAGCACGTCAACCGCGCCGGGCTCAACGGCACCCCGCTCTACTACCCCCTGTTCCTGCGGGAGAAGGCCGGTCACTGCGCCGCGGTCCTCAAGGCGATCGCCCACGCCGGTTCCGGTGGTGTCCTGTTCCACTGCGGCGGCGGCCGGGACCGGACGGGACTGATCGCGCTCCTGCTGCTCGCGCTGGCCGAGGTCGAGCCCCACGCGATCGCGGCGGACTACGCCATGTCGGCCGACGCGCTCGGGGCGCTCTACGCCGCGATGGGCACCGGCGACCAGCAGCCGATCATCCGGGCCGCGCTCGCGAAGCACGGCACCACGGCCGAAGGGGCCGTGCTGGCGACCCTCGACGGGTTCGACGTCGAGTCGTACCTGCGCGACGCCGGTGTCACCGACGACGAACTCCGCACCCTGCGCGACCGGCTCCGTCAGGCCGGCTGAGCCGTGGAGCCGGCGCCGTCCAACGACTCCCTGATCACGTCCGCGTGGCCGGCGTGCTGGGCCGTCTCGTGGATCAGGTGCAGCACCACCCGGCGAGCCGACCAGAACCGGGGCTCCGGTGGTGACCACGGTGTCGTCGGCAGCCGGACCTCGATGTCCAGTGATGGCAGCGAAGCCACGTACTCGTCCGTCGCGGCGGCCGCCTCCGCGTAAGCCGACAACCAGTGCGACAGCGTCTCGCTCATCGTGTACTGGTCCGTGTCCAGCATCCCCTCCGGCAGGGAGCCGTCAGCGGTGCGGAGGACCTCGAGCCACAGGCGCTCACCCGTGGCCAGGTGGCGGATCAGGCCGCCCAGCGTCAGTTCGCTGACCGTCGTGCGGCGGGCCGCGTCCGCGTCCGAAATGTCGCGGGCCGGGATCAGCAAGCGCTTGCGGACTTCGGCCAGCATGCCCAGGAGGTCGTCGTGTTCGCGCGTCATGCGGACACCGTAGGAACCATTTAGGCCAGGTTCCGGCCGGAATGCGCAGTCCCGCTGAGCGGAAACCGAGTTCGGGCAGAGGTCTGGACCAGCTGCCTGCCGCTGTGTCTTAATCCAAGGCGTGAATTTTGGTCTCTCGACGAGGAGGACCCGGATGCGCCTCGGACGCAGGCTGGGCATCGGCGCGCTGGCCTTCGGGCTGCTGCTCGGCTCCGGAACGCCCGCGCTGGCCGGGAACGGTCCGGCCTACAAGGATTCCTGGCGCCCCGTCGCGGTGCGGGTCGCCGATCTGCTCTCGCGGATGACCCTCGACGACAAGCTCGGCCAGATGATGCAGGCCGAACGGCTCGGGGTGAAGTCGCCGCAGGACGTCACCACCGGGCGGCTCGGGTCGCTGCTCTCCGGCGGCAGCTCGCAGCCGACCCCGAACACGCCCGTCACCTGGGCCGACATGTACGACGGCTTCCAGAAGGCCGCGCTCGCCACGCCGCTGGGCATCCCGCTCATCTACGGCGTCGACGCCGTCCACGGGCACAACGGCCTCTACGGCGCCACCGTCTTCCCGCACAACATCGGGCTCGGCGCCACCCGCGACCCGGCACTCGTGCAGCGCATCGGCCGCGCGACCGCGGAAGAGGTCTCCGGCACCGGGATCGACTGGGACTTCGCGCCCTGCCTGTGCGTGGCCCGCAACGACCGCTGGGGCCGCACCTACGAATCCTTCGGTGAGGTCCCGCAGCTGGCCACCGAGATGACGTCGATCATCACCGGCCTGCAGGGGCGCCGGCTCGGCCAGCCGGGCTCGGTCATGGCCACCGCCAAGCACTACGTCGGCGACGGCGGCACCACCGGCGGCGTCAACGAAGGCAACACCGAGCTGAGCGAGCAGGAGCTGCGCGCGATCCACCTGCCGCCGTTCAAGGCCGCCGTGCAGCGCGGCGTCGGCTCGGTGATGATCTCCTACAGCAGCTGGAACGGCGTCAAGATGCACGCCGGCTCCTACCTGATCAACGACGTCCTCAAGAAGGAACTCGGCTTCACCGGGATCGTCGTCTCCGACTACAACGGCGTCGACAAGATCGACGGCAAGAGCGGGTTCACCCCCGACGAGGTCGAGGCCGCCATCAACGCCGGCATCGACATGGTGATGGTGCCCTACGAGTGGCAGAAGTTCATCGACACGCTGCGGACGCTGGTGCAGGACGGCCGCGTGCCGATGTCCCGGATCGACGACGCCAACCGCCGCATCCTCACCAAGAAGTTCGAGCTCGGGCTGTTCGAGCACCCGCTGACCGACCGGCGGTTCCTGAGCACGATCGGCAGCAAGCCGCACCGCGACCTCGCGCGCCAGGCCGTGCGGGAATCCCAGGTGCTGCTGAAGAACGACCACCACGTGCTGCCGCTTTCCAGGCGCAGCAAGGTGTTCGTGGCCGGCAAGAACGCCGACGACCTGGGCAACCAGTCCGGCGGCTGGACGGTTGGCTGGCAGGGCACGAGCGGCCCGGTCATCCCGGGCACGACCATCCTGCAGGGCCTGCAGCAGAAGTCGGCGAAGGTGACCTACGCCAAGGACGGCACGGGGATCGACTCGAGCTACGACGTCGCCGTCGCGGTGGTGGGCGAGACGCCGTACGCCGAAGGCAAGGGTGACCGGCCGCAGGGGATGGGGCTGGACGCCACCGACCTCGCCACGCTGCAGAAGCTGAAGGACTCCGGCGTGCCGACGGTGGTCGTGCTCGTGTCCGGACGGCCGCTCGACATCGCCGCGCAGCTGCCGGACTGGGCCGGGCTCGTCGAGTCGTGGCTGCCGGGCAGCGAAGGCCAGGGCGTGGCCGACGTCCTCTTCGGCGACTACAACCCGACCGGCAAGCTGCCGGTCACCTGGATGCGCAGCGCCGACCAGCAGCCCATCAACGCCGGCGACGGCAAACCCGCCCTGTTCCCGTTCGGCTTCGGCCTGCGGTACCCGCACCGCCACTGGTGAGTTCTCCTCCCCCACCGGAAAGGTCCGCCCATGAGATCCCGCCGTCCGCTGCTCCGGATCCTGGCTTTCTTCGCCGCCTGCCTGGGGCTTTCGCTGGGAGCCCCGGCCGTACACGCCGCCACGCCGTTCAAGGTCCTGGCCTTCTACAGCGGCACCTACGACGCCGCGCACATCAGCTTCGAGAAGGAGGCGAACGTCTGGTTCCCGCAGCAGGCGGCGGCCAACGGCTACACCTACACCGCGACGACCGACTGGAACCGGCTCACCAGCTTGACCAAGGCCACCGCCGACGTCGTGCTGTTCCTCGACGACCAGCCGCAGTCGGCCGCGCAGTTCCAGGGCTTCCAGACCTACATGCAGAACGGGGGCGGGTTCTTCGGCTTCCACGTCACCGCCTACAACGACAGCTCGACGCCGTCGTACGCGAACTGGTTCCACAACGACTTCCTCGGCACCGGCCGGTTCACCTCGAACACGTGGGGCCCGACGCCGGAGACGCTGAAGATCGAGAACCGCACCCACCCGTCGACGGTGAACCTGCCGGCGACGATCCGGTCCTCGACGTCCGAGTGGTACGCGTGGCAGAACGACCTGCGGCAGAACAGCAACATCACGATCCTGGCGTCGATGGACCAGTCCACGTTCCCGATCGGCACCGACCCGAACCAGACGTGGTACAGCGGCTACTACCCGATCGCGTGGACGAACAAGAACTACAAGATGCTGTACGCGAACTTCGGCCACAACGCGATGAACTACGACACGAACACAGCGTTGTCGTCGACGTTCGAGAGCGCCGACCAGAACCGGTTCGTGCTGGACGGCCTGAAGTGGCTCGGCGGCGGTTCGACCGGCCCGACCGACCCGGGCACGATCGACCCGGCGGCCTGGTACGCGGTGACGAACAAGGCGTCCGGCAAGTGCGTCGACGCCCGCGCGGCCGGCAGCGCGAACGGCACGGTGATCCAGCAGTACACGTGCAACGGCACGACGGCCCAGCAGTACCAGTTCGCCCCGACCAGCGGCGGCTACGACCGGATCAACAACCGGACGAACGCCGCCGAGGTCATCGACGTCACGGACGTCTCGACGGCGGACAACGCGGGGCTGCAGCTGTGGTCCTACAGCGGCGGAAACAACCAGCAGTGGCAGCCGGTGTCCGAGGGCAGCGGGTACTACCACTTCGTCGCCCGCCACAGCGGCAAGTGCCTGACCGTACCGGGCTCGTCGACGGCGGACAGCGTCCAGCTGGTCCAGGCGGCCTGCAACGGCGGTGCCGCTCAGTCGTTCAAGGTCGCTTAGCGGCGGCCGCGGGTGCCCGCGGGAACAGTCGTTCCCGCGGGTGGCCTGCGTTCGGCCGCTCGGCGGGCATGATGGGGGCATGGGGACACAAGGGGAAACGGCCCGGGCGTCCGGTCTGCCGACGGGCCGGGGGCCGGCATGAGCATCGACGTCGAAAAGTTCAAGCGCCGCGGCTACTGGCGCACGCTCCTGTGGTGGCCGTTCCTCCTGCTGCTGGTCATCTCGTTCGGTGTCGACCTGGTCACGAAGGCCGGTCTGCACCGGTGGGACTTCTCCGCGGAATACCTGATCGGCGCCGCGGGACGGGCAGTGCTGAGCTGGCTCTTCTTCGCGGCCGCGTTGCGCTACCTGATCCGCCGGGAGCAGAAGCGTCGGTGATGCTTCTGCTCCCGACCGGCGTCAGTCGCGTTCGATGAGGTGGCCCACCACGTCCGGGCCCGGGTGAGCGTGGCCCGAACCATCGCGGCGGACGTCGGTCTCCGGCAGCTCCACCGGGTCGCCGTTGCGGGCCGAGCCCGCCGGGCGCGGGCCGATCCACGCCACCCGCAGCGCCGTCTCGCCCTTGAGGAACCGCTGGGCCCGGACGCCGCCCGTGGCGCGGCCCTTGGCCGGGTACTCGCTGAACGGGGTCACCTTGACGCTCTGGCCCGTCGAGGTGATCACCATCGGCTCGCCGTGCTCGTCGTCGTCCGTGCGGACCGCGCCGAAGAACACCACCGAGCCCGCGCCCACGTTCATGCCCGCCATGCCGCCGCCCTTGAGGCCCTGCGGGCGGACCAGCGAGGCCGGGTACTTCAGCAGCGACGCCTCCGACGACACGAACGCCAGCGTCTCCGAACCGTCCGTCAGCCAGGTCGCACCGATGACTTCGTCGCCGTCCTTCAGGGAGATCACTTCGAACTCGTCCGAGCGGACCGGCCACTCCGGCGAGCAGATCTTCACGACCCCGCCGCGGGTGCCGAGCGCGAGGCCCGGTGAGCCCGCCGCCTGCTCGCCCAGCGGGGCGATCCCGACGACCGTCTCGCCCTTCTCCAGCGGCACCAGTTCCTTCGCCGCCATGCCGCCGCGCAGGGACACCGTGCCGGCCTGCTCGGGCAGCACCGGCAGCGGCAGCACGTCGGTCTTGAACGCCCGGCCGCGGCTGGTCACCAGCAGCACCTGCCCGCGCGCGGTCGTGTGGACCAGGGCCGCCACCGCGTCGTGCTTAACGCGGCCGTTGCGGCGACGCGTCTCGGTGGCTTCTTCCGACTCGGCGGCGGTGCGCGCCACCAGCCCGGTCGCCGACAGGATCACCTGGCACGGGTCGTCCGCGACTTCGAGGGGCCCGGACGGCTTCGACGCGGCCAGGACCTCCTTCAGGTCGCCGTCGATCAGCGCGGTGCGGCGCTCGGTCGGGAAGTCCTTCGCGATCTTCGCCAGCTCCGCCGAGACGAGCTTCTTCAGCACCGACTCGTCGTCGAGGATCTTGCTCAGCTCGGCGATCTCCTCGCGCAGCCGCTCCTGCTCCGACTCCAGTTCGAGGCGGTCGTACTTGGTCAGGCGGCGCAGCGGGGTGTCGAGGATGTAGGTGGCCTGGATCTCCGACAGCTTGAAGCGCGTCATCAGGCCGTCCTTCGCGGCCTGCGCGTTCTCGCTTTCGCGGATCAGCTTGATGACCTTGTCGATGTTCAGCAGCGCGATCAGCAGGCCGTCGACCAGGTGCAGGCGCTCTTCGCGCTTGCGCCGCCGGTACTTGGTCCGCCGCGTGACGACGTCGTAGCGGTGGCGGAGGAAGACCTCGAGGAGTTCCTTCAGGCCCAGGGTCTGCGGCTGGCCGTCGACGAGCACCAGGTTGTTGATACCGAACGACTGCTCCAGCGGCGTGAGCCGGTAGAGGTCGGCGAGCAGCGCCTGCGGGTTGACGCCGACCTTGCACTCGATGACCAGCCGCGTGCCGTTCTCGCGGTCGGTGAGGTCCTTGACGTCGGCGATTCCGGTGAGCCGCTTGGACTTGTTGACCTCGTCGGTGATCTTCTCGATCACCTTCTCCGGCCCGACGCCGTAGGGCAGCTCGGTGACGGTGATCGCCTGCCGCCCGCGGCTGCCTTCGAGGGGCCCGGTTTCGACGCTCGCGCGCATCCGGACGACACCGCGGCCGGTCTCGTAGGCGCGGCGGACCTCGTCGAGGCCCAGCAGCTTGCCGCCGGTCGGCAGGTCGGGGCCGGGCACGAACTCCATCAGCTTGTCGAGCGTGGCGGAGGGGTGGGTGATCAGCCACCGCGCCGCGGCGATGACCTCGCCGAGGTTGTGCGGGATCATGTTGGTCGCCATCCCGACCGCGATCCCGGAGGTGCCGTTGACCAGGAGGTTCGGGAACGCGGCGGGGAGGACGGAGGGCTCTTCGAGGGAGCCGTCGTAGTTGGGGCGGAAGTCGACGGTGTCCTCGCCGAGCTCGCCGACCAGCTGCATGGCTTCGGGGGACATGCGGGCTTCGGTGTACCGCGAAGCAGCCGGGCCGTCGTCTGGGCTGCCGAAGTTGCCGTGGCCGTCGATGAGCGGGACGTTCAGCGAGAAGTCCTGCGCCAGCCGCACCATCGCGTCGTAGATCGCGACGTCACCGTGCGGGTGGTACTTGCCCATGACGTCGCCGACCACGCGGGACGACTTCACGTACGCGTGCGTCGGGCGGTAGCCGTTCTCGTTCATCGAGTACAGGATGCGGCGGTGCACCGGCTTCAGGCCGTCACGCGCGTCCGGCAAGGCTCGCGAGTGGATGACCGAATACGCGTACTCCAGGTAGGAGTCTTCGATCTCGGTCTTCAGCGAGTTGTCGAAGACGTGCGCACCGGGGGAGTCGAACGCGGTGGGATCGACCTTGGTGGTGGTGCCCTTGCGGCGTGCCACGGCAGAACTCCTTGGTAGCTACGAAAATCAGGCGTCGATGGCTTCGCGGTCGATCCGGTCGGAAGAGGCGACCAGCCAGTTCCGCCGGGGCTCGACCTTCTCGCCCATCAGCAGTTCCAGCGCGCCTTCGGCGGCTTCGACGTCGTCCATGGTGATGCGGCGGACCGAGCGGGTGGCCGGGTTCATCGTGGTCTCCCACAGCTCGTCGGCGTCCATCTCGCCGAGACCCTTGAACCGCGGCACCGGGGTGACGATGCTCTTGCCTGCCTTCTCCAGCTCGGCGAACTTCGTCTCCATCTCCTGCTGGGTGTACGTGAAGTACGTCTCCGAGTTGCGGCCCTTCGTGACGAGCTTGTGCAGCGGCGGCATCGCCGCGTACAGCCGGCCGTCTTCGATCACCGGGCGCATGTACTTCGCGAACAGCGTGATCAGCAGCGTGCGGATGTGCGAGCCGTCGACGTCCGCGTCCGCCATCAGGATCACGCGGCCGTAGCGCATGGTCGTCAGGTCGAACGTGCGGCCGGTGCCCGCGCCGAGGACCTGCACGATCGACGCGATCTCGGCGTTCTTCAGCGTGTCGCCCAGGGACGCCTTCTGCACGTTCAGGATCTTGCCGCGCAGGGGCAGCAGCGCCTGGTACTCCGAGACGCGCGCCATCCGCGCCGACCCCAGCGCGCTGTCGCCCTCGACCAGGAACAGTTCGCTGCGGGAGACGCCGGTGGTGCGGCAGTCGACCAGCTTCGGCGGCATCGCCGCGCCCTCCAGCGCGGTCTTGCGCCGGGCGGCGTCCTTCTGCTGCTTCTGGGTGAGGCGGACGCGGGAGGCGTCGACCACCTTCTGCAGCACGACCTTGGCCTCGGACTTCGTCTTGCGGTCCTCGGTCCAGGCCTTGACGTGCTTGTCGACGATGCCCTGCAGCACGCGGGTGATGCCGGCGGTGGACAGCTCGTCCTTGGTCTGCGAGGTGAACTGCGGCTCCGGCAGCCGGACGTGGATGACCGCCGTCATGCCCTCGAGGACGTCCTCGATCGTCGGCATGTCCTCCTTGGGCTTGAGCAGCCCGCGGGTCTTGGAGATGGCGTCCTGCAACGCCTTCGCCATCGCCCGGTCGAAGCCGCGGCGGTGGGTGCCGCCGTGGACGTTGCGGATCGTGTTGGTGAAGCACTCGACCGTGCGCTCGTAGCCGGTGCCCCAGCGCAGCGCCACCTCGACCTCGGCGTGTCGCTCCACATTGGACTGCATGACGCCGGCGGCGTCGGCCGCGTTCTCCTTGTACGTGCCTTCGCCGGTGATCAGCAGGGTGCCGCAGACCGGCTTCTCGCCCGACGGCGTGAGGAAGTCGACCATGTCGACCAGGCCGTGCGGGAAGTGGAAGGTCTCTTCGTTGATCGTGTCTTCGATCGCGGTGCGCAGCACGTACGTGACGCCCGGGACGAGGAACGCGGTGTTGCGCAGCTTCGTCCGGACGCCTTCGACGTCGAGCGCCGCGCCGGACTCGAAGTAGCGCGCGTCGTACCAGTAGCGGATCGAGGTGCCGCTGCGCTCGCCGCGCTTCATCTTGCCGACGAGGTTCAGCCCGGAGCGGCGGGTGAACTTCGCCTTCGGACCGGGCGCGTCGAACGTGCCGGGGACGCCGTGCTTGAACGACATCTGGTGGACCTTGCCGTCCTGCTTCACCGTGACGTCGAAGCGGTGCGACAGCGCGTTGACCGCCGAAGCGCCGACGCCGTGCAGGCCGCCGGAGGTCTTGTAGCCGGAGCCGCCGAACTTGCCGCCGGCGTGCAGGCGGGTCAGCACCAGTTCGACGCCGGACAAACCGGACTTGGCGTGGGTGCCGGTCGGGATGCCGCGGCCGTCGTCGTCGACCTGGACGCTGCCGTCGGCGTGCAGCGTCACGACGATCTTCGTCGCGTGGCCCGCGACCCCCTCGTCCGTGGAGTTGTCCACCACCTCCGAGAAGAGGTGGTTGATGCCCCGGCTGTCGGTGGAGCCGATGTACATCCCGGGTCGTTTGCGGACGGCTTCGAGACCCTCGAGATGCGTCAGGTCGTCGGCCCCGTACAAGGTCTCGGCAGTCACAGGGTCGTTCTCCCGGATCGTGGCTCGCGAAAGTGCTGGTGGTGGTGCGGACTCGCCTGCACCGTAGTGCAGGATATCCGCCGACCCCGACAGTTTCCGCGCGCTCCCGTCTCCGGAGTGGCGGGTGCCGCCCGCTAGCGGGGGTCGTAGCCCAGGTCGGGCCACAGGCCCAGCAGGGCTTCGATCTTCCGCGGGACCTGGAAGCTGTTCCGGAAGTTCGGCTTCTCGCCGATGGTGGCGAGGGCCTTGCGGAGGTCGCCGAAGGCCGGTTTGGCGGCCGACTGCCGGGTCAGCACGTAGCAGTACGTGCGCCGCGGGTAGGCGAACTCGTCGATGTGCGCCTGGATGACGAGACCGGGTGCCTCGATCCGGGACCCGACGAGCGGCCGGCCCTGCTTCTGGCTGTAGACGGGGATCACGTGCACCCCCGCGCGCAGCGTGCGCGGCGGGTCCTGGCCCTGGCCGTCGTCGGCCCAGAGCAGCTCGACCCGGAACGGCGATTCGCCGCCCTCGCCGGGGTGGTTGTACTCGCGGGCCAGCTCTTCGAGCCGGTACTCGGCCTCCGCGGACGGTTCGCCGCCTTCGACGAGGCTGACCAGGTACAGCTCGGCCGGGCGCGGCCAGGCCGGGCGGGGCACGTCGGTGGTCTCGGGGGCTTCCGGCTCGGCCGCCGCCACCGGTTCCGGGGTGACGGCGGTCTCCGCGGTGGCCGGTTCCGGGGTTCCGGGCCGGTCCGGAGTGGCTTTCGCCGGAACGTCGGCGGCGGCGGGCGGCACGGCCGGGCGCACCGGCGACGGCGGAGGCGTCGGGGCGGGCGTGGGTGCCGGGCGCACCGGCGACGGCGCGGGCGCGGCCGGGCGCACGGGGGACGGCGGCGGTGTCGCGGCCGCGGGCCGGACCGGCGTCGCCGGGCGGCTGGTCACCACCGGCCGGGCGGGCGCGGCGGCGGTACGGGCCGGCGCGGGCCGGGCCGTGACCGGCTTGCCGGCGCCGTACTGCTCCAGGAGCGGCTCCAGGTCACCGGCGGTCAGCGAGGGACCGGCGAGGTCGCACCACTCGAGCCAGGCCTCCTGGGCCTCCTCGACGGTGTGCCGCTCGTGCGAGACGGTGACCGCCTCGAACAGCTGCCGCGGGCCGGCGGCGGTGACGTCGGCCGAGCCGACCACGACGAACGACGGGTCGTCCTCGGCGATCACCAGCTTCGCGTTCAGCCCCCGCAGCGAGTGCACGATCACGCCCGCCTTGACCCAGTGCAGCAGCGCGTGCGGGCTCGTCGCCCCGGACAGCACCGTGTCCAGGCTCGCGTCCGTGATCAGCGTGTCGCCGGGTTGCAGGGGCAGCAGGGCCGCCGCGCCGGGACCGACGTGACCGAAGGCGGCCACCAGGTTCCGGCGCGGGGCGAGCAAGGGGGTGATCGAGGCCCAGATGTCGCGCCCGGCGAGCAGTCGTACCGAACGTTCGGCCAAACCCAGCCGAGCGAGCTCCGCGTCCATGCCCCCGACCTTAGCCGGTGCCCTCCGGAGGCCTGACGGCCGGAATATCTCTTGCTTGGAAGTAGTTGAACGCGCATGTAAGATGGTGCTCGCGAAGGGAGCAGGTCATGCAGTTCGGAATCTTCACGGTGGGCGACGTCACGACCGATCCCACGAACGGAACCACGCCGACGGAACACGAGCGCATCAAGGCGATGGTCCGCATCGCGCTCAAGGCCGAGGAGGCCGGGCTCGACGTCTTCGCGACCGGCGAGCACCACAACCCGCCGTTCGTCCCGTCGTCGCCCACGACGATGCTGGGCCACATCGCGGCGCAGACGTCGAAGCTGGTCCTGTCGACCTCGACGACCCTGATCACCACGAACGACCCGGTGAAGATCGCCGAGGACTTCGCGATGCTGCAGCACCTCGCCGACGGCCGCGTCGACCTCATGATGGGCCGCGGCAACACCGGCCCGGTCTACCCGTGGTTCGGCCAGGACATCCGCCAGGGCATCCCGCTGGCCATCGAGAACTACGCGCTGCTGCGCCGGCTCTGGCGCGAGGACGTCGTGGACTGGGAAGGCAAGTTCCGCACCCCGCTGCAGGGTTTCACGTCGACCCCGCGGCCGCTGGACGGCGTCCCGCCGTTCGTCTGGCACGGTTCGATCCGCAGCCCGGAGATCGCCGAGCAGGCCGCGTACTACGGCGACGGCTTCTTCGCCAACCACATCTTCTGGCCGACGTCGCACTTCCAGCAGCTGATTTCGTTCTACCGGCAGCGCTTCGAGCACTACGGCCACGGCTCGGCCGACCAGGCGATCGTCGGCCTCGGCGGCCAGGCGTTCATCCGGCCGAAGTCGCAGGACGCCTGGAACGAGTTCCGGCCGTACTTCGACAACGCGCCGGTGTACGGGCACGGGCCGTCCCTGGAGGAGTTCACCGACCAGACGCCGCTGACCGTCGGCAGCCCGCAGGAGGTCATCGACAAGACGCTGACCTTCCGCGAGCACTTCGGCGACTACCAGCGCCAGCTGTTCCTGATGGACCACGCCGGCCTGCCGCTGAAGACCGTCCTGGAGCAGCTCGACCTGCTCGGCGAGCACGTCGTCCCGGTGCTGCGCAAGGAACTGGACGCGATGCGCCCCGCGCACGTCCCGGACGCGCCGACCCACGAGTCCCTGAAGGCCGCGGCGCAGGTGGAGGCGACGGTATGAAGCTCGCAGTGGTGACCGCCGGGTTGTCGGTGCCGTCGTCGACCCGGCTGCTGGCCGACCGCCTGGCCGCGGCGACGGCCGCCGCGGCCGGGTCCCCGGTCGAGGTGTCCGTGGTGGAGCTGCGGGACATCGCCTTGGACATCACGAAGAACCTGCTGACCGGTTTCCCGGGCCCGGACCTGCGCGCGGCCATCGAGACGGTGACCGGCGCGGACGCGGTGATCGCGGTGACCCCGGTGTTCACGGCCGGCTACAGCGGGCTGTTCAAGTCGTTCTTCGACGTGCTGGACACCGATTCCCTGGTGGGCAAGCCGGTTCTGCTCGCGGCGACGGGCGGGACGGAACGGCATTCGCTGGTGCTGGACTACCAGCTGCGGCCGCTGTTCGGGTACCTGAAGGCGGATCCGGTCGCGACCGGCGTGTACGCGGCTTCGTCGGACTGGGGCAGTGGCGAGGCTTCGGGGGCGTTGCAGCGGCGGATCGAGAAGGCCGGTGCGGAGCTGGCTTCGGCGGCTGAGGGACGGGTTGCGGTTTCGAAGGAGCCGGATTTCGTTCCGTTCGAACAGCTCTTGGCGCAGTAGCGCCGACCGGAACGCCTATCGAAAGTAGGGGGTGGTGCCCGCCGTCCGGCAGCGGACGGCGGGGGTGCCCGCCGCCTACTTTCACGGCATGACCAGGCTTTTCCTCCTGCTGGCGGCCCTGCTGCTCGCCACCGCCACCCCGGCGCACGCGGCGCCGCCGCGGGACATCGACGGTTACGTCCGCGCCTTCCTCGACCACACCGGCCTCCCCGGTGCCGCCGTCGCCGTCACCCACGGCTCCGACGTCGTGCGCGTCGCCGGGTACGGCCACGACGCAGCGGGCGCGCCGATCACCGCGTCGACCCGGCTGCCGATCGCGTCGCTCAGCAAGTCCATGACCGCCTTCGCCGTGCTGCAACTGGCCGAAGCGGGACGCCTGAGCCTCGACGAGCCGGTGACGCGCTACGTCCCGGACTTCCGCCTGGCCGACCCCCGCGGCGGGCAGATCACCGTCCGGATGCTGCTGGACCAGACGTCCGGGATGGCCGACTCCGCCTTCCCCGACCTGGCACTGCCGCAGCCGCACACGCTCGCCGAGGCCGTCACCCGGCTGCGGGACGCACCGCTGGCGAGCGAGCCCGGCGCGCAGTTCCACTACCACAACCCGAACTACGAAGTGGCCGCCCGGATCGTCGAGGTCGTGGCCGGGCAGCCGTTCACCGGGTACCTGACGACGAGGCTGTTCGCCCCGCTCGGGATGACCGGCAGCACCGCCGTCGAGACGCCACCGGCCGGGACCGAGGGGTACGTACGGGCCTTCGGGATCGAGCTCCCGGTGTCCGAACCGGACTGGTTCACCGGCGGCAGCCACGGCGTCCTCAGCACCGCCGGCGACCTGGCGAAGTGGCTGCGGGCGCAGCAGGACGGCGGCGGCGTGCTGTCCCCCGCGTCGGTCCGGCTGGCGCACACGCCCGCACCCGGGCGCGAGTACGCGCTCGGCTGGAGCGTCCGGGACGGCCGGGTGTCGCACACCGGCGACTGGTTTTCCCACACCGCGGCCCAGGTGCTGCTGCCCGGCGGGTACGGCGTCGCCGTGGTCGCGAACACCGGGATGGCGCTGGACAACGAAGCGGAGCTGCTGGCCGGGGACCTCGCGAGCCTGCTGACCGGTGGCGCGCCGGAGCCCGCGCTGCCCGCCGGGGTGGTCGCCGACCGGGTGCTGGCGGCGTTGGCCCTGGTCGCGGTGGGCCTGGCGGTGCTGGGCGTGCGCCGGGCGCGCAAGCGGCACTGGTGGCGGCTCGCGCCGCCGTTGCTGCCGCTCGTCCCGCTGGTGTTCCTGCCGCACCTGCTCGGATGGGTATTCGCCGGGCGGCGGGGTACCTACGCCCAGGTGCTCTACGTCTGGCCGGGGCTCGTGGCCGCGCTCGGCGTGGTCGCGCTCGCCGGCTTGGTCGTGGCCGCGGCCAGGGCACGGGCCCTCGCGAGTGGCACGCGGCGGCGCGACCGGGAAGAATCGGACACGACGAGGGGAGACCGGTGGGTATCGGCAAACAGGCGAAGCGGATCCTGATCACGGTGGCGGGAGCCGTCCTGCTGCTGGTCGGGGTGCTGCTGCTGGTGCTGCCCGGCCCCGGGCTGCTGCTCGTGCTCGCCGGGCTGCTGCTGCTGGCTTCGGAGTTCCCCGCGCTCGAGAAGTACGTCGACCCGGTGCGCGACCGCGCGATGAAGGCGGCGGAGGAGAGCGTGTCGTCGCCGCTGCGGATCGCCGGCTCGGTGCTGGCCGGGCTGGCGCTGCTGGCGGCGGGGATCGTCTGGGGCACGGTGAAGTCGCTGCCGTTCAGCGGCTGGAGCACCGGGTCGAGCCTGATCCTGTCGTCGGTGGTCCTGTTCGCGCTGCTCATCTGGAGCTACCGCCGGGTCAAGTCGCGCCGCGAGACCGGGGCCAAGGCGTCGACCGACCGGTAGCCTCGGCGCATGAGCGCCGGATTCCAGCGCGCCCGCCGTCCCGAGCAGGTCGAGGCGCGGCGCCGGGCCATCCTCGCCGTCGCGGGGGAGCTGCTGGCCGAGCGCCCGGTCGCGGAAATCAGCCTGCGGGAGCTCAGCTGCCGGGTCGGGCTGGCGAAGTCCAACGTGCTCCGGTACTTCGACAGCCGCGAGGCGGTCTTCCTCGAGGTCCTCGACGGGCTGTGGACGGCGTGGCTCGACGACCTGGCCGAAGCGCTGGGCGAGCCGGGTCCGGCGGAGCCCGGCTTCGTGCGTGAAGAGCGGATCGCCGGGACGATCGCGGCGACGCTCACCGGCCGCCGGGTGCTGTGCGAGCTGCTGAGTGCGATGGCGCCGGTGCTGGAGCGCAACATCCCGGTCGAGTACGCCCGCGGCTTCAAACGGCGGGCCGCGGCGAACACCGGCCGGCTCGGCGAGCTGGTCCGGGCCCGGGTGCCGGAGCTGCCGCCGGGCGAGGCCCGCCACTTCGCCGACGGGGTGGTCGTCCTGCTGTCGGGCTCGTGGCCGGCGGCCCACCCGACGGCGGCCGTGGCGGCCGTCGAGCCGGCCGGGACGCCGGTGTTCGAGCTGGCCGACGGCCTCACGAACCTCCTGGCCGGGCTGGTCGCGCGGCAGCGGTGAAGCCGTGACGGCCACCCACCGCGGGTGGCCGCTTTCGCCCTTCCGGAGCCCAAAGGGTTCACCCCCTGAAACCACCGGAACCCGGGGGACCGCGAACGCGGTCCCCCGGGCCGAACACGCACCGAGGGTGCTTACTTACCGCTGGAGTACAGCGTGCTCACGTCCGCGTCGGACAGCGCCCGGTCGTAGACGTGGACCTGGTCGACCGCGCCGTTCAGGTAGTCGACCGGGCCGCCGCCGTACTTGCCGCGGCCGATCACCGTGTGACCGGTCGACGCCTCGCCGAGGCAGACGCTTTTCGTAGCCGCCAGCTGGCCGTCGACGTACAGCTTCAGCGTGCCCGCCGCCGCGTCGCGGACGCCGACCACGTGGTACCAGCGGTTCGCTTCCGGAGCCGCGGGCGCCAGGGCCCGCGTGCCCACGAAGCTCATCGCGAGCCGGTGGTCCGCGCCGGAGTACTGCAGGAAGAACGCGCTGTGGTCGTCGCCGTCCTGGCTCACCACGGTCTGGAAGCCGTCACCCACGGCGTTGAACTTCACCCACGCCGCCGCGCTGTAGCTGCCTTCGGTGTTCACCAGGGCCGCGCCCGTGTCGGCGTACTGGCCCGACCCGGTCACCGCCAGCGCCGAGCCGCTCTTGCCCGCGGTCCAGGACGCGCCGCCGACCAGCGTGGCGTCGTGGCTGCCGGCGACGTCCTTCGCCACCGTGCCCGCGTTCTCGTCGAACGGGTACGCGGCGATGCCGTCGATCCCGGGCGTTCCGGCGGGTACCGACGGCCCGGACACCGGAGCGCCGGTGGCCCCCTTGATCACCGCGAGGTTCGCCGCGCGGACGGCCGCGAAGTCCATCTTCTTCACCTGCCGGTCGTAGGTGAAGAAGCCGTTGACCTCCTTCTCGACGTCGGTGGTCTGCGTGTAGACGCCCGCGGACACCCCGCACCGCTGGGCGACCAGCAGCAGGCGCTGCTGGAGCTCGCCGTAGCGCCGGGTCAGCGTCGCGCTGTCGGGCTCCATCTCGTAGGCGAAGCTGCCCGAGGCGTCGAACTCGTGCCCGGCGACCTTGAGGCCGAGGCCGCCGTACTCGCCGTCGACCGCCGCCCGCGTCCCGGACTGCGCGGGCGTGCCGGGCCCGGTGTAGGTGTGGTCGTCGTAGATGTCACCCTTGCCGCTGTCCGGTTCGGACCGGCAGCAGTTGACGCCGGATTCGGCGTTCACCAGGCGCGAGGGATCCCACGACTTGACCTCGTCGGCGATCCGGCCGACCTCGTAGTCACCCCAGCCCTCGTTGAACGGCACCCACGTGACGATCGACGGGAAGCTGCGGTGCTGGTCGATCATCCGCTTCATCTCGGACTCGTAGTTGACGCGCGCGGCCGCGGACGGCTCGACGTCGTCCTTCATCGCCGGCATGTCCTGCCACACGAGCAGACCGAGCTTGTCGGCGTAGTAGTACCAGCGGTCCGGCTCGACCTTGATGTGCTTGCGCACCATGTTGAAACCGAGCGCCTTCTCCTGCTCCAGGTCGAACTTCAGGGCCGTGTCGGTCGGCGCGGTGTAGATGCCGTCCGGCCAGAAGCCCTGGTCGAGCGGGCCGACCTGCATGACGAACTTGCCGTTGAGCAGCATCCGCTGCTTGCCGTCGGCGGTCTTGCCGAGGCCGATCGTGCGCAGCCCGAAGTACGAGCCGACTTCGTCGCCGCCCGAGAGCTTCACGCGCAGCTCGTAGAGGAACGGGTCGTCCGGCGACCACAGGTGCGGCCGGTCCACCTTGAGCTTCAACGGCTGGTTCGCGTCGCCGCTCACGCGCCCGACCGGGCGGCCGTGGTCGTAGGCGACGGCTTCGACGCGCTGCTTCACCGGCCCGCCGACGACCGCGTTCACCGTCACCGAACCGAGGTCCGGCGTGACGTCCAGGCGGTCGATGCGCGCGGAGGCCACCGGCTCCAGCCAGACGGTCTGCCAGATGCCCGAGGACGGCGTGTAGAAGATGCCGTCACCGGGGGAGCGCTGCTTGCCGATCGGCTGCCCGCCCTGGTCGTTCGGGTCGGCGACGCCGACGACGACCTCCTGGCCGGCCTTCGTGGTCAGCGCGTCGGTGACATCCACCGACCAGGCGTCGTAGCCGCCGGTGTGGTGGCCGACGGTCTTGCCGTTGACGATCACCGTCGTTTCGTAGTCGACGGCCTGGAAGTGCAGCAGCAGCCGCTGCCCGTTCTTGCCGACCTGCCAGTTCTTCGGGACCTCGAACGTGCGGCGGTACCACATGTTCGTCTCGTGGCGCATGATCCCGGACAGCGCGGACTCCACCGGGTAGGGCACGAGGATGCGCTCGGCGAGGGTCTTGCCCACCGGCGCGGCCTCACCCGGGGTCGCCTTGGCGAACTCCCAGACACCGTTGAGGTTCTGCCACTTGTCCCGGGTCAGCTGTGGCCGGGGGTAGTCGGGAAGGGCGTTCGTGGGGGAGACGTCCTTCGTCCACGGCGTGGACAGCGGCGGGGTGAGCCGCTGCCACTGTGGCGTCTGCGGGGTGTCGGCGGCACTCGCGGCGGGTGCGGTGCCGAGGCCGGCCACCGCGACCGCGAACGCGGCGGCCGCGGTCAGCCATCTCCGGGATTTTCGGGCAGGGTGGAGCATCGTTGAACCTCCTGGTAGGGGAGCAGGGGTCAGCGGGTTCGGGAGCGCGCGAGCAGGCGCTGGATCACCACGACGACGAGCAGGAAGGCCCCGCTCACCACGGTCTGGTAGTTGGAGTCGAGGGTGCCGATCTGGTTGATGACGTTCTGGATCAGCGTGCGCAGCAGCACGCCGACGAGCGTGCCGACGATGGTCCCGGCGCCGCCGGTGAGCAGCGTGCCGCCGATGACGACGACGGAGATCGCGTCCAGTTCGGTGCCGACGCCGATCACCGTGACGCCGGACTGCAGGTACGCGGCGGTGAGGATGCCCGCGAACCCGGCGAGGGCGCCGCTGAGCGTGTAGAGGCTGATCTTGGTGCGCGCCACCGGAAGTCCCATCAGCAACGCCGACTGTTCGGCGCCGCCGATGGCGAACACGGACTGCCCGAACCGGGTGCGGCGCAGCAGCAGGCCGCCGAGGGCGAACAGGACCAGCGTCAGGTAGACCGGGACGCCGATGCCGAAGACCGTGCCCTGGCCCAGCCAGAGGAACGCCGAGCCGGCGGCCACTTTGTACGTCGTCGCGCCTTCGGACGTCAGCGCCAGCAGGAGCCCCCTGGCGAACAACAGCGACGCCAGCGTGACGATGAACGGCGCCATCCCGGTACGGGCGATGAGCACGCCGTTGACGAACCCGATCAGCGAACACACCGCCAGCGGCAGCAGGATCGCCACGACCAGCCCGTACTGCGCGCCGTACGCGGCCAGGACGCCGCCGAGCGCGTAGTTCGAGCCGACCGAGAGGTCGATGCCGCCGGAGATGATCACGAACGTCATGCCGAGCGCGATCACCGCGAGGAACGAGCTCTGCAGGACCAGGTCGCGCAGGTTGTCCGCGGACCCGAAGCGCGGGAAGGCGAACCACGCGGCGGCGATGCCGAGCACGAGCACGACGGCCGCACCCTGGCGTTGCAGAACCCCGGCGAAGGCCGCGTTGCGGGCGGTGATCGGGGTTGCGGACGGGGTTGTCGTCACTGGCTGCTCCGCTCGCGGGCGACGTAGACGGCGACGACGATGATGGCCGCCTGGACCATCTGCGCGGTCGAGTCCGGCAGGTTGTGCTTGATCAGGGTGGCGTGCACCAGCTGCATGAGCAGCGCGCCGAACACGGTGCCGAGCACGCGGACCCGGCCGCCGGTCAGCGGCGTGCCGCCGACGACCACGGCGGTGATCGCGGACAGCTCCATGAGCAGCCCGAGGTCGTTGGGGTCGCTGGCGCCCAGCCGCGACGTCGCCAGCACGCCGGCCACCGCGGCCAGCGCCCCGGAGATGACGTAGACGCCGACGAGCACGCGTTTCACCGGCAGCCCGGCCAGGGTGCTCGCGGCCCGGTTGCCGCCGACGGCGACCAGGTGCCGCCCGAACGTCGTGCGCTGCACGACCAGCCCGGCCAGGACCGCGAGAACCCCCGCGACCACGACCATGACCGGGACGCCGAGGACGTCACCGGTGCCCAGCTCCAGGAAGTCCCGGTTGTGCAGCTGGATGAGCTGGCCGTGGGCGATGACGAGCGCGAGTCCCCGGCCGCCGACGAGCAGCGCCAGGGTCGCGATGATCGGCTGGATGCCCAGGTAAGCCACCAGGTAGCCGCTGAACAGGCCGGACACGATCCCGGCGATGACGGCGACGACGATCGCCGTCGCCGAGCCCGCGCCGAGGTAGAGCGGGATGAGCGCGGCGGCGATCGACATCACCGAGCCGACCGACAGGTCGATGCCCTCGGTGCCGATCACCAGCGCCATGCCGAGCGCGACGATGCAGACCGGGGCGGCCTGCACCAGCTGGGTGCGGAAGTTGGCCGCGGACAGGAAGTTCTCGGTGAACACCACGTTGAACAGCAGCAGCACGACGACGGCCAGGTAGACGCCGTAGTTCTGCAGCCACGCGGTGACTTTCGCCCGGTCGGGACTCCGGGTCAGGGTGGCGCTAGACATCGTTGTCACCCTCGGCTGCGATGGCGGTCAGGACGTTCTCCTCGGTGATGCGGTCGCCGGTCAGCTCGCCGGCGACCGAGCCGTCGCGCAGGACGACCACGCGGTCGGAGCCGTCGATCAGTTCCTCCAGTTCGGACGAGATGAGCAGCACGCCGAGCCCTTCCTGCGCGAGTTCGTCGATCAGCGCCTGGACCTCGGCCTTCGCGCCGACGTCGATGCCGCGGGTCGGCTCGTCGAGCAGCAGGATCTTCGGGCCGGTGGCCAGCCACCGGGCCAGCAGTACTTTTTGCTGGTTGCCGCCCGACAGCTCCGACACCTTCTGCTCGGGACTGGCCGCCTTGATCCGCAGGCGCTCCATGAAGATCTTGACGATCCGGTCCTGCTTGGCCTTGCTGACCAGGCCGAACGGCGACAGCGTCGGCAGCGCGGCCAGCACGATGTTCTCCCGGACGGACAAGTTCGGGATGATCCCGTCGGTCTTGCGGTCCTCGGCCAGCAGCGCGATCCCGGCCCGCATGGCCGCCTTGATCTTGCCGCGCTTGAGCGGTTTCCCGGCCAGGAGGACACTTCCCCCGTCGAGGGGGAACGCGCCGACGATGGCCCGTGCGGTCTCGCTGCGGCCCGAGCCGAGCAGGCCGGCCAGGCCGACGACCTCGCCGGGCCGGATGCTCACCGAGACGTCGTGCAGCTTCCGCAGGCCGGACAGCCCTTCGGCCTTCAGCAGCGGCTCCCGCTCGACCTCGTGCTCCTCGCCGAACGCCGTGACGCCTTCCTCGCGGATCTGCTTGATCTCCCGGCCGAGCATCTTCGAGACGAGCTCGATCCGCGGCAGCGGCTTCAGCGGTCCACTGTGGACGACCCGGCCGTCGCGCAGGACGGTGACGCTGTCGCACACCCGGTACAGCTCGTCCATCCGGTGGCTGACGTAGACGATCGCGATGCCCTGCGCGTGCAGCCGGTGCAGCACCTCGAACAGCGTCTCGACCTCACGCGGCTCGAGCGACGACGTCGGTTCGTCCATGATGACGACCTTGGCGTCGGTCGAGACCGCGCGGGCGAGCGCGACCATCTGCTGCGCGCCGACACCGAGGGTGTGCAGCGGGCGCTTGACGTCGTCGTCGATGCCGTAGCCCTTGAGCAGCTCGCGGGCGTCGGCGTACATCTTCGACCAGTCCACGAGCCCGGCCTTGGTGCGCGGCTCGCGGCCGAGGAAGACGTTGCCGGCGATGCTCATCAGCGGGACGAGGTTGACCTCCTGGTAGATCGTGGAGATCCCGGCCCGCTGCGCGTCGATCGGCCGCTTGAACGTCACCGGCTCGCCGAGGTGGCGCACCTCGCCCTCGTCGGGCTGGTAGACGCCGGTGAGCACCTTGATCAGCGTGGACTTGCCGGCGCCGTTCTCGCCGACCAGGGCGTGCACCTCGCCGGGCGCCAGCGCGAAGCTGACGTCGTCGAGCGCGAGGGTGCCGGGGAACCGCTTGGTCACCCCGGACACCTCGAGCACCGGTGCGGTCGTCATGGCGACGTCCTCTTCGGTCGCTGCCGTCATCAGTACGCGTTCCCGACCTTCTGCGCGGCGTTGGTTTCGTCGTACTGGTCGTCGCTGATCACGATGCTCGCCGGGATGGCCTCGCCGCTCTCGAACTTCTGCAGCGTCTGGAAGGCCAGCGGGCCGAAGCGCGGGTTGGACTCGATCACGGCGTTGTAGCTGCCGTCCGCGATGAGCTGCACGGCGTTGCGCGTGCCGTCGATGGAGACGACCTTGACGTCCTTGCCCGGCGTCTTGCCCGCCGTCTTCAGCGCGTTGACCGCGCCGACACCCATCTCGTCGTTCTCGGCGTAGACGGCGGTGACGTCGGGGTGGCTCTGGATGAGCTGCTCCATCACGGACTGGCCCTTGGAGCGGTCGAACTCGCCGGTCTGCTCGGCGACCACGGACAGCCCGGGCGTCTTCGCGAGCTCGTCCTTGAAGCCCTGGGTGCGGTCGGTGGTCACGTTGTTGCCGGACGAGCCGAGCAGGATGACGACCTTGCCGGTGCCGCCGGTCGCCTTCACCATCGCCTGCGCGGCGCGCTTGCCCTGTTCGACGAAGTTGGAGCCGATGAAGGTCAGGTAGTCGGTGCACGGCTGGGACGTCACCTTGCGGTCGATGGTGACGACCGGGACCTTCTTGGCCTTCGCCGCGTCCAGCGCGGGCTGGAGGCCGTCGGAGTTCAGCGGCGCGACGACCAGCAGCTGGGCGCCGCGGTCGAGCATCGACTTGATGTCGCTGATCTGCCGGTTCAGGTCGCTCTGGGCGTTGGTGACGAGCAGCTTGTCCTTCGCGATGCCGAGCTTGGCGGCTTCGTCGCGAATGGACTGCGTCTCGGCGATCCGGAAGGGGTTGGCCTCCTTTTCGGACTGTGAGAAACCCACCACCGCGGTCTTGAGGTCGACCTTGGGGTAACCGGTCTTGTCAAGGGTGCAGCCGTCGGCGGACGGCGCCGCCGACTGGGCGCTGGCGGCGGGACCGCCGCCGCTGGAGGGGGCGGCCGGGGTCTCTTCCCGGCTGGTGCAGGAGCTGAGGGTCAGCGCGGCGGCGGCCGCGGTGGCCAGGACCAGGAGGGGACGGGTGGACAGCGGCACGGTGACTCCTCGGGCAGCGACGGTGGGGCCCGCTCACCGGGGTGATCGGGGTCACCGCGGGAGCCTTGGGATACTTTTTACATCGTTGGAACAACGTTGTAAACCGGCAAATCATCGCTATGCTTCGGTCTCACTATCCCGAAGGAGCCGCCCGTGACCGTGACGCTCAAGGACGTCGCCACGCTCGCCGGAGTGTCGGTGAAGACGGTGTCGAACGTCGTGAACGGCTACGCCTTCGTCAAGCCGGAGAACCGCCGGCGCGTCGAAGAGGCCCTGGCGGCGACCGGTTACCGGCCGAACGTCGGGGCCCGCAACCTGCGCCGCGGCCGCACCGGGTTCCTGGCGCTGATGGTGCCGGAGCTGTCCATCCCGTACTTCGGCGAGCTGGCCGGCCTGGTCATCACGGCGGCGCAGAAGCGCGGCTGGAGCGTCCTGATCGAACAGACGCAGGGGACGCGGCCGCGGGAGCGCGAGACGCTGTCGTCACTGGGGCCGCACCTGGTCGACGGGGCCCTGGTGCACCCGGAAGCCCTGGAGGCGGCGGACTTCCCCACGGATCCCGGCGGGATCCCGCTGGTCATGCTGGGCGAGCACGCGGTGGACGTCCCGATCGACCACGTGGCGATCGACAACGTCCTGGCGGCGCGCACGGCGGTGTCGCACCTGGCCTCGCTGGGGCGGAAGCGGATCGCGGCGATCGGGCGGAACCCGGCGCGCGGGACGTCGTCACAGCGGCTCGCGGGGTACCGCTCGGCGCTGACCGAGGCCGGTTTGTCCTATTCGGACGCTTTGGTGGCCCCGGCGGAGAAGTGGCACCGCTCGGTGGGCTCGGCGGCGATGAAGTCGCTGCTGGCCCTGCCTTCGCCGCCGGACGCGGTGTTCTGCTTCAACGACCTGCTGGCCATCGGCGCTCTGCGCGCGGTGGCCGAACTCGGGCTGCGGGTGCCCCAGGACGTGGCGATCGTGGGGTTCGACAACAACGAAGAGAGCGCATTCTCCCTGCCTTCGCTGACGACGATCGCCCCGGACAAGACGGCGCTGGCGGAGGCGGCGGTGGACCTCGTGCACCGGCGGATCACCGGGGACACGACGGCACCGCCGCAGGACATCCAGACCCCGTTCGCGCTGGAGGTCCGCGAAAGCACCGGCGGCCGCTGAGGCCCGGTCAGCGGGCGGGCCAGTGCCAGGACGGCCGGTCCAGCAGGCGCTGGCCGGCCACTTTCGTCTCGCCGTACTCCTTCTCCAGCTCCACCGTGGCCACGTCGGCCACCTCCTCGAGCGCGCGGATCAGGGGCCGGGCGTGGGACACCACCACCAGCTGGGTCTCCTTCGCCGCCGTCGCGATCAGCGTGGCCAGGGCCGGGAGCAGATCGGGGTGGAGGCTCGTCTCCGGTTCGTTCAGCACCAGCAGTTCCGGCGGGCGCGGGGTCAGCAGGGCCGCCACCCACAGCAGGAAGCGCAGCGTCCCGTCCGAAAGCTCCGCCGCCGACAACGGGCGCAGCAAGCCGTGCTGGTGGAACGAAACCGACAGCAGGCCTTCCTGGGACGTCGCTTCGACGGTCGAACCCGGGAAAGCCGCGTCGACCACCTCCGCGAGCTCCGCCGCGCGGCCGATTTCGATGATCGTCTGCAGGGCCGCCGCCAGGTCGGCACCGTCGTGGGACAGCACGGGCGTGCGGGTTCCGATGCGGGCTTGGCGGGCCGGGGCGTCGGCGTCGGTGCGGAACTGGTCGTAGAACCGCCACGACCGGATGCGCTCGCGCAGCACCACCAGCTCCGGGCACGCGCGCGGGTCCGCGAACTCGCTCAGCATGCTGTCGGTCAGCCGGATCTCGAACCGCTCGTCACCCCAGGCACCCGAGGCGACGCGCGTGCGGACCGACGGGCCGGCGCGGTCCGCCAGCAGGGCCGAGGGCCGCAGCGCCGGTCCCGACCACACGGCTTCCCGCTTGAACTCCGGGTCGAGGTTGAACGCCGTCTTCCTGCCCGGCACCGGCAGGCCGAGGTCGAGCGCGTAGCCGAACTCGTCGCCCGCGAAGCCGAGCCGCAGCCCGACGGCCTTCGTGTGCACCTTGCCCTCGACCCGCGTGGTGCCCCGCCGCACGCCGTTCTCCGGGCCGGCCCACAGCGTCGACGGCAGCCCGCCCTCCCGCGCCAGCGCGGCCACGGCGCCGTTGCGGGACGCGTCCGCCAGCAGCCGCAGGGCCCGGTACAGGCTCGACTTGCCGCTGCCGTTGGGCCCGGTGACGACGGTCAGACCGGCCAGCGGCAGCACCAGGTCGCGCAGCGAGCGGTAGTTCGCGACGGCCAGCGTGGTGAGCATCCCCAGAACTTAACCGCGCCCGGATATCACCCGTGTCGGGGAGGGCATCACACGTGACTGGGAGGGCCTCACTCGTGATCCGAGAGGCATCACGTGTGATTCGAGGGGCATCACGGCTGATGCCCGTCCGATCACGGGTGATGCCTCTCCGAACACGGGTGATGCCCGTCTGATCACGGGTGATGCCTGGTCTTGCTTGGCCGGGATCGTGGCTTCGGAGGTGTGGGTCGGTCAGGCGACTGGCTCGGCCAGCGGGACTTCTCCGTCGCTGAGCCACGAACCGCGCCACGCGAGGTCGCCCCTGGCCAGCGGCTTTCCGCACGCGTCGCACTTCGCGCCCGGCGCGGTCGCCTGGTCGCAGCGGGTGTGGATCAGTGTTGTCGGCTCGGCGTCCGATGCGGTGTGGTTGTGCCCCCACGTGCCGAGGGCGTGCAGCACCGGCAGCGCGTCCGAGCCGGCCTGCGTCAGGCGGTACTCGTGGCGGGTCCGGCCGCCGTCGCGGTAGGGGAGCTTGGTCAGCAGGCCGCGGTCGACGAGCTTGGCCAGCCGGGTCGTCAGCACGTTGTCGGCGATGCCGAGCTGGGCGCGGAAGTCCTCGAACCGGGTGGTGCCCGCGGTGGCGTTGCGCAGGATCAGCAGCGTCCACGGCTCGCCGAGGACGTCGGCGGCGCGGGCGATCGGGCAAGCGGCGTCCGCCCACGTGATGCGTCGGCTCATCTGTGACCCCTTCCACCTGACTTGCTCCAAGCAAGTTTACGCCGTACTGTCGTCCGTAGCTAACTTGCAACGAGCAAGCCAGGTGTGAGAGGAGTTCGTCATGGACATCACGGGTGCGGTGGCGCTGGTCACCGGAGCGAACCGGGGTCTCGGGCGGCGGTTCGCCGCGGCCCTGCTGGAGCGCGGGGCGGCCAAGGTGTACGCCGCCGCGCGGAACCCGGAGTCGATCGACCTGCCGGGCGTCGTCCCGCTGCGGCTGGACGTCACCGACCCGGAGTCGATCCGCGCGGCCGCCCGGACCGCCGGCGACGTCACGCTGCTGGTGAACAACGCCGGTTCGTCCACCGGCGCGTCCCTGCTCGGCGGGTCCCTCGAGGACATCCGGCTGGAAATGGACACGCACTACTTCGGCACGCTGGCCGTCACGCGCGAGTTCGCGCCGGTCCTCGAGCGCAACGGCGGCGGCGCGGTGCTCAACGTCCTGTCGGTGCTCTCCTGGTTCACCGCCCCGCAGGTGGCGGCGTACTCCGCGGCGAAGTCGGCGGCCTGGTCGCTGACCAACGCGCTGCGCCTGGAGCTGGCGCCGCAGAAGACGCAGGTGACGGCGCTGCACGTGGGGTACATGGACACCGACATGGCCAAGGACGTCGACGGCCCGAAGATCGACCCGGCGATCGTGGCGGGGCTCGCTTTGGACGGTGTCGAGCAGGGACGGTTCGAGGTGCTCGCCGACGACGTCAGCCGGAACGTGCGGGCCGGGCTCTCCGGTGACGTGACCGGGTTGTACCCGGCGCTGGTTTCCTGAAGGCGTTTTCTCGACCCCGGAATACCGCGGTCGCACCCGCGGGCGTATGAATGGACGGGTGGCGGAACGCGTCAAAGCGGGAATGGGCCGAACGAGGAACCGCTGGGGTGAAGGCGAACGGTTGCGCGGTGAGATCCTGGCCGCGGCCGGGCGGTTGCTCGCCGAGCTCGGCGGCGAGGACGGCCTGACGATCCGCGGCGTCGCCCGCGCCGTCGGCATCGCCCCGGCGAGCATCTACCAGCATTTCTCCGATCGTGCGGAATTGGTCCGCGGTTTGCTCGACCACGAATACGCCCGGCTGGCCGATTCCATGCGCGCGGCGGAGGCGGCAATCGGCGAATCCGACCCCGTCGGCCGGATCCGCGCGCAGATTCACGCGTACTGCGCGTTCGCGATGCAGAATCCGGGGCATTACCGGCTGATGCTCGCGAACGGCGCGTCCAATGTGGAGCCCGGCGCCCGCCCGGAAGGCCCGCTCCTCGACGTGATCGACCGGCTGACGGCCGGGTTCGAGCGGTGCGTCGAGGCGGGCCACGAGCTGCGGGTGACGCCGGGCCGCGCGGCGGCGGTCGTGTTCGTCGGCGCGCACGGGCGGGTCGCGCTGTTCCACAGCGCACTGAACCGGACCGGGGCCGAGCTGGTGGAGCCGTTCGTCGACGAACTCGTGTCGCTCGTGTTCGCCTGATCGGACGGTGGTGCGCGGCCCTCGGAATGCTTAGCATTGCTATGTAAATTTCCGGCAGCTCCGGGAGGTTCCGGTGGACGGCGTGCCCGCGTTTCCGATGACCCGGCGGTGTCCGTTCGACCCGCCCGCCGAACTGCGCGAGCTGCCCGGAGTGTCCCGGGTGCGCTTGTGGAACGACAGCACGCCGTGGCTGGTGACCCGCTACGCCGACGTCCGCGCGCTGCTGCGGGACCCGCGCGTCAGCGCCGACTCCGACCACCCGGGCTACCCGCACCAGAGCGCGGCTTCGGCGGCCCGCCGCCACCGGGCCAAGTCGTTCATCACCATGGACGGCGCCGAGCACGCCGGCCGGCGCAAGCTGCTGACCGGCGACTTCCTGGTGAAGAAGATGGAGGCGCTGCGCCCGGCGGTCCAGCGGATCGTCGACGACCTGGTCGACGGCTTGCTGGCCGGTCCGAAGCCGGTCGACCTGGTGACGGCGTTCGCGTTGCCGGTGCCGTCGCTGGTGATCTGCGAACTGCTCGGCGTGCCGTACGAAGACCGCGAGCTGTTCCAGGACATCACGAAGATCATGGTGTCGAGGACGGCGACCCCGGCGGAGGCGGTGCAGGCCACCGAGGAGCTGCTGGCGTACCTCGGCGCTCTGGTCGAGCGCAAGGTGTCCGCGCCGGGTGCGGACGTGCTGAGCAAGCTGGCGCGCACGCAGTACGCGACCGGGAAGATGACCGCCGAAGAGGTCGCGTCGACGGGCCAGCTGCTCCTGGTGGCCGGCCACGAGACGACGGCGAACATGATCGCCCTCGGCACGGTCGCGCTGCTGGCGCACCCGGACCAGCTGGAGCTGGTGCGCTCGGGCGACGCGGACCTGCTGCGCCGCGCGGTCGAAGAGCTGTTGCGCTACCTGAACATCACGCACACGGGCCGCCGCCGGGTGGCGACCGCGGACATCGAGCTGGGCGGCGAGACCATCCGCGCGGGCGAAGGCATCATCGCGGCCGGCGACGCGGCCAACCGCGACGAATCGGTGTTCGAGGACCCCGACCGCCTCGACGTGACGCGCGAGGCCCGCCACCACGTGGCGTTCGGCTACGGCGTGCACCAGTGCCTCGGCCAGACGCTGGCGCGGGTCGAGCTCCAGGTCGTCTACGGAACGCTGTACCGCCGGATTCCGGGACTGCGGCTTGCGGTGCCGATGGAGGAATTGGCGTTCAAGGACGACATGCTGGTGTACGGCGTGCACAGCCTGCCGGTCACCTGGTGATCACACCGCCCGCTGGGCCGCGTCGAGGTTCTCCGCCAGCCACTCCGAGACGAACCGCGCCCGGTCGGCGTCCGTGTCGTGGCGCGGCACCATTTCCACCAGCATGATCAGGCCCAGGTACACCCGGTACAACGTGAGCCGGCGGCGGGCGGGCGCGTCGAAGCGGGCCCGGCCGTACCCCTCGAGCAGGGGCGCGTCCAGGTCGTGGAACAGCGTCAGCGAGACGAACTCCGCCACCGGGTCGCCCCAGAACGCCCGCTCGGCGTCCACGATGCCCGAGACGCGGTCGCCGTCCACCAGGATGTTGCCCCGCCACAGGTCGAAGTGGACCAGGACCGGCGTGGTGACCAGCTCCAGCAGCGGCTCGTGGCGCCGCACGAGGTGGGCGATCTCCGCGGCCGGGCGCGGCAGGCGCACGCCGTACCGGACGGCGTCGGCCAGGATCGCGTCCACCATCGCCGTGAACGCCGAAAACCACGTCGGGTGCAGCGGGTCCTGGAGGTAGCCGAACCCGGCGCCGGTCGTCTCGTGCAGCGCCGCCACGATCGCGCCCAGTTCGCGGCGCAGGTGCGGGCCGGTGCCGGGCACCTGCGACCACGGCGTCCCCGGCACCTCCGTCATCAGCAGGAACCCCGGGCCCGCGCCCACCACCGACGGCAGCGGCCCGGACGCCAGGCGGTAGTAGGCCGCCTCCGTCGCCAGCAGGTCGTGCTCGTAGGTCAGGCCGGGCACGGACGGCGCGATCTTGAGCACCAGCCGCCGTCCGTCCGCCAGGCGCAGCCGGACCGCCCGGTTGTACGTCCCGCCGCCCAGGTCCTCGGCCGCCACCACCGAAGCCGGGTCGATGCCCGATGCCCTCAGTTGCCCCTCCACCCGGCCGAGTCTCCCAGCTTCTCCGCCGCGTCGGCCAGGTCTTCCGGGGTCGGGGCGTCGTCCTGGGTCAGCCTGCGCCGCCAGTAGCCGGTGAATTCGATGTCGCTCTTGGCCAGCCCGCGCTCCACGAGGTGCCGCCGCAGCGCGCGGACCGTCGACGCCTCCCCGGCCAGCCACGCCGCCGAGCCCGCCGGCAGCGTCACGCCGCGCACGGCCGCCAGCAGACGGCTCCCGTGTTCGGCGCCGTCGCGGTGCACCCACCGCACCCCGGGCAGCGGCTGCTCCTCGGCCGTGTCCGCGACCTCGACGAAGACCACGGCATTGTCCACTTCGGACAGAAGAGAGGCGATCGCGGGGATGGCCGTCTCGTCGCCCGCGCACAGCAGCGTGTCTGCTGTGGACAGTGGACGGCGGTAGGCCGGGTCCGGGCCGTACCGGCCGAGGACGTCCCCCGGGGCAGCCTGGAACGCCCACGCCGTGGCCGGTCCCGCCGGACCCGGGTGCAGCACGAAGTCGACGTTGATGGTCTCCCGCGTCCGGCCGCGCACGGTGTAGCTGCGCATGACCGGGCGTTCCTCGGCCGGGATCGCCAGGTACGCCTGGTACCAGCGCATGACGTCGTCGTCGGCCGACGGCAGCCGGACCGGGTGGCCCGGTGGCGGGAACAGGAGCTTGAGCTGCTGGTCCGGCCACGGCTGCAGGTCGGCCAGCCCGTCGCCGGTGAACGTCACGCGCACCACGCGCGGGGTCACCCGCCGGACCGCCGTCACTTCGAGCAGACCGGTCGGGTTCACGGCTTCCCCAGGTATTCGCGCAGGTGGCGGGCGGTCAACGTGGTGGCGTCGGCCACCAGCGAAGCCGGCGTGCCTTCGAAGACGACCCGGCCGCCGTCGTGACCGGCGCCCGGACCGAGGTCGATCAGCCAGTCGGCGTGGGCCATCACGGCCTGGTGGTGCTCGATGACGATCACCGTGTTGCCCGCGTCGACGATCCGGTCGAGCAGCGCCAGCAGCTGGTCGACGTCGGCCAGGTGCAAACCGGTCGTCGGCTCGTCGAGGATGTACGTCGACCCGCGTTCCGCCATCCGGATCGCCAGCTTCAGCCGCTGCCGCTCGCCGCCGGAGAGCGTGGTCAGCGGCTGCCCGAGCGTGAGGTAGCCGAGGCCGACGTCGGCGAGGCGGTCGAGGACCGTCCGCGCGTTGCCGCCGGCGAAGAACTCGCGTGCCTCGGCGACGGACATCGCCAGCACCTCGCCGATGTTCTTGCCGCGCAGCTCGTAGGTCAGCACCTTCGGGGTGAACCGCCGTCCCTCGCACTCTTCGCACACGGACGCGACCCCGGCCATCATCGCCAGGTCGGTGTAGAGCACGCCGAGGCCCTTGCACTTCGGGCAGGCGCCCTCGGAGTTGGCGCTGAACAGGCTGGCCTTGACCCCGTTGGCCTTGGCGAACGCCGCGCGGATCGGGTCGAGCAGGCCGGTGTAGGTCGCCGGGTTGGACCGGCGGGACCCGCGGATCGCCGACTGGTCGACCACGACGACGTCGTCGCGGTGGGCCAAGGAGCCGTGGACCAGCGACGACTTCCCGGAGCCGGCCACGCCGGTGACGACGGTCAGGACGCCGAGCGGCACGTCGACGCTGACGTCCCGCAGGTTGTGCAGTTTCGCGCCGGTGATGGACACGTGCCCGGTCGGCGTGCGGACCTCGTCCCGCAGCGTGACCCGGTGGTCGAGGTGGCGCCCGGTGAGCGTGCCGGACGCGCGCAGGCCGTCGACGCTGCCGGTGTAGCAGAGCCGCCCGCCGTCGGCGCCCGCGCCGGGACCGAGGTCGACGACGTGGTCGGCGATCCGGATGGTCTCCGGCTTGTGCTCGACGACCAGGATCGTGTTCCCCTTGTCCCGCAGGCACAACAGGAGGTTGTTCATCCGCTCGATGTCGTGCGGGTGCAGCCCGACGGTCGGCTCGTCGAAGACGTAGGTGACGTCGGTGAGGCTGGAACCCAGGTGCCGCACCATCTTCACGCGCTGGGCCTCGCCGCCCGACAGCGTCGCGGATTCGCGGTCGAGCGAGAGGTAGCCGAGGCCGATTTCGACCAGCGAGTCGAGCGTGTCACGCAGGTTGCCCAGCAGCGGCCGGATCGACGGCGCGTCGAGGGTGCGCACGAACTCGGCGAGGTCGCTGATCTGCATGGCGGCGCAGTCGGCGATGTTCCGGCCGTCGATCTTCGCCGACAGCGCGGCCTGGTTCAGCCGCGCGCCCCCGCACTCGCCGCAGGTGGCGAAGGTGGCGGCCTTCTCGATGAAGGCGCGCAGCTTGGGCTGCAGCGACTCGACGTCCTTGTGCAGGTAGAGCCGCCGGACCTTCACCGCGAGACCTTCGTAGGTGACGTTGGTCTTGCCGACCTTCACCTTGCAGGAGTCGCGGTGCAGCAGGGCGTCGAGCTGCTCCGGCGTGAAGTCCCGGATCTTCGTGTCCGGGTCGTAGAAGCCGGAGGAGAGGTAGGTCTGCACGTACCAGGTGTCCGGCGTGAACCCCGGCACCTGGATCGCGCCCTCGTTGAGGGAGCGGTCGAAGTCGAGGAGCGCGGTCACGTCGAGGTCCGAGACCCGGCCGAGGCCCTCGCAGGCCGGGCACATGCCTTCGGGCAGGTTGAAGCTGAACGCCCCGGACGTGCCGACGTACGGATCGCCGAGCCGGGAGAAGGCGATCCGCAGCATCGCGTAGGCGTCGGTCGCGGTGCCGACCGTCGACCGCGAGTTCGCGCCCATCCGTTCCTGGTCGACGACGATGGCGGCGCTCAGGTTCTCCAGCAGGTCGACGTCCGGGCGCGAGAGGCTCGGCATGAACGACTGGAGGAAGGCGCTGTAGGTCTCGTTGATCATCCGCTGCGACTCGGCCGCGATGGTGCCGAAGACCAGCGACGACTTGCCGGAGCCCGAGACGCCGGTGAACACCGTCAGCCGTCGCTTCGGGATGTCCAGGTCGACGCCGGTCAGGTTGTTCTCCCGGGCGCCCCGGACCTGGATCACGTCGTGGGTGTCGGCGGCCCGCCTGGGTGAGGTCATACCGTCCTTCTTTGATACTTTAGGCTGTAAAGTGATTCTTCAGGCTACATTACTTTAGGGTGTAAGGAGTCGGCAAGGTGGTCGTCTTCGCGGGTCAGGGCGACGCCCGGCGGTCCATGGAGCTGCTGTGGGGGCCGCGGGTGGTGGCCCCGCGCACGGGACCGGGCCCCAAACCGGGGCTGTCGGTCGAGGCGATCGTGGCGGCGGCGATCGAAATCGCCGACGCCGAAGGCATGGCGGCGCTGTCCATGCGCGCGGTGGGCGAACGCCTCGGCCGCACCGCGATGGCGCTGTACACGTACGTGCCGGGCAAGACCGAGCTCGTCGACCTCATGTACGACCGGACGCTGGGCGAGTTGCCGTCGTCGTACCCGGACGCCGCGGGCTGGCGCTCGGCGGCGCTGTCGCTGGCCGACGCGTTGTGGGACCTGCACCTGCGCCACCCGTGGCTGCTGCAGGTCTCGCCGGCGCGGCCGGTGCTCGGGCCGGGGGAGTTCCACGTCCAGGAGACGCTGCTGTCGGTCCTGGCGCCGACCGGGCTCCCGCTGCCGCGGGTGCGCTGGGTGGTGGCGGCGCTGTTCAACGTCGTCCGCGGCTCGGTCCAGGCGGCCGCGGAGTCCCGCCAGGCGGCGCGGGAGACGGGACTGTCCGAAGAGGACTGGTGGTACGCGCGTTCGGCCCTGCTGGAGGAACTGGTCCCGGACCTCCCGGCCCGGTTCCCGACGGTGGCCCGGCTGGGCGCCGAAGGGGCCTACGAACCGTCCGAGGAGCCGTATTTGGAGCGCGAAGCGCGGCTGTCGTTCGAGGCGGGCCTGGAGCTGCTGTTGGACGGCGTCGAAGCGGCGATCGTCAAGGCTTCCGGGCCTCGATGAGGAACCTCGTCGTGTGGGCGACGAACGGGCCGTCGCGCTCGATCAGCTCGTGCAGCTCACGCAGCTTGCCGCGGTACCGCTCGACCGTGAAGCCCGGGACCATCCAGATCACCTTGCGCAGGAAGTAGACCACCGCGCCGATGTCGAAGAACTCGGTGCGCAGCGACTCCGAGCGCAGGTCCGTCACCTCCAGGCCGGCCTGCGTGGCCGCCGCCACCGCCCGGTCCGGGTGGCGGCTGTTGCGGCCCTCTTCAGGTTGCGGACCGAGGAAGAACTCGACCAGCTCGAACACGCTCGCCGGGCCGACCTGCTGGGAGAAGTAGCTCCCGCCCGGGCGCAGGACGCGGGCGATCTCGCGCCAGTCGGTCGTCACCGGGTGGCGGCTGCTGACGAGGTCGAACGCGTTGTCCGCGAAGGGGAAGCCCGCGGTGGCCACGACGGTGGCTCCGCGCGGCCGCAGCCGGGCCGCCGCGCGGGGGACGTTCGGGGGCCAGGACTCGGTCGCGACCGTCAGCGGCGGCAGGGCCGGGCAGCCGTCCAGGACCTCGCCGCCGCCCGTCTCGAGGTCGAGGGCGGCCCGCACCAGGCCGAGGCGTTCGCCCAGCAGCCGCTGGTAGCCCCAGGACGGGCGGGCTTCGGTGGCCCGGCCGTCGAGCCAGGAGAAGTCCCAGCCGTCGACGGACACCGCGTCGGCCTCGGCCACCAGTTCGTCGAACATGCTCCGATGGTCACTCAGCCGGCGGTGGGCCGCCACCCGATTTCCGCACCGGCGGCGGCGGGACGGGCTTGGCGAGGGTCACGGCGGCCAACGCCACCACGACCGGGCCGCGCCTGGTGTCCACCGTGCACGTCGATTCGTCTCGGGCGACCAGGTCGCCGAGTGCGTCGGTGAAGCCGCCCTCGACGCGGTAGCGCACCACGACCCGCGTGCCCAGCGGCAGTTCCCGCAGCAGCTTCACAGGCGCGCGCTCAGCTCGGCGTCCGACGGCTCGACCAGGAACGAACCGTCCTCCCACACGATGGTCGGGATCCGGCGCGCGCCGTCCTGCAGCTCGCGGACCCGCTGCTCCGCGGCCGCGTCCGCTTCGACGTCCACATAGGAGTATTCGACGCCTTCGCGGTCGAGCAGCGCGCGGCTGCGCTTGACGTCCGGGCACCAGCTCGCGCCGTACACTGTCAGCTTCACGAAACCACCTCCGAGATTTCCGGCGACGGCGCCGGGTGGCCCAACTCTGCCAGCCAGCCGCGGAACACCCGGTGCAGGGCTTCGGCGCCCACGACCTCGCCCGGGAACGCCAGCTCGCGCGGGTGCACCACGAACCCGCGTTGCTGCGGCCCGCCCAGCCCGCCGTGCGAGCCCACGTGCGTCTCGAACGGCGATGCCTGGTCGGAGTCCGGGTCGTAGCGGCTGTTGATCATCACGTCCGCGCAGTGCGGGAACGTGTCGACCCGCCGGATCAGGTCCGCCGCGTGCGGGCCGTACGGCAGCAGCGGGTCTTCGCCGATGACGACGCCCGACGCCAGCCGGTGCAGGCCGTCGCGGCCCAGCACCACCGGGCCGAACTCGCGGCTCGAGACCAGCAGGAACCCGACACCCGGGTGGTCCACCAGGGACGGCAGCAGGTCGGGGAACTCCCGCTCGATCGTCTCCAGCTCGACGCGGCCTTCGTGCTCGGTGAACGAGACCATCGCCAGGTGCCCGGACACGACCACGACCACGCCGGGCGCCACGCGGGTGACCGCGCCGGGGGAGCCGGACGTCGTGCGCGGCGAGTCTCCGGCGCACTCGGCGTCCTCCACGCGGGCGCGCAGCCGGCGCGCGATCAGGCCGCCGCTCGTCGTCGCCTCCGCCAGGGCGGCGTTGATCTGCCAGCTCTCGGCCTGCCGCCGCTTCCCCGCCGACGGCGGCGGCGAACCACCGCACAGCCGTCCGACGTACGCCTCGATCGTCTCGCCGAACCGCTGCGAGAACGCCTGGCCCTGGGTCTGGCCGTGGTCCGACAGGACGACCAGGTGGTAGCGGCGCGGAGCCAGCCGGCTCGCCCGGTGCAGCCGGGCGATCTGCTGGTCGATCGAGCGCAGCACCGACAGCGTGTCGAACCGCTCGATGCCGGAGTGGTGCGCGACCTCGTCGTAGCCGAGGAAGTCCGCGTACACCACCGGCCGCCCGGCGAGCATGTCGCCGAGGATGGCCGACACGACGACGTCACGCGCGATCACCGTCGTGCCCGGCCGGGCCAGCGGGTACCAGCCGCCGCGCGGGATCCGCGGGACGACGCCGGCGCGGCGCTGGCGCACGGACGCGCTGATCTCGCGGAAGACGTCGGCGAGCGCGACGGCGAACGTGCGCAGCGCGTTGACCGGGTTCGCGAAGTAGGCGTAGTAGCCCGCGCCGAGCCGGTCGCGGTGGCGGCGCAGCAGCTTCTTCGGCACCAGCACCGGGATCGAGCTCATGGTGAGGCTGACGTGGGCGGCGTCGCCGGAGAACAGGTTGCCGCGGCTCGCGCCGTCGCCGGACAGCAGGCCGCGCCCGTCGGAGTGCCGCCGCTCGATCTCGGCCGCGTCGGCCGGGTGCGCGCACGCCATCACGTGGTCGCGGTCCTTTTCGTACCAGCGGAACCCGAGGATGTCGTGGTTGGAGCCGTGCAGGATGCCGCAGACGCTCGCGCCGGTCTGCGAGCTCCAGTCGGTGTGCCACCGGGTCAGCGCGTGGCTGTCCTCGGCGAGCCAGGCGGCGAACGTCGGCATGTCGCCGTCGCGGACCGCGCGGCGGACGGTGTCGTACCCGAGGCCGTCGATCTGCAGGAACAGCACGCCGGGCGGCTGGTCCGCGGCCTCGGCGGCGGGGGTGTGGCGGCGGTGGCGCCGTCGACGGCGGGCGGCGCGGCGGAAGAAGATCTCGTCTTCGTCGACGGCCAGCAGGCTGGAGATGAGCGCGCCGACGGCGGCCATGGCGAGGGTGACGATCACCGCCGTCCGGAACCCCGCGACCTCGACGCCGGGCACGGTCCGGAAGACGGCGAGGGTGCCGGCGCCGAGCAGCAGGAACCCGAAGAGGCCGAAGGTGAAGAACGCCAGCGGGTAGGCGATCCGCATGACCAGCGGCCAGCCGACGGCGGCGAGCAGGCCGAGCAGCAGCGCGCAGACCGCCGGCTGCCACCAGTGCGTCATCCGGAAGCCGGGCAGCAGCGCGTCGAGCAGGCGCAGGGCGCCGGTCACCGCGATCCACACCCCGACCGCGCGGGCGACGGCCCGGCCGCCGCGCAGCAGCCGGCCCTTCGGGGCGGACGTCGTCACACGCGCTCCTTGGTCCTGCGCCGCCACCGGGCGGCCAGATTCAGCAGCACGGTGACCAGCAGGACCAGCACCGTCGCCAGCAGCGTCGCGATGACGGGCGAGTCGAAGATGCCGCCGCTGACGATGCCGAGCACGGCGTACGCGCACGCCCAGAGCACGCACGCGCCGAGCGCGGCGGGCAGCAGGCGCCGCCACGGGTAGCTCAGCGCGGCCGCCGCGAGCAGCACCGGGATGCGCCCGGCCGGGACGAGCCTGCCGATCACCACGAGCTGCCAGCCGCGGCGGGCGAACTGCTCGCGGGCCTTCTCGAGCCGTTCGGCGGGCTGGCGGCGGCTGATCCAGCGGAACGCGGCTTCGCTGCCCAGGCGCGGGATGCCGAACGTCACGACGTCGCCGACGTAGGCGCCCAGGGTGGCGAGCACGATCACCAGCGGCAGGGACAGGTGGCCGGTGGTGGTGGCGACGGCGGCCGCGGCGCCGACCACCGCACCGGTGGGCACGACGGGGACGATCGAGCCGAGCAGCACGCCACCGAACACGGCCGGGTAGCCGATGGCGGCGGGGTCGGTCCAGTTCACGCGCGGTCCCGCGGCGCGGGCAGGGCGACGGCGGCGCCGGGTTCGGTGAAGAGCACTTCGGTGTCGCCGTCGGCTTCGGCGGCGAACACGCGCGGCGGGTCGGCGAGCAGCCGCCGCATCCGCGTGGTGCGCCGGAGGCCGGGGAGGGCGAGGGTGCCCCAGTGCACCGGGACGGCGGCCCGGGCCCGGACCAGCGCGGCGGCCCGCGCGGCGCGGGCGGGGTCGAGGTGGCCGGGGCCGAGGTTCGGCCCCCAGCCCCAGACGGGCAGCAGGGCGACGTCGACCGGGCCGAGGTCCCGCATGCCGTCGAAGAGGTCGGTGTCGCCGGCGTTGTAGACCTTGCGGCCGTCGCTCTCCAGCAGGTGGCCGAGGGCCGGGCTCTGCGGGCCGTGGGTCAGCCGCGGGCCCCACCGGTGTCCGGAGTGGACGGCCTCGGTGGCGGTGACGGTGAGGCCGCCGTCGGTGAGCGTCTCGCCGGGCGCGATCTCTTCGACGTGGGGGAAACCCTTCTTGGCGAGCCACTTCCCGGCGCCGCGCGGGACGACGATCCGGGTGCGCCTGCCCAGCAGCTTCAGCGACGGCAGGTGCAAGTGGTCGCCGTGCAGGTGCGAGAGCAGGACGAGGTCGACGTCGGCGTAGGTCTCGCGTGGCGGCGGCGGAACGATCCGGACGAGCCCGCCGACGCGCTTGGTGAGCACGGGGTCGGTCAGCACGACCCGGCCGCCGAGTTCCAGGCGGACGGTCGAATGGCCGAGGAACCGAAGGCTGAAGCCGCTCACGCCCCGAGTATCACCTCCGCCGGCCCCGAACGCCCGGCGGAGTGGCCAGGGCAACGCCCGCGTGTGACGGGCGGGTCGGCTCGCGTACTCGGACGGTCGGCTTGCGTACCTGGCGGGTCGGCTTGCGTGCCTGGAGGGTCGGATCGGTCAGTGACCGGTGGGCAGCAGGGCCGAGATGCGCAGCGAGGACGTGCCTAGGCCGGTCGGGCCGCCGAAAACCGTGTCGCGGACCGGGACCGGGACCGGCGCCGGGTGGTAGCCCAGTTCCGGCTCGGTGTAGCGGCCGGAGTTCTCGTGCCAGTGCACGGTCCCGGCCATCCAGTCGCGCAGCTCCCGGACGAACCCGAGCAGCGTTGCCTCGGTGGCCTCGTCGCGGTACAGGGCCGGGAGCTCGGTCGCCGCCGTGTGGTCGAACTCCGCCGAGCGGGCGTGGATCAGGTCGGTCACCACCTCGGCCGCGCGCTCTTCCGTGCAGTCCAGGAAGTTGCGCACCACCAGCACCGCGTTGTGCAGCTCGCCTTCGTACTGGATCTCCTTGCGGTAGGAGTACAGGTCGTTGGCCAGGGCCGCCACGTCCGCCGCCGCGTGCTCGAGCGTCTGCACCGGGCGCGTCCGGTGCAGCTCCGGCGGCACCGCGTGGCCGCGCGAGAGGCTCATCGTGAGGTCGGCGCCGAACGTCCGGCGGCGCATCTCGACGTAGTCGATCGGGTCCGGGATGCGGTTCTGGGCCTGGTTCGCCAGCTCCCAGAGCCAGCTCGACGTCATCGTCTCGACCGCCTGGCGCACGGCGGGCCGGCGCCCCGGCGCGGTCCGCGGCCAGAGGTCGGCCAAGCCCGCTTCCAGCGGCGTCGACGGCGTGGGCAGCGGCCCGCCGGCCACCGGCATGAACGCCGGCAACCGGAAGTTGGCCGCCTTCGCGCCCGCGAGGTCGCGGGTCGCGCCGAACACCAGGGGGAAGTAGTCGTCGGCGTAGGTGCGCCAGGTCAGCCAGTCGCTCGTGAGGTCGAGGTCGCCGGCCGTCGCGTCCGGGTGGATGCCCGCCGCGTACAGCGGCAGGTCGGCGGCCCGCAGCTTGCGCTCGTCCCACACCACGCCGTCGAGGAAGCCCTGCTGCCGCGCCCAGTCGACGTTGCGGGCGCGGGCCTCGGAGAGGTGCGGGCTGAGCCGCGGCGGCCACGGCAGTTCGAGCGACGCCCGCGGCACGTCCACCGCGGAAAACGGCGTCGAGCTGTAGGCCCGCAGCCGTTGCGGCGCGGTCGAGAGCGCCGAGGAGAAGATCCGCGCCGCCGACGTGCCCAGGCTCTCGGTACCCCCGAGATCCGGGCCGCCGCGGCCGGCCAGGGCGCCTTCGTTCATGTACCGGCTGGACCGCAGGTGCCATTCGTGCCCGCCGGCCTGCCAGTCCTGCAGGCCCTTGACGTAGGCGAACGTGGCCGCCCGCGCGGCCGGGTCGACGCAGTGGTCGTCCAGCAGCGCGGGCACCTCGGTGAGCGCCGTGTGCTCGAACTGGTGCAGCCGCGAGGTGATCAGGTCGTTGACCGCGTCGGCCGCCTGCTGGGTGCTCAGCCCGAGGAACTCCTCGAACACGAGCACGCCGTTGGACAGCTCGCCTTCGTCCTGCACTTCCCGCTGGTAGGAGAACAGGTCGTTGCGCAGGTGGACGCTGTCGGCGAAGCAGTCACGCAGGACCTCCATCGGCCGGGACGCGGCGATCCCGGCCGGGACCTCGGCGTGCACGGAGTGCTCGACCAGGTTCGCCGACCACGGCGCGCCGCCGACCTTCCGCCGCATCGCGACGTACTCGATCGGGTTCGCGAGCCGGCCTTCGTTGATGTTGGCCAGCTCCCACAGCGACTCGTCGAGCAGCGCCTTCGTGCTTTCGGCGAACCGGCGCCGCCAGCCCGCCGACCGGTGTGGGACCGTCCGGCCCCACAGGTCGGCGAGGCCGCGCTCGACCGGGTTTTCCGGCGTCGCGGTGATCTCGCCTTCGGCGGGCATGAACAGCTCGAGCCGGTCGAGGTAGCCGCGCGCGCTGTCGATGTCGCCGGTGCGCTTGTACAGCTCGAGGAAGTGGTCGTCGAAGTAGAAGACCCAGACGTACCAGTCGGTGATCAGGTCCAGCTCTTCGGCGCCGGCGTCGGGGTGGGTGTACGCGCAGAGCAGCGCGTAGTCGTGGGCATCGAGGTCGTGCTCGGTCCAGATCACGGTGCCGTGCTGCGGCACGTCGATCATGTCGAGCTCGCGCGCCCACGCCTTGCTGTGCTCGCGGGCCCGGTCCAGGTGCGGGTTCAGCCGCGCCGGGTGGGGCATGTAGAACTCGGGGAGGACGAACGGCTGCTCGGGCACACCGCGAGGCAACCAGCCGGCCGCGGTGTCCGCCAAGGGGAACAGCCGCGATGCACACGAACGGGACAGGTGCTTCCCCCGGCCGGCCCAGCGCGGCCCGGGTCCGATCGGCACGCGGTGGCGGGCCGTCGCACGATGGGGGAAGTCCCCGAGCGAGGAGCGCAGATGACCGACGAGAACCGGGTGGTCGACAACCCGGACGAAAACCGCTACGAGCTGTGGGCGGGGGAGAAGCTGGCCGGGATCGCGCGGTACGACCGGCGCGGTGACCTCACGGTGTTCACCCACACCGAGGTCGACGACGCGTTCTCCGGGCAGGGCCTCGGCAAGGTGCTGGCGGCGGGCGCGCTCGACGACGTCGTCGCCCACGGCCGGACGATCGTGCCGGTCTGCCCGTTCATCGCCGGGTACCTGCGGAAGAACCCGGGCTACGAGGACCACGTCCGCTGGCCGCGCGAGTAGGCCGGAAGCGGGACGACCGTTGGGCCGTCCGGGTGATCTGAGCGGTATGTCCGGTTCCCTTGGTTATTAACCAACCTTCGTCGGTAGTGCGTTGGTTGCCTGGCAACGAAAGTGTCGGCACAGGCTCCGAACGCCCACCCTGGAGGAAGTTTGATGACTCCCCGGAAGACCGCCCTCAGGACCCTCGCCGTCTTGTCGGCCGCCGCGCTGACCAGCGGTGTTTGTGCCTCGGCGGCCACCGCGTCCCCCCTGGCCCCCGCGGAACTGCAGGCCCGCGCGATCGCCGGCGCCACCCAGGTGGCGGACGCGCTCGGCGCCGCTTCGGGCGGCGTCTACCTGGAAAACGGCAAGGCCGTCGTGAACGTCGTCGACGACGCCGCCCTCCAGCGCGTGCAGGCCGCCGGCTTCACCGCGAAGAAGGTCAAGCACACCTTCGCCGCGCTCACGAGCGTCAAGGACCAGCTGGACGCGGTGAAGGACGTGCCGCAGACCGCGTGGGGCATCGACACGAAGAACAACCAGGTCGTGGTGAAGGTCTACGACGCGGCCAGCAAGGAGACCGCCGGCAAGGTCACCGCGGCCGCCGCGAAGTACGGCGACAGCGTCCGCGTCGAGCACCGCGCCGGCAAGCTGTCGCTGTACATCGCCGACGGCGACGCCATCCAGAACAGCCAGGGCCGCTGCTCGCTGGGCTTCAACGTGACTCGCGGCGGTGCGCCGTTCCTGCTCACCGCGGGTCACTGCACGAACCTCGGCGGCACCTGGTCCGGCGGTGACGTCTCGGGCGCCCAGGTCGTCGAAAGCGACTGCCCCGGCGCCGACTCCGGCCTGCTGACCCGTCCGAACGGCACCGGACCCGGCGAGATCAACACCGGCCAGCCGATTACGTCGGCGGCGGCCCCGACCGTCGGTGAGCAGATCCAGAAGCAGGGCTCGACCACCGGTGGCGGCAGCGGCGAGGTGACCTCGGTCGACGAGTCGGTCAACTTCGACGTCGGCGTGCTCGACCACGAGTTCGGCACCACCGCCCACACCGACCACGGCGACTCCGGCGGCCCGGCCTACGACGGCTCCACGGGCCTGGGCACGCTCTCCGGCGGCGACACCGTGACCAGCTACTTCTACCCGCTCACCCGCGAACTGCAGGCGTACGGCCTCGAGCTCGCCTGACCCGGGACGAGGGCCCGCGCACCTTCCGTCGGGGGAGGTGGGCGGGCCCTCGCGCGTTCACGCCTCGAGCCGCCGCGCGCGGTAGACGGCGTCGGTGTGGTGGCCCTCGCCGCGTGTCTCGCACGTCTCGACCACCCACTGCCAGGCGTCGCCGAGGTAGCCGGTGATCTCCTCGGGCTCGAAGTACAGCTCCTCCGGCGGCTTCTGGCCGTCGAACTGCCGCATGGCCCGCGGCGAGTGCCCGACGACCAGCAGCGAGCCACCCGGGCGGATGGCCGCCGCGGCCGCCGTGAAGACGTCGCGGCGCAGGTCGGGCGGGAGGTGCATGTACTGCGCCGAGACGAGGTCGTACTGCGCTTCCGGCTGCCATTCGAGGATGTTGCGGTGCCGCCAGTTCACCGTCACGCCCGCCTCGGCGGCGGCTTCTTCCGCGCGGGCGAGCGCGGTGGTCGAGATGTCGACACCGTCGACCGTCCAGCCCTGCTTCGCGAGCCAGATCGCGTCACCGCCTTCGCCGCTGCCGAGGTCGAGTGCGTGCCCGGGTTTCAGCCCTTCGACCTCGGTGCGCAGGTTGGCGTTGACGTTCCCGCTCCAGATCCGGTGCTCGTCACGCTGGTACATCGCTTCCCAGAAGTCCTGCTTGAGCATGGCGTCGACGGTCATCGGGTGGTCGTGGGGCATGGTTCCTCCTCAAGGACGTCCTCCGAGCATGCGGAAGACGTCCCCGAGAAGGCAAACTCCGTTGCCGGAATGGCAACTCCGCCGTCCGAACTACGCCGTGCCATACACCTGCAGCTCGTACAGCGAGTAGCCGTACGACGTGCCGCGCGTGACACCGTTCATCCGCACGTACCGGCCGCTGCCGGTCAGCCCGGTGAGGTCGTCCGTGCCGCCGTTGCCGGTCGTGGTGCTGTAGATCGTCGTCCAGGTCGAGCCGTCGGCGGACGTCTGGATGCTGTACGCCTTCCCGTACGCGGCTTCCCAGGTCAGCTTGACGTGGGTGACCGAAGCCGTGGCGCCCAGATCGACGCGCAGCCACTCCGCGTTGCTGCCTTCCTTGGACGCCCAGCGCGTGCTCGTCAGGTTGCCGTCGAAGGCCGCGCCGGCGGGGTAGGACGACGACTCGGTCGACGACGCCGTCGCGGGTTTGCCTTGCGACAGCAGGGTTTCCTGGCCACCGCTGCCGGTCACCGTGACGCCGAGGGAAGCCGTCTTCGTGCCGCCGGTGAGCGTGAGCGTCGCCGAGCCGGGGGACGCCGTGGCCGCGGCGGTGACCGTGACCGTCGAGGTCCCGCCGGCGGGCACCGACGCCGGGGAGAAGGCGACGGTGACGCCCGCGGGCGCGCCGCTCGCCGCCAGCGTGACGGCGTCGGTGGAGGTGACGGTGGCCGTCGCCGAAGCGCCCGGCGCGACCGACACCGACGACGGCGTCACGCTGAGGCCCGCGGTGCCGGCCGCGGTGAACGTCCAGCGGGCGGCGGTGCCGGAGCAGCTGCCCGCGGTGAGCGTGGTGCCCGCCGCGCGGAAGCACTTGCTGCTGGTCTGGATGTCGGAGATGGTGCCGTCGGGGTTGATCGACCACTGCTGGGCCGGGCCGCCGGTGCAGGTCTGCAGCACGATCGAGCTGCCGGAGATGCCGGCGCACTTGTCGTCGATGACGAGGAAGGCGCCGTGGAAGGTGAACCGCTGCGCGGCGCTTCCGGTGCACGCGGCCACTTTCAGCGTCGTGCCGCTGCCCGGGGCTTCGAGGCAGGTGCCGGTGGAGTTGTTCTTGTACTGGCCGACCGTGGTGTTGGGCTTCGCGCCGCCGTAGCACTCACCGGTGGTGGTGTCGAAGATCGGCGTGGCGTCGTACGGCTCGTTCGAGGGCGGATCGACGACGACCGGTTCCAGCACCGGCGTGTTGTCCGGGTTGTAGTGCGTGAGCGCGTCTTCGCAGTCGATCGCGTCGAAGGCGCTGCCGCCCTTGCCGCCGAGCCAGAGGTCGATGTGGCGCAGGCCGGGTCCGCCGTTCGGGCCCTTGCTGTTCCAGTCGTCGGAACACTCGTCGCAGCCGTCCTCCATGATGAAGTACTTCTTCACCCGCGGGACCCAGACCTTGGTGCCGGGCTTGAGTTCGTCGCTGCTGGTGGCGAAGGTGACCGGGTCGGCGTAGGTGCCCTTGCCGCCGGCCGTGCCGTGGATCTGCGGGTAGGAGATGTCCCCGCCGGGCGGGGTGTTGTCCCACCAGCCGTAGAAGGTGAGGAAGGTCGGCTGGGTGGTGGCCGCGTTCGCCGTGGCCGCACCGGCGAGGGCGGCGGCGACGGCGAGGAACAGGGTCACGACGAGCACGAGCGCGCGCCGGGTCATGCTGCCTCCGGGAGGGCTGGGGCGGACAACGACTGCGGCGTCGCTCCAGGTTCGCCGGGCGGCGGCGGCCCGTCAAGACCTATTCGTAAAGTTTCCTAACGAACCGGGGTTCGGTGTCCCGCTCGGCGGGAAAACCCGGTGCGGCGGGGAGTTCCTCGGTGAAGATGGCGGCATGAGCGAACAGCGGGAAATCGTGGTCACCGGGGGCGGCACCGGTATCGGGCTGGCGATCGCCGCCCGGTTCGCGGCGGCGGGCGAGCAGGTGACCGTCACCGGGCGGCGCACGGACGTCCTCGAAGCGGCCGCGGAGAAGATCGGCGCGCGGGCGGTGGCGTTCGACGCGAGCGACCCGGCGGCCGTGCAGGCCGCGCTGGCGGACCTGCCGGCCCGGGTGGACGTCCTGGTCAACAACGCCGGCGGCAACACCGACCGGGTCCGGGAGGCGCCCGCACCGGGTGACCTGAAGGGCCTCGCCGACGCGTGGCAGGCGAACTTCGAGGCCAACGTGCTGTCCGCCGTGCTCGTCACCGCGGCGCTGAAGCCGCGCTTCGCGGACAACGTGCGTGTAGTGACTCTCGGTTCCATCGCGGCGAAGCAGGGTTCCGGCTCGTACGGCGCGGCGAAGGCGGCGATCGAGGCGTGGAACACCGACCTCGCCCGGCAGCTGGGCGCCGGCGGGACGGCGAACGTCGTCGCGCCCGGCGTGGTCCTCGACACGGAGTTCTTCCACGGCACGGTGACCGAGGAGTGGGTGCAGGCCCGGGTTTCGGTGGCGGTCAACCAGCGGGCCGGCCGTCCCGAGGAGATCGCGGGCACCGTGCTGTTCCTGGCCGCGGCGGAATCCGCGCACCTCACCGGCCAGGTCGTGCACGTGAACGGCGGTGCCTACGGCGCCCGCTAGGTGTACTGCTAGGCCATCCGGGTCGCAAGTGGCGCGGCCGCCCCACGGCGGCCGCGGTCCTCTCCATGGTGGAAGTGACAGACCACCGGAAGAGAGAGGTGATCCGCCGTGACGGCCGCTCCCGCAAGCCCGGCCCTCCCGACCACCCGGACGGCAGGCTGCCCGTTCGACCCGCCCGGCGAGTACGCGTCCCTCCGGGAAACCGCGCCCACCTCCACCGTGCGCTGCCCGGCGGGCATGGACGCGCACCTCGTGACGCGGTACGCCGACGTCCGCGCGGTCCTCGCCGACCGCACGATGAGCTCGCGCGGCGCGTCTTCGGTGCACGTGAACCCCAACGCGGACCTGGACTTCGAGGTCAGCCCCGGGTCGATCATCCAGCTCGACGGCGCGGCCCACGCGCGGCTGCGCAAGAAGGTGATCGCGGAGTTCACCGTGCGGCGGGTGGAGGCGCTGCGCGGGTACGTCCGGCAGCTGGTGGACAGCCACCTCGACGCGATGCTCGCGCAGGGCTCGCCGGCCGATCTGGTGCAGCACTTCGCGTTGCCGATCCCGTCGCTGGTGATCTGCGAGCTGCTCGGCGTCCCGTACGCCGACCGATCGCACTTCCAGCAGCAGAGCACGACGCTGGTCAGCACGGACGCGACGCGGGAGGAAGGCGAGCAGGCGTACGACGCGCTTTCCGGCTACCTGGCCGAGTTGTTCGTCGCGAAGCAGCGGAATCCGCAGGACGACCTGTTCAGCAGGCTGTCTTCCGCCGAGGACGCCCTGACGATGGAGGAGCTGGTCGTGCTCGGCCTGAGCCTGCTGGTCGCCGGGCACGAGACGACGGCCAACATGATCGCGCTGAGCACGCTGGTGCTGCTGGAGCACCCGGAGCAGCGCGCGGGGGTGCTCGCCGCGCCGGAGCGGGCGGTGGAGGAGCTGCTGCGGTACCTGTCGGTGGTCCAGTTCGGCGTGCTGCGGTACGCGACCGCGGACGTCCGGGTCGGCTCGCGCGCGGTCCGGGCGGGGGAGTGGGTCGTGGCGGCGCTGAACTCGGCCAACCGCGACGAGTCGGTGTTCCCGCGCGCGGACGAGCTCGACTTCGGCCGCGAGTCGCCGCGGACGCACGTGGCGTTCGGGTTCGGGGCGCACCAGTGCGTCGGGCAGCAGCTGGCGCGGGTGGAGCTGCAGGAGGCGTTGACGGGGCTGGTGCGCCGGGTGCCGGACCTGCGGCTCGCGGTGCCGCGGGAGCAGCTGGCGTACAAGCACAACACGCTGGTGTACGGAGTTCGTGAGCTGCCGGTCGCCTGGGGTTGAATGGCCGGGTGTCTCAGGTCGTGACAGCTCGCCGCCTTTGGGCCGCCGTGGAACCGTTGCACGCCGTCGTCTACTTCGCGCCCGAGACGGCCGAAGCGGCGAAGGCGGCCGGCTTGCGCGGGTACTGGATGGGGTACTTCGCCGGGCGCCTGGCGCCGCTGGGCCCGATCGGTCCCGGCCCGGCGACGGCGGTGCTGTTCGGCTTCGCACCGGCGATGGTGGCACGGGCGCTGCCGGACGCGTGGTCGTTCGCCTCGCCGCCGGAGGTCGTCCGCACCCGGCTCGAGGCGGTCTCGTCGGCGCTGAGCCGGGTGGCGGGCGACGTCTCGGAACTGAACGCGCTGCTGTGGCGGGCGGTGGCCGCGTGCGAGTTCGGCGGCCGCCCGCTGGCGGCGGCGTGGGCGGCGGTGGCGGAACCGGCCGACCCACTGGCGAGGTTGTGGCTGGCGGCGACGATCCTGCGCGAGCACCGCGGCGACGGGCACGTCCTGGCGGCGGTCCACGCCGGGTTGGCCGGCCTGGAGACGACGCTGACCCACATCGGTGACGGAGTGATCGGCCGCCCGGACATCCAGCCCCACCGCGGCTGGTCGGACACCGAGTGGGAGGCCGCGGTGGACCGGTTGCGGACGCGCGGGATCCTCGACGCCGGTGGGGCTCTGACGGACGCGGGACGCGAGCTGCGCCGCAGGGTCGAGGCGGACACGGACCGCCTGGCGGCGGCGCCGGTGGTGGCGCTGGGCGCGGAGGTCGAGCGGCTGCTGGAGCTGGCGGTCCCGCTGAGCCGGGCGGTCATCGACAGCGGCGTGGTGCCGGTGCCGAACCCGATGGGGGTGCCGCGGCCCTGAGCCGTCGATTCCGGCCCCGGCCGTTCGACGCACCGGTGCACGCACCCGGACATCGGAGGACTCCATGAGTTTGCTCGACGGCAAGAACGCGATCGTCTACGGCGCCGCGGGGCGGATCGGCACGGCCGTCGCCACCGCGTTCGCCGGGGAAGGTGCGCGGGTGTTCGTGGCCGGCCGAACCCGGTCCCGCCTGGCCGAGCTGGCCGGCGGCATCCGGGCGGCGGGCGGCCGCGCCGAGGTGGCGGTGGTCGACGCCCTCGACGAACGCGCGGTCGACGAGCACGCGGCCGCCGTGGCGGCCGAGGGCGGCATCGACGTCTCGATCAACCTCATCGGCCACGGCGACGTGCAGGGGACACCGCTGGTGGAGATGGCGCTCGCGGACTACGAGCGCCCGGTGGTGACGGCGGTGCGCACCCAGTTCCTGACCGCCCGCGCGGCGGCCCGGCACATGATTCCCCGCCGGTCCGGGGCGATCCTGTTCTTCGGAGGCGCGGCCGAGCCGGTCCGCGAGTTCGCGGTCGGCGGGCTGCAGGTGGCGTTCCACGCGCTCGAAGCGATGCGCCGCCAGCTCGCGGCGGAGCTGGGCCCGCACGGGATCCGCACGGTGACGCTCCGGACGGGCGGCATCCCGGAGACGCTCCCGGCGGACTTCCCGGGCCGGGCGGAGCTGGAGGAGAACATCGCGGGCAAGACGATGCTCGGCCGCGCGGCCACCCTGGCCGACGTGGGTGCGGTGGCGGCCTTCGTGGCTTCGGACCGCGCCCGCACGATGACGGCGGCCACCGTCAACATCAGCTGCGGCGCCCTGGTGGACTGACGGACGTTCGTGACAGCCGGGCGGTCCGGTCGTCGGGAGCGGTGAGAGCTGCTCGAATCCGAGTGATTGTGTATTAATACTTTCGGGGGAATTGCAGATAGAGGTGAGCTCGAGGTCTTTTGATCAGGCACCATGGCGGGTTCGAACCGTCACGCGGGGAGCGGGAATGAACGGACCGAACGACTGGTTCCAGCAAAATCAAGATCGGTACAGACGGGAACAGTACGAACGTCAGCAGGCCTACTTGCGGCAGCCGCAAAGGCCGACGGGGCCGCCGGTCCGCCAACGACGGGCGGGCAGACGAGGCCCTTCGCCGCTGGTCGTGTTCGTCTTCAGTGCCGTGGGTCTGCTCGTCGGCGAAGCGGTCAACTGGTTCAAGGACGTCGGTCCGGTGTTCTCCTCGGTTTGTACCGTTGTCGCGGGCCTGATCCCCCTGCTGCTCGATTACTGGAAATCGGTTGCTGAAGAACCGGCCCCGGGCCGGGGCCGAGCGGGCGCTCCTTCGTACGACCGAGGCGGAACCGCGGCGGGCCGGGTTCTGGGAGTGCTGGTTTTCATCGTCGTAGCCGGAGCCGCGGCGTACGGGATCTCGTGGGGCGTCGGCTACGTGACCGGCAACGAGACCGTCCGGGCCGAGCGTCTCGTTTCTCCGGTCGCCGGCCGTGCTGATTCGATGACGATCACCGTCGAAGGCGTCGGCGTGACCGACCATTACACGAAGGTGCGGATATCCGCCGTCAGCCGAGCCCCGACCGCCGTGGATGTCGGAGTGGGCCACGATTGTCAACTGGTCGATGACGGCGGCCAGACCCTGCAGCCATCCACCGTTGCCAATGATCAAACCCTGCTCGTCCCGGCAAACGGCGTTACCGTCAGAGCGGTGATCACGTTCACGGGCAGGCCGGCGCCGACGGCCACAACGCTGACCCTCGATTTTTCCTGGTTCCTCGCGCACGACTTCGGGTTCGGTGCTCACTCGCTTCAAGTGCACGAAATAAAGCTCAAGGCGGATCCCGCCTGATTTGACGAGCCGGTCGGCGCTATTCCGCGAGGTCGGAGGTGAGCCGGTGCCCCTGGCTCGCCCGTGCTGTGCCGAGCCCGATCGTTGGTCGGCGCATCACCCGCCTCCTCCGCGCTGCTCCACCACCAGCCGCTGGTGCCGCGCCGCCCGGACCCGGTCTCCGCACGTCGTCGAACACCAGCGGCGGCGGGCGTGCTCCCGCACGTAGTACCTGATGCACCCGTGCGCCTCGCACGCGCGCACCATCGCCCCCAGTTCCCCGCTCACCACCTCGATCGCGTCGCGCGCCACCGCGCCCACCGCCGCGTCCAGGCCGCCCGGCCGGCTGCTGTGCCACTCGCGCGCAGGACCGTCGGCCCAGGTCAGCGTCAAGGCCGCCGTGTCCGCGCGGGCTTCCGCGTTCACCGTCTCCAGTGCCGTTGCCGCCGGGGTGCGGTCCTCCGCCAATGCCGCCAGCAGCTCGCGGACCGCCGCGCGCAGCTCCGTCAAGCGGCTCAGCGACGCCGCGTCGGGGACCTCCGCCGCCAGGCCGCGCTCGCGCAACCAGTCCGCCGCCGCGCCCGGGGAGACGAGGTCGTCCGCCTCCACTCGGCGGGTGTTGACCAGTGCCAGTGCGGGCGAGCGGTCCTCGCCGGGTGCCGCCGTGACCATGTCCGCCTCCCGTGTCCGTCCCCGAAGTGTCCCTGACGGTTGACAGCTTACGCGGTCTCATGGATAACTAACAAAATAACCATGAGACAGGAGATCACGATGGTCACCGTGCACCACCGCTACGCCACCGTCGCCGGGCACCGGCTCTTCTACCGGGAGGCCGGACCCGCCGACGCCCCCACGATCGTGCTGCTCCACGGCTTCCCGACGAGCTCGCACATGTTCCGCCACCTCATCCCCGCGCTGGCCGACCGCTACCACGTCGTCGCGCCGGACTACCTCGGCTCGGGCGCCTCCGACGCGCCGCTCACCGGCGAGTTCACCTACACCTTCGACGCGCTCGCCGAACTCACCCTCGCCCTGCTCGACCAGCTCGGCCTCGGCCGCTTCGCCCTCTACATCCAGGACTTCGGCGCGCCGGTGGGCCTCCGCATCGCCGCCGGGAACCCCGGCCGGGTGACGGCGATCGTCACGCAGAACGGCAACGCCTACGTCGACGGCCTCGGTGCCGGCCTGCCGCAGAAGCTCGCCGCCGGCACGCTGTCCGACGACGACCTGCGCGCCATGGTCACCCTCGAGGCCACCAAGGCGCAGTACCTCGACGGCGTGCCCGATCCGGCGCTGGTCAGCCCGGACGTCTGGATCCACGACCAGGCGCTGCTCGACCGGCCCGGCGCGGCGGCGATCCAGCAGGCGCTGCTCGCGGACTACCACCACAACATCGGCCGGTACCCGGAGTTCCACGAGTACTTCCGGACCAGCCGGGTCCCGCTGCTGGCCGTCTGGGGCGGCAACGACGAGATCTTCGTCGCCGACGGCGCCCGCGCCTACGCCCGCGACCTGCCGGACGCCGAGATCCACCTGCTCGACTCCGGCCACTTCGCCCTGGAAACGCACCTGGACGCGATCGCCGGGTACATCCGGGGCTTCCTCGGGCGCGTCCTGCCCGTTGACCGGGACGCCCGTTGACCACCGGGCCGGCGCGCTCGTAGGGTTTTCCCGACTCCGCCGTCGTCATCAGCCATGGAGGACGGTATGCGCAGATGGATTCTGGCGGGGGCGGTCGCGGTTGCGCTCGCCGTCGGGACGAGCACGCCGGCGGTGGCCGCGGATCCCTTGCTGTCACAGGGAAAACCGGTCACGGCCTCGTCGTCGGGTGGGTGCTGCCCGGCGGCGAACGCGGTGGACGGCGACTCCGCGACCCGCTGGGCCAGCGCGCCCGGCGTCGATCCACAGTGGATGTACGTCGATCTCGGCGCGGCCGTGCACGTGAGCCGCGTCCGCCTCCAGTGGGACGCTTCCTGCGCCACCGCCTACGAAATCGACACCTCGGCCGACCACGTCACCTGGACGAAGATCTACGCGACGGACGCGGGCAAGGGCGGCGTCGAGGACTTGACGGCCCTCGACGGCACCGGCCGCTACGTCCGGGTGTACGGCACGAAACGCTGCCGCACCGACGCCTCGAAGGGTTACTCCCTGCAGGAATTCGGCGTCTACGGCTCGGCGGGGGACGTCCGGCCGCCGTCACCGCCCGGCACGCCGACGCTCGCCGGGGTCACGCCCACCAGCGCGACCATCTCCTGGACCGCGGCCACCGACGACGTCGGCGTCACGGGCTACGACGTCTACCGCGACGGCCAGCTGTGCGCGAGCACGACCGGCGCGCTCACGGCGACCTGCGGCAACCTCGCCCCGAACGGCAGCTACGGCTTCTACGTCAACGCCCGCGACGCCGCTGGGAACGTGTCGCAGGCCAGCGGCACGCTGACGGTCAAGACGCCGCCGTCCGACGACCACACGCCGCCGTCCACGCCGGCGGACGTGCACACGACCGCGGTGAACAGCACTTCGATCGGCCTGGCGTGGACGGCCTCGACCGACGACGTCGGCGTCACCGGCTACCGGATCTACGACGGCAGCACGCAGATCGGGACGTCCGACACGGCGAGCACGACGCTCGGCGGGCTGACCCCGGCCACCACCTACCACCTGCAGGTGCGGGCGGTCGACGGGAACGGCAACCTCAGCGCGCCGAGCACGCCGGTCCTGGACGTCACGACCCCGGGCGGGTCGGGCTGTACGCCGTCGCAAGGGGTCTGCGGCGCCACCCAGGTCGGCACCGACGACGACGTCGTGTGGGGCCTGGTGACCCTGCCCGACGGCACGATCCTCTACAACGAGCGCGACGCGCACGACGTCGTCCACCTGAACCCGAAGACCGGCGCCAAGAAGACGATCGGGACCGTGCCGAACGTGCAGAGCACCGACGGCGAAGGCGGCCTGACCGGGCTGGAGATCGACCCGGTGTCGTTCGCGTCCGACCACTGGCTCTACCTGATGCACACCTCGCCGAGCGACAACCGGATCGTGCGGATCAAGTACGACCCGGCCGCCGACTCGCTGAGCACGGGCACCGAGCAGGTCCTGCTGACCGGCATCGCGCGCAACAAGTTCCACAACGGCGGCCGGCTGCGGTTCAGCCCGGACGGCCGTTACCTGTTCGCCGGAACGGGTGACGCGCAGAACGGCGCCAACGCGTCGAACACCAGCAGCCTCAACGGGAAGGTGCTGCGGATCAGCCCGGACGGCTCGATCCCCGCGGACAACCCGTTCCACAACGCCGTGTGGAGCTACGGGCACCGCAACGTCCAGGGCCTGGCGTTCGACTCGCAGGGCCGGCTGTGGGAGCAGGAGTTCGGCAACAGCGTCATGGACGAGACGAACCTGATCGTGAAGGGCGGCAACTACGGCTGGCCGTCGTGCGAAGGGACGTCGGGGTCGTGCGACGGGTTCATCGCGCCGAAGAAGACGTACCCGGTGGCGCAGGGCTCGTGCAGCGGCATCACGATCATCCGCGACGCCCTGTACGTGGCCTGCGAGCGCGGGGCGCGGCTCTACCGGGCGGTGCTCAGCGGCAGCTCGCTGACGAACTTCCAGGCGTTCTTCACCGGCACGTACGGCAGGCTGCGCACGGTCGAGCCGGCCCCGGACGGCCGGATGTGGCTGGCGACCAGCGTGGACGGTGACAAGGACAGCACGCCGCACAACAGCCACAACAAGATCCTGCGGGTGACGGTCGGTTAGGTCCGGCCGGCACGGTGGCCGGCGGAGCGTGGCACACTTCGTCGACCACCAAGCCCGGCAGGGGAGCACCGCGCATGACCGATCGTCCGGCGAGGCGAACGCAGGAGCAACGACGCGCCGAGACCGAGCGGCGCGTGCTGGACGCGGCCATGGCGCTCATCGCGCGCAGCGGGTCCCGCGCCGTCACGCTCGCCGAGGTCGGGGAGGCCGCCGGCTACAGCCGCGGCATCGTCTACCACCACTTCGGCAGCCGGGAACGGCTGCTGGAAGCCGTGCTCGACGCGGCGCAGCGGTTCGACGTCCCCGCCTACGACGGGGACGGCCTGGACCACCTGGTGCGGATCGTCGAGGCGTACCTGCGCAACGTCGTGCGGCGAACGCCGTCCGCGCGCGCCTTCCTGCAGCTGTGGGGCGAGGCGATCGCGGCCGACCCCCTGCTGGCGCCGCTGTTCGCCCGCCGGGACGCCGACTTCCGGCAGCTGCTGGCGGACGTGGTCCGCCAGGGCGTCGCCGACGGGTCCGTCCGGTCCGACGCGAACCCGGCCGCGGCCGCCGTGCTGGTCGTCGCCTTGGTCCGCGGGACCGGGCTGCAGCTCATCGCGCAACCGCCGGTGCGCAACGTCCCCACCCTCATCCGCGAGGCGACGCGCTCGGTGCGCGCGGCGTTCGCCGTCACGCCGTAGCTTCCGGGCGTGGTCGCCCGCCCCGGCCGCTGCTACACTTACTTGCATACATGCACGCAAGTTAGGAGTGGAGATGCCTGTTCCCCTGGTACTCGTGCACGGCAACCCGGAGAACTCGGGCGTGTGGGGACCGCTGATCGCCGCCCTGGGCCGCGACGACGCGGTGACGCTTTCCCCGCCCGGCTTCGGGGTGCCCGCGTCCGACGGCTTCTCCGCCACCGTCGAGGGCTACGGCGAGTGGCTCACCGCGCGGCTGGAGCAGTTCAAGGAACCGGTCGACCTCGTCGGCCACGACTGGGGCGGCGCGCACGTCGCCCGGATCGCGATGACCCGCCCGGACCTGGTCCGCAGCTGGGCGTCGGACGCACTCGGCCTCTTCGCGCCGGACTACGTCTGGCACGCGCGGGCGCAGGTGTGGCAACAGGAAGGAGCGGGCGAGGCCTCGGTGAAGGAGATCTTCGGCGGCTCGTTCGAGCAGCGGCTGGCGGTCGTCACCGCGCTCGGGATGACCGGCCCGGTCGCGGAGCGCGTGGCCGCCGGGATGGACGACGGCATGGGCCGGGCGGTGCTCTCACTGCTGCGGTCGGCCGCCCAGCCGGTGATGGCCGAGGCGGGCCGCGACCTCGCGAAGGCCCGGCAGCGGCCCGGCCTGGCCCTGATCGCGCTCGCGGACATCGACCAGGCCAGCGGAACGCCCGCGCAGCACCGGTTCGCGGGCGAGGCCGCCGGGGCCGAGATCGCCGAACTCCCCGGTACCGGGCACTGGTGGCCGGTGACCGACCCGCACCCGGTGGCGCACGCCCTGACCGCGTTCTGGTCCCGTTTGGACGGTCAGCCGGCGGCCGCTCGCTAGCCGTCGAGCAGACGCGAGAGCGCATCTCGCGCTCTCGCGTCGTTCTCCGCCAGTGCTGTCAGCTCACGCGCCAGCGCCGTCAGCCAGTCGTCGACCGCGGTCTCCTTGCGGCTGATCACCACTCCCCGGACCACCTGGTGGATCTCCGCCGCGACCCCGCCGTGCTTCCCGGCGCTCAGCACCAGCACGCGGTCCGGCGTCCGCACGCGCACCGCCGTCGCCTGCCCGTCGCGGCCGGCCACCCGGTCGGCGAACGTCCGGTGCCGGTCGACCTCGACCATGCCCGGCGGCAGCGCGCTGCCCAGCGTCTCCGACAGGACCCGGTGGTAGGACTCGACGTCCGCGCGGTCCGTGCGCAGGGCCGCCGCCACCAGGTGGAAGTCCAGCTCGGCGCCCATCAGTCGGTCAGGGGCAGCACGAGCTGCGGCTTGGCGATGTGGTGGTCGGCCCGCAACGGCTTCACGGCCGTGCCGATCGCGAAGAACTCCGTCGTGTGGCCGCCCCAGCGGTGCGGCAGCGACCGCAGCTGCACCCCGACGATGCCTTCCGCCTCCAGCTGCTCGGCCTCGGCCTGCATGCGTGACATCGCGAGCTCGCGCGCGTCGTACAGCGCTTCCGTGTACTGCGGGATCTCGACGTTCTGGCCGACGTTGCCCATCACCTGCCGGAACCGCTGGTGCGCGATGTGGTAGACGCACGTGCCCATCACCATGCCCAGCGGCGCGTACCCGGCCTGCACCAGCGTCCAGAAGTCCTGACCGGACAGGTCGCTGGTGAACGGCTTCCCCGTGTTGTTGCGCCATTCGCCGGGCTCGTCGGCCTTCACGGCGGTGCCGACGGCGACGAACTCGGCGAGGTCGCTGCCGAACTCCTTGAACTCGATCTCCAGCCGGACCGCGACGATCCCGTCGGCGCCGAGGACGTCCGCCTCCGCCTCCATCCGGGACATCGCGAGCTCGCGGGCGTGGTACATCGCCTGCGAAAGCCGGTCCAGCTCCTGGTTCTTGCTCCACCGCCCCAGCTGGAACCCGACGTGGTAGATGCTCGAGCCGAGCACCAGCCCGAGCGGCCGGAACCCGGCTTCCCGCACGAGGAGGAACTCGTTGACGCTCAGGTCCGAGGTGAACAGGCTGGTCTTCTGGCCCGGTCGCATCTCGGCGAGCCGGCGCATCGCATCCTCGGGGATGTGCTGCGCGGCGGGGTCCGCGGTGGTCACGAAGCCTCCTCAGTGGCGGTTCAACGGCAGGATCTTGAGCGCGCCGGCCGGCGCGGCCGGGCCTTCGCGGAAGCGGGCGATCGCGGTGCCGGTCACGGTGGCGAGCGCGATGACCGCGAACTCCTGCACCGGCCAGGCGGCCACGCGCAGGTCCGACACGATGCCGCCGTCGGCGCCGCAGTCGCGGATCGCGCGGCCGAACTCGGCGCGCGCGGCCGCCCGGGCGTCGGTAACGGCTTTCGTGGGTGCGTCGACTTCGACGTTGACCGCCCACGAGGTCGTTTGCCGGCTCATGTACGGGTCCCGCACCGCCCGGCCGGCGACGCCGATCGCGACGCGGGCCGGCACCCAGCCCGCCTGCACCAGCTTGCCGACGTCCTGGCCCGGCAGGTCGGTGGTGAACAGCCGCCGCGGCCGCTGCTCGGTCCGGGCGCGCACGGCGGTGCCCAGTGCGACGAACTCCTGGGTGACCTCGTCGAGGTCGGTGACCGTGAGCCCGATGCCGAGCACGCCGTCGGCGCCCAGCGCCTTGGCTTCCGCGGCGAGCCGCTCGAGCGCGGTCGCGTAGCCCCGGCGCAGGACGTCCTCCTGCACCCGGATGCTGTCGATGGCCCACCAGTTCGGGCCGCCCCAGCCGACCTGCTGCACGACGCAGCCCATGACCTCACCGACCGGCGTGAAGCCGGCGACCTCGGCCCCGACCGCGCCCGGCACGCTCAGCAGCGACGTCTTCGACCCGGACGCCTCGAAGCGCGCGATGCGAGCCCGCGCGGCCGGAGGCAGGTCCTGAACGTCCCGTTTGGGCACCGGGCCTCCTTCCGTCGCCGCTCTTCCCATCGTGGCACGGATTCACCTCCGGCGAGGCGAAGCCGGAAGATGTCCGGAAGGTCGTGATCGGGGGGTCCCTAACGCCAGCTGTCGTCGCCGAAGCCGAGGGTCACCGGGCCGCGGCGGGTGCCCGCCACCGTCTCCGACGGCAGCACCTCGTCCAGGAACGCGTAGTCCGGGCTGCGGGTGCGCGCGTGCCACTGGGCGATCTCGTGCCAGCCCGGTGCGGCCAGCGCGCCGCCGAAGTGCTGGACCGACAGGCTCGCCGTCAGGCAGGCGAACCGGAGGCGCTCCACCAGCGGCCAGCCCGTCAGCGTCGCGGCCACGAAACCCGCGCCGAACACGTCACCCGCGCCGGTCGCGTCCAGCACATCGACGGGAAGCGCCGGGACCGCCGCCGTCTCGCCGGTCGTGCCGTCCACCGCCAGCACCCCCTCGCCGCCGCGGGTGATGACCGCGATCGGGACCAGCTCCGCCAGCCTGCTCAGCGCCGCCTCCGGCGTGTCCGTGCGGGTGTAGCGCAGGGCTTCGACCTCGTTCGGCAGGAACGCGTGGCAGCAGGCCAGCTGCTCCAGCAGCGCCGGCGACCACGCCTCGGACGGGTCCCAGCCGACGTCGGCGAACACGAGGCTGCCCGACTGGTGCGCGGTGTGGACCCACTCGGCCGTGTCGAGGCCGATGTGCGCGACCGTCGCCCGGCTCGGCGGCGGCGAACCGGCCAGCTCCGCGACCGGGACGGGCGGCGGGTGGCCGTGGGTGACCATCGCCCGGTCGCCCGCGTATGCGAGGGAGACCGTCACCGGCGAGTGCCACTCCGGGAACTGCCGCGACCGGGACAGGTCGATGTGCTCCTGACGGGCCAGCACGTCCCAGCAGTAGCGCCCGTAGACGTCGGTGCCGAACGCCGCCGCCAGCGACGTCCGCAGGCCGAGGCGGCTCAGCGCGACGGCGAAGTTCGCGATGCCGCCCGGCCCCGAGCCCATGCCGCCCGTCCACACCTCGGTGCCCGGCGCCGGCGGGTGTTCGAGACCGGTGAACACCAGGTCGAAGAACAGCAGGCCGGACAGGAAGACATCGATGTCGGGTGCGGGCTCGGCCGGCACGGGCACCTCCACGTCGATCACTCGGGCCGCTCACTCGGGCCGATCATTCGGGCGGTCGGCCCGAGCCTGCGTCAGCGGCGCGCGATCCGCAAGAGGGGCGCGGCTTCGGCCACGGATCGCGTGGTGGCGGCTGCTAGGGTCGCCGGATGCGGCACAGCAGTCGTCCGGAGCCGCCCTCGGGGCCGGGGGCTCCGCCACCCGGAAACCCGGCGGGTCACCCGATCGGGGCCCGGCGATGAGGCTGGCGATCCTCGGCGGCGGCGGGTTCCGCGTGCCGCTGGTGCACGGGGCGCTGCTGGCCGGCGGCGAGGTCACCGAGCTCGTCCTGCACGACGTCGACGCCGGCCGCCTCGCCGCGGTCGAACGCGTCCTGGCCGAGCAGGCCGCCGGCGCGAGCGCCGCGCCGCGGGTGCGGACCACCACCGACCTCGCCACCGCCGTGTCCGATGTGGACTTCGTGTTCTCGGCCGTCCGCGTCGGCGGCCTGCGCGGACGGCGGCTGGACGAGACGATCGCGCACGCGGAGGGCGTGCTGGGCCAGGAAACCGCCGGTGCGGGCGGGATCGCCTACGGGCTGCGGACGGTCCCGGTCGCGATCGCCCTCGCGCGGCTCATCGGCGAGCGGGCGCCGCGCGCGTGGGTCATCAACTTCACCAACCCCGCCGGCCTGGTCACCGAGGCGATGGCCGCGCACCTCGGCGGCCGGGTGATCGGCATCTGCGACTCCCCGGTCGGGTTGTGCCGCCGCGTCGCCCGCGCCCTCGGGATCGACCCGGCGACGGCGAAGTTCGGCTACGCGGGGCTGAACCACCTCGGCTGGCTCCGCTCGGTCCGCGTCGGCGGCGAGGACGTCCTGCCCCGGCTGCTGGCCGACACCGCCGCGTGCGAGTCGTTCGAAGAGGGGAAGCTCTTCGGCGCGGACTGGCTGCGCACGCTCGGCGCGATCCCGAACGAATACCTGCACTACTACTACTTTCCCGAGGCCGCCGGTTCCGCGTCACGCGGGGAGTTCCTGCTGGAACAGCAACGCGGTTTCTACGCGGAACCTTCGCTGGCGTCGTGGGAACGCACGCGCCTGGAACGCGAAGCGACGTACATGGCCGAGACCCGCGAAGGGGAGCGCGACGACCTCGAAGGCGGCGGCTACGAGAAGGTCGCGCTGGCCCTGGTGCGGGCCCTCGCGCACGGCGAGCGCACGACGTTGATCCTCAACGTCCGCAACGGGTCCGCGCTCCCGGGCGTGCCGGGCGACGCCGTCGTCGAGGTGCCCTGCACGGTCGACGCCGAAGGAGCCCGCCCGCTCGCCACCGGACCGCTGGCGGACCACGCGCTGGGCCTGGTGACGACGGTCAAGGCCGTCGAGCGCGCGGTGCTCGAAGCGGCGGTGACGGGTTCGCGGGCGGCGGCGTTGCGGGCGTTCGCGCTCCACCCGCTGGTCGGCTCGGTGCCGGTCGCGCGGCGGCTGCTCGACGCCTACGTCGCCGCGCACCCGGAACTCGCCTACCTCGCCTGAGCGGCCGCCATCGCGTTGAACTCCGCTTCGGCTTCCCGCTCGACGTGGAGCTGCCACGCCCGGTCGGCGATGGCGTCCGGATCGAGCGTGCCCACGGTGAAGCCGTGGTCCTGCGCGGTGAAGACGCGGTGGATGTCGCCGCGCTCGATGAGGCCGCCGATGGTGAGGATCCCGGCGTGGACACCCGTTTCGCGCAGGGCCGCGTGCAGCGTCAGTACGTACATCCGCAGCGCCGCCGACGCCGGGGCGAGGCTGCCGAGCAGCGGCATCGGGTACTTGCCGCTCAGGCCGCCGGCGAACAGCAGCGACCCGGAACCGCGCGCCAGCAGGTCCGGCAGCACGGCCTGGACGAGGTTCGCCGCCGGCAGCACGGCGGAGTCGAACGACGCGCGCAGCGTGCCGGCGCCGGCTTCGGTGAGCGGCGTGATGCCCGGACCGGAAGTGGCGTCGGCGGGCCCGAAGTACACGGTGTCGAGCTCGCCGGCGTCGGCCGCGATGCGGGCGAGCACGTCGCGGAGCCGGGTTTCGTCGGTGACGTCGGCCGTGTAGGTGCGGACGTCGATTCCGGCCAGCGACGCGCGGTAAGCCGCGTGCCGGGTGTCGGTGCGGGAAACGAGCGCCGTTGTGAAGCCTTCGCGGCCGAAGCGGTGGGCGATCGACAGGCCGAGCCCGGGGCCGACCCCCAGGACGGCGAGCACTTTCGGCAAGGGTACCTCCTCAAGTTGAGTAAGTCCTCAACTTAGCCGCAAGTTGAGCGTGCCGTCAACTTGCGGTTCTTGTCCACAAAGGACGTCGTGCGGGTGAGGCCGTCCGGGCGGTTTCCGGCGGCCGGACGGGTTTCCCGTGGTCACGCACCTTCCGGGCCGCCCGGAGCGGCGCTCATCATCGGCGGCATGACCGCTGCCTACCCCGCCGAGAAGGACCACCCCGCCGTCCCGATGGGGGCGATCTACGCCGGGCACCCGCCGGCGTCCCGGATCGTGTTCCCCAGCGGCCACGAAGGCTGGCTGGTGACGCGCTACGACGACGTCCGCACGGTCTTTTCCGACCCGCGGTTCAGCCGCAACCTGCTGTACCCGGGCGCGCCGTGCGTGATCGAGCCGGGCGATTTCTCGACGGGCGAGCACAGCATCCTCAACATGGACCCACCCGACCACACCCGCCTGCGGCGGCTGTCGGCGCAGGCGTTCACCGCTCGCCGCATCGCGGCGCTACGGCCGCGGATCGAGGAGATCGCCGTCGACCTGCTCGAGACGATGGTTGCGCACGGCCCGCCGGTGAACCTGGTCGAGAAGTTCGCCTTCCCGCTGCCGACGGCGGTGATGTGCGAGCTGCTCGGCGTCCCGTTCGCCGGCCGCGAACGGTTCCGGCGGTGGTCGCTGGTGATCGTGACACCGATGCAGCACGAGCCCGCCGAGGTCGAGCAGGCCCGGCGCGACGGCGCCGAGGACATGGCGGCGCTGGTGGCGGAGAAGCGGGCGCGCCCCGCGGAGGATTTCTTGAGCGCGCTGGTGCAGGCCCGCGACGAAGACGGCGACCGCCTCACCGAGCCGGAGCTGATCGACCTCGCCACGCAGCTGCTGCTCGCCGGCCACGAGACGACGGTGAGCCTGATCGCGTGCGGGATCGTCCTGCTGTGCGGGCACCCGGAGCAGCTGGCGGCGTTGCGCGCCGACCCGTCGCTGACCCCTGGCGCGGTCGAGGAGATCATGCGCTACGACGGACCGGTGGACTCGTCCCTGCTGCGCGTGGCGCTCGAGGACGTGCGCCTGGGCGGGGTGCTGGTGCGTCGGGGAGAGGCGGTGCTGGCCCACGTCGGAGCGGCGAACCGCGACGAGAACGTGTTCCGATCGGCGGCGAAGTTCGACATCCGCCGCAGGGACGCCGCGCAGCTGGGTTTCGGCCACGGAATCCACTTCTGCCTGGGCGCGGCGTTGGCCCGGTTGGAGGGCGAGATCGCCCTGCGGACGCTGGTGGACCGCCTGCCGGGACTGGACCTGGCGGTCCCGGCCGAGACGATCGCTTGGCGGCCGCCGTTGTCGGTGCGCGGACCGGAGGAGGTCCCGGTGACCTGGCGGACCTGAACCCACGCGGCGGCTGGTGTCGGGCGCTCCGCTGCAAGGAGAAGCCCGGCGGCGGGTGTGCGGGTCGGCCCGCGGTCGGTTACACGGCTGCCCCCGGCGAAAGGTGCCGGCCGTGGGGGCGCTGGTCGGCCCGGTGTCGAAGGTGGCCTGGCGGGTCCAGCCGGTGCGGTGGTCGGGGCCCGGGGTGGTCGCTGGTGCCGGGCGGCCCGCGGGTCGTCCGGCGGCGGGCTGCCCGCGGTCGGTGGCGTGGCCGGTTCGGGTCTGCGCCGAATGCCCGTTCGCATTGGCGCCGCCGGGCGAGTGGCCCGGTCCGCGACTGCTCCAAGCGGGTAGAACATGTTCCAGTTCTGCGTCCCGTGTGGAGACCATGACCCTCGCCGTTCCCGCGAGCGAGGAGTCGCCATGGATGCCGACCTGACCCGCCGTCAGCTCCTCCGCGGCGGTGCCGCCGGTGTGGGCCTCGCGGTCGCCGCCGGGCTTGCCACCCCGGCCGCCGCGACGCCGGCCCGTGCCGCCGCCGCGCTTGGGGCTCCCGCCGCGGTCGCGCCGGTCGGTGAGTACGACGTCGTCGTGGTCGGGTCCGGGGCCGCCGGCATGACCGCCGCGCTGACCGCCGCCAAGCGCGGGTTGAGCGTCGTCGTGCTCGAGAAAGCGCCGACCTTCGGCGGGTCCGCCGCCCGGTCCGGGGCCGGCATCTGGATCCCCAACAACCAGGTGCTGCTCGCCGCCGGCGTGCCGGACACGCCCGCGAAAGCCGCGCAGTACCTCGCCGCCGTCGTCGGGGCGGATGTTCCGGCCGCGCGGCAGGAGGCGTTCCTGCGCAACGGCCCCGCCATGATCGACTTCGTCCTGGCGAACAGCCCGCTGCGGTTCCGCTTCATGGCGGGCTACAGCGACTACTACCCGGAGCTGCCGGGCGGCCTGCCGAACGGCCGGTCGATCGAACCGGACCAGTTCGACGGCAACCTGCTCGGCGCCGAGCTCGCCCACCTCAACCCGCCCTACCTCGCCACGCCGCCCGGGCTCGTCGTCTTCAGCGCCGACTACAAGTGGCTGAACCTCGCCCTGGTGAACGCCAAGGGTGCCGCGGTCGCCGCCGAGTGCCTCGCTCGCGGCACGGCCGCCGCGCTGGCCGGGCAGAAGCCGCTCACCATGGGGCAGGCGCTCGCCGCCGGGCTGCGCGTGGGCCTGCTCCGCGCGAACGTCCCGGTGCTGCTGAACACCCCGCTCGTCGACCTGAACGTCGAAAACGGCGCGGTCACCGGCGTCGTCGTGCCGCAGGGGCTGGTGCGGGCGCGGCGCGGGGTGATCGTCGGCTCGGGCGGGTTCGAGCACAACGCGGCGATGCGGGCGCAGTACCAGCGGCAGCCCATCGGCACCGACTGGACGGTCGGCGCGAAGGAGAACACCGGCGACGGCCACCGCGCCGGGCAGCGCGCCGGCGCCGCCCTCGACCTGATGGACGACGCCTGGTGGGGCCCGGCCATCCCGACCCCCGGCGACCCCTACTTCTGCCTGGCCGAACGCACCCTGCCCGGCGGCCTGATCGTGAACCAGGCCGGGCAGCGGTTCGTCAACGAAGCCGCGCCCTACAGCGACGTCGTGCACACGATGTACGACAAGAACCCGGCGGCGCCGGACATCCCGGCGTGGCTGATCGTCGACCAGAACTACCGCAACCGCTACCTGTTCCGCGACATCGCGCCGCTGCTGCCGTTCCCGGACGCCTGGTACGCGGCCGGCGCGGTCTTCAAGGCGTCGACGATCCAGGACCTCGGCACGCAGATCGGCGTCCCGCCAACTGTGCTCAAGTCCACAGTGGACCGCTTCAACGGCTTCGCCCGGTCCGGTGTGGACAGTGAGTTCCACCGCGGCGCCAGCGCGTACGACCACTACTACACGGACCCGGCGGTGACGCCGAACTCCTGCCTGGCGCCGCTGTGGGCGGCGCCGTACTACGCGCTGCGGCTCGTCCCCGGCGACCTCGGCACGAAGGGCGGCATGCGCACGGACGCCCGGGCGCGGGTGCTGCGCCCGGACGGCTCGGTGATCCCCGGCCTGTACGCGGCCGGCAACGCGAGCGCGGCGGTGATGGGACACAGCTACGCCGGTGCGGGCTCGACCATCGGCCCGGCGATGACGTTCGGCTACATCGCCGGGAACGACGTCTAGAACTCCTTTTCGACCAGTGGAAGCACCTCGGTGCCGAGCAGTTCGATCGCGCGCATGACTTCAGCGTGCGGGACGCCGGACCAGTCCATCTGCATGGCGTACCGGTCCGCGCCGGTGAGCTTGCCGACGGCGATCAGCCGCTCGGCGATCTCCTGCGGGCTGCCGACGAACAACGCGTTCGCGTCGCGGGTGAATTCGTCGTACTCCGCCCGCGTCGGGACTGCCCAGCCGCGGGCGCGGGCGCCGTACTTCATCGTCTCGAGCCAGTACGGGTAGAAGGTTTCCTTGGCGTCCTGAGACTTCTCGGCGACGAAGCCGATCGCGCCCATGGTGACGTGCAGGTCTTGTTGCTCTCCCGCTTCCCCGGCCCGGCGGTAGAGGTCGACCAGCGGGGCGAAGCGCTCGGGCTGCCCGCCGATCACCGCGTACACCACCGGCAGGCCGAGCAACCCGGCGCGGATCGACGACTCCGGGTTGCCGCCGGTGCCGACCGAGATGCGCAGGCGCCTGCCGTAGGGCCGCGGCAGGATCCGCGCGTTCTCCAGCGGCGGGCGGAACTTGCCCGACCAGGTCAGCGGGTCCTCGCGGTCGATGCGCAGCAGCAGGGCGAGCTTCTCCTCGAAGAGCTCGTCGTAGTCGCCGAGGTCGTGACCGAAGAGCGGGAACGACTCGGTGAACGACCCACGCCCGGCGAGCAGCTCGGCGCGGCCGTGGCTGAGCTGGTCGAGCGTCGTGAACTGCTGGTAGAGGCGGACCGGGTCCTCGGTGCTCAGCACGGTGACGGCGGAGCTGAGCGTGATCTGGTTCGTGACGCTCGCGGCGGCGGCCAGCACGGTGCCCGGGTTGGAAATCGCGTACTGGTCGAGGTGGTGCTCGCCGAGGCCGTAGAAGCCGAGGCCCAGCTCGTCGGCGAGCTTGATCCGCTCCAGGGTGTTGGCCAGCGTCCGCGCGACGGTGGGCTGCTCGCCGGTGCGCGGGTCCGGCGCGCGGTCGCCGAAGCTGTAGATGCCGAGTTTCATACAACGCTCAACTATCTCGGGGCCGGATTCGTTCCCCGGCGCTCAGCCGAGTCGGGCCCGGAGGTGCTTCTCCGAGGGCTCTCCGCCAGGAACCGCCTGCCGTGGAATCTGCCTGCCGCCGGCACCTGCTGCCTCGGGAACCGCCTGCCGCCTTGAACCGCCTCCACCTGACTCCCGGCAAGAGCTGGCTGCTTCCGGAGAACCGCCTCCGGAACCGGCTGCCCTGGGCAGGGATCGCCGCACCCGCCGCGGTCCGGCAGTCCCGGTGCCTTCCTCACACCGTCCACTCGGGATCGCGTCCGAGGTACCGCAGCAATGTCGCCACCGCGTCATCACCGGGGGCCGTCGGCAGAGCCGGTGCGTACGCGAAGCCGCGCAGGGGCTCGGCCAGGTGTCGGGCCACCGGGAGCAGTTGCTCGGCCAACTCCGGCGTCAGCGGGGACTTCCCGCCTGTGGCCTTGGCGATGTCCCACGCGTGCACCGCCGCGTCCAGGGCTGCCGCTCCGGCCGCCAGTGGGGCCGGGAGGGCTCCCTGCGGCAACGGCGTCGGGACCTCCGTCGCGTCGCTGGACACCGTTGCGAAGGCTGCCGCCGCTGCGGTCAGGGTCGGCTCCAAGAACTCCGCGGGTGCCACCTCCAGGGCACCCGACGGGGCGAACGGGTTGAAGTCCGGGCCGCCCGAACCCGTGATCGCCGCCGCGTAGCCCAGCTGGTCGCCCGCTGCGTGCTGGAGGACCTGGGTCACGTTCCACTCCGCGCACGGCGTCGGGGCCGTCCAGTCTTGAACGCCCGCGATCGCCGAGCGCAGGGCCTCGTGGGCCGACGTCAAGATCGGCCAGGACGAGCCGCTCGCCAGGCCGGCGAAGAACCGGCGGATGTCGCCCACCAGGACCTCGGTGGCCTCGTGTGCCGCGTAGTGGCCCGCCGCGTTGCGGGGGCCGCCGGAGGCTGCCGCCGGGTCGTAGCTGTTCCAGCTGACGATGTTCGCGTGGTCGCGGTCGGCGAACCGCCTGATCGACCGGAAGTCGCCCGCGAACATCGCCAGGGCCGTCGGGACCGTCGTCGGGCCCTCCGGGCGCGGGTTCGTGTGCGCGTTCTCGTAGTAGAAGCGGATCGACGAGCCCGCCGTGCGGGTCAGCCAGTACAGCGCCACGTTCGCCAGCACGAACTCCGGGTCCAGGTGCTCGCCGAACAGCTGCGCGTTCCACGCCAGCAAGCCGAGCGGCGAGTCGGCGAGCGCGAACGCCAGCGTGTGCGGCTGCTGGCTGTGCAGGACGTTGAAGGAGAACATGTTCTCCATGAACCACTGCAGGTGCGCCAGCGCGGCCTGGTCGGCTTCGCTCAGGTCCGCCAGCTCGGCCGGGTCGCCGGACGGGAACGAGAACAGCTGCGTGACGTGCACGCCGACCACCTTCTCCGGCGCGAGCCTGCCGATCTCCGGCGAGATCATCGACCCCGCGTCGTTGCCCACCGCGCCGTAGGACTCGTAGCCCAGGCGGCTCATCAGCTCGGCCCACGCCGCCGCCGTGCGGTGCGTGCCCCAGCCCGCCGACCGGGTCGGGCCCGAGAAGCCGAACCCGGGCAGCGATGGGATCACCAGGTGGAACGCCGGCTCGTCCGCCGACTCCGGCTCGGTCAGCGGGCCGATCACGTCGAGGTACTCGACGATCGAGCCCGGCCAGCCGTGCGTCAGCACCAGCGGGGTCGCCTCCGCCCGCGACGAGCGGACGTGCAGGAAGTGGATCGGCTCGCCGTCGATCTCGGTCACGAACTGCGGGTACGCGTTGAGCCGCGCCTCGAACGCCCGCCAGTCGAACTCCTCCAGCCAGTACTCCGCCAGCGCGCGGACGCGCTCGTTCGTGACGCCGTACTCCGCGGGCAGCTCGTCCGGCCACAGCGCCCCGCGCAGGCGGTTCGCCAGGTCGTCGAGAGCCGCCTGGGGGACTTCGGCGCGGAACGGGCGGAGAGCGGGGGTGGTCATGACTGGCTCCTTCGTATTGGAACGGAATGCTTCGTTCCGAACAGTACCAGACCGGAATGATCCGTTCCAGTGCTAATCTCGTGCCATGTCCGAGACAGCCCCGCCGGAGACAGCACCGCCGGAGACAGCTCTGCCCGGCCGCCGCGGCCAGGCCGCCCGCAACAACATCGTCATCCTCGACGCCGCCCGCCACGTCTTCCTCGGTGACCCGAAGGCGCCGATCTCGCAGGTCGCCGAGCGCGCCGGCGTCGGTATCAGCGCCCTCTACCGCCGCTACCCGAGCAAGGAAGCTCTGCTCTGCCGCATCTGCCACGACGGGCTCCTCATGTACATCGGCGAAGCCGAGTTCGCCGCGGAGGAGCGGGACGGCTGGACGGCGCTGACCAAGTTCCTCACCCGGGTCGTCGACCTCGACGTGCACTCGCTGACCGTCCACCTCGCCGGCACGTTCACCCCGACCGACGAGATGAGCCGGGACGCGCGGCGGGCGGGCGAGCTGACGAAGCAGCTGGTCGAGCGGGCGCGCGAAACCGGGCGCCTGCGCCCGGACGCCGTCGCCGAAGACATCGGCATGATCCTCGAGTGCTGCGCCGCGATCCGCGTCGATGACGAAGAGCGCACGGCCCAGTTACGCGGCCGGTACCTGGCGCTGCTCATCGAAGGCTTGTCGGCGCACGGTCCGGAACTACCCGGCCCGCCGCCGCGCCCGGGTGAGATGAACGGGCGCTGGCGTCCCTCCTGACGGCGGTGCCGCAACGCGTCCGGATGGCGGTAACGAATTCTCCTGGCGCGACGACTGATCAGCGTCGGCTGTCCACAAAAGACCTACGCGAGATCTGTCAGAGCGGCATTCCCCGGACCGGAACAGCGAGATGACGACTATGCAAAGAAGCTGGCGACGGACCACGATCCTGTCCTCGGTGGCCGCACTGGCCACGGCGTTCATCGCAATCGCCCCCGCCGCCCAGGCGGACACGCCCACCAGTTCCGTCGGAGTCAGTCCGACGACGGTGCTGCCGGGGCAGACTTTCACGGTCACGCAAACCATTCACAACCCCACCGATTTCACGGTGACTTTCGCGAAGGGCGCCATTTACGGCACCCCGACCGCGATCACCGACGTCGTCGACATCGTGTCCTGCACCAACACGACTTCGGTCGGCTGCTTCCAGGCCGGCAGCAGTTACCGGGCCGCGTTCGGCGATCTCGAAGCCGGCGGCACGAAGACCACGGTGTGGACCTTGCGCGTCAAGGACACCGCGGCACCGGGGCAGTTCACGCTGCAGCACCAGTTCGTCGGTGACAACTACGCTTTCGACATCCTCGACGGCCCGGTGATCACCATCGCGAACCCGGTCACGCAGGCCGACGTCAAGGTCGCGCTGGGCGCCACCGGGCACGGCGGGCTGAACGCGCGCATCGACTACACGGTGACCGTGACGAACTCCGGCCCGTCCGCCGCGACCGGGATCCGGGTCGTGGCCACGTATCCCGCGGGGCTTTCGTTCGCGAGCGGCTCCGGCTGCACCCCCGTCGGCGGTACCCGGACCGTGAACTGTGACGTCGCTTCGCTGGCCAGCGGCGCGTCGGCGACGCCGAAGTTCTCGGTGAACGGCGGCCTGCTCGCGCTCGGTTCGTACACCACGACGGCGGTGCGGACGGCGAGCTCGCCCGCGGACCCCAACGCCGCCAACGACAGCGCGTCGAAGACGTGCTCGGCGCTCACCGGGCTCATCGTGACCTGCTGAAGGTTCGCGAGAGGCGAACCGGGCTCGTGTCCTCCGCCAGGGACGCGGGCCCGGTTTCGCATTCCGGGAACTAGCCCGTCACCGACGCGTACAGCTTCGCGATGTCGTCGTCGAAATAGGCGCTGTAGGAAACGTCCGGGGTGTCGCCGCCGAGCTGGTAACCGCCGATCACGCCGATGACCGCGCCGTCGGTCACCCACGGCCCGCCGCTGGTCCCGTCCGGGAAACCGGCGCACGCCACGCGCATCTGGTAGGTGTCGGACTGCGTGGTGTTCCCGTCGCAGACCACCGGGGAATCGGTCGTGTCGGGGTAGCCCGTGAGGGTGATCCGGTGCTCGAACCCGCGGTTCGTGCCGAGCACGTTCGCGCCGGTGAGGCTCTCCAGAGACGCCGTGCTTCCCGCCTGCCGGACGGTGAGGAACGCGAAATCGAGGTCCGGGTCCGCCGAGGCCTTCCAGCCGTCGGCGACGGCCACCGAAGTCACCGTCCAGCTCCCGAACGGCGAGACACCGTCGTGGTAGCCGGGTGCGAAGCTCATGCCGTCCTTGACGCAGTGCGCGGCGGTCAGCACGAGGTCCCCGGCTGCCGAGTGCACGACGCTCGCCGTGCAGTAGTGGCTTCCGCCCGCGAACAGCGCCCCCACCGCGGAAGTAGCGGACTTCGCCGGCGCGGCGGGAGCGACAGGAGCGGCGGGAGCGGCCGGAGCGATCGAAGCAGCGGGAGCGGGCGCCGCGGTGGTGACCGGGGCCGCCGTGCCCGCGGCGTAGGCGTCGTCGCTCGTCGTGCCGGTGCCGAGGACCAGCCCGGTCCCCATGACCAGCAACGTCGCCGCGGTCGTCAGCGCGGTGCGGGGAAACTTGATCGCCACCAATCCAGGTCACCACAGCGGCGCCGGTTCCGCAGCGCGCGGAGCCCGATGCACAGCCCGCTCATAGTGACCTCACAGCGCCGCACAGCACCCGAGAACTCCGCCGGCAGCCGCCGGCCGCGGCTCAGCCCGCAGCGGCCGCGAACCCGGCGACCGCGGCCACGGCCTCCCGCGTCTCCCGGACGTTGTGGGCCCGGAACACCGCGGCACCCGCGTGCGCCGCGATCGCCGTCGCCGCCAGGGTGCCCGCCAGGCGGTCGTGGGCTTCGACGTCCAGCGTCTCGCCGATCAGGTCCTTGTTCGACAGCGCGACCAGCACCGGCCAGCCGGTCGCCACCAGGCGGTCGAAGTGGCGCAGCAGCTGCAGGCCGTGGCGGGTGCTCTTGCCGAAGTCGAACGTCGGGTCGATGAGCACTCCGCCGCGCGGCACCCCCGCGGCGACCGTCCGCTCGGCCGCCGCCGTCAGCTCGGCGACCACGTCCGCGACGACGTCGTCGTAGCGGGGCCAGAACGGCCGCTCCGGGGTCGGCGCCGGGTACGGGTCGGTGCGCAGCGGCATGCCCCCGACGTGCGAGCACACGTACCCCGCGCCGAACTCCGCGGCCACCTCGACCAGCTTCGGGTCGGCGCCGGCCCAGGTGTCGTTGAGCAGGTCGGCGCCCGCTTCGCAGACCTGGCGGCCGACCTCGTGGCGCCAGGTGTCCACGCTGATGACCAGCTCCGGGTGGCGCCGGCGCACTTCGGCGACGAACGGCACCACCCGCCGGCTCTCCTCGTCGACGCCGACCTCGGGGCCCTCGCCCGCCTTCACCCCGCCGATGTCCACGATGTCGGCGCCCGCGGCGACCGCGCGGTCCACCGCGGCCATGGCCGCGGTGCCGGCGAAGGTGGCGCCCTTGTCGTAGAACGAGTCGGGCGTGCGGTTGACGATGGCCATGACCAGGGCGCGGTCGCCGGGCATGCGACGGCCCCGGAAGACCACCTCCGGCCGGTGTGACGTCATGCGCCCAACCCTGCCAGGTCACGGCCCGGTCCGGAACGCCGCGTCCGCGCCCCGCGCCGGTTATCCTCGGGCGCGAACCGATCAGGGGGGCGAAGATGAGCGAGGAACCAGGCCGCGGCGACGCCGAAGCGATGGTCGCGGAGGCCAAGAAGGCCCTGTGGGTGATGGTCGGCCTGCTGGCCGTGCTGTGGGTGGTCCAGCTCGTCAACGCCCCGGGTGGCTACGACCTGAGCCGCGAGTTCGGCATCGAAGCGCGCAACCCGGCGTCGCTGCCGGAGATCCTCAGCTCGCCCTTCCTGCACTACAGCTGGGGCCACATCGAAGGCAACTCCGGGCCGCTGTTCGTGTTCGGGTTCCTCGCCGCCTACCGCGGGGTGAAGAAGTGGCTCTGGGTGAGCCTGCTGATCATCGTCGCCAGCGGACTGGGCGTCTGGTTCATCTCGCCGTCGAACTCGGTCACCGTCGGCGCCAGCGGCCTGGTCTTCGGCTACTTCGGCTACATCATCGTGCGCGGGCTGTTCGACCGGCACCTGATCGACATCGTCATCGGGCTGGTGATGGCGTTGTGCTTCGCCTACCAGTTCACGTCGCTGCTGCCGACCCAGGAAGGCGTCAGCTGGCAGGGCCACCTGTTCGGCTTCGCCGGCGGCATCATCGGCGGCTGGCTGTTCCGCGACCGGCGGCCGAGGGTGGCCGCCGCCCCCGACCCGGCGACCGTCCTGCTGCCGAAGAACCCCGGCTAGCGTCGCGCGGCTGAAGGTCGGTTGACAGCGGCCGGGCTCAAGCGCCCCAAGGCGGCCTTGGTTGCTCCATCCATGCCCCCGCCGCCACCCTCAACGGAGGCGCTTCGCGTCGCAGTGCTGATTCAACGCACCGAAGGCCACATGGGGCGCTCGGGACCTGTGCTGTCCACTGTGGATGAACGCGGCGGAGGGATCCGCGAGCGGGGGACCGGCTCGGCGGAGCGGGTCACCCTTTCGACCTCGGCCGCGAACCGCGGGCCATGGCGTACAAAGGACGAAGAGGTGATGCCGGATGACGCCCTCGGTGGTGCGGCACGAGAAGCGGCGCCGATGGGCGGTCGTCGCCGTCGTGGCCGCGGTGCTCGTTTCCGCGCCCTCGGTCGTCGCCGCGCTCGCGCCGGCCGGGGCCGCCGCGGACCCGGGCCGGCTGCGCGCGCTCGTCCTGGAATCCGCCGGACGGCCGTACCAGGGTTACGCCGAAAGCACCGGCTCGCTAGCCCTTCCGGAGCTGCCGAACCTTTCCGCCGTCACCGCGCTCTTCTCCATGCGGACGCCGATGCGGGCCTGGTACGCCGGGCCCGACCGCTACCGCGTCGACATCCTCGGCACCGCCGGCGAGCACGACGTCTACCGCCTCCCGGACGGCGAATACACGTGGGACTACGGCGACAACACGCTGACCGAGCTGATCGGCGAGCCGGGCCTGCGGCTGCCGCGGGCCGGTGACCTGCTGCCGCCCGAGCTCGCGCGGCGGGTCCTGCGCGCGGCCGGCGGCGACGAGGTGAGTGCGCTGCCGGGGCGGAACGTCGCCGGGGTCGCCGCGTCCGGCCTGCGGCTCGTCCCCGCCGATCCGGACACGACCATCGGGCGCGTCGACGTCTGGGCCGATCCGGTGACCGGTGTCGCGGTTCGCGTCGAGGTGACCGCGCGCGGGCAGGAAGCGCCGATCCTGGTCACCGAGTTCCGGCAGCTCGAGCAGACGACCCCGGTCGTCGAGGCCCCGCGGCCGGTGCTCGGGTCCGGGTTCGGCGTCACCAGCGCCCCGGACGTCGCCGACACGCTCGGCGCGTTCAGCCAGGTCCCGCTGCCGTCGTCGCTGGCCGGGCGGCCGGTGGTGTCGGAGAACTTCGGTGGCGTGCAGGGCGCGGCGCTCTACGGCCGCGGGCTGGCCGCCTTCGCCGTGATCGCCGTGCCGCGGACCGTGGCCAACGCGGCGGGCGACGCCGCCGGGAAGGCCGGTGCGGTGCAGGTCAAGCTGGCCGCGGGCAGCGTCGTGCAGCTGTCGATCACGCCGCTGTCGCTGGGCATCGTGCGGTCTTCGGTGTCCCGGCGCTCCTACCTGCTGGCCGGGACGGTCACGCCCGGCGTCCTGAAGTCCGTGGCCGACGAGCTGTCCCGGCTGCGCCGGAGCGGCCCGTGATCGTCACGCGCGCGCTGACCAAGCGCTACGGCCGCACGGTGGCCGTCGACGGGGTCGACCTCGAAGTCCGCGAGGGCGACCGCTACGGCTTCCTCGGCCCCAACGGCTCGGGCAAGACCACGCTCGTCCGGATGCTGCTCGGCCTGGTCTACGCGACCGCCGGCGAGATCGAGGTGCTCGGCAAGCCGGTGCCGAAGCGGGTCGCCGAGGTGCTGCCGGACGTCGGCGCGCTCGTCGAGGGCCCGGCCGCGTACCCGCACCTGTCCGGGCGCCGGAACCTGGCGCTGCTCGACGCGGCCGGCCGCGGCGGTGGCCGGCGCACCCGGCGCCGTCGCGTCGACGAAGCACTCGAACAGGTCGGCCTGGGCGGCGTCGACCAGCGGCCGGTGAAGGCGTACTCGCTCGGCATGCGGCAACGGCTCGGGCTGGCCGGCGCGCTGCTGCGGCGGCCGCGGCTGCTGATCCTCGACGAACCGACCAACGGGCTCGACCCGCAGGGCATCAAGGAGATCCGGGAGCTGCTGGTGGCGCTGAACGCGGGCGGCACCACGGTGTTCCTCTCCAGCCACCTGCTGGCCGAGGTGGAGCAGCTGTGCACCCGCGTCGGCGTCGTCGACCGCGGTCGGCTGGTGCTGGAGGAGGACCTGGCCACGCTGCGGGCGGCCACCGGCCGGGTCCTCGTCGGCACGCCGGACGCGGCGGCGGCCGCCGCGGTCCTCGACGGGCAGCTCGAAGCCCGTGACGGCGACCGGCTGGTCATCCGGCACGGCGACCCGGCGGCGCTGAACGCGCTGCTCGTCGAGGCGGGGGTGCGCGTGACGTCGATCCAGGCCGAACAGCGGACGCTGGAACAGGTCGTCCTCGACGTGACGGGTCCGGGGTCGGACCGGTTCGGGGCGGCTCGGTGATCGGCGTCGAGCTGCGCAAGCTCGCGCTGCGGCCGCGCGTGTGGTTCAGCGTGCTGCTGCTGTGCCTGCTGCCCGCGATCGTCGGCGTCTTCCTCGCCACGGCCGACTTCGCGCCGCCGCCGGGGCAGGGCGGGGCGTTCCTCTCGGCGGTCGTCAACGACGGCGCGCTGTACCCGGCCGCCGCGCTCGCCCTGGTGCTGCCGCTGTTCCTGCCGATCGCGGTCGCCGTCACCGCGGGCGACGCGATCGCGGGCGAGGCCTCGGCCGGCACCCTGCGCTACCTGCTGGTGCGCCCGGTCGGCCGGACCCGGTTGCTGGCGGCCAAAATGGTGGCGCTGGCCGTGTACGTCACCGCGGCGATCGTCATCGTCGTGCTGACGTCGCTGGTGCTCGGGGTGATCCTGTTCGGCACCGGCGGCACCCCCGGCGTGGCGGGGCCGGGCGGGCAGCCGACCGGCGTGACGTCGTTGTCCGGGCAGTCGCTGAGCTCGTCCGCGCTGGGCTTGCGGCTGCTGGGCGCGGTGTCCTACATCGTCGTGTCGATGCTGGGGTTCGCCGCGATCACGGTGTTCCTCTCGACGGTGTCCGACTCGGCGCTGGGAGCCGCGCTGGGCGGGCTCGCCGTGCTCATCACCAGCACGGTGCTGGAAACCCTCGACGCGGCCGCGTCCGTGCGGCCCTACCTGCCGACGCACTACTGGCTGTCCTGGATCGACTTCTTCCGCGATCCGGTGCTGTGGCGCAACATCGACCACGGGCTGCTGCTCCAGGCCGGCTACATCGTGGTGTTCTTCGGGGCGGCGTGGGCGAACTTCGCGACGAAGGACGTCACGAGCTGAGGCACTCCGCGGGCGCTTCGAGCGGGGTGGTACCGAGGGCCTGCAGGACGATCTCGGTGACGGCGGGGTCGGTGGGCAGGTCGCCGTGGCCGGCCGGGTTGCCGGGGCAGACCTGCTGGAGGGAGACGTTGACGGCGCCGTCGAGGCGGGCGGAGTCCGGCGGGGTCACGGTTTCGTCGTGGTCGGTCCAGAGCGACAGCCACGGCAGGCCCGGCGGGAGCGGCTGCTTGGCCAGCTCCTGCAGGAGGCTGCTGCCCGGCGCGAGCTGGACGCAGGCGGTCGGGCAGCCGCCCGGCACCAGCGCGCCGCCCGCCGTCGCGAGGCCGGTGCCGTGCATCGGCGCGCCGAGCGTCACGACCCGGCGGGCCTGGTGGCCGCCGCCCTCGCGGTCGACCCACAGCCGGGCCACGACGCCGCCCGCGGAGTACCCGACGACGTCGACCGAAGGCGCGCCCTGTTCGTAGGCCTTCTCGACGGCTTCGGCGAGGACGGCGGCCTGTTCGACGAGGTCGCCGGTGCCGTCGCCGGCCAGCGCGAGGACTTCGGCGGGCCGCCCGGTGGCCTGCCGGATCCGCTCGGCGAGGGTGTCCAGCGCGTCCCGGCCGCCGCCGTAGCCGGGGACGAGCAGGACGGGACCGGGCTTGTTCTGGTCCGGCGTCCCGGTGTCGGGCGCGGCTTTCGCCCCGGCGGAGACGATGGCGGTGGCGACGACGACCGCGGCGACGACGGCGGCGACGCTGCTCAGCATCAGCCGCCGCCGCGGGCTGAGCCCGCCCCACCAAGCCGTGATCCGCACCCCTCCATGATGCCCCGGCCCCGTGACGGAACCCCGAACTCGCGTGATCGAGCCCGTAACTCGCGTGATTGGGCCCGGTACGGCTTGAATCACGCGAGTTACGTCTCCGATCACGCGAGTTACGGGGTCAGCCGGCGCCGTAGCAGACGTAACTGGAGGCGGCGGGGGAGTCCGGGAGCTCGGACTGGGCGCGGGCCAGTGCCGCGGCCGGCGTGAGGCCTGCCGCGAAGTGGCGGTGATGGCGGACCATCAGGGCGCGGCCCGCGTCGTCGGGGATCGGGAGGACCGTGGCCACCAGGCTCGTCGTGCCCAGGGCCAGCAGCGCCGACGCCAGGCCGAGCAGTTCGTCGCCCGCGTGGACGGCCGAGCGGCCCGAGTCGCAGCCCGACAGCACCACCTGACGCGGCGGGCGGGCCAGCCGTTCGAGGTCGTACACCGTCAGCGGCCCGTCGGCGAGCCGCAGCGCCGAAAACAGCGGGTTGTCCGTGCGGAACACCCCGTGCGCGGCGATGTGCCCGAGCGCGGCGCCGTCGAGCGCGGCGAGCACCGGCTCGACCCGGGCCGTGCGGCCGGTGAACCGCCGGGCGCCCGGGTAGCGCCGGGCGAGCGCGGCGGCTTCCGCGGCCGCGTGCGGCAGCCCCGGACCGGCCACGACGACGTGGTCGCCGCCCGCGTGCCCGGGGGCGGTCGCCGCGCGGTGCCACAGCGCCGCCGACGGCGCCAGCGACACCGGACGCCCGTGGCAGCCCGGCAGCGCCGGCCACGGCAGCTCGTGCAGCCGCCCGGTCGGCACGACGACCAGCGGGCCGTTGCCCAGGGCCAGCGGCCCCAGCAGGAGGTCGTCGAGCCGGCGGGCCGTCCGCGCGGCGAGGCCGGCGAAGGAACCGAGGCCGAACGCCGTCCGCCGCAGGGCGAACCGCAGTTCCTCCAGGCGTTCCGCGGCTTCGGCCGCCGGACCCAGCTCGCGGCGCCGCAGCCGGCCGCCGGCCAGGACGAGCGCCGTCAGCCGCCCGTCCAGTTCGAGGTACTCCACCAGCGTCGCCGGGCCCAGCGCCGCGGCGAGCTCCGCGCGCGACGGGATCCGCGTGTCCGAAGTGGACACTCCGGGCGCGTGCCGGGCGCGGTCGCGCACCGCCTTCTCGAGCCGGGCCTGCCGGCGCAGCAGGGCCGGCGCCTGCCCGGTGCCTTCGGCGAGGTCGACGGCGGTCTGGCGGAGGGCGGCGAGGTCCGCGGCCAGTCCTTCGTCGTCCGGCGGCCGTGCGGGCCGCAGCCGCAACGCGCCGGCGTGCCGGTGCTCCGCCCAGCGCAGCACGGCTTCCGGGTGGCCCGCTTCGACGGCGAGCCGCAGTCCCAGCCCGGTCAGCTCGCTCGCGTGACCGGACGCGTGGGCGCGCAGTTCGCTGGCGCCCAGCCCGGCCCGGAACCGGCCGATCACCCGGACCCCGGCGCGCACCGCGGCGCCGGCGCCCCGGCGGTCGCCGTGGACCAGCCGCAGCAACGCCGTCGCGTACCAGGCGCGGGCCCGCAGCTCGGCCGGCCCGCCGCGCCCGGCCCGGCCGACGGCCGTCAGTTCCGCCTCCGCGAGCGCGGGACGCCCCAGCTCCAGGGCCAGCGACGCGACGATCAGCCGCGCGTCCAGCGCCGCGACCACCCAGCCCGCGTCGGTCAGCGCCGCCACCGTGCGCTGCCCGGACCGGAGCATCGCCGTCGTCCGGAGCCCGCTGTCGCGGCGGGCCCGCAGCGCCAGGTAGCCGCCGAGCGCGGCCCAGCCCGGCCGGTGCTGCCGGGCCGCGGACCGCCGGGCCGCGGAGGCCTCGCGCAACGCCGTTTCCGGGTCGTCGTCGAGCAACGCCACCTTGGCCAGCAGCAGCCGCGCCTGGACGAGGTCGACGGCGTTGCGTCGCCGTTCGTAGTCCGCGACGGCGGCCGTCGCGGCTTCGCGGGCTTCGGCGATCAGCCGGACGGACAGCAGCGTTTCGGCGCGTTCGATCGGCAGCAGTCCCGGGTCGGTTCCGGCCTCTTCGTAGCGCGAAGCGGCTTCGTCGTAAGCGGCGAGCGCGGCCGGGACGTCGCCGCGGACGGTGGCGGCGAGCCCGCGGTTCTGCCACACCATCGCCGTGCGGCCGAGGTGGCCGGTCGCGGCGAACCCGCGCTCGGCCCGGCGCAGGTCGTCCTCGGCACCCCGCCAGTCGCCGAGCCGGGCCAGCACGATGCTGCGGTTGGTGCGGATGGTGGCGTCGATCAGGGCGTCCCCGCCCGCCGCGTGCAGGGCGTCCAGCGCGGCCGCGAACTCCGCGGCGGCGTCACCGAACCGGCTGATTTCGGTGAGCACGACGGCCCGCTGCATGCGCAGCCGCGCCGCCGCCGTCCCGGTCAGTTCCGGCATCGCGCGGTCCAGCTCCCGCAGCGCCTCGGCGGTGCGCCCGGTGAGCGTCAGCACGTAGCCGAGCACCCCGCGGGTCTGGGCGGCCCGCGCGCGCAGCCCGGCGCCGTCGGCCAGCCGGACGGCGGCCCGCAGCCGGGTCTCGGCGTCGGCGAGCCGCCCCGTGGACACCCCGGCGAGGCCGAGCGCGTGCTCGGCGACCGCGGCGGCCTCGGCGTGGCCGTTCGCCTCCGCGAGCGCGGCTCCGGCGAGCGCCCGCGCCTTGGCGGGCGCGGTGAAGGCGAGGTCGGCCGCGGCGACGGCTTTGGCCAGTGCACCGGTCGTCACCGCTGGTGCCCGTTCCGGTGGCCGGGTGGCGATCCGGCCGGAAGCGGACCGGTCCCCGCGCGACACGCAACCGTCGTCGCGGAGCCATCCGGCCGTGGCTGTGGTCGGATGGCTCCCGATCGGCGCGACATCTCCCGGAGTCGTTCGCCGATCGGGTTTCCGACCCGTTCACCCATGACCGGTCCCGGAGGGGAACGCATGACCCGATACCGCCATCGAGCCGGCGAACTGCTGGTCCATGCCGACGATTGTGCCGCGCTCGGTCCCGAACTGGCACGGTTCGGCTACCACCCGGCCGGCGCCGCGGGGACGCTGCGCCGCTTCACCGGCACGCGCCCGGTCCCGGAGGTGCTCGCCGCACTGCGCGAGCCGCACCGCGCGGGGCCGAACCACCTGTTCGGGGCCGACCGCATCATCTGGGGCGACCTGCGCCCGAGGCCGACGGACAAGGACCTGACCCCGGTGCCGGCGGGCGACATCCGGCACTGGGCCGGCGTGATCGACACCGGGATCGTGCTCCGGGAGGGCCGCCCGCACGAGTTCCTCGGCGGACGCGTCCGCTACGACCCGGAGGACACGGTCCGGGTCGTCCGCGGCGAAGACGGGAACCCGGCCGGTTCCGCCGGGCACGGGACCTTCGTCGCCGGAGTGGTGCTGAAGCAGGTCGGGCCGGCCGTGGGCGTCCGGATGAAGGGGGTGGTCGACGAGCAGAGCGGCGACACCGAAGACCTCGCGGTGGCGAACGCGCTCGACGACCTGCGCGAGGAGGGGATCACGCTGATCAACATGTCGTTCTCGGGTGAGACCTTCGAAGACACGCCGCCGAAGGCGATCGAGGCCGCGCTGCAGCGGCTTTCCCCGGACACCGTCGTGGTCGCCTCCGCGGGCAACCGGGGGATGCGGCAGCGGGTCTACCCGGCCGGGATCAGACCGGCGCCCACGGTCCCCGGCCAGGTCGACGACGAGCACGCGCTGGTGCTGCCGGTCGGCTCGGCCGACTCCTCGCTCACGCCCCGCGTCGCGGACTTCAGCAACTTCGGCCCGTGGATCGCGGCCTACGCCGACGGGGTCGACGTGGTCGGCCCGTACTTCCACGCGGGCTACCCGGGGCAACCGCCGCAAGAAGTACCGAAGTTCAACGGATACGCGGTCTGGAGCGGCACCTCGTTCTCGGCCGCGGTCGTCACCGGCCGGATCGCCGCGGTTATGGCGACCGGGAAGAGCGCCCGGGACGCGGCGGGCGAAGTGCTCGGGGCCGCCGGCCGGATCACCGTGTTCGATGTGAACGGCAGCAGCGAAGTGCCGCACGTCCAGGGGAACTAGAGGCTCGCCCAGCCGGTGGTGACCGTCGTGCCGTCCGCGGCGGTCACCGTCACCCGGGTCGCGCCCCGGGGCAGGTCCGTCGCCGTGAACCAGCCTTCCGGGCCGATCGGGCTCGGGTGCCGCTCGCCCGCCACCTCGATCACCGCCTCGCCCGTCGCGCCGGTGATCAGGCCGCGCAGCGAGACGCGGCCGCCCGCGTACTCCACCTGCAGCTCCACCGACACCCGCGGCGACTCGAACGACAGCAGCCGGACGTCGTCGCCGTCGGCGCGGACCGAGCCCGCCTCTGCCAGGTCCGAATCGAAGGCCAGCTCCGCCAGTTCGGCGTCGAGGTCGCGGGTGGTCAGCGCCGCGCGGGCCTGGCGCAGGACGAGGTCCGGCACCGGGTCCGCCCGGTCCGCGGCCGCGCGCAGGAGGTCCATGAGCTCGTCGTCGGCGGTCACGCCCGGTCCTCCGTCCCGAGTCCGGCCTGGCCGGCCCGCTCGCGCAATCGGCCGAGACAGCGTTGCCGGGTCGGGCCGATGCTGCCGACCGGCATGTCGAGGGCGTCCGCCACTTCCGCGTACGACGGCGGGGGCGTCGCCATGAGCACGCGCAGCAGCCGGCGGCACTGGTCCGGCAGCTTGTCCAGCGCGCGCCAGAGCGCGGCGTCGCGCTCGCCGAGCAGCAGGGCCGCGTCGACGGCCGGTCCGGGCGCCGGCTCGCTCTGCCAGACCTGCTCGTCGGCCGGCCGCTCCCGGTCGGTGCGGCGCAGCTGGCGCAGGCACTCGTGCCGGGCGGTCGTGGCCAGCCAGCCGGGCAGCCGCTCCGGGTCCTTGATCCGCCCGAGGTTCTCGACGAGCTTCAGCCACGTCGTCTGGACGACGTCGGCCGCGTCGGCGTCGGACAGCCGGTGCGCGCGGGCGACCGACCAGAGCAGGCTGGCGTACCGGTCGACCAGGGCGTCCCAGGCCGTCTGGTCGCCGCGCGCGGCCGACTCCAGCAGGGTCGTGGTGTCCACTTCACCTCCGGTTGACCCGCTCAGCCTAGCCAACAGCAGCCCTTCGGACCCGCACGCCATCGGGGAACTCCTTCGCGTCTTCCCCCCGCTCAGCCGATCCGGTGAGAGCGCGGGAAATACCTGAACCGGGCCGCCGTCCCCGCTCGTGTGCCCGGTGGGAGTGGTGGAGACGGATCGGGGTGAGCCGGTCATGCGGCTGCGGCTGGTGCTCGTCGCGGGGGTGTTCGTGGTGGAACTGGTCGCTCACGGGCAGCCGGTGGTGGTGACGGGGCGGGCGGTGCCGGTGCCGTCCGGCACCGGCGCGCCGGGGTGCGCGTTGCTCGGGGAGACACCGGTGGCGCCGGAGGGCGGCCGCCGCTGGGCGGCCACGACGGCGGACAGCACGACCGCGGCGCCGAGCAGCTGCCACGCCGTCAGCCGCTGGCCGAGGACGAGCCAGCCGAGCAGGGTGGCGACCAGCGGGCTCAGCAGCCCGAGGAACGTCACGTGCGTGGCGGACAGCGCGCGGATCCCGCGGAACCACAGGGCGTACGCGAACGCGGCGCCGATCAGCGCGAGGTAGGCGTAGCCCGCGAGGTTCGCGCCGGACAGCGACGCGGGCGGCGCGCCTTCGACGGCCAGCGCGACGGGCACGAGCACCAGCCCGCCCGCGACGAGCTGCCAGCCGGTCGTCGCCAGCAGCGGAGCGGGAGACGTCCAGCGCTTGCTCAGCACGACGCCGGTGGCCATCACGACCGCGCCACCGGCCGCGGCGGCGACGCCGATCCCGTCGAGGCGCGCGGAGGACTGCAGGACCAGCAGGCTGACGCCGGCGACCCCCGCGACTCCCGCGAGCACGGTCCGCCGGGTCAGGCGTTCGCCGAGCAGGCCGGTGGACAGCCCCGCGACCAGCAGCGGCTGCAGGGCGCCGAGGGTGGCGGCGACCCCGCCGGGCAGCCGGTAGGCGGCGACGAACAGCAGGGCCAGGAACGCGCCGATGTTCAGCGTGCCGAGCACGAGCGACCGCCACCACCAGTCGCCCTTGGGCAGGCGGCGGGTGATGGCGACCAGCAGCAGCCCGGCGGGCAGCGCCCGGACGACCGCGGCGAGCAGCGGCCGGTCCGGCGGCAGGAACTCGGTGGTGACGAGGTAGGTGGTGCCCCAGATGGCCGGGGCGAGCGCGGTGAGGAGCAGCTGTTTGTTTAGCACTAAGACAGATTACCTCAGTGCTAAGGTAACTGGCTACCCGTTCACTTACCGCTAAGGCAGCGGCTACGCTGGGACGATGGCCGACCACGTGGACCGGGTACTGGCGCAGTGGCACGCCGAGCGCCCCGACCTCGACGTGTCCCCGATGGCGGTGATCGGCCGGCTGTCGCGGCTCAGCGCCCTGGTCGACGCGGAACTGCGCCGCACCTTCGCCCGCCACGGGCTCGACCGGGCGACGTTCGACGTCCTGGCGACCTTGCGCCGCAGCGGGCCGCCGTACCGGCTGACGCCGACGGAGCTGATGCGCTCGGCCATGGTGACGTCGGGGGCGATCACCCAGCGGCTGGACAAGATGGAGGCGCGCGGCCTGGTCGAGCGCACGCCGGACGAGTCGGACGGCCGCGGCGTGCGGGTGCGGCTGACCGAGGCCGGCGGGGAGCTGGTCGACCGGGCGCTGCCCGAGCACGTCGAGACCGAACACCGGATCCTGGCCGCGCTGGACGCGGGGGAGCGGGCGGAGCTGGCCGCGACGCTGCGGACGCTCCTGGAAAGCCTGGGCGGCGCCGGTTCCTGAAGCACGCCACATTGGGTGCGTGCGACGCACCGAAAGGCCGCCTTGGGGCGCTTGAGGCGGGGCGGGCTAGGAGATCTGCCGGACCGGTTCGCTGCCCAGCAAGGAATCGAGGTCGATGCGGCCGCCCGCGGCCGCCAGGACCGCGTCGATCGCCAGGTCGACGTCGAGCTTGCGGCCGTGCTGGTCCGCGTACGCGCGCATCAGGTTGCCGATGTGCCGCTCCGGGTTGCGCCACGACGGCCACCGCAGGGACGCCTGCTTCGCCAGCGTCGCGAAGTTGGACTGGCGCACCGTGGCCGCCAGCAGCCACTCCAGGTAGACGCGCATCGCGTGGAACGCCGTGTGCGCGGGCGTCGCCACCGGGCCGTGGCCGGGGACCACGGTGCGGGGGCGGAAGGTGTCCTGGAGCCAGTCGAGCGCGTCGAGCCAGCCCGGGATCGAGCCGTGCACGGCCATCGGGGTGTCGCCGATGTACACCAGGTCGCCGGTGAACAGCGTGCCCGACCGCCGCTCGTGCACCACCAGGTCGCCCGCCGTGTGCGCGACGCCCGGCACCGCCACCACGTCCGCCGTCGCGCCGCCCAGGTCCAGCTCCTGCCAGCCCGGCACCGGGCGGACCGACTCCGGTTCGGGCGGCTCCAGCACGCCCCAGCGCGTGTAGGTGAAGACGTTGCCGTACGTCTGCGGCCCGGCTTTGACCAGGTCGAGGCTGCCCGGGGCGGCCAGTGCGGTGCCGCCGTCGCGCAGGGCGACGCCGACCCCGTTGTGGTGCTCGCCGTGCGCGTGCGTGACCACGACCGTCAGCTCCTGGCCGCCCGCGTACTTGCGGACGTCGCGCAGCAGTTCCAGGGTGGCCTGCTCGGTGCCGCAGGTGTCGATCAGCGCGACGCCGTCGGTGCCCTGGATCCAGCCGCTGTTCGCGACGAACCACTCGGCCGGGCTCTTCACGTACGCCACCACGCCGGGCCGCGCGTGCCGGAGCGGGACGATGTTCGATCTGACGGCCGGCATGTTTCCTCCCCTGGACGGACGATGCGGTTAACGACGCCGGCCGGGTCAGGTTGCGGACGTTCCCGCGGAATGTTCCCGCCCATTTCTGTCGGCTGACCGGTCGAAGATTTTTCGGATTCTCTGCGCCGGAAGGTCTTGACAGTCGATCACGACCGTCCATACTGGTATATACCTTTATGGGAGGGTCCGGGAGAAAAATCCAGGGGGACTTCGCGCTCGTGGGCCGACGGAAGGTCTGAGGGGTCCGTCCGTCGGCCGCGCGAAGGCCCGCCCACCGGCCGTGTTGACACAGATACTGGTACGAACCAGTATGACTTCTGCCGGCCGGGAGGAGAGACATGACTGGGGCGCATCTCCGGATCGACAACCGGCTGATCCACGGGCAGGTCACCCTCGCGTGGACCCGCCGCCTCGGCGTGCGCCGGCTGGTCGTCTGCAACGACGACGTCGCCGCCGACGACCTCCAGCGGGCCCTGCTCCCGCAGGCCGCCCGCGGACTGCCCACGGACGTGCTGTCGGTCGAGGCCGCGCTGGCCGCCGAAGCCGGGGCGGGCGTCATGATCATCGCCAAGGACCCCGGCGACGCCTTCCGCCTCGTCGAGGGCGGGCTCCGGCCCGAGGTCGTCAACGTCGGCAACGTCGCGCCCCGGCCGGGCGCGGCGTACACGATGGTCACCCGCTCGGTCGCGGTCACCGCCGACGAGGCCGACGCCTACCGCAAGCTCGCCGCCACCGGCGTCGCGCTGGTCACGCAGCTGCTGCCGCACGACAAGCCCGCCGATTTCGTCCCGCTGCTCGACCGGAAAGGGCTCTAGCTCCAGCATGCTCGTCGCGTTGGCCCTGACCCTGTGGGCGATCTACTGCACCTACGACGGGCTCGGCCCGTTCCTCGTCTACGCCCAGCGCCCGCTGATCGCCGGCTCGGTGGCCGGCCTGATCGTCGGGCACCCGCTGCTCGGCCTGCTGGTCGGCGCCACGCTGGAGCTGGCCGCCCTGGGTGTCTACACCTACGGCGGCGCCACGATCCCGGACTACCAGACCGGCGCGATCGTCGGCACCGCGCTGGCCGCGGGCGCCGCCGGGGACGCGGCCGCGCAGGCCGCGATCGGCATCGGCGTCGGGCTGCCGGCGGCGATCCTGCTCTCGGCGCTGGACCCGGTCGGCAAGATGGTGACCACCGGGCTGGTGCACCGCGCCGACGGCTACGCCGCCGACGGCAACGCGCGCGGCCTGGCGATGATCCACTGGGTGAGCCTGGTCCCGTGGGTGGCCGTGCGCGCGATCCCGACGTTCCTCGCCGCGCTCGCCGCGTCCGGCGGGCTGGTCAAGGACATCACCGCGAGCATCCCGGCCGGGTTCGTCCACGGCATGACGCTGGCCGGCTCGCTGCTGCCGGCGGTCGGCTTCGCGCTGCTGCTCGGCATGATGGAGCTGTCGCGCTACTGGTACCTGCTGCTCATCGGGTTCGTCGGGTTCGCCTACCTGCACCTGCCGGTGCTGGGCATCGCGCTGATCGGCGTCGCGGTCGCGATGCTGTTCGTGACGCTGAAGCGCGACGAACCGGTGCTCGTGGTCCCCGAAGCCGCGGACGCGGCCGCCGACGAGTCCCTCGCGGATCCGCGGCTGACCAAGCAGGACCTGCGGCGGGTGTTCCGCCGGTACTTCTGGTCGAGCCAGATCTCCTGGAACTACGAGCGGATGCAGGCGCTCGGGTTCGCGTACTCGATGGAGCCGGTGCTGCGCCGGCTCTACCCCGAGAAGGCCGACTACGTCGCCGGCCTGCAGCGGCACCTGCAGTTCTTCAACACCTCGGTGCTGGTCGGCGGCCCGCTGATCCTCGGCTCCAGCGTCGCGCTGGAGGAAGCCGGGACGCCGAAGTCGGCGGCGAGCACGAAGGTCGCGCTGATGGGGCCGATGGCCGGCATCGGCGACACCGTCGTCTTCGCGCTCTACAACAGCATCGTCTTCACCATGGGCGCATCCTGGGCGCTGCAGGGCAACTGGCTCGGCCCGGCGTTCGCCGCCGTCATGGTGCTCGTGCCGTACGCGCTGGTGCGGCGCTGGCAGTTCTCCTTCGCCTACCGCGAGGGCAAGCGGCTGGCCGGCCACCTCGCCGCCGGGGCGCTCGCCCGCGTCGCCCAGGGGGCGACCGTGCTCGGGTTCGTCGTGCTCGGCGGGTTCATCCCGTCGATCGTCAAGGTCGTCACCACGCTCACCTACCGGCAGACCACCACGGTCCAAGGGCAGCCGGTGACGCAGTCGGTGGCGATCCAGGACCGGCTCGACGACCTGCTGCCGTTCCTGCTCCCGGTGCTCGTCACCGCCGGGGTGTACCTGCTGACGGTCAAGGCCCGGCTGCGGCCGGTCTGGGTCATCGGCATCGTCGTCGTCGCCGGGGTCGTCCTGGGGTGGCTCGGCTGGTTCGCGCCATCGGCCCCCGCGAAGAGTTAGGAGTCCGCCATGTCCGTTCCGATCATCCTCGCCGGCCACGGCAGCCTGCCCTCCGGCGTCGGGGAAGCCGCCGAGATGATCCTCGGCCCGCAGGCCCGGCTGAAGGTCTGCGAGCTGAGCCCGCGCGACAGCCCGGAGGAGTTCGGCGCCCGCGTGCTCGCGCTGGCCGGCGCCGCCGAGGGCGTGCTGGTGCTGGCCGACCTGCACGGCGGCTCGCCGTTCAACGCCGTCCGCACGCTCGCGGCCGGGCACCCGCGCCTGCAGCTGGTGTCCGGGCTGAACCTGCCGATGCTGCTGGAGGTCCTGCTGCACACGACCGACGACGTCACCGAGCTCGCCGGGGTGGCCCGCGCCGCCGGCCGCGACGGCGTCGTCGACGTCCTGGAATCGACCTGGTGACCGCCGCGCTCCTGCTCGCCGCGCAGGACGTCCGGATCACGCCGGGGCCCGGGCACCCGCTCGGCGGCTACCTGGCCCGGCACGGCGTCGCGACCGGCACGCACGACGACCTCGAGGCGTCGCTGATCTGGCTGTCCACCGAGGACGACCCCGGCGTGGTGTGGGTGGCGCTGGACGCCCTCGCCGTCGACGCCGGCCTGACCCGCACCCTGGCCGACGCGGTCGCCGCGGCGGTGGGCATCGACCCGGACCGGGTGCTCGTCTGCGCGTCGCACACGCACTCCGGCCCCGAGGGCTGGACCGGCCAGCTGCACCCCGGCCTGCCGGGGCGGCGCGACGCCGGGCTCGTCGGCGGCATGGCGGAGAAGGTGACCGGCGCCGCGCTGCGGCTGCGCGCCGGCCGCGGCCGCGTCCGGGCCCGCTGGCACGCGGGTTCGACCGAAGCCGTCGGCGGCAACCGCTACCGGCCCGACGGGCCGCACGACACGTCGTTCGGCGTGCTCGAGCTGCGCCGCGACGACGGCACCCCGGCCGCGCTGCTGTTCGACTACGCCAGCCACCCCACGGTGCTGGGCCCCGACAACCTCGCGTGGTCGGCGGACTGGCCGGGCGCGACCCGCCGCGAGCTGGCCACGCTGGTCGGCCAGCCGGTGGCGGCGTTCCTCCAGGGCGCGGCGGGCGACGCGAGCTCCCGGTTCGTCCGCCGCGGCCGCGACCACGCCGAGGTCCGCACGCTCGGCGGCCACCTGGCGACGTCGATCGCGCGCACGCTGGCGACGGTGTCGTCCCCGCCCGCGACGGCCGGTCCGGTCCGGCTGACGCGCTCGACGCTGCACCTGCCGTACCGGGAAATCCCGTCGCTGGAGGACAGCCTCCAGCTGCGGCAGACGGCCGAGGCGGAGTGGCAGCGCGAGCTGGCCCACCACGGCGAGGACCACCCGGCGGTCCGGATCGCGCAGACCCGCTACGAGGGCTGCGCGATGCTGGCGACGATGGCGGCGACCGGGCGGCCGACGGGCTGCGCGGACGTGCCGGTCAGCGTCGTGTCGTTGGGCGAGATCGCGTGGCTGCACACGCCGTTCGAGCTGTTCGCGTCCCTGGGCCTGCGCATCCGGCAGGGCAGCCCGTTCCGCCACACCCGGGTCATCGGCTACACGGACGGGTACCTGGGCTACCTGCCGGACGCGGCCGGCCACCGCGACGGGATCTACGAGTCGTACGTGACGTTGTTCGGCCCGGAGGCGGCGGACGAGCTGGTGGAGCACTGCCTGAAGGTGCTGCGGGCGCACCAGGGCGGGCTCAGGACGCCGCGCTGCGCCGAGCCTGCGTGAACACCGTGTAGCGGTCCGCCCGGTACAGGGACCGGCCCGCTTCGATGACGCCGCCGTTCTGGTCGTGCAGCGTGCCCTCGATGATCAGGCACGGCTGGGTGGCTTCGATGCCGAGCAGGGCGGCGTCGTGGCTGTTCGGCAGGACCGCGGAGATGGCGGTGTCGTTCCACTCCGGGCGCACGCCCCAGCGTTCCTCGATCGTGCGGTGCAGGGACTGGGTTTCCCAGTCGAACAGCTCGATGTCCGGGAACCGGTCGACGGACAGGTTGGTGCGCTCCACCGCGAACGGCTCGTCTTCGACGTACCGGAGCCGTTCGAGCCGGAACACCCGGGCACCGGGCGGCACGTTCAGCCGTCCGGCGATCCGCGGGCCGGCGCTCTCGACCTCGGCGTGCAGCACCTTCGTCTTCGGGACGACGCCGCGGGCCTGCATGTCCTCGGTGAACGAGGTCAGCATGTCGATGTGCGCCGCCTGCCGCTCGGCGGTGAAGGTGGCGGTGCCGTGCTGGCGGTACAGGACACCGTCGGCGACCAGCCGGTTGACCTCCTGCCGCACGGTGCCGCGCGCGACGCCGAAGTGCTCGGCGAGGAACCGTTCGGACGGCATCAGCCGCCCGGGCCCGGCCTCGGTGGCGACGCTTTCCAGGATTTCCCGCAGCTGGTCGCCCTTCGGCCGCCCCGGCTGCAGCGCGTCCGGGAGGCGCAGATCGCTCGCGGGAACGTGTTTCGGACGGGGCATGGCTTCAGTATGTCCCGCGGCGGCTGAGGAGGTAACACCCGGCGGGTCCGTTGCGGGCGCGGGGAATGGCGGGGGAGACGCCGGGGCCGGTGCGGTGGTGGGGGGTGCGGTGGGGTGACGCGGCTGGTGGGCGGGCCGGGAGGTGCGGGGGAGCGCGCGGCTGGTGCAGTGGTCGTTCAGCCTGTCGGGCGGCAGGCCGCCGCCGTTCGGCCGCTCGGCGCTCGTTTCGGCGCCGCGAGGTCGCCGCCGTCCAGCCTGCGGCGTGGCCTTTCGGTACCGCGAGCACCAAAACCGCGGCACCCGACTCCCCGCCGCTGCCCGTTCAGCGCGGCCACCCGGCTGGCCTTTCGGCACCGCGGGCACCGAAAACCGGGCCCTACCCCGAGCCCGCCACACCTCAGCCCGTGGCGCGGTTGCTCAACCTGGCCAGGAACTCCGCCGCCACCGCCTGGCCCGTCACGTGGCCCACCGCGCCGTACAGCGCCTCCGACTCCCGGGCCGTTCCCTCCGCCAGCATCGAGCGGCCCGCCGCCGCCTGGACCGCCGCCAGTCCCAGCAGGGCCTCCGCCTCCACCACGCGGAACCCGCCCGCCCGGGCCGCGTCCAGTGCCGTGCGGGCGGGTTCGCCCGCCTCGGCCGCGCGGCCGTCCGCGGCCAGGACCCGGGCCAGCGTGGCCGCCGCTTCCGCCAGCTGGCCGCGCAGGCCCGATTCCGCCGTCAGCGACCGGGCCTCGCGCAGGACGCGCTCCGCCGCGCCGAGGTCGCCGCGGGCTTCCTCCGCGCGGCCCAGCGCGATCAGGGCCGCCGCCTCCACCTGGCGGTCGCCGTCGCGGCGGACGGCCGCCAGGGCCGCCTCCGCCGTGGCCGCCGCCGTGGCCGCGTCGCCGCGGGCGATCTGCAGGGCGCTCACCACGTTCAGCGCCGTTGCCTCGCCGAAGCTGGAGCCGAGCTCGCGGAACACCCGCAACGCCTGGTCGAGGACCTCGCCGGACTCCGCCAGCCGGCCCGCGGCGAGCAGGATCGAGCCGAGGTCGGCGAGGTTGGCCGCCTCCCAGAACGCCAGGTCCTCCTTGCGGGCCAGCGCGATCGCCTCGACCAGGCAGTCCTCCGCCTGCTCCAGCCGGCCCAGCTGCCGGTAGTGGCAGCTCAGCGAGTTCAGCGCCAGTGCCTCGCCCGACCGGTTGCCCAGCTCGCGGAACAGCTGGATCGCGCGCCGGCTGTGCTCGACGGCCTCCGACAGCCGTCCCGTCCACTCGAGCATCGCCCCGAGGTTCGCCACCGCCGTCGCCTCGCACTGCCGCCAGCCGCACGCCCGGCTGGCCAGCACCGCCTTCTCCGAGTGCCGGATGCCCGCTTCGTGCTGCCCTTCGCGGAAGTACGCGCCGCCGATGGACAGCTGGACCAGGGCCTCCGCGGGCCGGGCGCCGCGGTCCTGCGCCGCGCGCAGCACGATCGGGGCCAGCTCGAGCCACTCCGCGCGACGGCCGTGGTCGTGGAAGAACCGCCGCAACGCGTCGGCGAGGTACCAGGCGCCGGGGTACGGCCCGCGTGCCGCGGCCTGGCGCAGCGCCGCCGACAGGTTCGGCACCTCGACGTCCAGCCAGGCCACGGCCGAGGCGGCGTCGGCGAAGACGACCGGGCTCGGCGCCGAAGGTGCGTCCTCGCGGGGCAGGGCGACGATCCGCGCGCCCAGCAGCGCGACCGCCGCGTCCGCCGCCGCGCAGTAGCCGGTGAACAGCCGCTCCCACGCCTGTTCGCGCGCGGGCTCGTCCTCCTCGGCGCGGACGCACTGCTCGGCGTAGCGGCGGGCGAGGTCGTGGAACCGGTAGCGGCGGGGTGCGTGCGCCTCGAGGAGGTTCGCCGCGGTCAGCCCGCGCAGCCGCCGGGTCGCCTCCCCGGCCGGGACGTCGAGCAGCGCCGCCGCGTCGACCGCGGTGAAGTCGGCCCCCGGCACCAGCGCGAGCAGCCGGAACGCCTGCCGCAGCCCGGGCGGCAGCGCCTGGTACGACACCGAAAACGCCTTGGCGACGGCACTCTCGCCGTCGAAGCCGAGGTGGGCCAGCGGGTCGCCGCGCAGCTCGTCGACCAGCTCGCCGATGCTGGCGACACCGGTGTTCGCTGCGGCGATCCGCAGCGCCAGCGGGTGGTGGCCGCAGAGCCGGGCCAGCTCGGCGGCCGCTTCCGGCTCGGCGGCGGTCCGGTCGCCGAGCAGGGCGGTCAGCAGCGCCCGGGAGTCCTCCTCGCGCAGCTGCGCCAGGACCAGCGACCGCGCGCCGACGCGGGCGACGAGCTCGTCGAGCCGGTGCCGGCTGGTCACCAGCACCCGGCCCGACGACGGCAGCAGCGGCAGCACCTGCGCGGTGTCGCGGGCGTTGTCCAGCACCACCAGGGCCTGCCGGTCGGCCAGCAGCGAGCGGTAGAGCTTGCTCTGGTCGTCCAGGCCCGGCGGCACGTCCCGCAGGTCGACGCCGAGGGTGCGCAGCAGCTGCGCGAGCGCGGCGGCGGGGGTGAGCGGCTCGTCTTCGGCGTCGAAGCCGCGCAGGTTCACGTACAGCTGCCCGTCCGGGTAGCGCGCCCGCGCGGTGTGGGCCCAGTGCACGGCCAGCGCGGTCTTGCCGACGCCGGCGGTGCCGGTGATCACCCAGACGTCCCCGGGCTCGTCGAGCGCGGCCAGCTCGGGTGCCCGGCCGGCGAATCCGCGGACGTCCAGCGGCAGCTCGGCGGGCTTCGGGGTGGCCGCGGGCGGGGCCGGTTCCCCTTCGCCGCGCAGGATCCGCAGCCGCAGGTCCTGCAGGGCCTGGCCCGGCTCGATGCCGAGCTCGTCGACCAGCAGGTCGTGCACTCGCGCGTACGTTTCCAGGGCTTCGGGGGTGCGGCCGCAGCGGTGCAGCGCGAGCATCAGCGCGGCCCGCAGGCGCTCGCGGAACGGGTGCTCGTCGACGAGCCGCCGCAGTTCCCCGGCCACCTCGCCGTGCCGTCCGGCGGCGAGTTCCTGCTCGTACAGCTCCTCCAGCGCGACGAGCCGGCGTTCGGCCAGCGCCGGCCCCTCGTACTCCGCCAGCGCCTCGCTGACGCCGCCGAGCGGGGTGCCCTCCCACAGCGCCAGCGCGGCCCGCAGGTGCGCGACGGCGTCCGCCCCGGAGGTGGCCCTGGCCTTGGCGACCTCCTCGTCGAAGACGTCGAGGTCGCGATCGCCCGGTGCGACTTCGATGAGGTAGCCGGGCGCCCGCCGCACGATCGCGTCCCGGCCGAGCAGCTTCCGCAGTTCCGAGACGTGCACCTGCAGCCGCCCGCGCACGCTCGGCGGCGCGTTCTCGCCCCAGGTCAGGTCGATGAGCCGGTCTTCGGTGACCACGCGGTTGGGGTTCAGCAGCAACGCGGCGAGCACGGAGGTCTGCTTCTGGCCACCGGGCCGGACCAGGCCCCGGTCGCCGAGGATCGTCACCGGTCCGAGCAGGCGGTAGCGCACGTATTGCCCCCGAAGGCGGACCGAAGCGAAACGGAAGTGCCGTGATCAATTCTACTGTGCCGGTGGTTGCCGATCCGACCGGCAGTCACGGCGGAACAAGGTGCCGGTGAGCGGTCGACTCCGGTCCGTTTCCGCCTGCTTTCGGCCGGATCGGCAACGGCGGGCAGGTCGAAGGGGAGGCCACGGGTGGACCGAGACGACGTCGAGCGTCTGTTGTTCGTCTGCTTCCCGGACGCCGGGGAAGCCGCCGGGCGCTACCGGGCCTGGCGCGATCCGCGGATCGCCGTGCAGGTCGTGGAGCTGCCCGGCCGGGGCGAGCGCCGGGACGAACACCCGTACCGGGACATGTGGCTGCTCGTCGAGGCCTTGGCCGCGGAACTGGCCGGGGTGCTCGAGAGCCCGCACGTGCTGTTCGGCGCGGGGCTCGGCGCCCTGGTCGCCTACCGGCTGGCCCAGCGGCGGGTGGCCGCGGGACTGGGGGTCTCGCGGGCACTCGTCGTGGCGCACCAGGCGCCGCCGGACCGGGCCGCGCGGGCGGTGCCGGAGCAGGCGGACCGCGCCGACGTCAGCCTGCTCGGCAGCGACGCACACTTGCCGGTGGCGCCGCCGCTGCCGTGCCCGATCCGCGGGTTCGGCGAGCCGCACGTGATGACCGGCTGGGGCGAGCACACGAGCGCCGGGTTCGTGCTGACGCCGGCGCGGGCGCGGGACAACGCCGCCCTGCTGCGGGACGCCGTGCTGCGGTCGGCGCACCTGATCACCGCACTGGCGGGGCAGGTGCGTGCCCCGAAGCCGGCCGGGGCATAACCGCCGCCGACCACAGGCCGGATATCCATAAGCGCTGTTATAATTCCGGCGTGAGCCGGCCATGCCCCTGACCCACGCCTTCGTCGACCTCGCCCCGCTGCGCACCTCGCGGCCGTTCCGGCGGCTGTGGCTCGGCCGGGTCTTCTCCGGCTTCGGCAGCCAGATGACGCTCGTCGCCGTGATGTTCCAGGTCTGGGAACAGACCCGCAGCACCGTGTGGACCGGGGCCGTCGGGCTCGCGCAGGCGCTTCCCATCGTCGTGTTCGGGTTGTTCGCCGGTTCGCTCGTCGACCGCGCCGACCGGCGGAAGGTCGCCCTCGTCGCCACGACCGGCCAGGCCGTCTGCTCGGTTCTGCTCGCCGTCCAAGGGTTTCTCGGTGCCGTGCCGGTGGCCGCGGTGCTGGGCCTGGTGGCCGTCCAGTCCGGGTTCGTCGCGTGCGGCGGGCCCGCCGCACGCACCTTCGTCCCGCGGCTGCTGCCGCCGGCGCAGTTGCCCGCCGGGCTCGCGCTGAACCGGATCGCCTTCCAGGGCGCGATGCTGCTCGGCCCGGCGCTGGGCGGGCTCGTCCTCGGGCGGTTCGGTGCCGGCGGCTGCTACGTCGTCGACGCCCTCACCTTCTGCCTGGCGTTCTACGGCCTCTTCGGCCTTCCGGCGATGCGGCCCGAAGGCGGCGAACCGTCCCGGCCGGGGCTGTCCGGCGTGCTCGACGGGCTCGCCTTCCTCGTCCGGACCCCCGTCGTCCGCGGTGCGCTGCTCACCGACCTGGCCGCCACGGTGCTGGCCATGCCGCTCAGCCTGTTCCCGCTGATCAACGCCGCGCGCTTCGGCGGCGACCCGCGCACGCTCGGGCTGTTCCTCTCGGCCGTCGCGGTCGGCGGGGTCGTGGCGTCGGTCTTCTCCGGGACGTTCACCCGGCGGTCGCGGCCGGGCCGGGTGATGCTCGCGGGCTCGGCCGGCTGGGGTGCCGCGTTGACGGCGTTCGGCCTGGCGCCGGACGCGTGGCTCGGCTTGGCCTGCCTGGTCGTCGCCGGCGCGGCCGACACGGTTTCGGTCGTCTCGCGCAGTGCGCTGGTCCAGCTGGCGACCCCCGACGCCCTGCTCGGCCGGGTGGCCGCCGCCGAGCAGATCGTCGGCCAGGCGGGCCCCGATGTCGGCAACCTGCGCGGCGGCCTCGTCGCCGGAGTGACGTCCGGCGCGTTCGCGCTGGTCAGCGGGGGCCTGCTGAGCGTGGCGGCGGTCGCGGCGATCGGCGCGGCCACGCCCGGCCTGCGACGGTTCCGGACCCCGGCGGAGACCGCCGCGAGCTGATTCTCCGCGGCCGTCGTCGATTTCGGCGAATGCACGCGGGGTGCCGCCGGAGCGCCGCGAGGAATCGTTCTCCGAGGCGGACCGGCTCCGGTTGTCGCCACCCGGCTTTCGTTGTCGCGCGGCTGGTTTGCCGTGATGAGCCGATCGGCCGCTCATGCGTACGGCCGGATGGACCTGCGGGTGGGCGGCCGTGAATGGCGGTTCCCGGCACCGGGATTCTCGAATTCGAATCGTCCGACGCGTATTTATTGATCAATTCCGGGCGTCTCGTCTTCCGGCGCTTATTACGGGGCGGAAATCGATTTTACGGCCGGACGGGTGGAAACAAACGGGATGTTCGCGACCGAGTGGACTTTCTCGCCGGAGTGGGCCGCCGTCGTACCGAGGCCGCAAGGTGAGGGTCACGAAGGTGTCACAGCGGTCACTACCTGGGGTGGCAAGATCACGAAACCCCGGCGGCTGACGTAGGTTTCTTTCCGTCGACCGTGGCGACCCTGTGAGTGGGTAACCCGTTGACCCTCTTGTCACTCTTTCGCGTGAACATGTCGTGACATATTTCTCGGCAACGTATTTGCGACCCGGGAAATCGTCATCTACAGTCCGGCTGATCACGGCCGAACGAGCCGTATTCCGTGATCCCCAGAATCTTCTCCGAGGAGTGGCATGCTTCATCGCGCCTCGACACGCCGGCTCGCCGTGCTCGCTCTGGTCGCCGTCCTGCTGACCGGGTGCAGCCAGCTCAAGGGCTCCACCACCGCCGGCGCCGTCGAAAAGCCGTCGATCCGGGTGGCCATCCTGACCACCGTCGACCTCGCGCCGCTGTGGCTGGCGCAGGAGGGCGGGTACTTCAAGGCCGAAGGTCTCCAGGTGCAGACCGACGTCGGGGCCAGCGGCCAGGAAACGCTGAGCCGGATGGCCAGTGGCCAGGACGACCTCGCGCTCTCGACGTACACGCTGTTCTTCCTGGCCAAGAGCAGCGGTTCCGCGGACGTGAAGCTGGTGACCGACGGCACGTCGGCGAGCCCGCGCAGCAACGAGGTCGTCACCGTGCCGAACTCGCCGGTGAAGACGGTGGGCGACCTGCAGGGCAAGCGGATCGCCATCAGTTCGAAGAACGCCGCGTCGGACGTGCTGACCCGGTCGGTGATGCGCGACCACGGCGTCGACCCCGGCAAGGTGCAGTGGGTGCCGATGCCGCTGCCGGAGATGAGCGCCGCGCTGGCGCAGGGCCGGGTGGACGCGGCCTACCAGCCGGAACCGTTCCTGACCCAGGCCGCCCGGACGGCCGGGGCCTACCCGGTCATCGACGCGGCCAGCGGCAGCACCCAGAACTTCCCCCTCACCGGCTACGGCGCCACCGCGAAGTGGGTCCAGGACCACCCGAAGACCATGCAGGCGTTCCAGCGCGCGATGCTCAACGCCACGCGCGCGGCGGTCGACCGGGCCCGGATCGAACCGCTCGTCGTCCGCAACGCCAAGGTCGACCAGGACATCGCCAGCCTGATGGTGATGCCGACCTTCGGGTCCAACCTGGACGCCCGCCGCATCCAGCGGGTGCCGGACCTGCTGCAGCAGCTGGGCGTGGTCCAGACGCGGATCGACGCCTCTTCGATGATCGCCCCGCAGACCGGTACCGGCTGAGCCCGGCCCCAGTGGAGAAGGGCGGGCGCGCTTCGGCGTGCCCGCCCTTTCCCGTGCCGCCGGAACTTCCCTGAACGGAAGCGGTTTTCGAAATTTTCAGACCGGTGGCCGCCGGTCCGGTTTCGGTGATTCGCACCTTGACACGACCGCCGCCGCAGCCCACCCTCTTCATACCGACCGCGCGGTACGGTCCGGTCCACATGGTGGGATAGGAGAGTCATCGATGACGCTTCCCGGTGCAGGCCTGCTCGTGGTGGACGGGCTCACCGTGCGCTTCGGCGGGCTCACCGCCCTGCACGACGTCCACCTGAGCGTCGACGCCGGCACGGTCGTCGGGGTCATCGGGCCCAACGGCGCGGGCAAGACGACGCTGTTCAACGTCGTCTGCGGGTTCGTCCGGCCCCAGGCGGGCCGCGTGCTGTGGCGCGGGGAGCACCTCTCCCGGCACCGCCCGGAACACCTCGCCCGGCTCGGGATCGTCCGGACGCTGCAGGGCCTCGGGCTCTTCCCCGGGCTGACGGTCCTGGAGAACGTGCTGGCCGGCGCGGGCCGCCACGCCCGCACGGGCCTGCTCCCGGCCCTCGCCGGCGCCGGCCGCGCGGCCCGCGACGAGGCCGACCTGGCCGCCCGGGCCCGGGAGACCCTGGGCGAACTCGGGATCGCCGACCTCGCCGGCCGCCTGCCGGGCGTCCTGCCCTACGGCGTCCGGAAACGGGTGGCGCTGGCCAGGGCCCTGGTGGCCGAGCCGGATCTGCTGCTGCTCGACGAACCCGCGAGCGGGCTGTCGGCCGCGGAGCTGGTCGAGCTGTCGACGTTGATCCTCTCGCTGCGCCGCCACATGGCGGTGGTGCTGGTCGAGCACCACATGGACCTGGTGATGCAGGTCTGCGACCGCGTGGTGGTCCTGAACTTCGGCGAGGTGATCGCCACGGGTACGCCGGCGCAGATCCAGGCCGACCCCCGGGTGGCCGAGGCCTACCTCGGCGACCCCGCCGAGGAGGTGTCCGGTGCTTGAGATCGCAGAGCTGTCCGTGGCCTACGGCGCCGTCCAGGCGCTGGACGGGGTCGGCCTCAGCGTCGAACGCGGCGGGATCACCGCCGTGCTCGGGGCCAACGGCGCCGGGAAGACCACCCTGCTGCGCACCATCAGCGGCCTCCAGCCCGCCCGCAGCGGCCGGATCGTCTGGGACAACAGGGAACTCACCGGGCTCGCGCCGGACCGGATCGCGCGCGGCGGGGTTGCCCTCGTGCCCGAAGGCGGTGGGGTCATCACCGAGCTGACCGTCGACGAGAACCTGCGGCTGGGCGCGCTGTGGCGGCGGGACCGGGCCGATCGGGCCGCCGCGCGGAAGGAGGTGTACGAGCTCTTCCCCGCGCTGGAAGAACGTTCGGCGAAACCCGCCGCCACGCTCTCCGGTGGCGAACGGCAGATGCTCGCCATCGGCCGGGCGCTGATGAGCCGGCCGTCGCTGCTGCTGCTCGACGAACCGTCGCTGGGCCTCGCGCCGCTGATCACCGCGCGGATCATGGGGATCCTGCGCGACCTGCGCGCGGCCACCGGGCTCACCGTCGTGCTCGTCGAGCAGAACGCGCACTCCGCGCTGTCCATCGCCGACTGCGGGTACGTCCTCGCGCTCGGCCGGGTCGTGGCCGTCGACACCGCGGCGGAACTGCTGGCCGACGACGGCCTCCGCCACGCCTACCTCGGTTTCTGACCGTCCAAAATGGAGGTGAACGGTTCGGTATGCAGGACTTCTTCGACCTGACCCTCGGCGGGATCTCGGCCGGCGCGGTGTACGCGGCGCTCGGGCTCGCCCTGGTCATCATCTACCGGGCCACCCGGGTGGTGAACTTCGCGCAACCCGCCCTCGCCCTGATCTCGACCTACCTCGCGTACTCGGTGACGAAGGCGACGGGCAGCTACTGGCTCGGCTTCGCCGTCGCGATCGGCGCCGGAACCGTGCTGGGTGTCGCCACCGAACGGCTGCTCATCCGGCCGCTGCGGCACCGCTCCGAGCTGAGCTCGATCATCGTCACCCTCGGGCTCCTGCTGGTGCTGCAGGCGGTCGCGGGCATGATCTGGTCCAACGAGCCGCTGGCGTTCCCGTACGCCTTCGACTTCCGCGGCCGGTTCTCCGCCAACGACCTGTTCGTCGTGCTGGTCGTGCTCGCCATCGCCGCGCTCGTGCTGGTGCTGTTCAAGTACACGCCGCTGGGCCTGCGGATGCGCGCGGCCGCGTTCGCCCCCGAAGTCGCGCGGACGCTCGGGGTCCGGGTCGGGCTGATGCTCACCGCCGGCTGGGGACTGGCCGCCGCCGTCGGGTCGCTGGCCGGGCTGCTCGCCACCCCGCCGTTCCTCTTCCCGAACGTGCTCGACGGCGTCTTCGTCTACGCGCTCACCGCGGCGGTGCTCGGCGGCCTCGACAACCCCCTGGGCACCATCGCCGGCGGGTTCGTCCTCGGCGTCGGACTGTCCTATGTGTCCGGCTACTTCGGACCGGAGATGGTGACGATCGCCGCGCTCGCCATCCTGGTCGTCGTGCTGACGCTGCGGCCCAGCGGGCTGTTCGGCCGGGCCAAGGTGAGGCGGGTATGACCGTGCGCACGAAACCGGCGGTGACCCGGGAGACGCCGGTGAAGCGGCGCCGCACGCTGCCGCCGTTGCTCGTCCACGCGCTCGCCGCGCTGGCCGCGCTCGTGGTGGTCGTGCTGCTGACCCTGGTCACCGACGAGTTCACCAACCTGCGCATCGCGACCATCGGGTACTACCTGATCGCGGTGGCCGGGCTGACCCTGTTGACCGGCCTCACCGGGCAGGTGTCGCTGGGCCATGGCGCCTTCGTGTTCATCGGCGCCTACACGGTGGCCTTGCTGGTGAAGCACGTGCCGTCGTTGCCGCTGTGGGCCGATCTGCTGCTGGCCTCGGCGGCCGGCGGGCTCGCCGGGCTGCTCGCCGGTGCGGCGGCGGCTCGGCTCCGCGGCCCGTACCTGGCCGGGGCGACCCTCGCGCTGGCCGTCGGGCTGCCCGCGCTGACCCGGAAGTTCCCGGACTTCCTGGGCGGCAGCAACGGGCTCAGCTTCACCGTCCACAGCAGACCGGCCGGCGTCGGCGTCCCGGAGCTGCGCTGGCAGACCTGGATCGTCTGGCTCAGCGTGCTGCTGGCCCTGGTGCTGGTGGTGAACATCGTCCGCGGCCGGCTCGGCCGGGACTTCCGCGCGGTCCGCGACGACGAGGTCGCCGCCGCGCTGAGCGGGATCGCCGTCGGGCGCACGAAAATCCTCGCGTTCCTGGTCAGCGCGGTGTGCGGCGGGCTCGCCGGTGGCCTGCAAGCGTTCCTGCTCGGCACCGCCGCACCCGGCTCGTTCACGCCCGCGCTGTCGCTGAGCCTGCTGGCCGCGGTGGTGCTCGGCGGGCTCGGCTCGCTGTGGGGCGCGCTGTGGGGCGCGGTCGCGCTCGTCTACTTCCAGGCGTGGTCCGAAGACCTCGCCGACGTCCTGCACCTGAACACCGACGTGGCCAACAACCTCCCGCTCGCGGTGTACGGCGTGATCCTCATCGTCGTCGTGCTCGCCTTCCCGCGCGGCATCCAGGGCGGGTTCCACCGGCTTCGCGCACTTCTCCGCAAGCCCGCCGAGAAAAAGGAGAACCATGAGAACCACTAGGTACGGCGCCGGGTTGCTCGCCCTCGCCTTGGCGCTGACCGCGTGCGGCGGCGCGGGGGAGAGCGACGGCGGCGGGCAGCAGGCCGCCGATTCGGCCGTCGGCGTCACGAAGGACACCGTCGTCATCGGCACCCACCAGCCGCTCACCGGCCCGGCCGCGCCCGGGTACAGCAAGATCTCCGTCGGCGCCCGGGCGGTGTACCAGGCGATCAACGACGGCGGCGGGATCAACGGCCGCAAGATCGATTACAAGGTCGAGGACGACGGCTACAACCCGACGAAGACCGTCGAGGTCGTCAAGAAGCTCGTCCTGCAGGACAAGGTGTTCGCGATCGTCGGCGGGCTGGGCACGCCGACGCACTCCAAGGTCGTCGACTACCTGAACTCCGAAGGCGTGCCCGACCTGCTGGTCTCCTCGGGCGCGCTCGCCTGGGACAACCCGCAGAAGGACCCTATGACCTTCGGGTACCAGGTGGACTACACCCGGGAAGGCAAGATCCAGGGCCAGTACGTCAAGGAGAACTTCGCCGGCAAGAAGGTCGGCTACTTCACGCAGAACGACGACGTCGGCCGCGACACCCAGGCCGGGCTGGACCGGTTCGTCAAGGACCAGGTCGTCGTGCGGCAGGGCTACGACAGCGCGAACACCGACGTCACGCCCCAGCTGTCCGCGTTGAAGGGCGCCGGCGCCGAGGTCGTCGTCTGCGCCTGCATCCCGGCGTTCACCGCGCTGGCCATCCTGGCCGCGGCGAAGATCGGCTACCACCCGCAGTTCGTGGTCAGCAGCATCGGCGCGGACCCCGCGACGCTGTCCGGGCTGCTGCAGGACTTCGCCAAGCGCGGGGGCGTCAGCGTCTCCGGCGGGCAGCTGCTGGCCGGCCTGATCGGCACCGGCTACCTGCCGGACGTCGCCCAGACGGCCGACCCGTGGGTCGCCTACTTCAAGGGCATCCACGACAAGTACATCGCGAAGGAGCCGTTCACCAACACCGTGCTGTTCGGCATGGTGCAGGCCTACACCTTCGGGCAGGCGCTGAAGGCGGCCGGGCCGGACCCGACGCGGCAGAAGGTCGTCGACGCGATGAGCTCCGGCGCGCTCAAGGGCCCGGGCCTGACGCCGTTCGGGTTCTCGAAGGAGTCGCACTCCGGTTACACGGGCGCGTACGTGTTCAAGATCAACCCGGACGTCACGACGACGGTGGTCCAGCCACCCGCCGTCACCGACCGTGGCACCGGTGCGATCACGCCGTACTCCGGTGAACGGGCCACTCCGGAGCAGGTCGGCCTGGTGGGCAAGTGACGACCGGGCCGGTCCGTGGGCGCCACGGGCCGGCCCGCCCGCTCACCTAGGGTGGTCACATGAACGTCAGGGAGAAGGTCGTGCGGGCGGCGGTCCGGCTGTTCGCCGAGAAGGGCTTCGAGGCGACGACGGTCCGCGAGATCGTCGAGGAAGCCGGCGTCACCAAGGGCGGGCTGTACCACTACTTCGAGTCCAAGGACGACCTGCTCTTCGAGATCTACGCGGCGATGCTGCGGATGCAGACGCGGCGGATGGTGACGATCGCGGAGTCGGACCTGCCGCTGCCGGAGCGGCTGCACGCGATCATCGCCGACGTCGTCGTGACGAGCATCGCCGACCTCGACGCGGCGACGGTGTTCTTCCAGTCGTTCCCGCTGCTGGAGAAGTCCAAGCAGGTCCAGGTGCGCGCGGAGCGGCGGACCTACCACGAGCGGGTGCGCGACCTGGTCGCCGAGGGCCAGCGAGCCGGCCTCTTCCGCGCCGACGTCCCGGCCGACCTGGTGATCAACTACCACTTCGGCGCCATCCACCGGCTCGGCATGTGGTACCACGACGGCGGCGAGCTGTCGGGGGAGCAGGTCGGGAAGCACTTCGCGGACCTGATGCTGAGCAGCCTCCGTCCTTAGTGGACTCCGGCCGCGGCCGGTGTTTGACTTCGCCGCCCCCGTGGTACTGACCGGGTTCAACGCTGTCCCGCTCTTGGAGGGTGCTCGTGCAGATCCAGGTCAACACCGACCACAACATCCACGGTGGCGAACGGCTGGCCGGCTTCGTGTCCACCGACCTGGAACAAAGCCTGTCCCGGTTCGGCACGTGGCTGACCCGGGTGGAGGTGCACCTCAGCGAGGACGGCGGCGCCGGACCCGAGGACAAGAAGTGCGTCATCGAGGCGCGGCCCGGCGGCAAGCAGCCGGTGGCGGTCACCCACCACGCGGCCACTGTGGACGACGCCTACGCCGGGGCGTCGCACAAGCTGGTGCGGGCGCTGGAGACCCGGTACGACCGCGCCCACGACCACAAGGGTGCCGAAAGCATCCGGCACATGCCCGCGCCCGTAGACGCGGGCCCGGCCGAAGACCCGCAGGACGCGACGCCGGGGATCGGCTAGCGGGCGAAGACGCCGCGGGCCCGCTCACGGCCTACGTCCGCCGGCGCCGGACGTAGTGGGCGATCAGCAGCCCGATGGCCACCACCGCGACGGCACCGGCGACCATCCGCACCGGCGTTCCCAGGTTCACCAGCGGGCCGGCCGCGTTGACCGCGCCGCTGACCACCAGGACCAGCCACAGCAGGACCGGGCTCGAAGAACGTGTCGAAACGTTGTCGTTGTTCATGTCTGCAACGCTAAAGCCCGGCCGGGACGGCGAGAATGCCGTGCGCACCCGGATGCGGGGTAGTGCCTGCGCTACCCCGCATCCCGGCCCAGGTACGCCAGCACCGCCAGCACCCGGCGGTGGCCGGCGCCTTCGTCGGACGGCAGCCCGAGCTTGGCGAAGATGTTCCGGATGTGCTTGAGCACGGCGCCGTCGCTGACGACCAGGAGCTCGGCGATCGTGCTGTTGTTGTAGCCCTCGGCCATCAACGCGAGGACTTCGCGCTCCCGGGCGGTCAGCGATTCTAGGGGGTCCGCGGTGCGGCGGCGGGCCATCAGCTGGCCGATCACCTCGGGGTCCATCGCCGTGCCGCCCTTCGCGACCCGCCGGAGGGCGTCGAGGAACCGCTCGACCTTCCCGACGCGCTCCTTGAGCAGGTAACCGACTCCGCCGACGCCGTCGGCGAGCAGCTCGACCGCGTAGCTCGTCTCCACGTGCGCCGAGAGCACCAGCACCGGCAGCGCCGGGTGGATCTCGCGGGCGCGGACCGCCGCCCGCAGCCCCTCGTCGCGGTGGGTCGGCGGCATGCGCACGTCCATCACCACCGCGTCCGGGCGGTCCTGCTCGACGAACGCCAGGAAGTCCTCGGCGTTGTCGACCGCCTTCACCACCTCGATGCCCGCCGTCTTCAGCAGCAGGGCGAGGCCTTCGCGCAGCAACGCGTCGTCCTCGGCGATCACGACCCGCATGGCAGCTCCACTCGCAGCACGGTCGGCCCACCGGGTGGGCTGGACAAGGTCAGGGTTCCGTCGAAGGCCTCGGCGCGGCGGCGGATGCCGGCCAGCCCGCTGCCGCGGGACTCGTCCGCGCCGCCGCGGCCGTCGTCGCGGATCTCCAGGCGCAGCAGTGACGCCGTGCCGCCGAGGGTGACGTCCACCTGGGACGCGTCGGCGTGCTTGGTGACGTTGGCCAGCACTTCGGCGACGACGAAGTACGCGGCGGCCTCGACCGCGGCCGGGCGGCCCGCCTCGTATTCGACGTCGACGGCGACCGGGACCGGGCTGCGCTCGGCGAGCGCGCGCACCGCCCCGGCCAGCCCGCGCTCGCTCAGCAGCGGCGGGTAGATGCTGCGGACGACCGTGCGCAGCTCGGCCAGCGCGTCGGTCGCCGTGTCCTGGGCTTTGACCAGCAGGTCGCGCGCGGTGGCCGGGTCGCGGTCGTACAGCTGACCGGCGATGCCGAGCTGGAGCACGACCGCCGCGATCCGCGCCTGCGTGCCGTCGTGCAGGTCACGCTCGATGCGCCGCAGTTCGGCGCCGTGCGCTTCCAGCGCCGCGGCCCGGGTCGCGGTCAGTTCGGCGACGCGGTCGGCCAGCACGACGCCGGGGGCGGGCGCGAGCAGCTTGCGCGCGGTGCGGGCCTGCCACCGGGCCACGCGCGGCAGCTGCAGGGTCGCCGCGATCATGGCGGCGGCCACCAGGAGGTCCAGCCCGGCCCGCGGCCAGGAGTCCACCACGATCCCGACCGAGCCCTCGATCCCGCCGGGGACCAGCGGCCAGACGAAGGACGTGATGACCTGCTGGACCGCGCCCAGCGGCAGGCCGAACGCGAGCACGCCGATGATCGTCCCGGTCGCCGCGTGCAGCGCGAGCCACGCGAGGTCGCGGCGGGTGGCCGGGTCCTTCAGCGGCGAGCCGTCGCGGTACGGCTCGGGGATCGGCTCGCCGAGCCTGCGCGCGGCCCGGCGGCGGTCGAGCCGCACCGGCCACCGCGACAGCCGGATCATCGGCACCAGCGACGGGATCCCGACGCCGAACGGGCACAGCAGCACGACGGCGAACAGCCCGGCGAGGGCGAAGAGCGAAAGCATCGAGGTGCCGGCGCCGACCACCAGGTAGCGAACCGCCGACCAGCACTGACGCAGGCGGGTCGTCACGCCGACAGTCTCCCACCCCACCACCGTGGTGGTGCTGGCGCTACCCCCGATCCACCTCTCCACGGGATCGAACCCGGGCCCGCGCCGACCTAGTTTTCTCTCTGACGCGAGAAACAGTCTTAAGGGGACAGTGAGATGACCACAGCGAGCGCGTACGCGCTGGAGCTGACCGGGGTGCGGAAGGTGTACGGCTCCGGCGACGGTGCCGTCACCGCGCTGGACGGGGTGTCCGCGGGGGTGGCGCGGGGCACGTTCACCGCCGTGATGGGCCCGTCCGGCTCGGGCAAGAGCACCTTTCTGCACTGCGCGGCCGGCCTCGACCGGCCGACGTCGGGGCGGGTGCTGCTCGGCGGCACCGAGATCGGCCGCCTGAAAGAAGCGGAGCTGACCCGGCTGCGGCGCACCCGGATCGGGTTCGTCTTCCAGGCCTACAACCTGCTGCCGTCGCTGAACGTGCTGCAGAACATCACGCTGCCGCTGCGGCTGGCCGGGCGGAAGCCGGACCCGCAGTGGCTGCGGGAGATCGTCGAAGGCGTCGGGATCGCGAAGCGGCTGGAGCACCGCCCGGCGGAGCTGTCCGGCGGCCAGCAGCAGCGCGTCGCGATCGCCCGGGCGCTCGTCACCCGGCCCGAGGTGGTGCTGGCCGACGAGCCGACCGGCGCCCTCGACACGCGTACCGGGCGGCAGGTGCTGGACCTGCTCCGGGCGATCGTCGAGCAGATGGGCCAGACCGTGCTGATGGTGACCCACGACCCGGTCGCGGCGTCGGCCGCGCACGGCGTCCTCTTCCTGGCCGACGGCAAGCTGGCCGGGCACCTGCCGCACCCCACGCCCGAGCGGGTGGCGGAGCGCATGACGCACCTCGGGGAGTGGTGAGCGTGCTGACCCTCGCCTGGCAGACCATCCGGACCCGGCTCGGCGGGTTCGCCGGCGCCTTCATCGCGATCCTGTGCGGCACCGCACTGGTGGCCGCCTGCGGGGTCCTCATGGAATCCGGCCTGCGGGCCGGCGTCCCCACCCAGCGGTACGCGGCCGCGGCCGTCGTCGTCGGCGGGGCCCGGTCGGTGCACCCGCCCGGGGCCGACGCGCTGTCGACCGAGCAGGTCGGCGAGCAGCCGCCGGTGCCGGCGTCGCTGGCCGGGCGGATCGCCGCGGTGCCCGGGGTGCGCGCGGCGGTCCCGGAACAGAGCTTCCCCGCCCACGTCGTGACCCGCGACGGGCGGGTGCTCGCCGACCGGGAGTCGCTGGGGCACAACTGGGACGCGGCCGTGCTGGCGCCGTTCACCCTGCGCGGCGGCACCGCACCCGCGGCCGCCGACGAGGTCGTGCTGGACGCCGACCTGGCGCGCCGGGCCGACGTCGGCATCGGCGGGCAGGTGCGGATCACCACCCGGTCGGGTCCGGTGCCGTTCAAGGTCAGCGGCGTCGTCGACGGCCTCTCGCGGCAGTCGGCGATGTTCTTCGCCCCCGGCCGGGCCGCGGAGCTGGCCGCGCAGCCGGGCCGGGTCCACGCGATCGGTGTCCTCGCCGATCCCGGCGTGGCGCCGGAGACGCTCGCCGAGCGGATCCGCGGGGTCGCCGGCGACGCCGAGGTGGCCACCGGCGTCGAACGCAGCAGCGTCGAGTTCCTCGACGTCGGCCAGACGCGGGTGCTGCTGCTGGCCATCGCCGGCTCGTTCGGCGGGTTCGCGCTGCTCGTCGCGGTGTTCGTGGTGGCGAGCACGCTGGCGCTGACGATCAACCAGCGGCGCCGGGAGTTCGCGCTGCTGCGTGCGGTCGCGGCCACCCCGCGGCAGATCCGCAAGCTCATCGGCACCGAGACGACGCTGGTCGCGCTGGTCGCCGGCGTGCTGGGGAGCGTGCTCGGGCTGTCGGTCGCGTCCGGGCTGCGGGACGCGTTCGCCGCGATCGGCGTGGTCCCGGCCGACTTCGGCCTGGCGATCAGCCCGTTGCCGCTGGCGGCCGCGGTCGTGCTCGGCCTGGGCGCGGCCCGGCTGGCGGCCTGGGCGGCGGCGCGGCGGCCGTCGTCGATCCGGCCCGTCGAGGCGCTGGGCGAGGCCGCGGTGGAACGCCGCGAGCTCGGCCGCGGGCGCCTGCTCACCGGCTGGGGCCTGGTGGCGGCCGGTGCCGGCGGCGCGCTCGTCCCGCTCTTCGTGCGCGGTGAAGCCGCCGCCGCGGTCTCGACGATGGCCACCCTCGTCGTCGTCATCGGGCTGGCGGTGGTGGGCCCGCAGGTGACCGGGCTGGTGACGCGGGTCCTGGTGCCCGTGCTCGCGCGGACCTGGCGGATCAGCGGGTACCTCGCGGGCGCGAACGCCCACGCCAACGCCCGGCGCGTCGCCGCGGCGGTGACCCCGCTGATGCTGGCGGTGGCGTTCGCGCTGGCCACGTTCTACGGGCCGACGGCCATGACGTCGGCGGCGCAGCAGGAGTCGGCGCGGTCGACGACCGCCGACTACGTGCTGACCGCGCCGGGCGGTGTCCCGCCCGAGGTCGCCGCGGCGGCCGGCCGGGTGCCCGGGGTCGCGGCGGCGACGCCGGTGGTCCGCACGTCCGTGGTCACCGCGACGAAGGTGAGCGACAGCGTGGAGGTCCAGCGGACCCCCGCGCAGGGCCTGGCGGGCGACCGGGCCGGCGCCGCCCTCGAGCTGGGTGTCGACGCCGGGCGGCTGACCGACCTGACCGGGAACGCGGTGGCGCTGAGCCGCTCGGAAGCGGACTGGCTGGACAAGAAGCTCGGCGACGAAGTGGAGTTCTACTTCGGCGACGGCGTCCCGGCGAAGCTGCGGCTGGTCGCCACCTACACGCACGACCTGGCCTTCGGTGACTTCGTGCTGCCGGTCGCGCTGGCCCGCGAGCACATCGGCGGCCGGCTCGACGACTCGGTGCTGGTCCGGCGGGAGCCCGGCGCCGACGCGAGTGCGGTGGCTTCGGCGCTGAAGGCCGTGTCCTACCCGGGTCTGGTGGTGGCCCCGGCGGCCGCCGCCGCGTCCGGGGCGGGCGGGGAACAGCAGGCGCAGTTCTACCTCAACCTGGTGGCGGCCGGCGTGATCGTCGGGTACCTGGCGATTTCGGTGGCCAACACGCTGGTCCTGACGACCGCGCAGCGCGGCCGCGAGTTCGCGCTGCTGCGGCTGGTGGGCACGACCCGCCGTCAGGTGACCCGCATGATGCGGCTCGAAGCACTGACCACGGTGGGGATCGCGGTGGTCATGGGGACGCTGGTGGCGCTGGTTCCGTTGGCCCTGCTGAACTTCGGGCTGCGGGGCAGCCTGGTGCCGGCCGGCTCGCCGCTCGTCTACGCCGGAACCATCTCCGGCGCGGCCGCGCTCGGGATGGTGGCGATCGGGGTGGCGACGTCGGTGGCGCTGCGGGCCCGGCCGATCGACGCCATCGGCTTGCGGGAATAGGGGGTGCGGGGTGGCTCCGGCCACCCCGCACCCGTTTCGCGAAACCGGGAAAATTCCGGGAACCGTCCGGCGAATCCGGTGCGGGGCAACGAAACTTTCCGAAAGTTATTGCCGGACCAGCGGGACTGCTCGCATGCTTTTGCCACCCTGGCTCGCCTGCCAGCCTCGACGAGGAGGAAGCATGCTCACCAAGAAACGCGGCCGCAGCAGGATGTTCGCCGGCGGCGCCGTCCTTGCGCTGATCGCCGCATTCCTGCCCGGCACCGCCTGGGCCGACACGGTCGTCACGGCCAACCAGACCGGCTACAACAACGGGTACTACTACTCGTTCTGGAGCGCCGGCGGCGGCTCGGTCTCCATGACGCTCGGTTCCGGCGGGAACTACCGCACGAACTGGAGCAACGTCAACAACTTCGTCGCCGGCAAGGGCTGGGGCAACGGCAGCCGGCGGACGGTGAACTACTCCGGCAGCTTCAACCCCTCCGGCAACAGCTACCTGTCGCTCTACGGCTGGACGTCCAACCCGCTCGTCGAGTACTACATCGTCGACAACTGGGGCAGCTGGCGGCCGACCGGGACGTACAAGGGCACCGTGACCAGCGACGGCGGCACGTACGACATCTACGAGACGACCCGCTACAACGCGCCGTCCGTCGAGGGCAACAAGACGTTCAACCAGTACTGGAGCGTCCGGCAGCAGCGGCGGACCGGCGGCAGCATCACCACCGGCAACCACTTCGACGCGTGGGGCCGTGCCGGCATGCCGCTCGGCAGCTTCAACTACTACATGATCCTCGCGACCGAGGGCTACCAGAGCAGCGGCAACTCGAACATCAACGTGGGGTGACCATGCGCCGGCTGAGCACTTTCCTGGCCACGGCGGCCATCGCCGTGGCGAGCACGATCGCCGTGGGCGCGCCGGCGCAGGCCGCCGCGTGCGGCGGGTACGTCGGCCTGACCTTCGACGACGGACCGTCGAACGCCCACACCCCGGCCATCCTGAACGCGTTGCGGCAGAACGGGTTGCGGGCCACGATGTTCAACGAGGGCCAGTACGCGGCCGCGTACCCGGCCCAGGTCCGCGCCGAGGTGAGCGCGGGGATGTGGGTGGGCAACCACAGTTACACGCACCCGCACCTGACCCAGCTGAGCCAGGCCCAGGTGGATTCCGAGGTTTCCCGGACCCAGCAGGCGATCGCGGCCGCCGGCGGTGGCACGCCCCGACTGTTCCGCCCGCCGTACGGCGAAACGAACGCGACGGTCCAGGCGGTGGAGGCCAAGTACGGCCTGCGCCAGATCATCTGGGACGTCGATTCGGGCGACTGGAACAACGCGAGCGTCGACGCGATCGTCGCGGCGAACGCCCGGCTGACGAACGGCCAGGTCATCCTGATGCACGAATGGCCGGCCAACACGCTGTCCGCCATCCCGCGCATCGCGCAGACGCTGGCGAGCCGCGGGCTCTGCGCCGGGATGATCTCGCCGCAGACGGGGCGGGCGGTCGCCCCGGGCTGAGGCGGGCGGTGGCGCGGCGGTTGCACCCCGCCGCGCCACCTCTACTCGACGTACCACTCCACGGGGGCCGAGTCCGCGGCCTGCTCTGCGGTCAGCACCCTCGGCATTGTGCCGGTCAGTTGTGGATTTCATGGAGATTCCGCGACATTTTTCCGGAATGGCGGGGAATAGGAGCTCGATTTCGGCTGAGGTTTTTACCGGGATTGCGCTCGTCGCGAAGGCAAGCTAGCGGTTAACTCGGACATTTCACCGTCGCGGCGACGGCCGGTCGGCTCGCGTTCCCGCAGCGTTCACTTCGCGCGCCCGCCGCCTTCATTTGCGGTGCCTAAGTTTCTCCGCGTGGACGCACCTTTGGCAGTGAGAGCCCGCGGGATCACCAAGTGCTTCGGTGACGTCGTCGCGCTCGACGGCATCGACTTCGACGTGGCGCCGGGGCGGATCCACGGCCTGGCCGGCCCGAACGGCGCCGGCAAGACGACGCTGCTCGGCCTGCTGCTGAGCCTGGCCGTCGCCGACGAAGGGCGGCTGGAGGTCCTCGGGACACCCGTCGGCCGGGCGCTCGCCGCGCCCGCCGGGGTCGCGGGGTTCGTGGACGGGCCCGGGCTCTACCCGTCGCTCACGGCGCGGCAGAACCTCACCGCGCTGGCCAAGCTGGGCGGTCACCGCGTCGGCAACGTCCTGGCGGAGGTGGGGCTCGCCGACGTCGCCGACGACCGGGTGCGCGGCTTCTCCCTCGGCATGCGCCAGCGGCTCGGCCTCGCGGCGGCGTTGCTGACCGAACCGTGGCTGCTGGTGCTCGACGAGCCGGCCAACGGCCTGGACCCGGCGGGCAAGAAGCACGTCCACGGGGTCCTGGAGCGCCTGGCGGCGGCCGGCACGGCGGTGGTGCTGTCCAGCCACCGGATGGACGACCTCGAGGCGCTGTGCGCCGAGGTGACGATCCTGTCGGCCGGCCGCGTGGTCTTCACCGGCCCGCTCGCGAAGCTCTCGGCGGAGAACGGCGAGCTGGAGTACCGCCTGCGCACTTCGGACCCGGACGCGGCCCGCCGGGTGATCGCGGACACGCGCGGGATCCGGCCGGTCGAGGCCCCGCGGCCCGACCCGGAAGTGCTGGTGGTCCGCGCGCAGGTGCCCGCCCTCGATGAACTGGTCCGCGGCCTGGTGCAGGCGCAGGTGGCGGTGCGGGAGCTCGCACCCGTCGTGTCGCCGCTGGAATCGGCTTTCCTCGCACTGACCGGGCAGGAGGCCCGCCGATGACCGCGACCCTCTCCGCCGCGCCGGCCCGGCCCGTGCCGCTGGCCCGGGCCTACCGCTTCGAGCTCGTCAAGCTCTTCGCCGCCTGGCGGATCCGGCTGCTCGTGCTCGCCTGCTGGCTGGCCCCCGCCGTCTTCGTCGCCGCCGTCAGCGAACAGAGCTCGCTGCCCGTCGACACGCTCTTCGGCCGGTGGATGAACGCCAGCGGGTGGGCCGGTCCCCTCGTCATGCTCGGCTTCGCCGGGACCTACGCCTTGCCGCTGCTCACCTCCGTCGTCGCCGGGGACGTGTTCGCGGCCGAAGACCGGCTCGGGACCTGGCGGCACCTGCTGGTCGCCGTGCGGTCCGCGAGGCGGCTCTTCGCCGCGAAAGCGCTGGCCAGCCTCACCGTCCTCGTCGTGCTCGTCGCCGGGATGGCCGTCTCCGGCACCGCCGGCGGGCTTCTCACCGCCGGCCACCGGGCCCTCGTCGGCTTCGACGGGCACCTGCTCAGCCCGGGTGACGCCGCCGGGCGCGTCCTGCTCGCCTGGGTGAGCGTGCTCGCCCCGACCCTCGCGCTGGCCGCGATCGGGCTGCTCGGGTCCGTCCTCTGGGGACGGTCGCCGATGGGGCTGCTGCTGCCCGCCGTCGTCGCGCTCGCGATGGCGCTCGCCCAGCTGCTGCCGCTGCCCGTCGCCGTCCGCCTCGCCCTGCCCAGCTACGCCTTCATCGCGTGGAACGGCCTGTTCACCGACCCCGCGCAGCTCGGGCCGCTGCTCATCGCGGCCGGCGTCAGCCTGGTGTGGGCGGTAGCCGCGACGGCGCTCGCGTACCGGCTGTTCGTGCGCCGCGACTTCACCAACCCGGCCCACGACGACTCGGGGCGCCGGGCGCTCGCCGTGCTGCCGCTGGCCGCCCTCTTCGCCGTCACCGCCGGGATCATCGCCGCGGCGACACCCGCGCTGGGGTCCGGGATCACCCAGGACAAGGTGCAGCAGTCGGTCGCCACCGCGTTCGCGCACCTCTACCGCCTGCAGGCCGGGCAGCTGCACCGCCCCGACGTCACCGAAGCGCAGCTGGCCGCCACGGCCGCCTGCACCAAGGGCGACGGCCTCGTCGACTCCGCCGGGCCCGGCAACGACTGGCGCTGCGTCGTCACGTGGCACCTGCCCGGCGTCGCGGCCACCGGCACCGCGATCTACCAGCTGGACGTCACCGCGGACGGGCGGTACGTCGCCGACGGCGACGGCCCGAAGGAGGTCAACGGCTACTTCCGGGTGCGGACCCCCGACGGGGACCAGCCCAACCCCCTCTGGCAGTTCGACGCCAACGTCGAGCTGCTCCCCACCACGAAGGGATGAATCCCATGCAGGTAACACGCCGCAGGCGGCGGCCCGGGAAGGACGGCCGCCTCGCCCACCGGTTCCGGTTCGCGACGGCGGGCTCGATCACGCTCGTGCTCGTCGCGGCCGGCACCGGCGTCGGCGTCGCGTCCACGCGGCAGTTCGGCGAGGACCAGGTCGGCCAGGTGACTGCGGACGGCCAGGTCGTCGCGGCCGACCAGTACCTCGACCCGATCGGCGACCGGCTGGTCGTGAACAACGGCAAGATCATGGCGTCCTCGGTCAGCCCGGACGGCAGCCACCTCGCCGCGCTGACCACCGACGGCGGGATCGCGCTCACCGTCGTCGACCTGAAGAGCTGGAAGGTGCAGCAGCTCGTCGGCAACTCGGCGACGGCGAACCTGCGCATCGCCGGCAACGACGTCGGCCAGGAAGGCCCGTCGTACTCGCCGGACGGCAAAACCCTGTGGCTGGCCCAGACCGACGGCTACACCAAGTTCACGGTGAACCCGGACGGCAGTGTCGCGGCTCCGGTGTCGGTCAAGATCCCGGCCGACGGCGAGAAGCACGCGCTGGTGGCCCAGGCCGTCTTCTCGGCCGACGGGTCCACTGTGTACTCCGCGGTCAACGGCCAGAACCGGGTGGTCGCGCTCGACGCGGCGACCGGGGCGGTCAAGCAGAGCTGGGCCGTCGGCAACGCGCCGCGCGACCTGGTCCGCGTCGGCGGCAAGCTGTACGTCAGCAACGAAGGCGGGCGCCCGGCGCGGCCCGGCGAGCCGACGCTGAACTCCTACAACACCCAGGTGCCCGCCAGCCGGTTCACCGGCGCCACCACGAGCGGCACGGTCAGCGTGATCGACCTGGCGAACGCGGGCGCCGCGCCGAAGAGCATCGACGTCGGCCTGCACCCGACCGCGGTGTACGCCAAGGACGGTGCACTGTTCGTCACGAACACCGCGAGCAACACGGTCTCGGTCATCGACACCGGCCGCGACCAGGTCGTCCAGACCATCGCGACCCAGCCGTGGCCGGAAGCGACGGTCGGGTACGAGCCGGACGGCGTCACCCTCACCGGCGACGGCCACCTGCTGGTGACGCTCGGGCGCGCCAACGCCGTCGCCGTCTACCGCTACCACCGGGCGCAGGAGCCGGTGAGCTACGTCGGCCTGCTGCCGACGGACTACTTCCCGACGGCGATCGCCACCGTCGGCCCCGACGTCCTGGTCTCCAACACCCGCGGCATCGACGCCCGCCGCCCGACCACCGCGGCCGGGCACGGCACCCACGACACGACGTCGAGCCTGCAGAAGTTCCGGCTGCCGAACGACCCGGCGATCCGCGGCTACACGGCGAAGGTGTTCCGGCAGAACGGCTGGACGCCCGGCTCGGTCCAGGTGGCGCACGACAACGGTCACCGCAGCCCGGTGCCGGTCCCGGCGCGGCTCGGCGACCCCTCGACGATCAAGCACGTCTTCCTGCTGGTCAAGGAAAACCGCACCTACGACCAGGTGTTCGGGGATGACTCGCGCGGCAACGGCGACCCGTCGGTGACGCAGTTCGGCGAGAACGTCACGCCGAACCAGCACGCGCTCGAGCGGCAGTTCGGCCTGTACGACAACACCTACGACATCGGCACGAACTCCGCCGAGGGCCACAACTGGCTGATGCAGGCCGACAACCCGGAGTACACCGAGTCGTCGGCGGGGGAGTACCTGCGCAGCTACGACACCGAGGACGACGCGCTCGGCCACCAGAGCTCCGGGTTCCTCTGGACCGGCGCGCAGGCGGCCGGGAAGTCGGTGCGGGACTTCGGCGAGTTCCAGCAGTTCCTGACCAAGCCGGCCGGCGCGAGCTGGCAGAACCTGTACTGCGACGCCAAGAACATGGCCGCCACCGGCGAGCCGACGGCGTACCCGCTGGTGTCGTCCTCGCCGATCCCGTCGCTGAACGACGTTTCGGTGCCGGGCTTCCCGAAGTTCGACACCTCGGTGCCGGACGTCTACCGCTACCAGATCTGGAAGGACGACTTCGAGAAGCACGGGCCGGCGAACCTGAACATGTTCTGGCTCTCCAGCGACCACACCGGCGGCCCGCCGAACGCGGCCGCCCAGGTCGCCGACAACGACCTCGCGGTCGGCCGGATCGTCGACACGATCTCGCACAGCCCGTACTGGAAGGATTCGGCGATCTTCGTCGTCGAGGACGACTCGCAGGCCGGGCTGGACCACGTCGACGGTCACCGGGCGCCGGTGCAGATCATCAGCCCGTACGCCCGCCACGGCGTCGTCGACAGCCACTACTACTCGCAGATCACGATGATCCGCACGATCGAGCAGATCCTCGGGGTCAAGCCGATGAACCAGAAGGACAGCGCGGCGACGCCGATGAGCGCGGCCTTCCAGCAGAAGCCGGACTTCACGCCGTTCACCGCGCTGCCGAACCGGACGTCCTTGACGGACGGCCTGAAGTCCCTGCCCTCCTGCGGCGCCGACACCCCGGCGGCGCCGAACCCGGCCGCGGCCCCGGTGCCGTCGTCGGCGGTGGCGGCGGGCAAGGAGCAGGTGGCGGCCCAGTGGCAGGAGTGGACGACGCACCAGCGCCTCACCGGCCCGGACGCCGTCGCCGACTACGCCAACCCCGCGCAGATGAACCACTTCACGTGGTACCAGACGCACGGGTGGCAGCTGCCCTACCCGGGTGAGAAGCAGGTGTACGCCCCGGAGCAGGTGCCGGGCGCGTTCCTCCCGTCCGCGGAATCGGACGGCTGACCGGTGCACCGGGAGGCTCCCTCGCGGGGCCTCCCGGTGCTTGCTCAGCGGGCCGGTCGCAGGTGTTCGGTGCGCCAGTGGCGGCCCCGCCGCGGCTCCCGCCAGTGGCGTCCCCGCAACGGGCGCGCCGGGCCGCGGGCCGCGTTGAACGCCGGCTGGTGCGCCGCGAACGCCGCCGCCGTGAGGCCCATCAGCACGGGGTAGCGGACCTCGCCGCGGCGCAGTTCGGTGTCGCGGGGGCGGCCCTCCTCGCGGAAGCCCACCTCGCCGTGCAGCGCCAGCGAGGCGAAGTTGCTGCCGTTGATGCTGACCTCGCACTTGCGGTACCGCCGCAGCTCGAACATGAACGCCAGCAGGACCGTGACGGCGTCGGCGGCGTACCCGCACCGGCGGTACTGCGGGCCGATCCCGATCCCGTAGCTGAAGTGGCCGGTGGCCGGGTCGGCCTGGATCCAGATCGACCCGACCAGCGTCCGGTTGTGCAGGGTTTCGATCGCGAAGTGGAAGTCGTCGCCCGCCGTGTCGCGGTGCGTCGCCCAGTGGCGGTAGCCGCCGATCTGCCGGTCCGAGTCGCGGTCGAACCCGATCAGGGTGCGCCGGTCCGCCGGGCGGACCTCCCGCAACCGCACTTTCCACCCCGCCCAGCTCATCGGCAGTGATGGTACAGCCCGGTCACCAGTAGCACTGGGTGGTCATGTCGTCGAGCCGCACGAACCGGGACGAACCGCTCGCCCCGACGATCGCCCCGACGATCGCCTTGACGAACACCGGGTTGACGCCGTTGAGGTTCCAGCGCGCGGTGTTGACCGCCTGGTAGGCGCCGCTGCCGTTGAGCCAGGGGTAGGTGCTGTAGAGCAGGTGGGCGTTGGCGTCCCAGATCTCGATGCCGACCTGCGCGCCACCCGCCGTCTGCATGTAAAACTGCGAAGCGCATTGGGCGTAGGCGGGCACCGAGTTGGTCGGCACCCAGTAGCCCTCGAACGCCCAGCCGTTGCTGGCGAACAGCCAGCCGTTGTTCCGCCCGGAGCGGGCGGTCCCGGCCCCGACGTCGAACCCGGCCGACGCCGACCCGCCGGTCGCCACCAGCCACGAGCCCTGCGGGTTGACCTCGAAGCCGTCCTGCACCTGCGAGAGGGAGGCGTGCGCCACCCCGGACGTGGCGGCCAGCAGCGTGGCGGACAGGGCGGTGGCCAGCGTGACGCCGCGCAAGCGACGCCGGAGCGTGGAAAACGTAGTGGACATCTCGGTTCCTTCCCTCGATCCGTTGCACTCCTGGAGAGCGCGCGGGACCGGGCGGTGATACGTCCGGCACCGGCTTCGCCGAACCGGCTGTCACAACCGCCGTCCCGCCGGTGTCTGGAGGTCGTTCCCCCCGACGACACAGTGAGGACGAAGCCATGGACACCCGCCTCGACCTGTTCGGCACCGACACCGGCGCCCGGCTGACCAAGCGGTTCGCGAGCCTCGGGCAGGTCATCGACCGGTCGCCGCTGCCCGCTCGGACCCGGGAGCTGGTCAGCCTGCGGGCCAGCCAGATCAACGGGTGCGGCTGGTGCCTCGACATGCACGCCAAGGAGGCCGCCGCGGCCGGGGAGTCGGCCGTCCGGCTCGCGCTCGTCGCCGCGTGGCGGGAGTCGACCGTGTTCAGCGAGGCCGAGCGGGCCGCGCTCGCGCTGGCCGAGGAAGGCACCCGGCTCGCCGACGCCGCCGGAGGCGTCTCCGACGAGACCTGGGCCCGCGTGCGCGAGCACTACGACGACGAGCAGGCCGCCGCGCTGGTCGCGTTGGTCGCGCTGATCAACGCCGCCAACCGGCTCGCCGTGATCGTGCACCAGAAGGGCGGTTCCTACGAGGCCGGGATGTTCGCCGCCGCGGCCGGACGCGGCTGAGCGCGCCCGATCAGCGCGGCGAGGGCCGTGCCGAGCACGACGAGAGGGGTGATCGCGAGGAACGCCCCGCCGATGTGCCCGGCCACGTCCTCGCCGAGCAGGCTGCCGAACACGGCGACCCCGAACGCGGCGCCGATCGACCGGGCGAAGGTGACCACCGCGCTCGCCGCCCCGAGGTCGGACGGCGGCACTGCGTTCTGCGCTGCCGTCAGCACCACCATCGGGACCATGCCGATCCCGGCGCCGGTGACGGCGAAGTACGCGATCAGCGCGAGCTGCGCCGTGCCCGGAGCCAGCGTGCTCAGCAGGAGCAGCCCGGCGACGTTCACGGCCATGCCGGTCACCAGGACGGCCCGCAGCCGGGCCGGGTCGGCGACCCAGCGCCCGGCCAGCGACTGGGTCACCACCAGCCCCAGCACCAGCGGCAGCAGGTGCACGCCGGAGAGCGTCGCCGAGACGCCGTCGACGACCTGCAGGTACGTCGGCAGGTAGACCAGCGCGCTGAACATCGCGACGTTGGCGAGGAACCCGACGGAGGCGGCGACGACGACCGTGCGCGAAGCGAACATCGCCGGTGGCAGCACCGGTGCCGCGGCCCGGCGCTCGACCGGGACCACCAGTCCGATCAGGACGATCGCGCCGGCCGCGAGGGCCACTGTGCCCGGGGACGTCCAGCCCCACCGCGGGCCGAAGGAGGTGATCAGCACCAGTGCCGTGGCCGCGCCGGCCAGCAGAAGCGCGCCGGCGTAGTCGATGCGGGCGCGCGGCCGCCGGACCGTGGCGGGCAGCGCCCGCGCGGCGAGCACGAGCGCCACCAGCCCGACGGGCACGTTGACCAGGAAGGCCCACCGCCAGGAAAGGGGGTCGGTGAACAGGCCACCGAGCAGCGGCCCGGCGATACTGGCGACGCCGTAGACCGAGCCGAACCGGCCCTGGTAGCGCCCGCGCTCGGCGGGCGCGGCGATGTCGCCGACCAGCGCGAACGTCAGGACGATCATCCCACCGCCGGCCAGGCCCTGCAGGGTGCGCGCGGCGACCAGCTGGGGCAGGTTCCCGGCGAGGCCGCAGAGCGCGGACGCGACCAGGAACGCCGTCGTGGCGAGGAGGTAGAGGCGCTTGCGCCCCAGCATGTCGCCGAGCATGCCCCACAGCGGCGTCGCGGCGGTCGAGGCGAGCAGGTAGGACGCGGTGATCCAGGCGATGTCGCGGAACCCGCCGAGGTCGCGGGCGATCCGCGGCAGCGCCGTGGCGACGATGGTCTGGTCCAGCGCGGCCAGCAGGACCGCGAGGACCAGTGCCGCCATCGCCGGCCGCGCCGCGGGTCTGAGCGGGACGTCGAGGGTCATCGGGCGGCCGGAACCGTGATGGTCTTGTACTCGGTGTAGGTGCCGAGCCCGACAGCGCCGTACTCGCGCCCGAGACCGCTGGCCTTGAACCCGCCGAAGGGGCCGTCGAAGCCGATCGGGGCGCCGTTGACCGTGACGGTGCCGGTCCGCACGCGCCGCGCGACGGCGAGCGCGTGCGCCGGGTCCGCCGACCACACCCCGCCGGACAGGCCGTACTCGGAGTCGTTGGAGATGCGGACGGCGTCGTCCTCGTCGTCGTAGGCGATGACGACCAGGACCGGGCCGAAGATCTCCTCCTGCGCGATGCGCATCGAGTTGTCGACGTCGGCGAACAGCGTCGGTGTGACGTAGTTGCCCGCTTCCAGTCCCGCCGGCACTTCCGGGCCGCCGGTGACGAGCCGTGCGCCTTCTTCGATGCCGGTGCGGATGTAGCCGCGGACGCGCTCCTGCTGGTCGCGGCGGATCATCGGGCCGATGAACGTCCCGTCGTCGGCCGGGTCGCCGACGCCGAGGGACTCGATCAGCTCCTTCAGGCCGGCGACCACCTCTTCGTAGCGGCTGCGCGGCGCGAGGACGCGGGTCTGGGCGATGCACGACTCGGCGTTGTTGAGCAGGGAACCGAACTTCAGGCCCCGGACCGCCGCGTCGAGGTCGGCGTCGGGGAGGATGATCGCGGCCGACTTGCCGCCGAGTTCGAGGCTGACCCGCTTGAGCTGCGCCCCGGCCAGCGACGCGATGCGGCGCCCGGCGCGGGTGGACCCGGTGAAGGCGATCTTGTCGACGTCGGCGTGCTCGACCAGGTACTCGCTCGTCTCGCGGTCGGCGGGCAGGACGCTGATGACGCCTTCGGGCAGGCCGGCGTCGGCGAGCAGTTCGGCGAGGAGGTTCATGCTCAGCGTGTTCTCGGGCGAAACCTTGAGGACGACGGTGTTGCCGGCGAGCAGCGCGGGGATGATCTTGGCCGAGGCCGAGGAGAACGGCGAGTTCCACGGGATGATCGCGGCGACCACGCCGATCGCCTCGCGGCGCACGACGGACCGGAACGGCGCGGCCGGATCCGACGGTTCGAGGGTCTCCTCCCAGCCGAATGCCTCGGCCGCCTTGAGGTAGGCGTCGGCCTGCCGGGTCAGGCTCGGCTGACCGGCCTTGGTGAACCAGAGCGCGGACCCGTTCTCGGCGGAGATGAGGGCCGCGATCTCGTCGGCGCGCTCCTCGCGCAGCGCGGCCAGCTTGCGGATGACGGCGATCCGCTCCGCGGGCGAGGTGTGCGGCCACGGGCCGTCGTCGAAGGCCCGCCGCGCGGCGGCGACCGCCCGGTCGACGTCCGCGGGCTGCGCCTGCACCGCGCGGCCGATGACCGCATTGTCGTGCGGGGAACGGATGTCCAGCAGCTCCGGGCTGCTCGGGGTCGTCCACGTGCCGCCGATGAAGAGTTCTTCGTGCGTGATCACTGGGTGCCTCCTGGACTGGTATCTGCCACATAAAAGTAGCACTTGAGTGCTGCAAAGAGCGCACGTGTGAGTCACTGCACAGGGACGGTAGCTTCGAGGAATGTCTCAACGCTGTGGCGGTATGGTGGGGGAGTGAGAGCCGACGCCGCGCGCAACCTCGAACTGCTGCTGACCACGGGCGCCCGCATGCTCGCCGAAGACCCGGCCACGAGCATCGCGGCGATCGCGGCGGAAGCCGGCGTGGACCGGCGCACGGTCTACCGGCGGTTCACCGGCCGCGAAGAACTGCTGGCGGCGGTCTACCAGGCCCGCCTGGACGCGATCGAAACGGCGATCGAGGCGGCCCGCCTGCGGGAGGCGCCGGTGCCGGTGGCCCTGCACCGGTACGTCGAGGGCATCGTCGGGGTCAACCGCACCTGGCCGGCCGAGATCAGCAGGATGCGCTCGGACCCGGAGATCTGGGCCCGGCGCCTGCGGGCGGTCGAGGAGGTGGACCGGTTCCTCCAGCGGGCCACGGACGAAGGGTTCCTCCGGCCGGGCCTGCCCGACCGCTGGCCGGGCAACGTGCTCGGCTCCCTGGTGCACCTGTCCACCCGGGACCTCCCGGACCTGAGCGACGCCCAGGCGGCCGACGTCATCGTCGACACGTTCCTGCGCGCCTTCGGCAAACCCGAGCCCTCCTGACGCACTGCGGCATACCCGAAGGGTCGGTCCGCGTACCCGGACGGTCGGCTTGCGTACCTGGCCCGTCGGTTTGCGTACCTGGACGGTCGGTTTGCGTACCTGGACGGTCGGTTCGCGTACCCGATGGGTCAGTTCGCGTGCCTGCCCGGTCGGATCACCCGTCCGCCCAGGCCGACCCTCCAGGTACGCAGGCCGACTTCCTGGGTACGCAAGCCGACCCTCCAGGTACGCAGGCCGACCGTCTGGGTACGCAGGCCGACCCTCGGGGTACGCGGGCCGACTCTTCGGGTGCGGCGTGGGTCAGGAGCGCTGGTTCTCGCCCGGGGCGTTGGTGCCGGTGTCGGAACCCGAGAGGTGGCGTGCGGTGTTGACCAGCCCGACCATGCTGAACGCCTGCGGTGTGTTGCCCACCTGGCGGCGCGCGTCGGTGTCGTACTCCTCCGACAGCAGCCCGACGTCGTTGCGCAGCCCCAGCAGCTGCTCGAACAGCCCGCGCGCCTCGGCCGTGCGGCCGGTCGCGTGGAGTGCGTCGGCGAGCCAGAAGCTGCACGCCAGGAAGCTGCCTTCGCCGCCGGGCAGCCCGTCGACACCGCCGTCGGCTTCGGCGTCGTAGCGCCGGACGAACCCGCCGTGGGCCAGCTCGGCCCGGACCGCGTCCACCGTCCCGCGGACCCGGGGGTCGTCGGCGGGCAGGAAGCCGACGCGGGGGATGAGCAGCAGCGCCGCGTCGAGGCCGCGGGAGCCGTAGAACTGGGTGAACGTGTTGCGGTCGGCGTCGTACCCGTGCGCGCAGACGTCCTGGTGGATCTTCTCGCGCAGCGCCCGCCAGTCGTCGACCGGCCCGTCGAGGCCGTGGGCGCGCACGGTGTGCACCGCGCGGTCGACGCCGGCCCAGGCCATCACCTTGGAGTGCACGAAGTGCCGGCGCGGCCCGCGGACCTCCCACAGGCTGTTGTCCGGCTGGTCCCAGTGGCCTTCGAGGAAGTCGAGCAGCCCGCGCTGCAGGTCCCAGGCCGGGTGGAACGTCGGGAGCCCGGCTTCGCGGACCAGGTGCAGCCCGTCGAGGACCTCGCCCCAGACGTCGAGCTGGAACTGGTCCGCCGCGGCGTTGCCGACCCGGACCGGCGTGGAACCTTCGTAGCCCGACAGCCAGTCGAGCGTCGATTCCGACAGCCGGCGGGTGCCGTCGAGGCCGTACACGATCCGCAGGTCGGCGGGGTTGCCCGCGACGGCGCGGACGAGCCATTCGCGCCACGCCTTGGCTTCGTCGTGGTAGCCGGTGCCGATCAGGGCCTGCAGGGTGAAGGTCGAGTCGCGCAGCCAGCAGTAGCGGTAGTCCCAGTTGCGCGGGCCGCCCAGCTGTTCCGGCAGCGACGTCGTCGCCGCGGCGACGATCCCGCCGGTCGGGGCGTAGGTGAGGGCCTTGAGGGTGATCAGGGCGCGCCGGACCGCGGGCTGCCATTGCCCGTCGTAGCGGCAGCGGCCGATCCAGTCCGCCCAGAAGCGTTCGGTGCCGGCCAGCGCGGCCTCGGCGTCGGCGAACCGTGGGCGCGGCCGGTAGGACGCGCTGTGGGTGAGCACGAACGGCACCCGCTCCCCGGCGGAGACGGTGAACTCGGCGCGCGTGGCCAGGTCTTCGCCGTGCAGTGGCACCGGGGTGCGGACCCAGATGGCGTCGGGCCCGGCGACCGCCACGAACTCGCCGTTTTCGTTGCGCACCCACGGGATGACGGAGCCGTAGTCGAGCCGCAGCCGCAGCAGCATGCGCATCGGCACCCGCCCGGACACGCCTTCGACGATCCGGACGACGTCGGCGGCTTCCCCGCGCGGCGGCATGAAGTCCAGGACGCGGACCGTGCCGTCGGGCGTGTCCCACTCGGTCGACATGACCAGCGAGTCGCCGCGGTACGAGCGCCGGGTCGCGGGGCCGCCGCTCGCCGGCGCGAGCCGCCAGGTGCCGGCGTGCTCGTCGCCCAGCAGCGCGGCGAAGCAGGCCGGGGAGTCGAAGCGCGGCAGGCACAGCCAGTCGATCGCGCCCTCGCGCGACAGCAGGGCGGCCGTGTGCAGGTCGCCCAGCAGGGCGTAGTCCTCGATCGGGGCCATCTCAGCGCCCGCCTTCGAGGTCGATGACGACCTTGACGTCGTCGTCGGAGGCTTCGAAGGTGTCGGCGGGCCGGGCCAGGGGCACCCGGCCGAGTGATTCGTGCCCCAGGACCAGGCGGTCCCGGCCGGGTGGCGCCCAGCCGTACTCGCCGCGGGCGGGGCCCCGCACGAGCAGTTCGCCGGGCGTCGGCTGCGGGTCTTCGATCGTGTCGACCCGCAGGGAGCCCTTCTGCTCCGGCTCAACGGTCAGTGCTCGCATTGCTCCGCTCCTTTCCGCGACGGCGTGGCCGCCGGACCGTTCGCCCACGGTTTGCCCGAGTTGCGTTGCGCAACACCTGCACGGTGGCAGCAATCAACGGGCAAACCCGGCGATCGGTGCGGAAAGGCCCGGGTGGGGCCGGGACGCGGCCCCACCCGGGCGGGCTCAGCCGGCGGCGACGATGCGCCACCGCTGGTTCGCGCTGCTGCTGTCGCCGTACTGGGCGAGGTCGGTGCCGCTGCCGGTGCGGCCCATGCCGTCGAGGTACTCGCCCGTGCTGCTGTTGCGGATGCGGACGTTGTTCGCGTCCGTCACCACCGACCACTGCTGGTTGCCGCTGCCGCTGCTGTCGTACTGGCCCACCGCGGCGCCGTTGGTGGTCCGGCCGGCGCCGTCGAGGTACAGGCCGGTGGCGCGGTTCTTGATGCGCACCCGGTTGCCGGCGTTCTCGATGACCCACTGCTGGTCGAAGCGGGCGGGGTCGCCGCTCGCCTGCCCCGCCGCGGAGCCGGTGGCGGTGCGCCCGAGGCCGTCGACGTAGAGACCGGTGGCGGCGTTGACGATCCGGACGTACGTGCCGCCGCCGGTGCCGATGCCCCACGCGTACTGCAGCCGGGTCAGGCCGCTGGGGTTCGACAGCGTCAGCCGGATGCCGGCGCCCGTCCCGGTCTTGGTCGTCAGGCTGTACCAGTCGCCGTCGCGCAGGCCCGGCCAGTACACGCTGCCGACGCCGAGGCTCCGCAGTTTCGCGCTGACGCCCCGGATGTAGTCGGCGAAGAACGAGCCGCTCGGGACGCTGTAGTCGATCGTGTCGTAGTGGACGCCGTTCTTGCTGCCGGGCGACATCGGGCCGCCCCACTCGGTGACCACGGTCCGGTCGGCGTACGCGCCGATGTAGCCGCCGAGGTGGTCGGCCCACTCGGTTTCGCTTTCGTAGCCGGCGAAGAAGGAGTAGTCGTGGGCGGCCAGCAGCGTTCCGTCGAGCCGCCGGTCACCGCCGACCGCGGGGACGTTCTGGGCGTCCCCGGTGCCGTCGAGGATCACCCGGCCGCGCGGCACGCCGGGGTAGCGCGCCAGCCAGGCGGTGTAGAAGTCGTCCAGGGCGCTCGCGCTGTAGGCGTACGGCTCGTTGACGACCTCGAAGTAGGCGTTCGGGTTGCTGCCGTACTTGGCGACGATCGTGTCCCACATCTGCTGGAAGCGAGCCGTGTCCGGCGGCTTGCCGCCGGTGTAGGCCCAGTACGCCAGGATGACCTTGCCCTTGGCGAGCGCGGTGTCGATCGCCCCGGTGTAGGTGCCCCAGTAGCCGGCGACGGTCGGTTCGTTGACCGGCATCCGGACCGTGTCGGCGCCGGTGATCGAGTACAGCTGGCCGACCACCTGGTTCGCCGTCGCGGCGGCCGAGGCGTAGGTGTCCGACGCGCCGAGCCCGGACACGTAGAGCTCGCCGTTGACGAAGTTGTCCCGCGGGTCGGCCCAGTTGACGCCCTTGAAGGCGGCGGTGGACGCCTGGGCCTGCGGCGGGACGGCGCTCAGCAGGCCCGCGGCCAGCGTGGTCAGCGCCACCAGCCGGAACGCTTTCTGCAGCGTCCTGCGGAACGCGGAGTGGGTCGGTCTCATCGGTTCGTTCCTTCCCGGATCCCTGCGCAGCTCGCAACACTGGTAACACCTCGCGCGGGGAATCGGCCAGAGTTCCGAAGCGAAACGCTCAGGATCGGTCAGGAAAGAACACGCGCCGCATCGGACAGCGGCCCGCTGTCCGATGCGGCACGCGTTCGCCGCGTCAGCCGAAGTTCACGTCACTGCACCACATGTACGTCTGGTCCTGGTGCGAAGCCTGCCAAATCGTGAAGAGGACGTGGTGGCCCCGGTAGGCGCCGGACGTCTGGACGGTGAAGGTGATGTCCTTCGCCGGGGCGTAGCGGCCGGTCTGCGTGACCTGGTCGAGGTTGCCCCAGCCGAGCCGCTGGGTGGTGGGGTCGTAGCCGTTCTTGCTGACGTAGACCCGGATGAAGTCGGCGCCGTGGCTGGCCTGGTCGTACAGGTGCATCGAGAAGGTGCTGCCGATGCCGGTGGTCCGCCACGCGCCGGGGGTGTTCAGGGAGTTGTTGCGCGCCAGGCCGTTGCTGCACAGCTGCCCGTCGGGCGTCGAACCCTGGAAGTTGCCGTGCAGCCCGTCCCGCAGGGCGCTCATCCAGTTCCACATGGTGTCGGCGTTGGCCTGGAAAGCCTGGTAGCACATCGGATCCTGCTGCTGCATGGCCGGGTTGGTGTGCTGGCTGCCCCAGTCCCGCCAGCACTGGTAGGCGCGGGTGGCGGGATCGACGATGGTGCCGTGCGCCGAGGCCGCCGGGACGCCGGCGAACAGGCAGGCCAGCCCGGCGGCGACGAGGGCGACGAGCCCTCGCCGTCCGGCTCCGGAGAAAGTGCGCTTGCGCATGGATGAGCCTCCATTCTCGGGATGAGCGAGCGGTGGTGGTTCATCTGGGAGCGCTCCCAAGATATCGGCAGCCTATCCCCGATCCGGACAAACTTCAACCAACTGCCGAAAAGGTTCCGCGGTTTTTCCCGGCCGTCCGATGAGAAAGGGTGCCGGTTTCGAAAAGAACGGATTTCCCGGCGAAACTTTCGGTTCTCCGGTCAGCCGCGGTCGTGGAGGGTGATCCGGTAGCCGTCGGGGTCGGCGAAGGTGAACGTCCGGCCGAAGGGGCCGTCGACCGGTGCGGAAACGATGGGGTGGCCGTCGGCGGCCAGTGCGTCGTGGATGGCCTGGACGTCCGTGGCGTGGAGCCAGATCGCGGCCCCGATGCCGGGCTGCGGCACGGAAGCGAGGTCGGTGCCGGGGACGACGTCCCGCAGGGCGAACGCGATCGGCTTCGTCTCGAAGACGACGGCGTGCGGCGGTCCGGCCGGCGAGCGGACGAGACCGAGGTACTGCTCGTAGAACGCCTGCGAAGCGGCGAGGTCGCTCGCCTGGAGGGAGAGGAAGTCGGGGCCGGTGACGGGCATGGGGTGCTCCTTTCGTGTCAGGTTCCTGACAAACACAGCGTATGTCAGGAACCTGACACAAGTCAACCGGCGGAGCCGCTCGACCGGGCCGCCGTGGCCCGCGCCGAGGCTGTCGGTCCTAGGCGGTCAGCTCCAGCAGCCGGCCGGTGAGGTCCAGCTGCTGCTCGACGCTGTCGGTCAGGTACGTCAGATCGACGAACGTGTGGTCCGGGGCCACCAGTTCGACGATCCGGTTGACCGCCTCCGCGATGGCCTCCACCTTCGTGCCGGCTTCGGCGTTCACGCGCAGGGCGACGCCGAGCGCCTGGGGGTCGCGGCCGGCGCGCTCGGTGTCGGCGCGGAGCTTCGCCAGGGTCGAGGTGATCACGTCCGCCGGGAACTGTTCGGGCACCGACCACACCGGCAGCCAGCCGTCGGCCCGCTCGGCGACGCGGCGCAGCGACCGCTCGCCGAAGCCCGCCAGGTGGATCGGCGGCTTGCGCACCGGCTTGAGGTTCACGTGGGACTCCGCGATGGTGTAGCCGGCGCCTTCGTGGGTCACCGTGTCCTGCGACCACCACTTCTCGAGCAGGTCCAGCAGGTCGTCGAGCCGCTTGCCGCGCTCGGACATCGGGACGCCGACGGCGTCGTACTCGTCCGGCGACCAGCCGATGCCGAGCCCGGGAAGCAGCCTGCCGTTGCCGGCCACGTCGATGCTGGTCAGCAGCCTGGCGAAGTTCGCGGGCTGGTACTGGGTCGCGTTGATGGTGCTGGAGCCGAGCACCGCGGTCTCGGTCACGGCGGCGGCGATGGCCAGTGCGGTGAACGGGTCCTGTGCCGTGTGGAACTCTTCGGGCATGGTCTCGTAGCCCGGGTACGGCACGACCGGGGCGACCGGCGACAGCAGCCGGTCGCCGACCCAGAGGCCGGCGGCGCCGGCCCGTTCTGCTTCGCGCGCGTACCGCGCGATCCCGCCCGGTGTGGTCGCTGCCTTGCCGAAGACCGGAAGGTTGAACCCGAGTGGCATTGCTTCTCCCCTGAAGAGTGAACGGACGCGGTCGGTCCTGCTGCCACAACTACCCGGATTCGGTTGCTTGGGCAAGCAGTCTCGTGTCTGTCGCCGGGAGCCGGGATGGCCTATGCTGGGGGCAACGGTCGAGCCGACGGCCGCAACGACTTCCCCCTGCGCTCGGGGCATCAGTTGTCGCGCGGTCCTCTCCGCGATTTCACGTCAGCGTTGTACCTAGGGTGTGGCCGACGAAAAGCAGGCCACCATGACCACCTGTCCTCCCGCGCTGCCCGCAGTCGCCGCCACGGTCGAACTGCCGGACGCGCTCCGCCTGACCACCCACCGGCCCGCCCCGGGCGTCGCCGTCGTCGAAGTCGCCGGGGACCTGGACCTCGCCACCGCCCCGCGGTTGCGCGAGCTGCTCGACCTCACCGCCCTTAGCACCCGCACCCACCTGGTGATCGACCTGCGCGGCGTGCAGTTCCTCAGCGCGACCGGCCTGGCCGCGGTCGAGCACGGCTACCTGCTCGCCACCGGGCGCGGCATCGCCTGCACCGTGCGGGTCAGCCCGGACGGCGGGGCGCTGCGCCTCATCCGCCTGCTGCCGCCGCGCTTCGCCGAGGCGCTCGAAGCGGCCTGACCCGGACGGACCGGGGCTCGCCCGACTCACCGTAACGGACACGACTCGCTGCGCGACTGACCGGACGCGGGTATCCGCACTTTCCCGCCGACGTCGGTTCCGACGAAGTGGGGGAACGCCGTGCGAGCACCGGGTCCGGAACTCCAGCCGCTGGTCGACCGGCTTTCGCGCCGCCTGCCCGGTGTCGCGGTCACCGCCTACGACGGCAGCCGGAGCGGGCCCGCCGACGCGTCGACGACGATCGCGATCCGCACGCCCGCGGCGTTCGCGCGGGTGCTGCGCGCGCCGCGCGGGCTCGGCCTGGCGCGCGCCTGGGTGGCGGGCGACATCGAGATCTCCGGCGACATCGCCCCGGTGGCGGACCACGAAACCGACCTCCACGACCCGGCCGTCGCCGCCGTCGTGCTGACGACCGCCGTGCGCGTGACGGCCCGGCGCGGGTTCCGCGACCTGGTCGCGGCCGGCGCGACGGCGAGCGAGTACCGCGCGGCGCGCCCGGGACGGCACACCGTCGGCCGCGACCGGGCCGAACTCGATTTCCACTACGGCCTGACCGCCGATTTCTACGCCCTGCTGCTCGGCCCGTCGATGACGTATTCCGGGGCGATGTTCGCCGGTCCGGGTGATTCCCTCGAAGCCGCCCAAGCCCGCAAACACGCGCGGATCGGCGAAAAACTCGAACTCGGCCCGCATTCGACCGTCCTCGACATCGGCTGCGGCTGGGGCAGCTTCCTCGACCACGCCGCCACCGCGTACGGTTCGGCCGGAATCGGGTTCACCGCTTCACGGGAACAATTTTCCTACGCCTCCCGGCGATTTTCCGATCGCGCCGGGATCGAGATCGGCTACGGCGATTACCGGCAGCTGCTGCCGCGGCCCGGGATCACCGCGGCGGCCGGCGTCGGGATGTACGAACACGTCGGGCAGCGCCGTTCGCCCGCGTTCTTCTCGCTCGTCCGCCGCTCGCTGCCGGCCGGTGGCCGGTACCTCAACCAGGCGATCACCCGCCGGGAAACCGGGCCGCGCCGGTTGCGCGCCAACGCCTTCGCGCAGCGGTACGTGTTCCCGAACGGGCAGCTGCTCCCGCTGTCGCGCCAGCTCGCCGACCTCGACCGGGCCGGGTTCCGGGTGCTGTCCACCGAGAGCTTCGGCGAGAGCTACGCGCGGACCACCGGCGCCTGGCTGGACAACCTGGAACGGAACTGGGACGCCTGCGTCGCGGCCGCCGGGCTGCAGCGGGCGCGCGCCTGGCGGGCCTACCTCGCGGGGTCCCGGCGGCGGTTCGAGGACGGCACCATCGACGTCACCCAGGTCCTCGCGGAGGCGAGGTGACGGCGTGCCGGTGTCGCTGGACAGCCTCAAACCGCAGCTGATCGGGCGGTCGTTCGGCCGCAACCGCCTGCTCACCGGATCGACGCGGCCGCTGCGCGCGAAGGCCGGGTTCAACTCCTTCGGCGTGCTCGCGAGCCTGGTGGTCCTTGCGGTGGCGGGGCAGCAGCAGGTGCTGATCAGCACGTCGGACGAGCCGTCGGCGATCACCGCCGTCCTGCGGGCCCCGGCGCGGTTCGACGGCATCGGGATGCCGCTGCTGCAGGACCCGGTGGCGCTCGTCGTCCTCTTCACGGCGCTGGCCACGCCGTTGTTCTGCCTCGAGCAGGTCGAGTCCATCCGCGACTTCATCCCGATGACCGTGCGCAACGTCGGCGACGGCGTCCCGCACTTCGACCCGCGCGAAGTCCAGGTCCTCATCATGCGGGCCAACCGGCGGTTCCGGCGGATCGGCGCGAAGAAGGTGTCGCTCTCGCTGTTCCTGCTCAGCTGCGTCGGCGCGTACTTCCTGCTGAACTACCTCCGCGCGAGCGGGCTGCTGGCCGGGTGGAACCCGGTGCCGGGGCGCACGGAGCCGTGGCGCGCGGCCGTCTACGCGGGCTGGTGGGCGAACGCCGAAGCGCACCCGGTGATGGCCGTGCTCCTCTGGCTGCTGGGCGCGTACATGTTCTACTTCGTGCTCAAACAGCTGCTCATGGGCCTGATCTTCGCGATCTTCGCGCAGACGGCGACCACGGTCGGCTTCGGCGTCACACCCAACCTGCGCGCGAACAACGACGGCTACTGGGGCCTGCGGACGCTGCGGCGGTTCATGCAGTGGACGTACGGCTCGACGCTCGCGCACTTCGTGACGACGCTCGGCGTGTGCATCGTGTGGCTGCCGTTCACGCAGTGGACGTTCTTCATCGTCACCGCGGTGATGGTCGTCAACAGCGCGCTCGTCATCTACCCGACGATGATCGCGCACAAATCGGTGCTGCAGGCGAAACAGAATTACGTCGACGACCGCCTCCTTTCCGCGCAAACAGCGGAGGAGCAGAAAGAAGCGGCCGAAGAAGCGGAAAAGGTCTGGCAGAACCCGGATCTGCCGTTCCGGACACGGGCGACGTTGACGGCGGTATTCGTCTACCTGCTCGCCCCGATCGTGCTCGCGCTTGTTTCGTGGCTGTTGAAGCGTTAGGATCCGGCAAACGCCGGCGAGGAGGCGGGTCGTGGCCGAAATTCCCAGCCTGCTGGAGCCGATCACCGAATTCCGCCCCGGCCGTCCGCTGGTGTTGTTCCTGCCGGGAATGAGCGGCAACAAAAAGCAATGGGACTTCGTGCTCCGCCGGCTCGACGGCGTGGCGGCCGACCTGGCCTACGGCGCCCCGGTGCTGGCCCACGCGGCCTTCGGCAACGCCCGCCCGACGGTCTCCCGGCTGGGCCGCGCGCTGGCCGGAGAGCTGGCGGCGGCCGGCCGCGACCGCGTCACGGTGGTGTCCCACTCCGTCGGGGCGTTCGTGGCGCTGGCCGTCGCCTACGAGCTCCCGGCGGCGGTGCGGGCGGCGGTCCTGGTCAACGGCGGCCTCTCGAGCGTGGCGCGGTTCATCGACGAACCGCTGCGCCGGGTCCCCGGCGCCACGACGTCACGGCTGTCCTACCTGCGGTTGTTCGCGCTGGTCGGCACGCCGGTGCCCGGGCCGGTCAAGCGGGCGATCGCGAGCCGCGAATGGTCGAGCAGGCTCGTCGTCGGCCGCCGGCTCGTCTCCCGCCCGGCGCTGGCGTCCCGCGAGGCCCGGGATTCGCTGATGGAGGAGGCGGGCAACCTGCAGACGGTCGCGGGCCTGTGGCAGAACCGCCACTACTGGCGGGAATTCGAGCGCACGGCGGCGGAGATCCCGGCCAAGGTCGTCTTCCTGGTCGGCGGCCAGGACCCGATGACGAGCGCCGCGGACACCGGCGTGATGGCGGACCTGCTGCCGCACACCGAGATCCGCGTCCTGCCGGGCGTGGGCCACGCGGCACCGCTGGAAGCACCCGACGCGGTGGCGGCGGCGGTCGAGGACGCCTTGGCGCTGTCGTGACGCCGCTGGTGGTGACCCTGGCGGTCGACGAGCGGGCCCAGGCCGCGTGGAACGCCCTGCGCCGCCGGTGGTTCCCGCCGGAGCGCCTCCAGGTCGACGCCCACCTGACGCTGTTCCACGCGCTGCCGGGCGAGCACCTGGCGGCGATCCTCACCGGCAGCGCGGAAGTGGCGGGCGGCACGGCGCCGTTCGAGCTCACGGTGACCGGCGCGCGGTCGCTCGGCCGCGGCGTCGCGCTGGAGGTCGGGTCGCCGATCCTGCTGCGGGTGCACGCCGCGTTGCGGACGCGCTGGTCGCCGTGGCTGACCGCGCAGGACGCCCAGCCGCTGAAGCCGCACGTGACGGTCCAGAACAAAGTGGACCCGGAGACCGCGGCGGAGACCCTCCGCGCGGTGCGGCGCGACCCCGGACCACCCACGGCGACCGCGACCGGCCTGACCGTCTGGCGGTACGTCGGCGGCCCGTGGGAGTTCGCGGCCGCGGTGCCGTTCGCCGGGGCGCGTCGATTTCCGCGGTCGCCGTTCGACGCGTAGCCGAGACAGCGGCACACCGGGAGATCGAGGACGAAGACCATGACCAGCTGACCCCCGACCGTGCCGCGGCAAGCGATCGTCGGGCACACCCGCCGCCTGGCGGAGGCGGCCACGGCGGCCGGTCCCGGCGCCGCCGTCCCGACCGCTCCGAAGTGGACCGTCGCCGATCTGGTCGCGCACCTGGGCCGGACGCAGCACTGGGTCGCGGAGATCATCGAGCGCCGCATCACCGATCCGGCGCGCCTGCCCACGGAACTGGCCGCGGTCCCCGCCGGCTCCGGCGAGTGGGAGGCGTGGCTGACGGAGTCCGCGCAGCGGGTCGCCGCCGCGTGCTCCGCCGAAGCGCTCGAGGCCCCGGTGTTCAACGCGTCGGGCGACGAGCGCTCCGGAACGCAGTTCTGGTTGACGACGATGCTCAACGAGGCGGTCGTCCACGGCGCCGACGCGGCCATCGCGGCGGCCCGGCCGCCCGCCGTCGAAGCCGACGTCGCCGCCGCGCTCATCACCAACCACTTCTCGATGCTGACCTCGCCCACGTGGGGAACGCAGCGCCCGGAGTCCGCGCAGGCCCTGCGAGGCACGGGCCAGACCCTGCAGTGGCAGGCCACCGACCGCATCGGCGCGTGGTCCGTCGAACGCGGCCCCGAGGGAGCGAAGTGGCGCCCCGGAAGCGGCCCGGCCGACGTGACGGTGACGGGCCCGGCCGCGGCACTGCTGCTGACGTTGACCCGCCGGCTGCCCCTCACCGAGGTTGGCGTGGAGGGTGACACCGGTCTGGCCGAGCACTGGCTCGACAACACCGCTCACGTCAGCGGCTGAGCCGGTGGGGCGGATGTAGCGATCGTGTAGCCGTGGCCAGCACGCTTTCCCCATCCGTGCTGGACGAGGAGGGACGTGAGCAGGTCACCTTTACCGCCGGTGCCGGCCGGGCGGCAGGACATCGACGTCGACGTCGACGTGCTGTTCGGGTCGGTGCCGAGCCGGCAGCTCGACGCGTCGCTCGAGGCCGCCGCCGCGTTGCACGCCAAACACCGGATCCGGCGGGGGCTGGTCTGCTCGTTGCGGGGGGCGTTGTTCGACGCCTGCTCCGGCAACGACGAGACGCGCAAAGCCGGTGAACGCGAGGCGCTCGTGCCGGTCGGTGCCGTCGACGTGCGCGACGCGCTGACCGCCGAGACCGAGATCGGGCGGCTGGCCTCCTCCGGGGTGCGGCTGCTGCGGCTCTTCCCGCCCGAACAGTGGGTCGAACCGGACTCACCCGGCCTCGCGCACGTCGTGGACGTTGCGGTCGCGCACGGGATGGTGCTGCTCACCAGCGGCGACTTCAGCCGGTTCTGGCGGCCGTTCGCCGGGCGGGGCGCGCGGGTCTGCTTCCTCGACGTCCACGCCTACCGGGTGGCGGACTTCGTCGTGCTCGCCCGGCGCGAACCCGGGTTCGTGGCCTCGACGCGGATGCTGTGCGGCCCCGACTCCATCGAGCGGATCGCCGGCGAGGTCGGTGCCCACCACCTCGCCTACGGGTCGCGGGCGCCGCTGCACGACGTCTGGTCCTCGGCGCTGCGGCTGCGCACGGCCGGGCTCGACGAGCAGGCGTGGCGGCAGGTGGCGGGCGGCACCGCCACGGCGTGGCTGGCGGACCCGGCGTGATCATCGACGTGCACGCCCACGCCGGGCCGTGGTTCTTCAGCACCGACGTGGGGAGCGTCGAGCTGAACCTCGCCCTGATGGACCGCTACGGCATCGACCGGCAGATCGTCTCCGCGTCCGAGGCAGTCACCTACGACATGGTGGCGGGCAACCGCTGGCTGGCGGAGGTGCTCCAGACCCAGCCGCGGCTGCTCGGCTACGTCGTGCTCAACCCCAACGACCTCGCCGCCGCCGCGCGGGAACTGGAGGAGTACCGGCCCACCGGCCGGTTCGTCGGGGTCAAGGTGCACACGACCTACCCGGAGCAGCCGCTGCTGTCCGGGGCGGTCCGGGACGCGCTGGCGCTGGCCGCCGACGCCGGGCTGCCGGTGCTCGTGCACACCTGGGACGAAAGCGTCCTGGGCCTGGTCGACGTCCTGGAGCGGCTGCCGCGGCTGCGGGTGATCGCCGGGCACATGGGCGGCCCGGCGTGGCGGGCAGCCGTCGAAGCGGCCCGCCGCAGCGATAGGCTCTACCTGGAACCGTGCTGCTCGATCACCGATCGTGGCCGGTTCCGGTACGCACTCGACCGGGTCCCCCTCGCGCAGCTGCTGTTCGGCACGGACAGCACCCTGGTCGACCCCGCGATCGCGATGGGCGTGGTGCTGGAGGCCGACCTGACCGACGAGGAGTACGAGCACGTGATGTGGCGCAACGCGGCCCGCCTCTTCGGCATCGGCACCGGACCGGGAGCCACCGCGTGAGGACGCCGGCGCTGCTCATGACGGCCGTGCTGACCGCGGCCGCCGTCGTGGCCTGCGGGTCCGGCGACAGCGCCGCGGTGACGCTGTGGATGTACCCGGTCATCACCGACCAGGCCCGCAGCGTGGCCTTCTGGCACCGGGTCGAAACCGGCTTCGAACGCGAGACCGGCATCGACCTGGACGTCGAACTGCAGCCGTGGGCGAGCCGGCAGGAAAAGCTGGGTGCCGCCCTGATGGCGGGCAACGGCCCCGACGTCGTCCTGCTGCAGCCGGACATGATCCCGCAGTACGTCGGGGAAAAGGCGCTGCTGCCGGTGTCCGACGTGCTCGCGGGCAGCAAGCCGCCGTTCCCGCCGCGGGTGGTCGAGGCGCTCACGGTCGACGGGCAGGCGTACGGCGTGCCGCTGTACCGGACCGTGACGACGACCGTCTACAACCGGAAGCTGTTCGCGGAAGCGGGGATCACGGACCTGCCGCGGACGTGGGACGAGGTGAAGGCGGCCGCGCCGAAGCTCGCCGCCCGCGGCGTCCCGGTGCTCGACTACGCCGGGTCCACCGAGGAGACGCTGAACCTCACCTTCTACCCGCTGCTGTGGCAGGCGGGCGGCCGCGTGTTCACCCCGGACGGCCGCAAGAGCGCGTTCGCCTCGCCGGAAGGTGTTGCGGCGCTGCGGTTCCTGGTCGACCTCGGGCGGGTGCACGGCCTGCCGCCGGACGCCGCGACCCGGCGCAGCGCGGTGGCCGGCGACGCCGTGGCGACCGGCCGGGCGGCGATGGCCCACGCCATGACCGAGTCGGCCGCGCGCGGGGTCATCGCCGCGTTCGGCGCGCAGAACGTCGCGATCGGGCTGCCGCTTCAGGACAAGTCCCGCGTGACCTTCGGGACACCCGGCGGGTTGTCGTTGCTGCGCCGGGCCAAGAACCCCGACGCGGCCCGGAAACTGCTCTCCTACCTGAGGTCGCCGTCCGTCGTCGGCGAGCTGTGCGCCGAATCCGGCTACTTCCCGCCCTGGGACGGCTCCTCGCCGCCGGCCGACCAGGTGGACCAGGACTTCGCGCAGGCGCTCCCGTTCGCCTCCGCCGGGGACAACCACCCGCAGGCGCGCAAGGTGATGGGCCTGCTCGCGCCGCACCTGCAGGCCGCGCTCCTGGGCCGCGCGACCCCGGAACAGGCGCTCGCCGACGCCGCCGGAGAGGCCGACGCCCTGCTCGGCAGCGGCCGATGAGGCGGTGGCGCGAGCCGCTGACGGTGCTCGTCTTCCTGCTCCCGGTGCTCGTGCTGTTCGCGATGTTCCGGTTCGTGCCGATGCTGGGCGCGGCCGGGCTGAGCCTGACCGACTACCACCCCGGCGGGGACTGGCGGTTCGTGGGCGCGGAGAACTACCGCAGCCTCGCCCGGGACGCCGTCTTCCTGGGCAGCCTGCGCACCACGCTCGGCTACGCCGCCCTCTACGTGCCGCTGACCGTGGCCGTGGCACTGGGCACGGCGTTGCTGCTGCACGCCGTGCCACGCGGCCGCGGTCTCTTCCGCGCCGCGTTGTTCGCGCCCTACGCCACCAGCCTGGTGCTTTCCGCCGTCGTCTGGCGGTGGGTGCTCGAACCCACCGGCTTCCTCGAACGGCCGTCGCTCGTGCTGCCCGTGCTGGCCGTGGTGGGCGCCTGGAAGGGGTTCGGCTACGCGATGCTGATCCTGTTCGCGGGGATCCGCAACGCGCCGGCCGACTGCCTGGAGGCGGCGAAGGTCGACGGCGCCAGCGCCGGGCAGCGCTTCCGGCACGTGCTGCTGCCCGCGCTGCGGCCGGCCTTGTTCTTCGTCGTCGTGGTGGAAACCGTGGGGGCGCTCCAGGTCTTCGACACCGTCTACGTGCTGACCGGCGGCGGCCCGGTCCGGGCGAGCTACACGCTGGGCTACGCGGTGTACGACTTCGGTTTCCGCTACTTCGACGTCGGCCGCGCCGCGGCGGCCGAGGTGGCGCTGTGGGCCATCGTCCTGCTGGTGTCGCTCACCCAGCGCCGGGCCTTCGGCCGGAACCCGTGACGCGCCGCCTCGGGCCCGCCGTCCTGCTGGCGCTGGCCTCACTGGTGGCGATCGGCCCGTTCGCGCTGATGCTGCTCGTGGCGCTCTCGCCGCCCAACGCCCCGACGCTCCCGGACCGGCTGCCCGCCTCGCTCACCCTCGGCAACCTCACCGCGGTGCTGTCGACCGGGAGCATCCTGCGCTGGACGGCGAACACGGTGGTCTACTCGGTGGTGTCGGTCGCGGCCGTGCTGCTTTCGGCGTCGATGGCCGCGTACGTGTTCGCCCGCAAGCGCTTCGCCGGCCGGGACGTGCTGCTGTGGTCGTTGCTGTCCACGGTGATGGTGCCCTTCCACGCCCTGCTGATGCCGTCGGTGGTGGTGATCTCCCGGCTCGGCTGGTCGGACACCTACTGGGGCCTGATCGTCCCGACGCTGGCCAACGCCCAGGCCGTCCTGCTGCTGCGCCAGTTCATCCGCGCGCTGCCCGGCGAGGTCTTCGACGCCGCCCGCGTCGACGGCGCGGGGGACTGGCGGGTGTACCTGAGCATCGTGCTGCCGCTGTGCCGCCCGGTGCTCGCCACGCTCGGCGTGTTCGTCTTCCTGTGGCACTGGAACGACTTCCTGTGGCCACTGGTGGCCGCGAGCTCCGACCGGATGCGCACGCTGACCGTCGGCTTGTCCACTTTGGACTCCGGGAACCCGGCCATCGCCGAGACCATGTCCGTGGCCACCATCACCGGGCTGCCCTGCCTGCTGGTCTTCGTCCTCGTGCAACGCCACCTGACCGGCACGATCACCTTCACCGGCTCGGGACGCTGAGGCCGAGCAGGCGCTGGGCGGCCGTGGCCCGTTCCCGGTGCAGCGTCATGCCGAACCGCTCGGACAGCCGCGCCGACCGGTCGAAGCGGCCGGCGGCTTCGTCCGGGCGCCGGTTGCCGTGCGCCACCCAGCCGAAGCTGTACTGGGCGCAGGCGTCGGCGACGCTGTCGTCTTCGGGCGAGAAGACCGCCAGCGACCGGGCCATCAGCGTCGACGCCCGGTCCGCGTCGCCCTGCTGGGCGCAGGTGGCGGCGAGCACGTGCAGGGCCAGCGCTTCGTCGCGCGGGCAGGACGCGGCGTGGAACAGCTCGATGGCTTCGGACAGCGTCCGCTCGGCCGCTTCGCGGTCACCGCGGGCCTTGTGGTGCAGCCCGAGGCTGAACGACACGCAGGCCTGGCCGTACCGGCTGCCCAGCCGGCGGAACGTCGCGAGCGCCTCGTCCAGGCACCGCGCGGCTTCTTCGAGCCTGCCCTGGTCCCGCCGGACGATGCCCAGTCCCTGCAGGGCGAAGGCCCGGCCCCCGGCGTCCGCGCAGCCGTCGAAGCCCGCCCGGGCCCGTTCGAGCGCGGCGGCCGCTTCTCCGTGGTCCCCGTGGAACAGGTGCACGCTGCCGAGGCCGAGGTTCGCGTACGCGCGCCCCCGGTGCTCGCCGAGTTCGCCGAACCGGACCTGCGCCCGGGCGAAGTGCTCGCTCGCTTCGTCGTAGCGGCCCTGGTAGAACGCCAGCGCGCCGAGGCCCTGGTGCAGGATCGCCCGGCTGCGCCGCGCCCCGGCGCCCACGGCGGCCGCCAGCGCGAGTTCGTGGGTGTGCCGCCACAGGTCGTAGTGGCTGCGCAGGTCGAAGAACGTGGTCAGCGCGCAGGCGATGTCGCAGGCCACGCTCGTCATGCCGAGGCCGAGGGCCTGTTCGAGCACGGCGACGAGGGCGTCCCGCTCGGCGTCCAGCCAGGCGAGCGGCTCGGCAGGCGGCGGTCCGACGCTGCCGGGGCCGGTGAGCCGCACCTTGAGGAACCGGCAGGGCAGGCCGGCCTCCGCGTGCACGGCCCGGTCCAGCCAGGCGCCGAACGCCCGGCGCAGCGCGGCCGTCCGCTCGGCGGGAGAGTCGGCGGAACCGGCGCGTTCCCGGGCGAACACCCGCAGCAGATCGTGGAAGCGGTAGCGGACCTGGCCGGCGGCATCGGTGCCGGCGACCTCCAGCAGGTGCACGTCGGCCAGGCTGTCGAGGACGTCTTCGGCCACCGGCAGCCCGACCTCCAGCAGCGCGGCGAGGACCCAGGCGGGGAAGTCGGGGACGTCGAGCAGGCCCAGCAGGCGGAACGCCCGCTGCTGCACCTCGTCGAGCGCCTCGTAGCTCCACGCCAGGCTGGCCCGCGCCTCCAGGTCGTCGATGCGCAGTTCGTTGAGCCGGGTGCCCTCGTCGGCGAGCCGGCCGGCCAGCCTGCCCACCGTCCACTGGCCGCGGCGGGCCAGCCGGGACGCGGCGATGCGCAGCGCCAGCGGGAGGTGGCCGCAGTAGCGGGCCACCGCGGCGGCGGCGTCCGGTTCCGCGGTCACCCGCGCCGGACCGGCGATCGAGGACAGCAGCCGCACCGATTCCGCCGGGCACAGCACATCGAGGCACACCGTGTGCGCGGCCACCAGCTGCCCGCGGCTGGTGACGAGCACGGCCGAGCCCGCCGAGCCCGGAAGCAGCGGGCGGACCTGGGCCATGTTCGCGACGTCGTCCAGCACGATCAGCACCGGCCGGGCCGCCAGCTGCGAGCGGTACAGCGCGGCGCGGGCCTCGAAGTCCTCCGGCACCGCGTGCGGGTGCACGCCGAAGGCGACGAGCAGGGTCGCGAGCACCGCGGACGGGTCCCGCGGCGACGAACCGGTGCCACCCATCCGGACGTAGAGCTGGCCGCCGGCGAAGTGCGCCCCGACGTCGTGCGCCACGCGGACGGCCAGCGCCGTCTTGCCGACCCCCGCCTTGCCGGTGATGGCCGCGACCACCGAACGGGCCGGGCGGGTCAGCAGGCGGCGCAGTTCCGCGGCTTCGGCCGTCCGGCCGGTGAAGTCGTCGATGTCGGGCGGCAGCTGCATCGGCCGCACCGCGGTGCCCGCCTCGGGTGGCGTCCCGCCCAGGACCACCTCGTGCAGCTCCCGGACCTGGTCGCAGGGCTCGACGCCGAGCGCTTCGACGAGCACGTCCCGCAGCTCCCGGTAGGTGTCCAGGGCCTCGGCCCGCCGGCCGGCCCGGTGCTGGGCGAGCATCAGCCGCTGCCACAGCCCCTCCCGCAACGGCAGCCGCCGCACCAGTGCCGTCAGTTCCGGGATGAGGGTGCTGTACTGGCCGGCCGCCAGGCGCGCGTCGGCGAAGTCCTCGCGGGCCGCCGCGGCCAGCTGCTCCAGCCGCACCACCTCGGTCTCCAGCCAGCCGGCGCAGGGGACGTCCTCGAGCGGGTCACCTCGCCAGCAGGACCAGGCCGCTTCCCAGATGGCCACCGCCTTGACGGCGTCACCCGAGGCCAGCGCGGCGCGCGCCTCGTCGGCCGTGGTCCGGAAGACCCGGCTGTCGTGCTGGTCGGGTTCGACCAGCAGCCGGTACCCGCCACCGTCGGTGACGACCAGGTCGGGCAGCCCGATCTCGGCCAGGTCGCGGCGCAACCGGCTCACGTAGGTGTGCACGTTCGCGACGGCCGAGGCAGGCGGGCGTTCGCCCCACAGCGCGTCGACGAGCGCGCCGAGGCCGACCGGCTGTGGGGTGCGGACCAGCAGCGCGGCGAGCAGGGCCCGTTGCCGCGGCGCCGACGGCTTCAGCGGCCGGCCGGCGTTCGTCACCTGCAGCGGACCCAGGATCCCGAATCGTGCGGTGTCCCCCAAGGCTCCCCACCCCCTTGCCCGACGACTACGCAGCGTAGCAGAGGTCTCCGGATCTCCGGTGGGCCGAACGGGGGACATGCGCTGTAGGGGCCGTGTAGGGGACGTATGGGTCCGGCTCCATAAATTGCCTTCTGATCGGTCCTCGCCCCCCGCGAACCGAGGAGGACGCATGAGGAAGTTTTCCGCGGCGGTCGCCGTGGGCGGGGTGCTGTGGGCGGGAGTGGTGGCCCCTGCGGCCGCCCACGCCGAGACGGCCACGGCGGCGGTCTGGCCGGCCAGTGCCCCGGCCGGTGGCCGGTGCGCCGCCTACGGCATCGTGCGGACGATCACCTCGGTGGTCGACGTGCACACCGGTACCGGCACGGGCTACCGCGTCGTCAAAACGCTGTACCGGGGCACCCACGTGAGCTGCCGTCCCCTCACCGCGGGAGCGCCGGACGCCCGGTGCGGCCCGTCGTGCCGCCCGCCATCACCTCGGAGGAACGCATGAACCGCAGTGCCGCCGCCGCCGTCGTCCTGGCGCTGGCCGGGACCGCCGTCGCGGGCACCCCGGCCGGCGCGAGCGCGGCCGAGTTCGGCCCGGTCGTCGTCACCGGGGTGCCGCGCGCGCCGGAGAGCGGCGTCAAGCCGGTGCAGAAGGTCGTGCCGCTGGCGACGGTCGAAACGCAGCTCGCCGCCGGCGCCATCGCCTACGTCTACTCGGAACTGCGGGCCTACGACGCCGATCAGGTGAACCTGATCGACAACGAGATCCGGTGCACGGGTGCCGGTGCGGAGAACGTGGTGCTGGGCGAAAACGTCCTGCCGTCGGACCACCCCGACCCGGCGCGGCGCGACATCACGATCGTCAACCGCTTCCTCGTCACGGCGTCGAGGAGCGGCACGCTGAGCTGCACGCTGTACCTGCGCACGGCCTCGACGTCGACTTCGGAGGCCCGCGAAACGGTCGAAGGAAGCCTGCGGTTCGCCTCGGCGGCGATCGGCGGCGACCTGACGGGCGCGGCCGTGCAGCAGCTGCTCCCGGAGGGCAACCTCCCGGTCACGACCACCACCGTGGCGCCGTCGATCACCGCGACGCTGCCCGCGGGCACCCGCGAACTGGCGGTCATCGCCGACGTCGAATACCACCGCGGCGCGGAACCCACCCCGGACAGCAAGATCCACTACTCCACGGCCCGGTTCACCCTCACGGCCACCACGGCGGGCGGCCCGGACTGCGCGAGCGCGCCGGTCGCGCAGACGGAGGAAACCGTGCCGCGCGGGGTCAACCACGCCGCCGTCCCGCTGTACACGAAGGTGCCGATCAACCCCGGGTGCACCCGGGTGAGCGCCAAGGTGACCACCACGCACCTGGGCGGCAACCCGGGCTCCGTCGGCGGCGCGGCCCCGGGCCTGACGGACGAAACCGGCCGGACCGGCTCGCTGCCGAACCACACCTCGGCGATGACGCACCTGTTCGTGGTGCCGAGCTGATCCCCGGTAATCCGCTGGCCGCGGGACACGCAGTGCCCCACACTGACCGGCGATGACCGAGGACGAGTGGCACTACGCGCCCGCCAAGACGTTGCGGGGAGCTCTGCAACGCGGCCAGGGCACGGCCGGCGCCTGGGTCGCGGCCCACCGGGTCGCACCGGAACTGGTGCTGGACTGCGTGCGCCGCGACTACCGCTGGGACCGGCAGGTCGACGAGCGGACGACCTACCTCGTCCGGCTCGTCCTCGACGTCGAGCTGCCCGTGGCCGGAATCGTCGAACAGCTCTGGCGGACCGGGCGGAGCACCGGCTACCAGGGCAACCGGTTCGGGCAGAGCGTCGACCTCCTGGCCGCCCTCGCCCGGGTACCCGTGTCCGCGGCGAAGGACGCTCTGCGCCGGTACGTGAGCGAGGGCGACCGCTGGATCGAGGTCCTGGAGGCCGTCGCCGCCACCTGGCCCGGCGACTGGTGGGACGACCTCGCGCCGGTCGTGGCCGGCCGGGCGGCGAAAGCTGCTCCGGAGGAGGTTTTCGCCGGTCAGGAACCGTGGTCGACGTGGGCGGGCCGCGACCGCCGGATCGACGGTCTGCTCGAGCGCGCCCGCCCCCCGGCTGTGTCGTGGCGGTGTCCGGGCCTGCCCCACCGCGGCACTCCGGTCGCCGGGTTGCTCGGCCTGCTCGCCGACCCGGACGCCGACCCCGAAGTGCTCTCGGCGGTGCTGCACGAGTTCGCTCGTCACCGCGACCCGGAGCCGCGGTTGCTCGACGTCGCCGACCGGCTGGCGGCTCGTCCGGACGCGGCGAGGATCGGGTTGGTCCACGCGCTCGCGAAACTGGGCCCGCAGACGCTGGGACACGCTCGGCAATGGGCGCGCAGTCCGGCTCACCCGCTGTGGTGGCGGGCGGTGGGCACGCTCACCGAACACGGGGACGCGACCGACGTTCCCGCCCTGCTGGCCGCCCTCGACCGCCTGGACGACGACAGCGACGACTGGTGCGGGTACGACGACTTGGCCCGGGGCTTCGCACGCCTCGGCGTCACCGAGACGGTGCCGAGGCTTCGCTCGCTGTGGCACCGAAGCCCGCACTCGTACGAACGGGCCGCCTACGTGGAAGCGTTGCTGGCACTGGATCCCGACGCCACCGAGCAGGCGCTGCCCGACGCGCTCGCGGACTGCGAGGGCGGTGTCCGGCTGGTGGCCGCCCGGCACGCGCCGCTCACCGGCGAGGCCCGCCGATGGCTCGCCCGGCTGCGTGATTGCCCGGTCGAGCACGCCGACGTGCGTGCGGAAGCCGCCCGCCGCTTGACGGCCTGACGAGTACCCGGATCAGCGGCCACCGGCCATGATGTTCCGTCAGCCGGCTCCCGGACGCAGGCCGAGGGCACGGGTGAGGGTTGCCGTCCACCAGCGGAGCTGGGGGCCGGCGCCGGTGGCCGCCCGGCCGGTGAGGCCGGCGCTGCGGCGGAAGGCCGGCCCGTACAGCGGCTCGGTGGCGAGGGCCTGGTGCAGCGCGGCGACGGCGAGCCGGGTGTCTTCGACGGGGACGTCGTCGCGGTCGGGGCGCAGGGCGTGGAGCGCGTCGACGACGGGCGCGAGCATCCCCGATCCTTCGTCCCGCCACCCCGCCGCGTGGAGGGAGACGGCGAGGTCGCCGTAGCCGAGGCGGTAGAAGGCGGCCAAGGCCTCGACCAGTTCGCCGAGATCGGCGGGGCGGCCGAGCCAGGAGTCCAGCACCGCCGCGACGCCGTCCCGGATCTTCCGGCCGCCGTGGCGCAGCAGCGCTTCCAGAAGCCCTTCGCGGGTGCCGAAGTGGTGGCTGATCCCGGCGTCGGTCATACCGACCCGGGCGGCGACCGCGCGCACCTGGACGGCCGCCGCGCCTCCCTCGGCGAGGAGTTCCTCGGCCGCGTCCAGGATGAGGCGTCTCGCTTCGCCGGCCGGGCGGCGCACCCGCGGACCTGTCACCCGGACGACCTTACCTTGACGAGTCAAGGCAAGGCCCTTACCTTGGCACTACAAGGTAAGGAGCCGTCGTGGCCGATCCCTGTTCGCCGCGGTTGCGGCGCCTCGCCCGCCCGGACACGGTCCTGCGCGGAGCGGAGGCGGGCCGCGGACCGGCTGTCCTGCTGCTGCACGCCGGCGGTGAACGCCGCGGGGTGTGGACGCCGGTCGTCGCGAGCCTGACGGCGGCCGGGTTCCGGTGCGTGGCCTACGACCAGCGCGGGCACGGCGAAAGCGGCGGCTCGGCGCGCACTTTCGAGTCCTATGTGGACGACGTCGGCGCGATGCTCGGCGCCGAGCCGCCGGGGTGCGTGGTCGTCGGCGCTTCGCTGGGCGGCCTCGCCGCCGTGGCCGCTCTCGGCGATCCCGCCGTGCGGGCGCGGGTGGCGGGGCTGGTGCTGGTGGATGTCGTGCCCGGGCTCGAGCGGCGCCGGGTCCGCCGGTTCCTGGCCGCCCTGGGCGTGCTGGAGGTGCACGCCGCACTCGTCGACGACATCCTCGGCCAGGTTCCGCGGCTGTGCCGGGCCCTCGCGCGGCTCGACCGGCCCGTGCTGCTCGTCCGCGGCGGCCCGGGCTCGGCCGTCACCGACGACGACGTCGCCGGGTTGCTGCGCCTGGCCCCGCACGCCACGGTGACCGCCGTCCGGGACGCCGGGCACCTCGTCGCCCGCGACCGGCCGGAGGCGCTGGCCGGGATCCTCGCCGATGCCACCGCCGGATGGCCGGCACTGGCGCTGCTGCGCGCGCTGGGCGCGGATCAGCTCGGCCACCCCGGCGGGAACCTCCTCGCCCACAGCCGGCGGGTGTGCGAGCTGGTGACGGCCTGGGGCGGGAGCCGGCGAGCCCGGCTGGCCGCGCTCTGCCACGCCGTTTACGGCACCGACGGGTTCCCCCGCCGGCTGCTCGCGCCGGAGCAGCGGACCCGCCTGCGCGCGGCGATCGGGGACGAGGCCGAGGCTCTCGTGTACCGGTACGGCGCCTGCGACCGGCGGACGACCTACCCGCGTCTCGGCGCGGTGCCGCTCCCGCTCACCGATCGCTTCACCGGCGAAGTGGTGGCCGTGGCCGGCGAGGAGCTCGCCGACTTCGCGTTGCTGACCATCGCCAACGAGCTCGACGTCGCCCGAACCGCCCGGCCGTCGCGTGAGCTCCGCGACGGCCTCCGGGCACTGATCACCGCGATGGCTGGGCACGCACCCGGCGCCGCCGCCCGCGCGCTCGCCGACCCGTCCCTGCGGTGAACGAGCGTGTGTTGCCGGAGCTTTCCCGGTCGCTGTCGGCGTTCCGGCCGCCGAACGCCCGAGCGGCCGCCGGGAGCCTTGACTCTCAAGCCGGTCGAGATCGCATAGTGGCGGTATGGACAGGCTCTACCCCATCGGGGATGTCGCTCGCCGCACCGGGTTGAGCGTGAGTGCGATCAGGTTCTACGCCGACGAGGGGGTCGTCGCGCCCACCGCGCTCACCGAAGGCGGCTTCCGGCAGTACGACGTGCAGGCCATCGCCCGGCTCGAGCTCGTGCGGACCCTGCGCGACCTGGGTGCGGGCCTGGCGGACATCCGCCGCGTGCTGGCCGCGGAGAACACGCTGCCGGAGCTGGCCGCCCGGCACCTGCGGCTGGTCGAGGACCAGCTGCGGCAGTTCCGGGCGCGCCGGGCCGTGCTGCGGACCATCGTGCGGCAACCCACCACCGCGGCGCAGGTGAGCTTGCTGCACAAGCTCGTGTCGATGTCCGACGACGAGCGCGCCGGGCTCATCAGCCGGTTCTGGGACTTCGTGACCGAAGGCCTGGACGTCCACCCCGGCTACCTGGACCGGCTGCGCAGCCGGCGGCCGCACCTGCCGGAAGAGCCGTCCACCGAGCAGCTCGAGGCGTGGATCGAACTCGCCGGCATCGTGCAGGACGAACAGTTCCGCACGGCGGTGCGGGCCTACTTCCACCGCGCGTTCGGCACCGAGCAGGGCAAGCTGATGGCGACGCCGGAGATGCTCGCGCGCGCCGAGCGGCGGCGGGTCCTCTACCTGGAGGCACAGGCGGCGCAGCAGGCGGGCGTGCCGCCGGATTCCCCGCAGGCGCGGGACATCGCCGAGCGGATGGTGGCCGACTCGGCCGGTTTCGTCGCCGCCATGACCGGTGAGCACGACGCCGGCAAGGCCCGCCGCAGCATGGCCGGTTTCGACCGGACCGCATCGGCGCAGCGGCGCGCCCGGCTGCCGGGCACGGACCTGATGGGCCGGTACGGCACCCTCGTGGCCAGGATCAACGGCGCACCCGAGCCGGACCCGGCCAGGTCCGCGGCGGTCCAGGAATGGCTGGCCGCCGCCCTGCGCCAGGACGCCGGCTGACGCGGTCAGAGGGCCGGCTTGCCCGGCTGGTAGAGCCAGGTCCGGAAGAACGAGCCGAGGTCGCGGTGGGTCAGCCGCTCGACGAACTCGATGAAGTCCCGCGTCGAGACGTTGCCGTACCGGTGCGTCGCCGGCCACAGGTTGAGCACCGCGAAGAAGGCGCGGTCGCCGATCTTCGTCCGCAGCGCCTGCAGGGTCATCGCGCCGCGGTTGTAGACCAGGTCGTCGAAGATGTGGTCCCGGCCGGGGTCGGCGACTTCGCCGCTCCAGTCCTTTTCGCCGGCGTAGGTCTCGGCGAAGGTCTGCTGCACGGGGATGTGGTTGAACTTCTCCTGGTAGAGCCATTCCGAGTAGGTCGCGAACCCTTCGTTGAGCCAGATATCTGACCAGTGCACCGGGGTGAGGCTGTCGCCGAACCACTGGTGGCCGAGTTCGTGGGCGAGCAGGTCGCCGTCGACGTCGCTGGTCTTCTGGTCGTAGACCGGCCGGCTCTGCGTCTCGAGGGCGTAGCCGACACCGACGTCGGCGAGGATGCCGCCGGTCGAGTCGAACGGGTAGGCCCCGTACACCGAGGACTCCCAGTCGACGACCTGTGCCGTGGTCCGGTTGAACACCTGGCCCTGACCGGGTTTCGTGTCGATGGACTTGCCGATCGCGGTGATGTCCGGCAGGCCGCCGGCCGTCACGCCACGGGTGACGTCGTAGCCGCCGATCGCGAGCATGCTCAGCTCGCTGGCCATCGGGCGGTTCATGGACCAGCGGAAGGTGGTCCGGTGGTCGTGCGTGGTGGCAGGGCCCGGTTCGCCGTTGGCCAGCACGGTGAGCCCGGCCGGCACGGTGATGGTCTGGGTGTAGGTCGCTTTGTCGTCGGGTGTGTCGTTGACCGGGTAGTAGGTCGCCGCGCCGATCGGCTGGTTGAGCGCGATCGCGCCGTCCTCGGTGGCGACCCAGCCGGAGACACCCAGCGCGGGGTCGTCGATCTTCTGCGGGACGCCGGCGTAGCTCACCGAGACGACGAACGGGCTGCCGTTGCGCAGGCCGTACGGCGGGGTGATCACGAGCTCCTGGGCGCCGCTGCGGGTGAAGGCGGCGGTCAGGCCGTTCACCGAGAGCCTGCTGATCGTCAGCGGCCCCTGGAAGTCCAGGTCGAAGCGGGAGAGGTTCTGGGTGGCCGTGGCGAAGATCGTCGTGGTCGCGTCGATCGCCCCGGTGCCGGGGCTGTAGTCCAGCCGGATGTCGTAGTGGCCGACGTCGTAACCGCCGTTGCCCATGTCGGGGAAGTATGGGTCCCCGGCGCCCGGCGCACCGGGGGAGTAGAGCGGTGCCGCCTCCGCCGCCGGGCTCGTCGCCGCCAGCAGCCCGGCGCACAGCGCACCGGAGATGATCACCACGCGGCCACGGCTGCGGTGGGTGCCTCGCATCGGTCCTCCTGGGCATCGAACTCGGCATCGACCTGGGCATCGACGCTGAAGCGTAGGTCCGACCGGACGCGCGGATCAACCCTCGGAGCCGCGGCCGGTGGCCTTGGCTCGTCTCGCCGCCACCGGCCGCCGGTTTCCTTGCCGCAGCCGGTGATCAGCGGGCGAGGACGGTGTCGAGCCAGTCGAAGGTGCGCTGGCTGAACAGGGAAAGCGCGCCTTCCTGGCAGTGTTCGCCCGCTCCCTCGTCCTCGCGGAAGAGGATCAGTTCCTTCTCGCAGGTCAGCTCGTCGAACACGCGCTGCGGCTGGCCGGCGAAGAACACGTCGTTTTCGGCGTCGAGGACGAGGGTCGGGCAGGTGATGCGGTCGGCGATGCCGGCCATGGTGTAGGCCTTGCTCGCCTCGGCCAGCTCCTCGAAGCTCGCCTTCCCGAAGGTCCACATGCTGTTGCGCACCACCCAGCGCGCCATGGTGTTCTGCGCGATCACCGCGTCGAGGCCGCCCGGGGTCGAGGCGGCGCGCTGCGCGACGGCGGCAACGGGTTCGTAGAGGTCGTACACCCCGTCGTAGAGCACGCACGCGGCGATGCGGTGCTCGAAGGCGGCCGCGCGCCCGGCGAGGTAGCCGCCCAGGCTCATGCCGATCAGCACGATCTTGTCGTTGTCCACTTCGGGCAGGGTCAGGGCGAGGTCGACGGCGGGCGTGACGACGGCTTCCCAGTCGGGCCGGAAGTGCAGGCCCTGCCGGCGCAGCGGGGCGCCCTGGCCCGGGCCGTCGAAGGCGAGGACGTGGTAGCCGCGCCGCAGCGCGCCCACCGCGATCGCCACGTAGTACTCCTCGAGGGTGGAGTCGATCCCGCCGTGGAAGACCACGGTGGGCCGCGGGGCGCCCGAGTCGTCGACGAGGAACAGGTACGCGGGCAGGGTCGTGTCCTCGTACGGGATCTCCAGGGCGCGGACCGGGGTGTCCAGCAATGGGGCGGCGTCGGCGAAGGTCTCCTGGGACGCCTTGGCCAGCCGCGCCGACTCCGCTTCGTGGACGCCGTCGGTGCGGAGGTAGAAGTCGGCGACCCGGTAGTAGTTCGACGCCCGCAGCAGCGCCTCTCGGGCGCTGACCCGGTGTCCGGCGGCCAGCGCCGCGCGGCCGATGCCTTCGACGCGGGCGGCCGTCGCGGCCCACTGCGCCGCCCAGGCGTCTTCGTCGCCTTCGGGGATCTGGCGGCAGGTCACCAGGACTTCGCCGAGGTCGGCACCGCCGTGAGCGGCGTAGCCGGCGGCACGCAGGGCCTCGAAGGAGAAGGACTCGTCGTCGAAGAGGAATTTCATCGCGGAACTCCTTGATGGCGAACGGAACGGTCTCGTTCCGTTATAGCGACCTTGGCAATGGAACGCAACCGTTCCGTTCGCTAGACTGCGCGACATGTCCACGAGCGAAGAGAGCGCCCGGCCGGCGAGCGGCGGGGCGGTGCTGCGGCCGCAGGTGACGGACGCGATCACCGAGGCGGCGTTCGCCGAGCTGGCCGACACGGGGTACGCGCGGACGTCGATGGACGCGGTCGCCCGGCGCGCCGGGGTCGGCAAGGCGGCGCTGTACCGGCGGTGGCGTTCGAAGCAGGCGATGCTCGCCGAGCTGATCCGCGCGAAGGTCGCCGGCGCGCTGCCGCCCACGCCGGACACCGGCGCGCTGCGCACGGACCTGCGCGAGCTGTTCGCCACCTTCCGCGGTCAGCTGGCCAATCCGCTCATCACCCGGATCGGCGCCGGGCTGCTGGCCGAGGCCGAGCACGACGCCAACCTCGCCGAGGTGCTGCGGACCGGGGTGGCCGAGCCGCGCCGGGCGGCGGCCCGGGCGATCCTGCAGAACGCCGTCGACCGCGGCGAGCTCCCGGCGGGCTTGGACCTGGAGCTCGGCACCGACCTGCTGATCGCCCCGCTGGCCTTCCGGATGCTGGTCACCAGGGGCCCCAGCGGCGACGAATACCTGGAAGCCCTGACGCGCGCGGTGGAGGCGGCGCTGACGGCGTCATCGTGAGTCGTTCCCCGGCGCCGCGCCGGGGGACTCGGGGCCCGCCGGCCGGCTGGCTCGGGCCTGGTCACGCGGGGATGATGACCCGATGGGCAACGAGCGCCGCGTCGCACCGCCCTGCGGCGACGGTGACGCCGTGGGCCAGGCTTTCGAGCAGCTGCCGATCAGCGTCGGCACCGTGCACGGGGACGACTACGTGTTCGTGGCCGCGAACGCGGCCTACCGCGCCTTTTCCGCCGACCGTCCCATCCTGGGGTTGCCGGCGCGTGACGTGTTCGCGGAGGCGTTGTCGCAGCAGGTCTTCGAAATCCTGGACCGGACCTACGCCACCGGGGTCGCCCACAGCGGCCGCGAGTGGCGGATCCAGCTCGATCGCGGCGCCGGGCTGGAGGACATCTACATCGACTTCACCATCAGCCCCCTCCTCGGCGGCGACGGCGGGGTGCAGGGGCTGAACATCCTCATCACCGAAGTCACTGAGCAGGTCCGGGCCCGCCTTGAGGCGCAGGAACGTGCCGCGGAGGCGGAGCGCCGGTACGAAGCCGCCCGCGATGTCGTGCTCGAGCTGCAGCGGGAGCTGCTGCCCTCCGGGGTGCCGGTGGTGCCGGGGCTGGAACTGGCGGCCAGCTACCTGCTCGCCGGCACCGGCACGGTGGCCGGGGGCGACTGGTTCGAGGCGATCGCGCTGCCCGGTGGGCGGGTCGGCCTGATCGTGGGCGACGTCGTGGGGCACGGCGTCGCGGCGTCGGCCACGATGGGCCAGCTGCGGGTGCTGCTGGCCGAGCGGCTGGCCGCGACCGGGGACGTCCTGGCGGCGATCGAGGCGGGGGACGCGGCCACCGACCGCCTCCGGGGCGGCCGGGCGGCGACGGTGTGCGTGGCGGTGGTGGATCCGGGCACCGGGGCGGTGGAGTACTGCACCGCCGGCCACCCGCCGCCACTGGTGGTCGACGGCGGCGACGCGGCCCGCTACCTGCCGCCCACCGGTGCCGGCCCGCTGGGGGTGGCGCCCGGTCGTGACCGGTCCGTGGTCGGCACGGCCGAGCTTGCCGTCGGGGACCTGCTGCTGCTCTACAGCGACGGCATCCTGGAGCGGCCCGGCCGCCCGCTCGGCGAGAGCACCGCCGAACTGGCGTACGTCGCCGCCGACGCCGCCGCGGACCGCATCATGCCCGGTGACGTCGGCTCGGCCGCGGAGCGCGTCTGCACGCAGACCGTGGAGCTGCTGACCCGGGCCACCGGGCACGCTGACGACATCACGGTGCTGGCCGCGCAGCGCGTCCCACCGCGCACGGCGCTGGAGCTGACGGTGGTGGCCGACGCGCGCTCGCTGGAACCGGTCCGCGTCGCGGTGGACGGCTGGCTGGCCGAGGCCCGCGTCGCCGCCGGCGACGGCGACGCGGTGCGCCACGCGGTCGTCGAGCTGGTCACCAACGCGGCCGACCACGCGTACCTCGGCGCCGCCGTCAGGACGGCAGGCACCCACCCGGTCACGGTGACCGCCGAGCTGACGACGGCGGGGTGGGTACGCCTCCGCGTCGCCGACCGGGGCCGCTGGCGCGAGCCCCGCCCCTCGCGCGAGCGGGGCCTGGGCTTGCGCATGGTCGAGACGCTCATGGACACGGTGCGGATCGCGCACGACGAGCACGGCACCACGGTGACGGCAGGGCTGCGGCTGACCCGCCCGGCCCGGCTGCTCACCGCCGGCCAGGGCGCGCCCCGGCCTGCTCCCGCCGCCGGCAAGCAGTCGGATCCGTTGCTGGTACTGGAACAGCCGGGCACGGCCACCCCCCGGATCAGGGTGGACGGCCCGATCGACGAAGCCACGGCGGCGACGGTGTACCAGGAAGTGCTGACCGCGGGGTCAACGGGAGCGAGGTCGCTGACGGTCGATCTGACCGGCCTGACCCACCTGGCCAGCGCGGGAGTCGCCACGTTGCACCGGCTGGCCGCCGTGCACCGCGAGAACGGGACGGAGCTGGTCCTGTACGCGCCGCCGGGCACACCGGCGGACATGGTGTTGTCCCTGGTGCAGCTGGCCCACCTCCGCACGGACCCGGACTACCCCCTCGACGGCTGACCCGCGGCCGGCTCGGCGACCTGGAGGACGACCTTGCCGCCGGCGTGTTGCGACTGGCTCAGTTCGATGGCTTCGCGCCAGCCGGGCAGCGGGATGACGCGGGCGATGGGGATGGCGAAGCGGCCCTGGGCGGCGAGCCGGGCGCACTCTTTGACGACGTCGTAGCGGTGGCCGAGCGGTCCTTGGGTGAACGCGTCGCGGGCGCCGGATTCGCGCGCCTGGGCGAGGTTGCCGATGGTCAGGACGTGCTGGGGGTCGGTCACCGTGCGCAGGAGTTCCGGGATGGTGGCGTCGTCGGGCGGTGAGACGTCGAGGACGACGTCGACGGGGCCGCCCGCCAGCTCGCGGATCCGCTCGGCCATGCCGGTGCCGTAGGGGGTGACCTCGGCGCCGGTGGCGCGCAGGGCTTCGGTGTGGGTGGGCCCGGCGGTGGTGAGCACCCGCGCTCCGGTCCGGCGGGCGAGCTGCACGGCGGCGAAGCCGGTGGTGGTGCCGCCGCCGCTGACGAGCAGGGTCGTGGCGGGGGTGAGGCCGAGCAGGTCCAGGCCGAGCTGCGCGGTGTCCACGGCCATCGGCAGGGCGGCGGCGGCCGCCGGGGGGAGGGCGGGCGGCCGCGGGAACCAGACGTCGAGCAGCGCGTGGCCGGAGGCGCCCGCGGTCGGTCCGGTGAACGGGACGGGACCGAACACGGCGTCCCCGGGCTGGACACCCGTGACGTCGTCGCCGACGGCGTCGACGGTGCCGGCGACCTCGAGCCCGATTCCGCGGGGCAGGTCGCCGGGGTAGAGGCCCCGGCACAGGGCCAGGTCGGCGGGGTTGACGGTGCAGACCTCGACGGTGACCCGGAGCTGCCCCGGAGCCGGTTGGGGCGGCTCGGCCTCCTCGAGCCGCAGGACGTCGAGGGGCTCACCGGTGTGGTGGAAACGCAGGGTGCGCACAGCTGATCTCCCGGTTCTCGGCGGGGTGACAGCAGATGCTGTCATCACTCGCCACCATAGTGACGACAGCATCTGCTGTCACTATGCTGGGCGCATGGCTCGTTGGGAGGGCAACACCCGTGAGCGGCTCGAGCGCGCTGCGCTGGAGCTGTTCCGCGATCAGGGCTACGACCGCACGACGGTGGCGCAGATCGCCAAGCACGCCGGCTTGACCGAGCGATCGTTCTACCGCTGGTTCGCCGACAAGCGAGAGGTGCTCTTCGCCGGCGACGAGCTGCAGGCCTGCTTGGAGGCGGGCATCGCCGAGGTGCCCGCCGGAACCGGCGCGCTCGCGACGCTGATGGCCGCGTTCACCGCGGTACCGCAGGTGCTGCGTCCGCGCGAACTGCTGGTCGAGCTGCGCGCCGTCATCGTGGCCAACCCGCCGCTGCGGGAACGCAGCCTGATCAAGGAAGCGATGCTGTCCGAAGCGACGGCGGCGGCGCTGTGCCGCCGGGGGCACGACGAGCAGACCGCGCGGCTGGCCACCGCGCTCGGCATGGCGATCCTGGGGACGGCCACCAGGCGCTGGGTGCTCGGCGACGAGGGCGGCTTCCCCGCCCTGCTGGCCGAGAGCGCCGCCGACCTCCTCGCCGTCGCCGCCGACCTCCCGCCGGCCCACCCCCCGGCCGGCCACGCGCCGCGGGCGGGGAAGTAGCCGGAGGCCACGGCTCAGAGTTCGCCGTTGGCCACTCTGACCAGGCACCACTCGCCGTCGATCACCCCGGCCGACACCACCACCCGCATGCCTTCGGCCGCCAAGGCGGCGACGGCCGGTGGCAACTCGACCGGACCGACGGTCACCAGACCTTCCCGCCAGTCGCTGAGGAACGTGACCGACGTGGGGTCGCAGTCGCAAACCTCGACGTCCAAGTCGATCACGGCCGGCTCGGCCTCGTTGTAGAGCAGGAATTCCATGTATTCCGAAGAGTCGATCTGCTCCTGTGCGGCGTCCGCGAAGCGTTGCGCGTCGACGCACCTGCCGAAGCGGGTCATGACTTCCTCGATCACCGGCGGCGCTTCGGTGTCGAGGTGGCCGCGCTCGTCGAACCACGCCAGCAGCTCGGTCAGCACCGTCCGAGTGTCTTGGAGCGTGGTGAGATCGTGCGTGGGTTCACCGTCCGAGTCACCATCGAGCAAAACTTCGCCGAGCTTCGGAAGCAACTCGATGATTCCGGCCGCGGGGCAGAAGTCGAGCTCGCCGAATTCGCGCAGGCCGACCCGGTGCAGTGTGGAACCGACCGTTTCGTACGTCGTCAGGGTGTGCGTCGGCAGCCGGCTCGCCCGGTCGGCCAGGAAGTCCCGCCACTCCGATCCGACCGAAGGCCCGACCAGGCTGTGTGCCAGTTCGCCGGCCCGGGTGGTGACCTCGGCGAACTCGGGATCCGCGGGGTCGGCCGCGGTCCAGGTCAACCGGTGGGGGTGAGCGGCCCGGTGCAGTTGCTGCCAGAGGGCCTGGTCGGTGTCCGGTGGTTGCTCCTGGGCGGCCCCGCGGATGACGTAGCCGCTGTTCACCGCGATCCGGACCACGGACGGCCGGGTGAGGCACTTCAAGGCTGCTACGACGGCGAACAGTTGCGTGCGGTCCGGGCCGGCGCCGATCAGCGAGCCGGACTCCGCTCGGCGGTGCTCGCCGTAGGCGAGCGACACGGCCCAAGCACAGGCGCTGTGGTCGTGGTTGACGACCCCGTCCGCGTAGATCCGTACGACATGGCCCCCAGTCACAGTGTCAGCCTATCGAGTGGCGGACGCCCGGACACCGACTTCGAGAAGCCGGGGTGCTGAGCTGGAACCTCGACCGGCGCTATTTCCGGTTCAGCAGGTCGCGGGCGAGCGTGAGCGCTGCGGCAGCCCGTTGTTCCGCCGTTCCGCCGAGTTGCGCGCCGCGCGTTTCGGCCATGACCAGGGTGCTCAGGGCGAGCCGGGCGAGCATGCGGCCGTCGATGTCGGCGCCCGGGCCGAGTGCTGCGGTCAGGGCGTCGAGGTGGTGGAGCAGCTCGGCCGCGGCCGGGAGGCCGGCGAGCGCGTGCTCGTTGACCCGGGCGCACACGAGCAAGGCGCCGTGCTCGCCCCGGATGAGCGCGGCGAACCGGTCCAGGGCCTCGCGGCGCCGGGGCCAGGGGGCCGGCGCGGGCTGCAGGGACTGCGTGAGCTCGGCCAGCTCGGGCAGGAGCCGGCCGTACGAGCTCGTCAAGACGGCTTCCTTGCTGCGGAAGTGGTGGTAGACCGCCGGGCGGGTGATGGCGAGCCGGTCCGCGACTTCGGCGAGCGAGGTCCGCTCGTACCCCTGCGCCGTGAACATCGCTAAGGCGGTGGCGCGGATGCGCTCGCGGGTGTCGGTACGCCGCCCGTCGACGCGTTCGGTCATGTCGTCAGCATTCCACTCGGCCAACTGACTTACACGTAAGTCAGGTATCTTCGGTGGCATGGAATCCGATCGAGGCGTCGACCACGAAGGACTGTCCGGCCGCCGGGTGCTCGTGACCGGCGGCAGCCGCGGACTGGGAGCGGCGATCGTCCGGCGCTTCGCGGCCGCCGGCGCCACCGTCCTGGCCTCCGCCCGCACGCCGCCGGAGCCGGGTGAGCTGCCCGCGACGTTCTTCGCGGGCGACCTCAGCACCGCCGAAGGGGCCGAAGACCTGGCCCGCCGGGTGCTCGACACCGCGGGCGGCGTCGACGTCCTGGTGGACAACGCCGGCAGCGCCTCGCCACCGGCGGACACCCTGGTCCGCAGCGACGAGAGCTGGGAGGCCGACCTGGCGCTCAACCTGCTCGGCGCGGTTCGCCTCGACCGGCACCTGGTACCCGGGATGGTCGAACGCGGACGCGGCGTGGTCGTCCACGTCTCGTCGATCGCCGGCCGGTTGCCGCAGCCGGGTCAAGTCGCTTACGCCGCAGCGAAAGCCGCGCTCAACACCTACAGCCGCGCGCTGGCCGCCGAACTCGGCCCGAGCGGCGTGCGGGTGGTGAACGTGCTGCCCGGCTTCATCCCCACCCCGGGAGCGATCGCCCACCACCGCGAGATCGCCAAGAGCCGCGGCGTCAGCCTCGAGCAGGCCCAGCGGGACCTCGCCACCAGCCTCAACGTCCCCATGGCCCGGCCCGGCGCACCCGAGGACGCGGCCGAACTGGTGGCGTTCCTCGCCTCGGACCGCGCCCGCTGGCTGACCGGCGCGCAGTACCGGGTGGACGGCGGGATCCTGCCCGTCGTCTGAACGGACTCGGCGGGTCGGTGAGGCGAAAGTCTTCCCGCCCGAAGGCGAGAGCTACGCGGGCGGACGGCGCAGCCCGGCCAGCACGAGGGTGATGACGCCGTCGGCTTCGGTCCGCCAGCCGGGGCGGTCGTGGGCCGCGCCGATGCCGTGCAGGGCCATCATGACGGCCCCGGCACTCACGTCGTCGCGGATGGTGCCGTCCTGCCTGGCCGCGGTGACCAGGTCGGTGACGGCCTGCTCCAGCGCTCGGCCGCCTTCGGCGAGGGTGCCCGAGCCGGTGGCCATGAGCGTGGCCAGCGTCCGGGCGAGGCCCTCGTGGGCGGCGATGTGGTCGACCATGCTGCGCAGAAACGTCGCCAGCGCCTCCGCCGCGGGCAGCGTGGCCTGCAGTTCACGAGCGCGGTCGCACAGCGTCGCGACTTCGCCGCGGTAGACGGCCTCCGCCAGCGCTTCCCGCGTCGGGAAGTGGCGGTACAGCGTGCCGGTGCCCACTCCGGCCAGCTGGGCGAAGTCGTCGAAGCGCAGGTCGAAGAAGTTGCCGGCGTCGAAGACCTCCCGGGCCTTGGCGAGCAGGGCCTCGCGCTTGCGCCGGGCGTCGGCCCGCAGCGGCTTGTCGGCGGTCATGAACTCCCTCGCGTTGACAACTGGAGATGATCTCCATATTTTGAAACTGGAGATGATCTCCAATTCGATCGTACCCCCACGAGGTGCCGCGTGAAGATCCTGATGTTCGGCCGAGGCGTGATCGCCACCATCTACGGCTGGGCCCTGCACCAGGCCGGACATGAGGTCGAGTGCTACGTCCGGCCGGGTCGCGCGGCGACGTACGGCGACGCGGTGGAGCTCGACCTGTTCGATACGCGGCGCCGGGTGTGGGGGCAGCGCGTCGCCGAGAAGTGGCCGGTGCGCTACCGCGAGGCGCTGGAGCCGGACCACGGCTTCGACCTGATCGTGCTCAGCGTGCCGCACCACCGTCTCGCGGAGGCGACGGCCTTCCTGGCTCCACGGGTCGATCAGGCGACGGTGCTGATCTTCGGCAACATCTGGACCGAGCCGGCAGCCGCGATCCGCCCACTCCCGCTCGACCGGATCGCCTGGGGCTTCCCCCAGGCCGGCGGCGGTTTCGGCGCGGACGGCGTGCTCCACGGCGCACTGCTGCCATCGGTCGTCTTCGGCACACTCGGCCGGCCCCCGACCGACCGGGAACGGGCCGTGCGCCAGACGTTCCGCGAAGCCGGGCTCCGGATCAAGGAACAGCCGGACTTCCGCGGCTGGCTGTGGGTCCATTTCGGATCGGACGCCGGCTTGTCCTCGCAGGGCCTGCGGCGCGGTTCCCTGTCCGAACTGGCCGGAGCAAGGCACGACCTGCGCGAGGCGCTCCTGGCCGGCCGCGAGCTGCTGCCCCTCCTGCAGGCCCGCGGTGTCGACCTGCGACGGCACCGGGCCGGAACACTGCTGTTCCGGGCGCCGACCTGGCTGACGGCGCCGGTGCTGGCTTGGCTGACTGCGCATGTCGCGATCGCGCGCGTGAGCCTCACGGCGCACTCCGACCCGGACGCCGAGGAGCCGCGGGAGGTCTGCCGGGACGCGCTGGCGGAAGCGCGAAGGTTGGGTGTTGCGGTGCCGCGGTTGGAAGCGGCGGAACCGTTCTTCGCCCGGGAGGGGACAGAATAAGCTCGAACCCACCCGTATCCGTGGTTCATCGGCGATCAGTGGTCGTGATGTCCGTGCGGGGGTTGAACTGTAGGCAAAGTCGAGCGCAGTGGCCGCGCGAGTGCCTGCACGACGGGGCCGGGGAGGCCCAACGTCGGCATCGACTGCAACTCGGCCTCCAGCCCGGAATCGTCGTCCACGCAACCGCAGTCCAAGTACTCCTCCGCGGTGAAGCATCGACTGGCCAACTCCGACTCGAAGTCCGGCGGCGCGAGCCGGGCCAGCAGCCGGATCATCGGCGCGGTGACCGCGGACGGCCGGGCGCGCAGGTCGTCCGCCAGCAACCGGGCGATGAAGTCCACGGCCTCTTCCTTGCCCGGGACGGAAATCTCGTGCCGAGCACACACGGCGGCGACCAGCGGATCGGTGTCCCACCCGCTCGCTCGACGGCTCAGCCCGGCCAGCTCGGCGATCTCGGGGTCCTCGTTGCCTTCCAGCAGCAGGCTCACCGCGACGGCCGGCCAGTCACCCGGCTCGAGGCAACCACGGGATTCGGCCGCCCTCGCCACCAGGAACGTCGTCCGCAGTGCAGCATCGTCCACCTACCGACTCTAACGTCCGCTCGTCGGCGCTGATGCGATCGCGGCTGCGTGGTGTGTTCGTCGTGGCGCCGGCCGACTGCGCGCGCCGGTCCCCGTTGGCCTGTGAACAAACACCGGTCAACGCCGCAGGCGGGGGAACAGCTCCGCGGCGGTGCCGGACAGCACGCGCTCTCGGGCCGTGGCGCCGAGGGCGTCGCTCGCCGCGAGCAGTTGCGCCAGGTCGTGGGCGACCCAGTCGGCGGTGACGGGTAGTCGCTGCCGTAGCGCAGCCGGTCCGGACCGACCAGCTGCAGCAAGGCCGGCAAGGCGCGCGGGAGGGCGAAACCCGCGACGTCGTAGTAGAGCGTCACCCTACCGCCATGATGATTTCGTCAACTATGAGCGAAGCGTCAAGGAAGGGGGAAGTGGTGGGTGGCCCGACGTGTGTAGCCTCGGCAGCTGTGAGCTGGCTGCCCGACGACTTCGTCCACCCCGTCCACACGCCCGTGCCCGGCACCGGCCTGCACCTGCGGCCGATCCGCGAGGCGGACACCGCGCTCGACTACCCCGCGGTGATGGGCTCCCGGGAGCGCTTGTGGACGATCTTCGGCCCGGCCTGGTCGTGGCCCAAGGAAACGATGACCTACGAAGAGGACCGCCTCGACCTGTTGCGGCACGAGAAGGAAATCGCCGCGCACCAGTCGTTCAACTACGCACTGCTGGACGACGAAGAGACCGCGATCCTCGGCTGCGTGTACATCGACCCGCCCGAGCGCACCGGTTCCGACGGCGAGGTGTCCTGGTGGGTGGTGGACGACCTCGTCGGCAGCGAAGTGGAGCGCGCGCTCGATGCGCTGGTGCCGCAGTGGATCGCCACGGACTGGCCCTTCCGCCGGCCCCGCTTCCTGGGCCGCGACATCACCTGGCAGGACTGGCTCGCATTGCCGCCGATCTCCTGACGCGGCCTCGCGTTGAAGTCCGGTCCGGTGGAGGCCGTCTCGACGGTGAACGACAACGTGGCGGGCATCCACCTGTACGCCACCCCGCACGCGACTTGTGTGCAGGGCCGGGTGATCGGGCCGCCGGGCGCCGAGATCTGGCTGGACCGGTGCAACCTCGGGCGGCGGGAACTGCACCGGGTTCATCGGCTACCGGACCGCGGGCGGTGACGGGTTCATGGACACCGGCATCTGGAACGACGACGGCTTCCTGGCCCGGGCCTGCGGCTCCTCCGGCGCCAACGACCACGACATCGTCTGCACCCCTTACGCCTGAGCGGGTTCCGGCCGGACGTCACCCCGGGATCACCGGTTGATCCCGGGATGCGGCCGAGGTGTCCGTACGCCGTCGATCAGGTCGCGTCGGACCGCACGGACGTGCAGTTGTCCGGCCCGCCCGACAACTCGCGGCAGAGGTGCCAGTAGACGACCCGGTGACTGCCGACGTTCACCGGGTAGGAGTACGCCACGCCGATGCCCTGGTCGACTCCCTGGTTGATGCGCGATCCATCGCCCAGGTTGCTGTCCCAGTCGTAGACCACGTAGCAGTAGTGGCCGTCTTCGGACACGTCGGCGATGTGGAACTCGTTGGCCGCGCTGTGCCAGTCACCCGCACATCGGTCGATGCCATTCGCATAGACGTCGACTCGGGGTGAATCGGCGTAAGCCGATCCGGCAGGAGCGAGGAAACCTCCCGCTACACCCAAGGCGAGCAACGAAGCAGCCAGCTTTTTTCTCACGGTTCCTCCCGGGCAGAAATTGCGTGGTTTCCGGTCGCGCCACGGAGTGCTCCGCGACCCCCGGAGGCTCGCGTCGGCCCCTGCCGCGCCGCATTCTCGAAGAGGTAGACCGCGGCCGCCCGGCAAAGGAATCGGCCACACCAGCGGCGGTCAAGGACGGGCCGGACGTCGGCAGCCTGCTCGCAACGCCGTCCGCCGACCGGTCAACGCGCCGCGATCGGTGCCTCCAGCACGGTGCGCAGGCCGGGTAGCGCCAGCTTCCGCCACGTCCCGGCCAACCAGGCCGGGTCGTGGCAGAAGTCGTGCGCGACCCACCAGCCCAACAGGCCGAGCGTCGTGGTGGTGTAGTGCTCGACGACCAGGTCGACCGGCAGCTCCGAACCGGATGCGGCCAGCGGTTCGCTCAGGTGCTCGGTCAGCACCCGGCCGACCATCCGTTGCAGGTGGCCCGCAACCAGGTTGCCGCCCTGCCGCCCGCACAGCGCCCGGTACACCGTGCGGTGTTCGTAGGCGTGCTCGTAGAGCAGTTCGGCGGGCCGCGAGGTGTCGGTCGGGGACAGCGTGCCGACCGCGTCGCGCAGCCGGCCGAGCATCTCCTCGAAGCAGCTGAACAGCAGCGCGTCCTTGTCCCGGTAGTGCGCGTAGAACGTGGAGCGGACCACGTCCGCGCGGTCGAGGATCTCCCGGACGCTGACTGCTTCGTAACCCTTTTCCAGCACCAGCTCGATCAACGCCTCGTGCAACGCGCGCCGGGTGCGCCGGACGCGCCTGTCGTCGGGCATCGCAGCCTCCCGGATTCCGGACAGTTTCGGCGATCTGTTCGTTTCCGTACGGTCGGCCCGGATCGCACGTTGACGACCGCCCGGTTCCGAACACCATACTCGAACAAGTTGTTCGATAGCAGACTGATTGTTCGATGAGGGGTGCGTCATGGTCGTGTGGATTCTGGTGCTCGTCGGGTCGGTGGCCACGCCGTCGGTGGCCGCCGTCGCGCTGTACCGCGGCGGCCCGGCCGCGGGGCTGTCGCCGCGCAGATCAGCCGGCGTCGCGGTGCTCGCCGGCGCGGTGTGGGGTGCGTGGGTCGTGGCGAGTGCGGTGCTGGCCGCGAACGACGCCTACCACGACCCGGACGCGGTGGTGCCCTGGCTGGGGGTGGCCGCGCTGGGCGCGTTCGTCGCCGCGTTGCTGGCCGCGCGGATTCCGGCGCCGGCCCGCATCCTGGCCGCCTCGAGCACGACAACGCGGCCGGCGTGGCCGCACGCGGTGCGGGTCCTGGGTGTCCTGTTCCTGATCGCGATGGCCCAGGGCACGCTGCCCGCCGCGTTCGCGCTGCCCGCCGGGCTGGGCGACATGGCGATCGGCGTCGCGGCCATCCTGCTGGCCCGCCGCTGGAACCCGCGCCGTGCCTTCTGGTTCAACGTGTTCGGCCTCCTCGACCTCGTCGTCGCGGTCACGCTGGGTCTGCTCGGCGGCCTGGCCACCCACCCGGTCCTGGCGGTTTCCCCGTCCACGGCGGCCATGTCCCTGCTGCCGCTCGCCCTGATCCCGACCACGGTGGTGCCGCTGGACGCGGCGCTGCACGTGCTGTCGCTTGCCCGGCTGCGTCGCGCGACGCGCTCGGCCACGCTGCCGGTACCGGCCGTCAACGCGTGACGCGGCACCGTATTTCCGGCGAATGAGCCCGGCCTGCGCTGCGGGAATTGCGGCGTTGCGCTGCGACCGTCGAGTTCCGACCGGCGCCTCAGCTCGGGCTGGGGTGCCGTTCGGCGAGCAGGTCGAGCAACGCCGTGGTGGCCGCGTCCGGGCGCCGCGCCGAAGCCGTGGCGACCGCGAGCCGCCACCGCAGTTCCCGGTCCGCGACCTGCACGGTGGCCAGGCCGGTCAGGTCGTGCACCAGCCGCTCGCCGAGGAACCCGATGCCCAGCCCCGCCCGGATGAAGTCGGTGATGGTTGCCACGTCCGGCACCTCGAGGGTGACCTCCCGCTGCACGCCCGCCGCGGCGAACGCCTGGTCGGCGAGGGTGCGGTTGGTGAAGCCGGGTGGGGAGTCGATGAACGGGAACTCGGCCAGCCGCGCCAGTGACGCGCGGCCCTCCCCGGCCAGCGGATGCGAGCTGGGGACGTAGACGACCATCGGAGCCGAGGCCAGCAGCCGCGTGTCGAGGTCGGCCGGCGGCGGACCGGGCAGGGAGAGCAGAGCGACGTCGAGCCGGCCTTCCCGCAGGTGCTGGGCCAGGCCCGCCGATCCCTCCATCGCGGTCCGGAGCCGGACCGTGACCCCGGGGTGGCGGGCGCGCAGCTCGGCCAGCAGTCCGGGCATGCCGACGAAGTCGACCGAGATCTGCGTGCCGACCATGACCGTGCCGTGCAACGTGCCTTGGGTCCGGTGAACGGCGTCCTTGGCCGCGCGGGCCGCGTCGAGGGTTTCCCGCGCCCGGGGCAGCAGGGCGTGTCCGGCCGCCGTCAGGGTGACTGCCTGCGGGCTGCGGGTGAACAGCGCCGAGCCCAGCTCGCGTTCCAGGGCCTTGATCGTCGCCGACACCCCTGACTGCACGACGTGCAGCGTTCTGGCCGCCGGGGTGAAACCGCCGGTGTCGGCGACCGCGACGAAGTACTCGAGATGGCGTAGCTCCACGCGTCATTATCACTGATCGTGCTGGCATTCATCAACAGAGATCGTTGGACATGATGTCGTTCTCCGCATGAAGGTGGACGTGAACCTGCAAGTTGTGACGAGGAGACCGGCGTGACTGTCGACGAAACCAAGGAATCCCCCTGGCGCTACACCGAACTGCCCGACCGGGCCCGGCAGGCGATCAAGGGCTTCGTGCCGCCGGACGCGCTCCTGGCCGAGCGCCTTGAGCGCTACGCCGACGTGCAGCCCCGGCCGGCGGACCACGACGGGGACACCGAGGTGCTCGACGGCGAGGTGTTCACCCACCACTTCGCGGACACCCCGGGTGACCAGGAAACAGTGCGGTGGCACTACGTCGAGACCGGCTCCGGCGAGCCGGTGGTGTTCCTGCACGGCATGCCGGACTCGTGGTTCATGTGGCACCACCAGATGGCCGCGCTGTCGGACTCGTACCGCTGCATCGCGGTGGACCTCAAGGGCTACGGGCAATCCGGCAAGGATCGAGGCGACTACCGGCAAGCCGGCGCCGCCGCGCAACTCGTCACGTTGCTCGACACGATCGGAGCGGACCGGTTCGTCCTGGTCACGCACGACCGGGGAACCGTGCAGGGCGACCACATCGCGGCCGCCCACCCGGCGCGGGTCCGCCACTACGTGCGCGGCGAAGGGCACCTGTACCACTTCCACCCCGACCTCGCCCCGCACGACGAACTGCTCGCCGAAGCTCCGTGGACCGGGTTGCTGGAGGACCCGAAACGGTTCGTCCTCTGGGCCTACACCATGCTCGGCGAACTGCCGGTGGCCGACGAGGACATGCGCCGCGTCATCCAGGAGTTCTCCTACCCCGGCATCACCCGGGCGGTCCCGCGCTACAGCATGGCCTCCACGTTCCGCAAGGAGTGGATCGAGCGGCGCAGCGAGCTGATTTCCCGCTGGCGCAGCCCGGTGACGATCATCCAGGGCTGGGACTCCCGGACCCAGCCCCGCGAGTTCTTCACCGACGCCGCCGAACGCATCCCCCATGCGGCTCGCGTCGAGGTCCGTTACGTCGACGGCGGGCACTTCTGGCCGTTGGAGAGCCCCGGTCAGGCCGGCACGGTCCTGCGGGAGGTCCTCGGTGCCGAGCCGGCACCGGACGTCGCCCGCACGACGAACTGAGCCGGAGTGCCCCGGTCCGGTGCAGCACCTCTCGGCGATCGACGAAACCGCCTATTATGCCCGATGAGTTCGCCGCGGCAGGCGGAGCGGTTTCGCCTTCGAGGGGGTGGCTGTGGGCATCGGCCAGATGAACCCGTACGAGCTTGCGGCGTGGCAGGACGTCGAGCGTTGGCGTGACGAGCGGTTGGCCGTCAGCGAGCGCCGTCTGGTGCCGCCCCGGGTTCGTGCTCGCGTGGTCAAGGGTGGCCAGCTCGCCAAGGGACGGCTCGAGCAAGTGCCCGGCGCGGAACAGCTGACCGAGATCGTCGGCAACGCGATCGACGGATTGCTGCGGTTGGTGAACAAGACCAGCGAGGCGACGTTGCGGCGCAAGGCGGTTGTCGCGGCCTATGCCAAGCGTGGGCACACCGTCGACGAGCTGAGCGACATCCACCAGCTCGAGTTGGTCGACATCGACAAGGCCAAGCCCCGTCTGGGGCTGCGCTACACGGCGTTCAGCGCGGTCGAGGGCGCGGGCGCCGGGCTGGCGGTCTCCGGCGGTGAATTGCTCACGACAGCCGGCGGCATCTTCGGTGCGGGTGCCGGCGCGGCGCCTGGTGCCGGCACGGTCGCCGCGGCGATGGCGGCTGACGCCGTGCTGGTACTGGGCGCGATGACGCGGGCGATCGCCCACACCGCCGCGTATTACGGCTACGACACCGAGTTGCCCCAGGAGAGGGTCTTCGCGCTCGGAGTCCTCAACTTCGGGATGGCCCAGCAAGCCGGCAAGACCGTCGCGTACGTCCAGCTGAACAAGCTCGTGAACGACCTCGCCCGCAAGGCGGCATGGGACCAGCTGAACAAGAACGGCGTCACGAGGATTGTCAAAGCGTTCTACGAGCGCTTCGCAGTGCGGCTGACGAGGCAGAAGCTCGGACAGGCCGTGCCGGTGGTCGGCATCGTGATCGGCGCCGGACTCAACGCGCGGTTGCTGCACAACCTCACCGAAGACGCCGAGTACCTTTACCGCGAGCGGTTCCTGCGCGAGAAGCACGACCTGAGGACGGTCGATGTCACCGCGTCCATGAAGGACGGCGACCTTGCCCCGGACGACGACACGATCCACATCGCGGAGATCGTCGAGGAAGCGACCGCTGCCGAGCAGCAACCCTCGACGGGCTGACTGACGGCCGACCCGACCGTGCCGCCGGACCGGCGTAACAAGCGACCTTGGCTCACGAACCCGTCTCCGTGTCGAGGGGGGCGTGCTGATTCGGATCGGTGACCGACATCGGCGGTAGAGCGGCGCGGCAGGCCCGGTCCGCGCCAAAGGAATAGCGGCGTCCGAAGCGGCCGGCAGGTCAGCGTGGTTCCGCGGGTGCCGGGAAGGCGGCCAGCCCTGCTTCGGCCAGCCGGGCGGCGCGGCGGACCTCCCGGCTCACGGCCTCGATCGCGTCCGGCAAGGGGTGGCCGGGGCGCACGTGGGTCCGGAGGGCGCGGAACTGGACCCGCCACAGGCCGAGGAGCGTCGCCGCGGCGATCTGCGGCTCGGGGTCGTCGGGGCGCTGTCCCGTCCGGGTGGCGAGTGCTTCGGCGGCGATGTCGACGAACCGGTCGGCGATGTCGCTCTGGTAGGCCCGCAGGGACGGGGTGCTCCGGATCAGGTCGCCGAACTTCCGGTACCGCGCCAGTGCGCGGTCGGCGTTGGCGTCGGCGGCGAGACCCTTGGCGAGGCCGTCGCGTTCGCCGTCGAGAACGGTCAGCATCGCGTCCGCCGGGGTCAGCGCCGGGTCCGGCAGGTGGGTGCGCAACGCGTCGGCCGTGGCCTCGAGCCGGTCCAGGAGCAGCGCCTCCTTGCTCGGGAAGTAGTTGAAGACGGTCTTTTCGGACACTCCGCACGCTTCGCCGACGTCGGCCACCCGGACGGCGTCGAAGCCGCGTTCGAGGAACATCCGCGCGGCGGTGTCCGACAGCTGCCGGCGCATCGCCCGCTTCTTGCGCTCCCGCAACCCTTCGACGGGCGGCCGGCCGGTTCCCGTGGTCGTCATGCGGCCATCCTACTTCAGCAACCCGAAAAGTTCTGCTACAGTAAATTTATAGCCACAAAAGTTAAGGAGCCGGCCGTGTCCGAGATCCACATCGTCCGCGACTACCCGCACCCGCCCGTGAAGGTCTGGCGGGCCATGACCGACCCGGAGCTGATCCCGTACTGGACTTCGACCGGGCAAGGCGCCCGCGCCGACGGGTTCGAGCCGGTGGCCGGGAACAGGTTCCGGTTCGTCGCCAAGCCGATGCCCGGCTGGCGGGGCATCGTCGACTGCGAGGTGCTGGAGGTCCGCGAGCGGGAACTGCTGCACTACACCTGGGTCGGCGCGGAAGGGGAGACGCCCAGCCACGTCCGCTACCGGTTCGAGCCCACCGCCGGAGGAACCCGGTTCACCTACCACCACACCGGGTTCACCGGCATCGGCGGGTTCGCCATGGCCAAGCTGCTCGGCGCGGTCCGGACCAAGATGCTCACCGTGGGGGTGCCCGCTCTGCTGGCCGAGCTGGACGAGACCGGCGCGCTGCTCCCGGACGCGTCCCGGCGACTGACGCGGTCCCGGTGAACATCCCCGCCCAGGTCCTCGCGCTGGCCGCGGCGCTGGTGCACCTGTGGATCTTCACGATGGAAAGCGTCCGCTTCGCGCGCCCCGAAGTGCACGCCATGTTCGAGGTGCGCGAGGCGGATGTCGACGTCGTCCGCCCCTGGGCGTTCCACCAGGGCTGCTACAACGCACTCCTGGCCCTGCAGGTGTTCGCCGGGCTGATCGCTGTGCATTCGGGCGCGATCGCGGCAGGCGAAGCCCTCGTCCTGGCCGCCGGCGCGGCCATGCTCGCGGCGAGCGTGGCGCTGATCGCCTTCGACCCCCGCCGGGAGCGGATCAAGGGCCTGATCGGCCAGGGCGCACCCGCACTGGCCACCATCATCGCCGTGCTGGCCTGAGCCGCCCCCGGCGCGGGGACGGGCACGGACCGCTTCAGGTGACGCGGAAGACCGGCCAGCCGATCTCGGTGCGCCACGCGGCGGGATCGCTCGCCTCACGGGGGCCGACGACGTAGACCTCCCGCACCGGCCCGGCCACCGACATCGCGTTCTCCACCACCCACGTCCCGAGTTCGCCGTAGGTGACCTCGACGCCGTCGTGCTCGCCGACGTGGGTGGTGACGGCCAGTTCCACGGCCGGGAGAACGGCGGGGTGCACGCGTCCGGTGCGCGGTGGCGCAGCGGTCGGCAGGTAGACGAGCGCGTGACCGCGTTCCTGCTCGAAAAGGGCGTTGTCGTAGCAGCCGCCCGGTGGTCCGGTCACGGCGGCGCCGACGGCCGCCTCCAGTTCGGCCATCGCGCCGGCGAACCAGGTCTCGACGTCGCGGTGCCCGACCACGGCCTCCACCGCCGCGACCGTCCGGGCGGGCTCGGCACGCAGCTCGACCTCGATCGGCGCGGGGTCGGGCCGGAGCAGGCGCCGCAGCGACACGACCGCGGCCCGGGTGCGGTCGAGCACGTCCTCGAGGCGTTGCAGGTGGTCCGCGACCAGGGCCGCTCGGACACCGGGGTCGGGGGTCCGCAGGATCCGCTGCACGTCGCTCAGGGGGACGTCGAGTTCGCGGAGCCGGTGGATGACCTGCGCGGCCGGGATCTGGTCGACGCCGTAGTAGCGGTAACCGGTCGTCTCGTCCACCACGGCGGGCTCCAGCAGGGCCGCCTCGTGGTACCGGCGCAGGGTCCGCACGCTCAAGTGGGTCAGCCGCGAAAACTCCCCGATGCTCAGCACCCCGCCATTCTGGACTCTCTCCCCGGGGGAGAGTCCACGGCTTGACCCTCCCACGCCGCGAGCTCACACGATGGGCTCATGACACAGCACACCGACCTCCCGTCCGATCTCCTCCCGGCCACCGTGCGCGACTTCTTCGCCGCTCACGTCGTCCGCGACGCCGACACCGCCTCGTCGTTCCTCACCGAGGATGCGGTGGTCGTGGACCAGGACGAGACCTTCCGCGGCCGAGAGGCGATCCACGCGTTCCTGCGGGACGCCGGGTCCGAGTTCGAGTACACGACCGAGCAGCTCGGCGCTCACCGCGTCGACGACGCCCACTGGGTGGTGACCGTGCGGCTCGAGGGCACCTTCCCGGGCGGCGTCGCCGAACTCGACTACCGGTTCGCCTTGCGGGACGACCTCATCGCCGAACTCGTCATCGCCAACCACACCGCCTGACCTACGTCGATTCTCAGTGGAGAAAAAAATGTCTGGTTCGGATCGCGATCGTCTCGACGGTCGCCGGGCGCTGGTCACCGGCGGTTCGAAGGGCTCGGGCAAGGCCGTCGCGGAGAGGCTGCGAGAGCTGGGTGCCGACGTGTACGTGACGGCGCGAACGATGCCCGACGGGTACGAGCACCCCGACCGGTTCATCGAAGCCGACATCACGACGGCCGACGGCACCAACGCGGTGGCCGCCCGAATCGCCGAGGCCGGCGGCGCGCTCGACATCCTGGTGCACGTCGTCGGAGGCGCGTCGACGCCGGCCGGTGGGTTCGCGGTCATCACCGATGACCAGTGGCTCACCGAGCTGAACCTCAACTTCCTGGGGGCGGTGCGGCTCGATCGGGCTCTGCTCCCGGCGATGATCGAGGCCGGGGCCGGGGTGGTGCTGCACTTCACCTCGATCCAGCGTGAGCTGCCCCAGCACGACGCGTCCCTGGCGTACGCAGCAGCGAAGGCCGCTCTGCGCACGTACAGCAAGGGACTCGCCAACGAGCTCGCGCCGCGCGGCGTCCGGGTCAACGCGATCAGCCCCGGCGGGATCGAGACCGAAGCCTACGAACGGTTCGTGGACCGGATCGCCGAGGGCAACGGACTCACCCGCGAGGCGGCCAAGCAGACCATCTACGACTCCCTCGGCGGCGTACCGCTGGGACGGTTCGCGAACACCGAGGAGATCGCGGACCTGGCCGGGTTCCTGGTCTCGGACCGCGCCTCGGCGATCGTGGGCGCCGAGTACGTGATCGACGGCGGAACCGTTCCGACCGTCTGAACCGGGAGCCGCACATGACAACGCAAGTTACGGACCGGTCGACCGCCCGGCCGGTCGGACCGCCACCACCCTTCGACCCGGAGCTCGCCCCCGTCGTCGAGATGCTGACCAGCGTGCGCCCACCCGACGCGTACCGTCCGGACAACATCGTCGAAATGCGCAAGCCCGTCCCCGGGGTGGAGACCCCGACCGACGAGGTCCTCTCGCGCGGCGGCGCCTACAGCGTGGCGGAGCGGGCGGTGCCAGGGCCGGACGGGGAGCCGGATGTTTCGCTGCTGATCTGCCTCCCGAAGCACGCGGCGACCCCGACCGCGGCGATCTACCACGTCCACGGGGGCGGCATGATCGTCGGGGACAACCGGTTCGGCCTGGCCGAGATGGTGGACCTGGCCGAACCGCTGGGCATGGCCGTGGTCTCGGTCGAGTACCGGCTCGCCCCCGAAACACCCCACCCGGGTCCCGTCGAGGACTGCTACGCGGGCCTGGTGTGGGTGTCGGAACACGCCCACGAGCTCAACATCGACCCCGGGCGCATCGTCATCGGCGGTGCGAGCGCCGGCGGCGGCCTCGCGGCGGGGGTCACCTTGCTGGCACGCGACCGCAACGGCCCGGCCGTCCTGGCCCAGCTGCTCCTGTCGCCGATGCTCGACGACCGCAACGACTCGCCCTCTGCCCGGCAGATGCGCGGCCTCGGCATCTGGGACAGCTCCTCGAACGAGACCGGCTGGAACGCGCTCCTCGGCGACGGCGTTCGCGGAGGACCGGACGTGTCGCCGTACGCTGCGCCGTCCCGCGCCGCGGACCTCTCCGGCCTGCCGCCCGCGTTCGTCGACGTCGGGTCGGCCGAAACGTTCCGGGACGAGGACGTCGCCTACGCAGGCCGCATGTGGCAGGCGGGCGGCCACGTCGAGCTGCACGTCTGGCCCGGCGGGTTCCACGGGTTCGACGTCGTGGTTCCTCATGCCGTGCTCTCGCGGGACGCCATCGCTGCTCGAATGGCATGGCTACGCCGTCAGCTGGGGGCGCCGGAAGCCTGAAGCAGGGAAAAACGCCGCTCCCGGGTGTACCCGCGACGGCAGGGGGAATCTGAGTGCGGTCAAGGGCCGCCTTCGGCAGCGGCGTTCCGGCAACCGCGATGACGGCCGATCCCCGGTCGTCGAGCGTGCCGCGCGCAGCCGACCACCGGGCACCCCACGAATGAGCAGCGACGGTTCGGACTCGGCTGGAGCCCGAACTGCTGCCCAGGACGGCCAGGAGGCCGGAGATGACGGCGAAGGTTCGGTTCGCGGAACTGGCGACCGTGGCGGGGGTCGGAGTGGCGGGCATCCGCGCGGTGCGGCGGGCGCTGTCCGGTCGTCGGCAGAAGGACGACGAGGCCGCTGACCGGTGGCTGGTCGTCACGATCCTCAAACCGCCCGATGAGGTCGTCTCGGACGGGGGGTTGCCCGCACCGCTTGCGGAGCTGGGCGACCTGGTGGAGGTCCAGGTGCGGCCCGCGCCGGGCGACAAGGGCACCGAGTTGGCCGCCCGGCTCACCCGTCACGGACCGACCTCGGTGTCCGCCCGCTGGGAGGGCAAGGATCCGCGCCAGCGCGTGCGCACCGCGTTGCGCGAGGCCAAATGCCTGCTCGAGGTCGGCGAGATCGTCCACCCCGACGCGCCCGCGACCACCCACCCGGGCCCGGCCGGCCGGCTGGTGCGCCGGGCCACCGACCTCGCGCAAGGAGAGGGCCGGCTGTGAAGGCACTGTGCTGGGAAGGCACCGACAAGCTGCGGGTCGAGCAGGTGCCCGATCCCGAGATCCGCAACAGCGGCGACGCGATCGTCAAGGTACGGGCCAGTGCGGCCTGCGGCTCGGACCTGCACCTGCTCGGCGGGTACATCCCGGCCATGCAGGCCGGTGACGTGCTCGGGCACGAGTTCCTCGGCGAGATCGTCGAGGTCGGCCCGGGCGTGCGGAACCGCAAGGTCGGCGACCGGGTCGTCGTGTGCTCGTTCGTCGGCTGCGGCAGCTGCTGGTACTGCACCCACGACCTGTGGTCCCTGTGCGACAACGCCAACACCAACTCGGGCATCACCCAGGCCCTCTGGGGCTCCGACGTGGGCGCCTGCTTCGGCTACTCCCACGCACTGGGCGGCCTGGCCGGCAGCCACGCCGAGTACATCCGGGTGCCCTTCGCCGACCACGGCAGCTTCCCGGTACCGGAGGACCTGGACGACGACCTGGCCGCCGTGTTCGCCTCCGATGCCGGCCCGACCGGGTGGATGGGCGCCGACCTCGGCGGGGTCAAGCCGGGTGACGTCGTCGCGGTGTGGGGAGCCGGGGCGGTCGGGCAGGTCGCCGCCCGCGCCTCGGCACTGCTCGGCGCCGAGCGGGTGATCGTCATCGATCGCCTTCCCGAACGGCTGCGCCAGGCCCGCGAGCACATGGAGGTGGAAACCCTCGACTACACGCAGACCGACGTCGGCGCCGAACTGCGCGAGCTCAGCGGCGGTCGCGGACCCGACGTGTGCATCGAGGCCGTGGGGATGGAGGCCCACAGCCCCGGCCCCGAGTACGCCTACGACCGGATCAAGCAGCAGCTGCGGCTGCAGAGCGACCGGCCCACCGCCCTGCGCGAGGCCATCCAGGCGTGCCGCAAGGGCGGGTCGGTCTTCTGCCTTGGCGTGTTCGCCGGCGTGGTGGACAAGTTCCCGCTCGGGGCGCTGATGAACAAGGGACTGGTCTTCCGCGGCGCCCAGCAGCACGGGCAGCGCTACATCCCCGGACTGCTCGACCGGATCGCCCGCGGCGAGCTGCCGACCCGCCACCTCGCCACCCACCCGGTGACGCTCGACGAGGGGCCGGAGGCCTACGAGATGTTCAAACACAAGCAGCACGGCTGCGTGCGACCCGTCTTCCGGTTCTGATCGGACACCCTCGAGAGGAGTCGCCCATGCTGTCGCTGCGCACTCGCCGCCGCCTGCGAAGCGAGCTCTGGATCGTTCCCCTTCTCTGCGTGCTCGCCGCGATCGTGCTGTCGCTGATCACCGTGGCCATCGACCGGGCGGCCGGCTACCGCCTCGTCCCGGCCGGCCTCACCGGGAAACCCGATGCGGTGTCTTCCATCCTCAGCACGATCGCGTCGGCCATGGTCACGCTGACCACGCTCGTCCTGACCGTCACCACCGTGGCCGTGCAACTCGCCATGGGCCAGTTCTCGCCGCGGATCGTGCGAGCCCTGCTCCAGGACCGCGCCAGCCAGCTCGCTTACGGGCTGTTCGCCTCGACCTTCACCTTCGCCATCCTGGCGCTGCGCGAGGTGGACACCACGGGCGGCGGAACCGTGCCCGGCCTGACGGTCCTGGTCGCCTACGTGCTCATGCTGGCCAGCATCGCCGCCTTGTTCCTCTACATCCACCACGCCGGGAGTTCGCTGCGCGCCGCCGGCTTGATCGACCTGGTCGGCGACCACCTCCACGAACAGATCGACCGGCTCTACCCGGCCGAGGCTTCCGCACCGGCCCCACCCGACGTCGTCGTCTGCCCCGAGCCCGGCATCGTGGTCGAGCTCGACCAAGCCGCACTGGTCGCCGCCGCCCGCACCGCCGGCTGCGTGCTCGAACTGATCCCCGTCATGGGTGACTTCGTCCCCGCCGGCGCGCCCCTGTTCCGCATCCACGGACAAGCGGCCCGCCTGGATCACGCCCGGCTCGCCGGCTTGGTCGTGCTCGCCGCCGAACGCACCCACGGCGACGACCCCGCCTACGGCTTCCGCAAGCTCGTCGACATCGCCGAACGCGGGATCGCCCAGCCCTTCACCGACCCCACCACCGCCATCATGGTCATCGACCGGCTCCACGACAGCCTCCGCCAGCTCGCCACCCGCAGCTTCCCGACCGGCCGGCACGAAGACGAGCACGGCGACGTGCGCCTCATCGAACGAACCCTCGGGTGGGACGGGTACGTCCGCCTCGCGTTCGACGAACTTCGCCTCGCCGGCGCCGCCTCACCGCAGGTCCCGCGCCGGATCTTCGCCGCGCTCGACGACCTGAAAACCGTGGCGCCCCCGGAACGGCAGCCGGCGCTCGACCGTCAGCTCGACCTCCTGACCGCCGGGGTCGAGCACCACTTCGACGACGGACCCGATCGGCGCGGCCCTCGTTCCCGACCAGCAGGGCATCGGTTCCGGGGCCGACCTCGAACGGGAGAACCAGACCACCGTCCACTGAGCCGGCGCCCCTCTTGACCGCTGCGGCAACGAGGTGCGAGCCGGCGACGTCCACCGGAAATCTCGTTCTGACCCCGGCTGACCGAGAACACGGCGAAGGAGAACACCGCGATCGTCGGGATCAGGGCCGGGTGCGCGGGATCTCCCACCGGCGCCAGGTGGCCAGGAACACCAGCGCCGCTGCGATGGAACCGGCGGAGGCGAGCGAGTTCGCGGCCAGGTAGACGACCCACGTGTTGTCGCGCAGGGTTTCCGCGTAGCCGCCCTTGACCAGCGCCGCGCCGATGAGGAAGGCGCCGAGGGCCAGGGCCGTGAACCCGCTGAGCGCGGCGATGGTCACGACCAGGACCCGCGGGATCCGGCGCGGTCCGTCGTGGTGGCGCACGACTCCGCGCCGGGCGAGCCACCACGACGCCAGGCAAGCCAGGCCGAGCGCGATCGCGTCGGCGGCGAGCGTGTCGGAGAGGCGGTGCCACTTCGCCGTCACCGTGTACGCCCCGATGCCCACCGCCCAGGAGAGCAGGAAGAACAGGGTCACGCCGCGCCAGCGGTAGGGCACCACCAGCAGGGCGGCGAACAGCACGGTCATCGCGATCGTCGTGTGCCCGCTCGGCAGGCTGTTGCCCGCGTAGTGCCCGGACACCGGCACGAGCGGCGGCCGGGTCAGCAGCCACCGCTTGAGCACCTGCGTCACGACCTGCCCGGCCACGATCACCCCGACCGCCGCCAGCGCGAGGTCCACGCGGCGGCGCAGCAAGCCGGCCAGTGCGACCAGCACCACCGCGGCGGCCAGGGAGTAGACCGTGATCCGGCCCAGGCCCGCGTCGGCGGCGGCGCGGTCGGGGTCGGCGGCCTGGTCGGCGCCGCGGAGGGCGGCGTTCTCCAGCTCCTGGCCCGGCACCGTGCGCACCGCCAGGAAGTAGACGACGACCACGACCACCGCGCACACCGAGGCGACGATCAGCCAGCGACGGGCGGGAACCAAGCGGGCAACCTCTCTTTCCGGGCGAGCAGTGCTCCGGACAGCGTAGTTGCGATGCGGGCCGCGAACGGATCGTCCACAGTGCACTTTCGTGTGAAGCACGGACGTTCGCGTGATCAGCGGCAGGTCTCGGCGGTCAGTCTCCGGTGAGGTCCGCCGACACCGTCCAGAGGCGTTCGGCGGTGGCTGGGTCGAGGGCCCAGTGCTTGACTCCGTGGGGATGGTCGGCGAGTTCGGCGTCGTCGGGCACCGTGTAGGCCTCTTGGGCGTCGTCGAGGTAGTGGCCGCCGGTGTGGGCGAACTGCGGGGCGACTGCGGCGACGACGCTGGTGGCCGCTCCCTGTTCGACCGTCTTGTAGGTGAAGATGCCGGCGGCTTCGGCCGCGGCGAGGGATTCCTTCTGGGCCGTGGTGAAGTTCCGCTGCAGTCCGGTCGCGACGCCGCCGGGGTTGACGGCGTTGGCGTAGATCCCGTCGGCCGCCCAGCGGCGGGTGGCTTCCACCGCGAACAGTGAGTTCGCCGTTTTCGATTGCGCGTAGGCGAGTTGGGGGTCGTAGGCACGGCGGGTGAAGTGCAGGTCGGCGAAGTCGATGCCGGCGCGCATGTGCGCGGTGGAGCTGACCGCGACGATCCGCGCCTCGCCGCGCTCGGCGGCGCCGCGGGCGAGTGCCGCGTGCAGGCGGGTGGTGAGGGCGAAGTGGCCGAGGTGGTTCGTGGCGAACTGCAGTTCCCACCCCGCCGCGGTGTAGGCGGGTCCGCCGGTGACGATGCCCGCGTTGTTCACCAGCAGGTGCAGCGGCCCGGTCCACTCCTGCGCGAACCGGCGGACGGACTGTGGGTCGGCGAGGTCGAGCCGGGCGACCCGGGAGCGGGGGCCCGCGGTCGCGGCGGCGGTGTTGCGGACGGCCAGGGTCACCTCGGCTCCCGCGGCGGCCAGCGCCCGCGCGGTTTCGGCACCGATCCCGGACGCCGCCCCGGTGACGATCGCGCGGACGCCGGTGAGGTCGGCACCGGCCAGGACGTCGTCCGCGGTGCTGGCGGCGGTGAACGGTGTGGTGATGAGCGGCTGTGTGGTCACCCGACGGACTATACAGACTGAACGAAAGTTGTATAGTTCGGTTGGAGTCCGTAGAGTTGCTGGCATGACCGTTTCCGAAGTTCCGGACGCTGCCGAGGCCGGTCGCCGGGAGGCGGTGCTCGAGTCGGCGCTGCTGACGTTCGCCCGGCACGGGTACCGAAAGACCTCGATGGAGGAGGTCGCGCGCGCGGCTCGGATTTCGCGGCCGGGGCTGTACTTCCTGTTCGCGTCCAAACAGGACCTGTTCCGGGCGGCGGTCACCCGGGCGATCGAGCAGGACCTGGCCGCGGCCGGCGAAATCCTCGCCGACGCCGGAAAGCCGTTGCGGGAGCGGCTGGCCGGGGCGTTCGACCGGTGGGCCGGCCGCTACGTCGGGCCGATGAGCCGTGACGTCCCGGAGGTCATCGAGCAGAACCCGGACCTGCTGGGGCCGATCACCCGCACGGCCCCGAAGCGGTTCGAAGAACTCGTCGTCGCCGCGGTGGGCGGGAAGGCGGCAACCGGTGTGGCGCAGACTTTGATCAGCGCGTCGGTCGGGTTGAAGCACCAGGTGGAGACCCGGGAGGAGTACCTCGGCCGCATGGCCACCGCCATCGGCCTGCTCGTCCCCTGAATGTGCCTGGGCATGTTCAGCTGGAGTGTCATCCAACGCTTCCGGGCATCGGCGCTCAGGGCTGGAGCGACTGAGTGCCGCAGACGGCGGCGAGAGCCAGGCGGCCGGCGTCTTCGGTGCCGGGCTCGGCGGTGTAGACGGTGATGCGCAGATCGTCGAGAGCGACAGCCGCGGCGCTCAGCGCTGCTGGCCGCGATGGCCCTCGAAGACAATTGGGCACACCTGCGCGACGGCGCGTTCGTGGTCAAGACCAAGCCGGTGGAGGTGCCGCCGATCGCCCACGACCGGCCTCGCGAGCAGCGCCTGTAGGAGGCGACCGTCGAGCTGTTGGACCGTGCGGGCGCGTCGCTTTAGCGGAGTATCACCCGAACCGCGGCCCGCTCGGAAGATCGGTGGCCCCTGGGCTTTGCCGAATCGACCCCCCCGTGCACTCGGCCGACGTCCGCCGAGGTGTGGCCGGCTTGCCGGTCGGTGCTGCCCGACCAAAGCATCAGACCTCATTTCTTGACTTCCAATCAAGAAGCTTCTAGCCTTCGCGTCCACCGGATCTTGATTGCAAGTCAAGAGCGGCACGAGTGAGCTGACTGAGGCAGGCGATGGAAACTTCGGCGGAGAAGGACAGCCACACCGCGTCGGTGCGGCGGGACGTGTGGTTCGAGTCCGGGGGCATGCGGTGCGCGGCGTGGCTGTACGTGCCGGCAGCGAAGGGCGGCCCTCGGCCGCTGGTGGTCATGGCGCACGGCCTGGGTGCGGTCCGCGAGTGGCGGTTGGACGCGTTCGCGGAGCGGTTCGCCGCGCAGGGGTGGGTGGTGCTGGTGTTCGACTACCGGTACCTGGGGGCCAGTGAGGGATCTCCTCGGCAGCTGCTCGACATCGGTGACCAGCTCGACGACTGGCGGGCGGCGCTGGCCTACGGCCGGTCCCTGCCGGAGGTCGACCCGGACCGGATCGCGGTGTGGGGGACCTCGTTCGGCGGCGGGCACGTGCTGCGGATCGCCGGCGAGGACCACGCTCTGGCCGCGGTGGTGGCCCAGTGCCCGTTCACCGACGGTCCGGCGTCGTTGCTCTCCCGGTTCCGGTCCAGCCCGTTGAGCATGGTGGGGCTCGTCATCGCCGCGCTGCTCGATGTCGTCGGGTCGGTGTTCGGGGCGAAGCCGGTGCTGGCTCCGGTGGTCGGGGTGTGGTGGATGCCCGCCTTCCTGGTGTCGCCGACCGCGATCGCCGCGGCGTCCAAGCTGATCCCGGCCGGGTCTCGGCTCTCGCCTCGCACCGCCGGGGTCCTGGCCCGGATCCCGGCCGTGGGCAAGGGGTTGTCCGCGACCGTCGAGACGGGCGGGCAGCCGTTCCGCCCCGGCGACACCGCTGTCGGCCGCGACACGATCTGGGGTGTCATGAGTGGCCCGGACGGTGGCGGCGACAGCGCCAACGCGATCGCGGCCCGGCTCGCGTTGCGATTGCCGCTGTACCGGCCGGGCAAGGACCTGCGCAAGATCGCCGCGGCGACCCTGTTGTGCGTGTGCGACGACGACCGCGCCGCCCCCGCGAGCACCACGGCCCGCCTCGCGGCCGGGCACGACCACGTCCAGGTCGACCACTACGGCGGTGACCACTTCGACATCTACGTCGGTGACCTGTTCGAGCGTGCCGTCGCAGACCAGATCCGGTTCCTCGCGGCGCGGTTCGGCCGGTAGCCGGCCTGCCGCATCACCTGGCGTCGGGGGAGCTCGGCACGGCGGCGATGCCGCGGGCACTGCGCACCAGCGTCTCGACGACGGCGCGATCGCCTACGGCATCGCCGGCGTGGGTCAGCATCCCTTCGACGACGAACACCCCGATCCGGGTCATCGCGTCCTGCTCGCTCTCCGGCACGCCCAACGCGGCCAGGTGCCACCGCAGGATCGCCTCCACCTGCGCGTGGAAGCCGTCGTGCCACACCCGCAGTGACTCCGACGCCGCGACCCTGGCGTGCACCGTCGTGATCAGCCGATCGACCCGCCGCAACTCGGTGACCGCCCACAGCAACTGCTCGACCGGCGGTTCGGCCGAGCGTTCCGCCACGCCCGCCAGGAACTGCGCGAACAGCGCCTCCAGCACAGCGACCAGTACCTCGTCCTTGTCCTTGAAGTACCAGTAGACGGTGTTGGAGGTCACCCCCGCCTCGCGCCCGATCCGCGCCACCGTCGTGGGGTCGTAGCCTTCCTCCACGAACAACCGGGTAGCCGCGGCGACGATTTCACCACGCTTCTCTTCCCGGTCCTGCGGGCGTCGGTTACGCGGCATCCCCCACCTGGCCAAATCGGTCACGCTGAAACCCCACTGTAAAGGGACGCGGCGCCACAGGCGGTCTCGACCCGGACCCCGCGCGGTCGCGTGCCGGGAGCCAGGGGTCCGTTACCCGTTCTCGCCAGCAGACACGACGGTGCTGCGGCTTGCCGGTAACCCGGGACGTCTGGCCGTAAGCGGCGCGACCAGCGGCTTGAGTGCGCGTAATCTCCGCGGTCGAAACCTCCTACGTCGCCCCCGAGGTCGAGCAGCAGCTGCTCGACGATCTCAAGCGCCGCTGGCACATGGCGGCCCCACCAGCAGCACAACATCACGCCGCAAGCCGATCACTGGAGATGAACCCCCAGCTGTGCCCCAGCGAAATCGGTGAGAGAACCGCCCGAGTTCGAATCGAACAAACGTGTCTCGCCACGCGGCCCGGGCTTGGAGCCAGTCGAGCCGCGTCAACGAGCGGTGCCGTGCAGACTGAACCCGTACTGACGAGCTAAGTCAGACCGGCAACTGCCCAGGGACGGGGTGTGGGTCAGTCCCGTGCGGGTGGTGTGGAATGGCCGAGGTAGGACTCCACTGCGGCTCGCAGTCTGTCGGCAGCGCGGGCGATGGTGTCCAGTTGCGTTGCCGTGAACTCGCCGAGCAGTTCCTCGAGCTGCTGCTGCAACGGATCGAAGAACTCGTCGGCGGCGGCGTTGATCGCAGCGGTCGAGCGCAAGGTCACGATCCGCCGGTCGCTGCCTTCCCTGGTGCGCTCCACGTACCCGGCTTCTTCGAGGCGTCCGAGCAGGATCGAGGTGGCCCCGGGAGAGAGGCCCACGCGTTCCGCGAGGCGTGCGGGTGTCAGCGGCCGGCCGAGCTCCTCGGCTTCGATGATCTGCACGACCGCGGCGGCGTCGGTCGTGTGCATGCTCATGCTCCTGGCGAAGAAACGCGACAGTTCGTTCTGCGTAGCGCTGAACGCGGTGAAGCTCCGCAACACGCGCGCGCACGCGTCGGCCGGCACGGCCTCGGTCATCCTCCGGCTCCCTCCGTTGTGTGACACAGACTACCACTTGACACAAAATAGTTTTGTAGCAAAATAACTTTGGGACAGCAGGTTGCTGTGCGACGTCAGCCGTGCGCGTCAAGACGTTCACGACAAGGTGGGAGCAACACATGGACCGCTCGATCACGATCATCGGAGCCGGGCTGGCCGGATTGACCCTCGCCCGGGTCCTGCACATCCACGGCATCCCCTCGACCATTTACGAGGCCGAAGCCTCTGCGATGTCCCGTACGCAGGGAGGCCAACTCGACATCCACGACTTCAACGGCCAGGTCGCCCTCGACGAATGCCGGCTCCTCGACGAGTTCCGCTCGATCATCAACTTCGGCGCGGAATCCATGAGGTTCCTGAGCCCGGATGGGAAAGTGGTGGGCGAGGTGCCCGATGACGGGAAGCTGAGCAACCCCGAAGTCCTGCGCGGGGACCTGCGTCGCATCCTCATCGAGTCACTGCCGGACGGCACGATCCACTGGGGCCGCAAGGTCGCCTCGATCGGCACTCCCGACGGTGGCGTGCCGTTCACGGTCACGTTCGCCGACGGGTCGACGGTCGGCACCGACGTCCTGGTCGGCGCGGACGGCGCTTGGTCGCGCGTACGGGCGTTCCTCTCCGGGGCCTCGCCGGAATACCTGGGCACCGTGTGGGTGGAGACCTTCCTGCACGACGTCGACCGGCGCCACCAGCGGAGCGCTGCGTTGGTCGGCCGAGGCGCGATGCTGGCGATGCAACCCGGGCGAGGGATCTTCGGCCACCGCGAAGCCAACGACGTGATTCACACGTACGTCGTCATGAAGAAGCCGCTCGACTGGGCGCGCTCGACCGATTTCCCGGGCCGTGAGCAGGCGCTGACCGACCTCGCTGCAGAACTGGGCGACGGGTGGGCTCCCGAACTCCTGGAACTGATCACGAGCGGCGAGACCACGCCGGTCGTCCGGCCGATCTGGGGACTGCCACTCGGGCACACGTGGGACCGGGTGCCGGGGGCCATGCTCATCGGTGACGCCGCCCACCTGACACCGCCGGATGGGGACGGAGCGAACTGGGCCCTCTACGACGGCGCCCAACTCGGAAAGGCAATCGCTGCGTCACCTGACGACATCGAGTCTGCTTTCGCGGGTTTCGCCGCCGAGATGCTGCCGCGTAGCGCTGCCTCATCGAGGGAGGGGTACCAGTCGTTCGAGCAGACCTTCGGCTACAACGCACCCGAAAACCTCCGGAACATGATGGACCGCGCGGCGACATACGGTCGCCGCCACCACCGCTGACTCACCGCCCGGCGCAGCCACGAAACGGATCGGCAGCCGACACCGCGAGCCTGATCACTGCCCGACGTTGCCCGATGCAGCCCTCAGCCCTGGCCAACCTGATCGCGCGTCGGCGACCATGAGGGTCTGAACCGCGGCGACGAGCTTGTCGGCGGTGTTGGGGCTGGATCTGGCGCAGGATCCGCCAACTCGCCCGGCACCGGTATGAGTTCGTGTTCACCGCGCCGGGCGGGACGTGGTTATGGCGCTCGACGTTCCTACGACGGGTCTTCCGCCTCGCGGTCGACGGCAGCGAGGCGTCCGGGACGAAGGCGGGCTGCGCGGCGGTCCGGCCCGGGCTGACCTTCCACGGACTGCGGCACAGCCACACGACCTGGCTGATCGCCGGAGGCGCACCGGAGATCGTCCAGGCCCGCCGGCTCGGTGGTGCTCCAGTTCTGCCCCAGCAGTAGCACAAGATCGCGCCGTAAGCCGATCACCGAAGATCGGACCCGGAATGCAGAAACCCCTCCGATCAGCCGAAAGGCTGAAACAAAGGAGTTCCTGACGATGTGGAGCTAAGGGGACTCGAACCCCTGACCCCCTCACTGCCAGAGGGCCTCCTGACCTGCGGCTTTCGTGAATCCGCAGGTCGACTGGGGCAGTTTGGGGCAGCCGCGTGCACTTCAGGGCGGTTCGGGGAGGGGGTTGCCCCAGCTGTGCCCCAGTGAAATTAGTGAGAGGAATGGCCGCGTTCGTCGCGAACAGCCGTGCGATCGGCGCGCGACTTCGGGTCCGGAGCCGGCCGAGCAGTATCGAATCGAGCGGTGCCGTGTAGCCGGAACCCTGCAGTGACGCAGACGTCAGTTGCGTGTTCGGCCCCGCGTCGAGCTCGAACGTGACGTGCCGAGACGCACGCTCCGGTCGCCGCGGGCGTCCCCCAGTGCTCTGCTGGCTGTGCCGCTGTGGCCGTCTTCGGTTCGCCGGACCGCTCGGCGGAACCGAATTGAAGTCAACAGCCGCCCAGCCGGACCTGCAGAGCCGGCCTCGGCGATCGGATCGAGGTGTACCACCTGCGGGCGCCGGCGGTACACCTCGCGGGTCACTCGGCGGGGTGGAGACTCGTGTTGCGTCGTTGGGCTTCGTGGAGCTGGTCTTCGAGGGAGATGATGCGGCAGGCGGCGTCGATGGCGGTGCCTTCGTCGACGAGGTGCCGTACTCGGGCGGCGATGCGCAGCTGGTGGCGGGAGTAGCGGCGGTGGCCGCCGGCGGAGCGCTGGGGGGTGATCAGGCCGGCTTCGTCGAGGCTGCGCAGGAAGTTCTGCGTGGTGCCCAGCATTTCCGCGGCCCGGCCCATGGTGTAGCCGGGGTAGTGCTCGTCGTCGAACTTGTCGGCCGCGGGCGTGGCCGGGTCGTGTTGGTCAGGGATCATTCCACCTCCACATCACAAGGGACCCCGGGTGCCATGCACGGCACCCGGGGTCCCAGGGTTTGGGTTTCACCATTGTCAACCGACGCGACCGCCGGCTTCCTGTACTCGCGTCGCCTGGCCAAGAGGCGGACGAGGCGAGGATCGCTTACTCGTAACCGAGAACCACCTGCCAATCCGATGGGACTACGGTACCCGCGCGGCACTACTGCCCAGCCGCTGCGGGCGATCCAATGATGTGCCCTTTCCCTTCTCTCCTGTGTTTCCTTTTTGGTGCTGCATACTGCTTCCGCGGTCACCACCGGCTGGAACCCTTCCACTGATCGGCCCCAGCACGTCTGATACCGCGAGCCACTGCCCGGAACCCCTTACCTTGATCGGCTCCGGCCACCTGGCTGGTACTGCATACTGCGATCTATCCACCTACGGGTACTGCTGATACTGCCAACTAACTGATTACTGCTACTGCATTGCTTCTTGTTGCTGCGTACTGCTCCGGCCACCAGCCGAGACCTGTTCACTGATTGGCCCCGTGCTGCCTGACCGCTTGTCTCACTTCGCGGGTAGTTACGTCCTCTCCCGCGCCTGCTTGACGTTGTCTTTCTCGGTACGAGGAGGACTCTACACACACCCGGCGTCGAATGTCTAACCCGGTCGACATAGATTTTACGCCACGACCCGATCGGGGTACCTCACTTCCACGGAACCGCAGGTGAGAGGACAGTGCGATGAGTGACCAGGTCGCCGGGCAAGAGCCGGTCGAGCTCGCCGCGGTGCGCAACCGCGAGGACTACGCCGACGCCCTCACCCGGCTGATCGATCGAGGTCGCCGGGAACGGTGCATCGCCCTGTTGTCGGGCACCGAGGCCTACGCCGTGGCCGAGCTGCTCGGGCAGTACGCCCAGCTCGACCCGACGGACAAGCTGCACCAGCTCGCCGCCAGCATGGCCAGCCGGATCTACAGCCGCCTCGGCGCCTGAGCGCAGGCCCTGGATGCGCTCCCCGGGGCTCGGCCGCCGGTCGGTTCGGCGTGGCACCGCCCGCTCCGCGCGGGTGGTGAGTGGCTCGCCGCAGGGATGCTTGCTGCGACCGTCACCCCCCGGTGTTTCCCTCATCGGGAGCGCAGGTAGGGCCTCAACCGCTCGGCCAATGACTTGCGGGTCGCCACGGTCGCGGGGACGGGTCCCTCCTCGCCGGTGTGGTGTCCGGCGGCCGCCTCGGCGACGAACCGCGCGACCGCTCCCGGGCTGGGCACGAGGTCGGCACCGCCATGGCGGGCGATGACGATCGGGTTCTCGGCAGGATCGGTTTCCACCGCGAGCGACCATCCCCGCCGTTCGCTCCACACGAGCATGACGTCGTGGTCGGGCCGGTCGAGCCATCGCCGAGGCAGCCCGAGGTAGGCGGTGGCCGTGTCGCTGATCTCCACCGTGGTGCTCTCGACCGGGACGCCGACCGCGGCCGCGACCGCGCGCACGTACCCGCCGAGGCTGCGTTCGAGGGTTCGGGTGTCGGGTTCGGAGTGCTCCATGCTCGTCACGCTAGAGGGCTGCCGATCGGGGTGCCGGACGGCGGCCGACCGGCGAGGCGCGTTCGAAGCGCCATCGGTGTCCACCCGGCTCGGTTCCGTTTAGCGCAAGCGATCACGGGAATCCGAGGCGGGCAGGGATGCGTGGTCGCCCCGACTCCCGGCGGCACAGGATGGGAAGGGGCTTGATGGTTACGTCTCCGGCGAACGTCGACGAGGACACCCACACGACGTCGCGTAACGACTTCGGCGATCTGATGCGTCTCGTGCGGAGTGATGGCTTGCTTGACCGCCGTTATCGCTACTACGCGGTGAAAATCAGTCTCACGCTGCTCGCGCTGGCCGCCGGGTGCGTGGCGTTCGCGGTGCTGGGTGACTCGTGGTGGCAGCTGATCACGGCGGTGTTCTTCGCGGTGCTGTTCGCGCAGATCGCGTTTCTCGGTCACGATGCCGGGCACAACCAGATCTTCCGCACCGGGCGGGCGAACGACCGGGCGGGCTATGCGTTCGGCGCCGTTGTCGGCATGAGCTACGGCTGGTGGATGGGCAAGCACAGCCGGCACCACGCCAATCCCAACCACGAGGGCGATGACCCCGACATCGACATCCCGCTGCTGGCCTTCACCCGACGGCAGTCGGCCGGGAAGCGCGGATTCGTCCGTTGGACGTCGAAGCATCAGGCGGCGTTGTTCTTCCCGTTGCTGTTGCTGGAAGGGCTGAGCCTGCACGGGGCCGGCATCCGTGCGGTGTGGCGCGGCGACATCAAGGCCCGGTGGCTGGAAGCGGTGTTGCTGGCCGCGCACTTCGGGATCTACCTCGGCGCGGTGTTCACGGTGCTGTCCCTGCCGGTGGCGGTCGCGTTCATTGCCGTGCACCAGGGACTGTGGGGTGTCTACATGGGATGTTCGTTCGCGCCGGGGCACAAGGGCATGCCGACCTTCACCGACCGGAAGAAGCTCGACTTCCTGCGCAAGCAGGTGCTGACCAGTCGCAACATCCGCGGCGGCCCGTGGGTCGACTTCACGCTCGGCGGGCTCAACTACCAGATCGAGCACCACTTGTTTCCCAGCATGCCGCGCGCCAACCTGCGTCGTGCGCAGCCTTTGGTGCGGCAGTTCTGCGCCGACCGGGGGATCGACTACGCCCAATGCGGGCTGCTGAAGACCTACTCCTACGTCCTTCGGCACCTGCACGACGTCAGTGCACCTCTCCGTGAGAAGCACGCACCTGCCGGCTGAGGATGGTTCGCGACCGCCGGCCACGCCTGCTCTGCACGTACCACCGGGTCGAGGCAAAATTGCAGCATGTTCGAGACGAACGGTTCGGGGACCGGGAATGCCGGTGGCGAAATGAACGGGGTAGAGCTCGAGACGCTGGGCGACGCGCTCGTCCTGCGAGTAACCGGAGCTCTCGACCTCACGCTGGCGCCGAAGGTCCGTCAGCTCGTCGACCGCGCGCAGCGGCAGGCCGGCTCGGTGTTGGTCATCGACTTGACCGAGGTCGACTTCCTGGCGTCGGCGGGGATGGCGGAGCTCGTGCGGGCTCACCGCCTCAGCCCGTCGATGGCCGTACGGGTGGTGGCCACGGGACGTGTCACTTTGCGTCCGCTCGAGCTCACGCGGCTGACCGACGAACTGGTGATCGTTCCCACGCTTGAGGCCGCCCTGGATCGCGTGTGACCGGACACCGTGGATCCGACGACCTGATCGACGCGTTGCGCGGCGCCTTCGTCGACCGCGACGGCGACCGGGTCGACGTCGAGATCCGGCAGTTGGACGACACTCAGCTGCATCGCCTGGTCGAAGGTGACCCGGACCGGGATCCGGCCGTTGTCGTCCCCGGCCGGGCGGTGCTGGCCGACCTGCTGCCCGGGGTGGCGGTGTCCGCGGCCGTGGGCGTCGTCAGCCGTGGCCAAGGCGTGCTGATGTTCGCCACCGCCCCGGTCGGCCATCGCCATCGGACCCTCGTGGAGGGCGCCGTCATGGTGACCGGCCCGGTCACCGAGCTGATCCGGGAACTGCAGGCCGAAGCGGCCGTCTTGGACCTGATGCACTCGGTGGGACGCGAACTGACCGCTCAGCTCGACCTCGGCCGGATGGTGCAGGACGCGACCGACGCGGCCACGAAAGCGACCGGTGCCGCGTTCGGCGCGTTCTTCTACAACCTGGTCGACGAACTGGGCGAGTCCTACACCCTGTACACGATCTCCGGGGTGCCGCGGGAGGCGTTCGCCCGGTTTCCGATGCCCCGGAACAACGCGGTCTTCGCTCCGACGTTCGACGGTGCCGGCACCTTCCGCAGTGCCGACATCACCCAGGACGCCCGCTTCGGCCGGAACGCGCCCTACTACGGGATGCCCGAAGGCCACCTGCCGGTGCGCAGCTACCTCGCCGTCCCGGTGACCAGCCCGACGACCGAAGAGGTCCTGGGCGGCTTCTTCTTCGGCCACCCGCAGCCGGATCGGTTCACCGCCCGTCACGAATTCCTCGCCGAAGGCATCGCCCGCTACGCCGCCATCGCCATGGACAATGCGCGGCTGTACGAACGCGAACGCACCCTGGTCACCGAGTTGTCCCGCAGCATGCTGCCGGCCGTTCCCGAGGTCCCAGGAGCGGACGTGGTGACGCGGTACCTGCCGGCGGCGATCGGCAGCAAGATCGGCGGCGACTGGTACGACGTCATCCCGCTCACCTCCGGAGCCACCGCCTTCGTCATCGGTGATGTCGTCGGCCACGGTGTCACCGCCGCGACCATCATGGGCCAGATCCGGACCGCCATCCGGTCCTACGCCCTGCTCGAACTGTCGCCGTCCGAGGTGCTGCGCAACGTCTCCCAGCTGACCACCGGACTGGCCGAAGCCGGCTTCGTCACGTGCTTCTACGCCGTGCACGATCCCGGGCAGCGCAGCCTCACCTACGCCAACGCCGGCCACCTCCCGGCCATCCTCATCAAGCCGCAAGGCGAAACCCAGCAGATCGGGGAAGCACTGGCCCCACCGCTGGGCGTGGGCGCCGAGTTCCCGCAGCGGTCGACGCCGTTCCCTCCCGGGGTGGACCTGGTGCTCTACACCGACGGCCTGGTCGAAAGCCGCACCCGGGACCTGACCCTCGGCATCGAATGGCTGCTGGACGGGATCACCCGGGTGTTCGATGCGGCCGACCTGGAGACGGCATGGGACGAGCTGATCTCCGAGCTCACCCTCGGCCGCCACGACGACGACATCGCGCTCATCCACGTCCGCCGCCACGCCGACTCCCCGGCGGCCGAATTCCACCAACGCGCCGACGCCACGGTCGACCAGCTCGCCGGGCTGCGCAGCGGCCTGACCCGGTGGGCAGCAGGCCTCGGGATGAGCGCCGAGCGCCACGAGGACCTGGTCTTGGCCAGCTACGAGGCCATGTCCAACTCCGTGGAACACGCCTACCGCGACCATCCACGGCCCGGCGTCCTGGAAGTGCACGGCGAACGTCACCGCGGCGAGGTGACGGTCACCGTCACCGACTACGGCGCCTGGAAGGCCCCGGACGCCACCGACACGCTGCGCGGGCGCGGCCATCTGCTGATCGACGCCTTGGCCGACCACACCTCGACCATCCACCGGGACAACGGCACCACCGTCACCCTGACCTGGACCCTTCCCGGTGCAACCGCAGACCGCGCCCACGGCGAGGACGACACCGCCTGACCGGCCGGTCACCCGGCTCGCCGAGACGCTAGGCGGGCGAGGCCGTGTCCATGTCGGCGCCGTTGTCGGCTTGGCGTTCGGTGCGGCCGGTTCCGTGCCAGTCCAGGCACAGCACGGTGGCGTCGTCCTGCAGGTGACCGTGGCAGGCGTGCGTCACCGCCACGGTTGCGGCCCGGACCAGCTCTCTGGTGTGCAACCCCGCGGTCCGGCGGATCAGGGCGGGCAGGTCGGCGCCGGCGGCGTCGCGTTCGAACATGCCGTCGGTGAGCAGCACCAGCCGGTCACCGGGGCGCAGGTCCAGCCGGTGCACCCGGTACCGGTACGGCCGGACGCCGAAGAGCAGGTCGGAGTCCAGCTCGATCGGCTTCACCTCGCCGTCGCGCAACAGCAGGGGTGGGGGATGTCCGGCGTTGACCAGTTCGACCTGTCCCGTCTGCAGGTCGACGCGCAGCAGCTGTCCGGTCGCCAGCGCCACCTCGCCGCCGTGGTCGAGCAGTGCCTGGTTGGCGTGTGCCGCCTGGCCGGCCAGGTCGCGGCCGGCTCGCCGGGCCCCGCGCAGCGCGCCGACCAGCAGGGTCGCGGTCAGGGCCGAGGCCACGTCGTGGCCGGCGGCGTCGGTGATCGACAGGTGCAGGGTCTCGCGGTCGAGGGCGTAGTCGTAGGTGTCGCCACCGATGTCGTCGGCGGGCACCAGGGCGCCGGCGACGGTGAACTGGGCGGCCTCGCAGCAGGACGCCGAGGGCAGCAGCTGGTGCTGGATCTCCGCGGCCAGGCTCATCGGGGTGGTGCGCCGGCCGATGTGGTAGCGGTCGGTGAAGCGGCGGTCGGTGACGATGACGTAGGCCAGCGCGTGGGCGGCCTGCGCCAGCTGGGCCAGCACTTCGTCGTCGCAGAAGGGCACGGTGGCTTCGAGGACGCCGACGCAGTCGCCGCGGTTGGTGACCGGCAGCACCGCGCGCACCCCGGCGTCGATCTCCTCCCGCGACGGTTGCTGGGTGCGCAGCACCTTCTCGTAGACGCTGTCGGGCAGGTCGACGGGCTCGGGGGCGCGCCCGTCGGGGTCCTGTGCGGTCGAGGTCAGCCGCACCAGGTGTGCCTCGACGAGGTCGACCAGCAGGAAGGACACGTCGAAGGCGCCCAGCCGTTTCGCCAGGTCGCGCGCGACGACCTCGACGGATTCCACGGGCGGGGCGGTCTCGGCCGCCGCCAGCACATCGCCCGCTCCCAGCACCCCACCGTCCACGGCCACCTCCGACCATTCGGACTCCACCCAACCACATCACCGGTCACTGCGCGGACGCAAGACCACCGGCGCCGCGAGCCGTCCGATCGGGCTTTGGTCCGCACGGCCCACCCGGCCACCACACCGCCCGGCCTACTCGGCGAGCTTCGTGCCGAGGCGCACTGTGATCTCTTCGTCGGACTCGGTCGCGTCGACGCCGACGCTTTCTTGCTGTCATGGTTTGACTCGTCCGAAGCCTGGGCATCCGGGCCAGCGTCTCTTGTGGCTGCCGCGCGGCGTTCGTGTGCGCAGGGAAAGGACCGAAGCCAATGGCCAGCAGAGCGGGCATGAGCCGGTGAACGACGACCTGGCCGACCGAACGCAGCTCGACGACGCCTTGCGGATCTCCCTGCGAGCCGAGGAGTCCTCGGCCGCACTGGTGCTGGCCGCGGCCGGGGAAGTCGATCTGCTCACCGCCGAGCAATTGGCCGACGCGGTCACCGCCGCCCTCGTCCGCCGACCTCCGATGCTCGTGATCGACCTGACCGCGGTGACCTTTCTCGACTCCTCCGGTCTGTCGGTGCTGGCCCAGGCCCACACCACCGGCAGTCAGGACACCACGGTGCGGGTCGTCACGGCCGAAGACAGCCTGGCCCACCGCGCGATCACCCTGACCGGGATGGACCGGCTGCTCCCCGTGTTCACCAGCTGCGCGGACGCGCTCGCCGCAGCCCGCACGCGATGACCTGCTCAGCCGACGACACCGCGACCGCACCGGATCTGCAGCGCCAGGACGTGCCCGCCGAGCCGGCCCAGCTGGCCCCGCTGCGTGACCAGCTCGCCGTCTGGGCCCCCGGCGCCGGCCTGCCTCCCGGCCGAGTCCAGGACCTGCTGCTCGCCGTGTACGAAGCGATGGCCAACGTGGTTGTGCACGCCTATCCCGACTGCCTGGGCACCTTCACCTTGCACGCCCGCCGAGACGGTGACGCCGTAACCGTTACCGTCCGCGACCACGGCCGGTGGCAGTCCGTTCCCCGCTCCAGCCTCCTGGGTGGCCGCGGGCTGCCCCTGATTCACAGCCTGGCTGATCAGGCCCTGATCGAGACCAGTGCCGCCGGCACCACGGTGACCATGACTTGGACGTGCGGCAGCCTGCCGCTCGTGACTGCCGCGGCAGCGTGGCCATCGCGGCCTTCAAGGTGACGTGGTTCGAACCGCGTAAACCCGGAATCCTCGACCGCGAGCTGACCGGCGACCGTGACCGGGTCCTCGGCGCCTCGGCCGGAGCTGTCGATCGAGTGCGCGCGGTAAGCCTCCGCGTGGCCAGCTCGCTCGGTGTGGGCGCTCGCCTAGCCCAGCATCTGCTTTAGCTCCTTCAACGCGCGGGGGACGCGCATCGACCGGCCGGTGTCGCGGGCGGACCTCGCCCATGATGGTCGGCACGGCGAAAGACAGGAAATCGGCACCCCGCTCGGGGTCGTAGCGGTCCACCGCGCGGATGAGGCCGGTCCGCGCAACACGAAGCAGGTCGTCGAACAGTTCACCGCGGCCGCTGAAGCGCCGTGCGCCGTGCGCCTCCAGTGGCCGTCCACTGGCGAGGACGTCGCGTACTACGAGGTGCTCTGCCGCGCGATGGGCGTCGTCTACTGGACGCCCATCGGCCGTGCCGCTCCGACCGAAAGTCGTCCGGCTACATCGTCGTGGTCAGGTCGCGTGCCAGAGCCTGCGCCCACGTCGGTTCCGCGAAGTGGGCGCAGGCTCAGCGAACTGCGGTCAGAAAGCGGTCAGCACGGATCGTGCGGCGGCCGCCGGCGACACGGGAGCTTCGGCGGTTCGGCGGGCGCCGCCGGTGATCGGCAGGCCGCCCGTCGGGGCGAACATGCCCATGTTGAACGTCGCGCCGCTCGGTGCCGAGGCGATCGGGACGACCGGGAAGGCGTTGCCGCCGGCCCGGACCGAGGTGGAGATGTAGTCGCCGAACATGCGGCCCTGGGAGGTGTTCGGGATCCAGGACAGGTTCATCGGGCCGGCGACTTGGGTGGCGGTGCTCCAGCTGGTGCCGCCGTTGGTGGAGGAGATGAACCCGACGTCGAGCTGGCAGGTGGCGGCGGTGCAGTTGGCGGTGGGGTAGAAGTAGTAGGTCAGGCCGATCCGGGCGCTGGCGCCGGAGGTCGACGGGTCGATGCCGATGCCGGGCACGAAGTGGTCGACGGTGCTGGTGGTGGCGTCGATCGGCACCCGCGTCGGGGCACCCCAGGTGGTTTCGCTGGTGGACTTGCTCAGCACGATGTCGTTGCTCGGGCAGCCGGAACGGAACCGGCAGTCGGACCAGGCGACGTAGGCGGTGCCGGCGCTGTCGATTTCCGCGCTGGGCAACGCTTCTTCGCGCAGGCCGCCGGCGGCGTCGTGGTGGCTGATGCTCGAGACGAGGACGGTGGAACGCCAGCTGGCGCCGCCGTCGATGGAGCGGAACGAGCGGATCTGGTCGTTGAGCGAGAGGTAGGGCACGAGGACGGTCCCGTTCGGCCGGACGACGGGCTGGCCGCCGAGGCCGGTGGCGCTGTCGCCGGTCGCGCGGGCCGGGCCCCAGGTGAGGCCGCCGTCGCTGGAGGTCTTCATGCGGATGGAGTCGCCGGAGCTGGTGATGTCGTATTCGGTGTAGCAGTTGCCGAAGAACGGGCTGGACGTCGTGTTGTCGCAGACGATCCAGTTCTTGTCCAGCGAACCGGGTCGCCGTGGTGACCGGGTTGCCGAAGGTCTTGCCAGATCAGCGACGCCGCCGTCGCCTTCGACGCCAAGCACAACGTCTGGCTGATTTCCTCCCTCGGCGTCAACTGCCCAGCGGTTCATGCACGTGGAGAACTGCGTCGATCAGGACCGCAAGGGCAACTACGTCGTCACGCAGAAGTTCGCCACCGAGCTGTGTGGGGGGTGGGGGCCACACCGATTTCACTGGTGATCGATGGTGCTTACTGAGAGACCGTTGAATTGCGCTATTGCGATGACCTCGGACGAGAGGCGTCCTCGATCAGCGATCTGGTAGCCGTTGTCGAGGGAGTCGAGCCAGGCGGGGGCGAATTCGGCGATGGTAGTGCGGCCGTTTCGGGGTCGATCCAGGTTGCGGTGCGTTGTTCGTGGAGCATCGTGCTGATGTGGTCGTCGGCGGCGTCGGCGGTGGGGAAGCCGGAGATGGCGCCTTTGGTGCCGTCGGTGCGGCGGTAGCGGACTCGCCAGGTGTCGTCGCCGGCGGTTCGGTCCAGGGCACGGTGAACTCCTGCGCTGTGGTGAGGGGGTCGCGTGGTGGTGCGTGTCCAGGACCGCTCCGTAGGCGACAGAGGGGAAGCGTGTTCGGCGAAGAACCTCGGTATGCGGCCTGAACGGGTGCTAGCGACGAGAACGACGGCGGCGTCCCGGGCGGCTGGTCTGGTCGCGGTTGCGCGGTCCGCGGTGGCCAGCGGCGACGATGGCGCGAAGGTCGTCTTCGGTGAAGCGCAGGTGCTTGCCGACGAACGTGCAGGGGACGAGGCGCCGCCCTGCTTTGCGGCCGAGCCAGGATTCGCCGACGGTCAGCCGCTCGGCCGCGGCTGCCGGCGTGTAGAGAAGCTGGCCTGCTTCGTCGGTGTAGGAGTTGGCGGGCTGGAAGTGGCTCGGTGGCTCGAGTGCTACGGGGTCGGATCGCCGCAGGGCTTCATCGTCGGTCTGCATGGCTGCCTCGCAGTGAGCGACGGGTCGTGGTCGCTGCTAACTCCGTCCAGCCGCATCGGAGAGACAGGACTGCGGTGATGCGCGGCGAACCGCTTCGAGCCGAGACTCGCCGAGAGAGCTGAGCTTGCCGCCGATGGCACGAAGGTGCGCGCAAAGAACCTCTGGCGTCCACCTGTCCGGGGGACGCTGCTGGGGCACTTTTCGTGACCCCATTTCACCGCCATCCGGCCGGTGCCCCAGTTTTGCCCCAGCTACCGACCGGTAGCTGAACTTCTACTTGACGAATCTCAAGATTCGGCCCAACGAAAAAACCGCCCTACCTGGAACTTTTGTTCCAGTGGGCGGTGTTTCGTCAGAGTGGAGCTAAGGGGACTCGAACCCCTGACCCCCTCACTGCCAGTGAGGTGCGCTACCAGCTGCGCCATAGCCCCGAGGCGAAGGTGAACTCCGCATCTCGTATGCCCATACAGTACACGCCGCCCAGACCCCCTCCACGCGGGGGTCCCCTCAGTCTCACCCAACCACCCGCAGCTCCCTGACCTGCACATTCACACCTTATTTTTAGTCCTGTATTGACGCCCCGCTGTGGCCGCCGTTACATTTTGCGCGGTTGTGACGCCGAGGTCCCCGCCCGTTACGCCGCGTCTCCAACTCCGGGCACACCTCTCGATGACGCCGCGCGTGCGGCAGAGGAGGTTTCGATGACGAGACGCCGGGTGATCACGCTGCTGGCAGCAGCGTCGGTCCTGGTCGGATGCCTGACGGCGACGACAGCGGCAGCCGCCGTTACCCCGGACGGGTGGTACACCGTGACCGCCGCCAACAGCGGGAAGTGCGTCGACGCACGGGCGGCCGGCAGCGCCGACGGCACCGTCGTCCAGCAGTACTCCTGTAACCAAACCGCCTCGCAGCAGTGGCAGTTCCAGGCCACCGGGGACGGCTACTTCCGGGTCAACGCCCGGACCAACCCGGCCGCCGCCTGGGATGTCACCGACGTCTCCACCGCCGACGGCGGGCTCGTCCAGCTCTGGACCTACGGTGGCGGCGGCAACCAGCAGTGGCAGGCCGTCGACGAAGGCAACGGCCGCTACCACTTCGTCAGCCGCAACAGCGGGAAGTGCCTCGATGTCCCTGGTGCTTCGACCGGCGACGTGCAGCTCCAGCAGTACACCTGCAACGGCACCGCCGCCCAGTCCTTCATGCTGAGCCCCGTGAACACGAGCCAGCCAGGCCAGCCGGACTTCGGCCCGAACGTCGTGATCTTCGACCCCTCCATGCCGAGCTCGACCATCCAGAGCCGGCTGAACAGCATCTTCTCCCAGCAGGAAACCAACCAGTTCGGCAGCCAGCGCTACGCCGTCATGTTCAAGCCCGGCACCTACGCCAACGACGTCAACGTCGGCTTCTACACGCAGGTCCTCGGCCTCGGGTTGAGCCCCGACGCCGTCACGGTCAACGGTGCCGTGCACGTCGAGGCCGACTGGTTCCCGCCGCAGAACGCCACCCAGAACTTCTGGCGGGGCGCGGAGAACCTGTCCGTGAACCCGACCGGCGGCGCCGACCGCTGGGCCGTCAGCCAGGCCGCGCCCTATCGCCGCATGCACGTCCGCGGCGACCTGCAGCTCGACGACGGCGGCTGGGCCAGCGGCGGCTGGATCTCCGACAGCAAGATCGACGGCCAGGTCCGCTCCGGCTCGCAGCAGCAGTGGATCTCGCGCAACTCGCAGTTCGGCAGCTGGAACGGCTCGAACTGGAACATGGTCTTCGCCGGCGTCCAGGGCGCCCCGGCCAACACCTTCCCGTCGCCGCCCTACACGACCGTTCCGCAGACGCCAGTGACCCGCGAGAAGCCGTTCCTCTACCTCGACGGCGCGGGCAAGTACCAGGTCTTCGTGCCGAGCGTGAAGACCAACGCGACCGGCACGAGCTGGGCGAACGGCGCCGCGCCCGGCACGTCGCTGTCCATCGACCAGTTCTACATCGCCAAGCCCGGCGCCACCGCCGCGGACCTGAACGCCGCGCTCGCCGCCGGGAAGAACCTGCTGGTCACGCCCGGTGTCTACCACCTGAACCAGGCGCTGCACGTCACCCGTCCGGACACCGTCGTGCTCGGGCTCGGCATCGCCACGCTGGTCCCGGACAACGGCGTCACCGCGATGACCGTCGACGACGTCGACGGCGTCAAGGTCGCCGGCCTGCTGATCGACGCCGGCACGACCAACTCGAACACCCTCATGCAGGTCGGCCCGGCCGGATCGGCCGCGGACCACACGGCGAACCCGACGTCGCTGCACGACGTCTTCTTCCGGATCGGCGGCGCCGCCGTCGGGAAGGCGACGAACAGCCTGGTCGTCAACAGCAACAACGTCATCGGCGACCACATGTGGATCTGGCGCGCCGACCACGCCGCCAGCAACGCCTACGTCGGCTGGACCACCAACACGGCGGACAACGGGCTCACCGTCAACGGCAACAACGTGACGATGTACGGCCTCTTCGTCGAGCACTACCAGAAGACGCAGGTGGTCTGGAACGGCAACGGCGGCCGGACCTACTTCTTCCAGAACGAGATGCCCTACGACGTGCCCGACCAGGCCAGCTGGATGAACGGCTCGACGCCGGGCTTCTCCGCCTACAAAGTCGGCCCGAACGTCACCAGCCACGAAGCGTGGGGGCTGGGCAGCTACTGCTACTTCAGCACCAACCCGTCGGTCGCCAGCGCGCACGCGTACGAGGCGCCGAACACGCCGGGTGTCCGGTTTCACGACATGGTGACCGTGTCGCTCAACTACCAGGGCACCATCACGCACGTGATCAACAACACGGGACCGGCGACGCCGTCGGGCACCAAGGCCGTCAACCTGGTGAGTTACCCCTGAATCACCGGCGTGCGCCGTGGTGGCGGCCGCGGCGCACGCCGGTCCTTTGTGGAATACCCCGAACGGGGTGTTCCGGAAGCCGGACGGGGGTAAACGTCGCAAACTGAGGTCCCCAATCGATCCGGGAGCGGCAGATGACCTCTTTCGCAGCGTTCACCGTCGTCGAACCCCGCAGGGCCTGGCCGCTGGTGGCCGTCCGCGGTGTGTTCGCCGTGCTCTTCGGGCTCTTCGCGCTGATCTGGCCCGGCGCCACCGTCCTCGTGCTGGCCGTCCTGTACGGCGTGTACGCGATCATCGACGGCATCGGCGGCCTGATGCAGGCGTTCCGCCCGGGTGACACCGGCCACCGGGTGGCCTACGGCGTCCTCGGCGCGCTCGGCATCGTCGCCGGGGTCCTCGTCCTGGTCTGGCCCGGCATCACCGTCCTGCTGCTGGCGCTGCTGGTCGGCTTCTGGGCGATCATCACCGGCATCGCCGAGATCGCCGCCGCGGTCCGGCTGCGCAAGCAGATCAAGGGCGAGGCGTTCCTCATCGCGGCCGGCGCGATCTCCGTGCTCGCCGGCGTCCTCATCGTCATCAACCCCATCGCGGGCGCGTACGGCATCGCGCTGCTCGTCGGGATCTACGCCCTCCTCTACGGGATCGTGCTGCTGGTGCTGGCCTTCCGGCTGCGGAAACTGGGGAGCACGACCCCGGCCGCCTGAGTACCGTGCGAGGGTGTCGACCCGCGAACTGGTGGTGCTGGGCACCGCGAGTCAGGTGCCCACGCGCCACCGCAACCAGAACGGCTACCTCCTGCGCTGGGACGGCGAGGGCCTCCTCTTCGACCCCGGCGAAGGCACCCAGCGCCAGATGCTGCGGGCGGGCGTGGCCGCCACGGACATCACGCGGATCTGCGTCACGCACTTCCACGGCGACCACAGCCTCGGCCTGCCCGGGGTGATCCAGCGGCTGTCGCTGGACAAGGTGCCGCACCCGGTCCACGCGCACTTCCCGGCATCCGGCGCGCACTACTTCGCGCGGATGCGGCACGCGACGGCGTTCTACGAGCAGGCCGACCTGCAGGAACACCCGATCGCCGAGGACGGCCCGATCGCCGCCGGCAGGTTCACCCTCGAGGCCCGGCGCCTGAGCCACCCCGTCGAGGCGTTCGGCTACCGCCTGGTCGAGCCGGACGGCCGCACGATGCTGCCGGAGGAACTGCGCGCACACGGCATCGCGGGCCCGGACGTCGGCAAGCTCCAGCGTGCCGGCCGCCTGGGAACCACGAGGCTGGAGGACGTCAGCACACCGCGACCCGGCCAGCGGTTCGCGTTCGTGATGGACACCCGCCTGTGCGACGCGGTGTACGCCCTCAGCGAAAACGCCGACACGCTCGTGATCGAGTCGACGTTCCTGGCCGAGGACAGCTCCTTGGCGGAAGACTTCGGCCACCTGACCGCCCGGCAGGCCGCGCGGGTCGCCGCCGAGTCCGGCGTCCGGCAGCTCGTCCTGACCCACTTCTCGCAGCGCTACCCCGATCCGGAGCGCTTCGAAGCCGAAGCGCGCGCCGAGTTCGACGGCGAGATCGTCGTGGCCCAGGACCTGGAGCGGGTCCAGGTACCGAAAAGACGTTCTTCGCCAGCGGGGCGCCGCGCGCCGTAGGCTGCACTTCGTGAGCCAGCCGATCCTGATGACCGTCGACGACGATCCCGCCGTGTCCCGCTCGGTCGCCCGTGACCTGCGGCGGCGCTACGGCAAGGACTACCGCGTCATCCGCGCCGACTCCGGCGCGGACGCCCTCGACGCGCTGCGCGAGATCAAGCTGCGCGGCGACGCCGTCGCGGCGATCCTCGCCGACTACCGGATGCCGCAGATGGACGGGATCGCCTTCCTCGAGAAGGCGATGGACCTGTTCCCGCACGCCCGCCGCGCCCTGCTGACCGCCTACGCCGACACCGACGCCGCGATCCAGGCGATCAACGTCGTCGACGTCGACCACTACCTGCTCAAGCCGTGGGACCCGCCGGAGGAGAAGCTCTACCCGGTGATCGACGCGCTGGTCGAGACCTGGAAGGCGGTCGGCGACCGGCCGGTCGAGGAGGTCAAGCTCATCGGCCACCGGTACAACTCGCCGTCGTTCCACCTGCGCGACTTCCTCGCGCGCAACGCGGTCCCGTACCGCTGGTACTCGGTCGACGACGACGAGGGCGGCCGGATCCTGCAGGCGGCGGAGGCGACCGACAAGGACATCCCGGTGGTCGTCACGCCCGGCGGCACCGTCCTGAAGAACCCGTCCGGCAGCGAGATCGCCGACGCGGTCGGTTTGTCGACCCGGCCGGCGCAGGAGTTCTACGACCTCGTCGTCATCGGCGGCGGCCCCGCCGGCCTCGGCGCCGCGGTGTACGGCGCCTCCGAAGGCCTGCGCACGGTCCTGGTCGAGAAGAAGGCGACCGGCGGGCAGGCCGGCACGAGCTCGCGCATCGAGAACTACCTCGGCTTCCCGGACGGCGTGTCGGGCGCGCAGCTGACCGACCGGGCCCGGCGGCAGGCGCAGAAGTTCGGCGCCGAGGTGCTGACCGCGCGGGACGTCGTCGGCCTGGAGGCCCGCGGCTCGTCGCGGGTGGTCACCTTCGGCGACGGCACCGAGATCGCCGCGCATTCGGTGATCCTCGCCAGCGGCGTCAACTACCGCGCGCTGGACGCCGAGGGCGTCGAGGAGCTCACCGGCCGCGGCGTCTACTACGGCTCGGCCGCGACCGAGGCGCCCGAGTGCAAGGGCGAGCACGTCTACATCGTCGGCGGCGCCAACTCCGCCGGCCAGGCCGCGGTGTTCTTCTCCCGGCACGCCAGCGACGTCACGATCCTGGTGCGCGGCGAGTCCCTGGAAGCGTCGATGTCGCACTACCTGATCGAGCAGATCGCCGGCATCGACAACATCCACGTCCGCACGCACACCACGGTCAAGCAGGTCCACGGCGACGGGCACCTCGAGCGGATCACGCTCTGCGAGAACGGCGTCACCGAGACGGTCGACTCCGGCCACCTGTTCATCTTCATCGGCGCCGCCCCGCGCACCGACTGGCTCGGCGACGCGATCCGCCGCGACGACCACGGCTTCGTCTGCACCGGGCCCGACCTGGTCTCGGCCGGGCAGCGGCCGGCCGGCTGGCCACTCGACCGCGATCCGCACTACCTCGAGTCGTCGATCCCGGGCGTGTTCGTGGCCGGTGACGTGCGGTCGCAGTCGGTCAAGCGGGTGGCCTCCGCGGTCGGCGAAGGCGCGATGGCCGTGACGCTGGTACACCGGTACCTGGAGGAACAATGAGCGCACTGCCGCGGGAAGAGCTTCGCGGGCTCTTCCTTTTCGAACACCTATCCGAAGACCAGCTGGACTGGATCGCCGGCAACGCCGTGCTCGAGGAGTACGCGGCCGACTCCACCGTCATCAGCGAGGGCGGCGAGGCGACCTGCTTCTACGTCCTGCTGAACGGCGCGATCCGGATGACGCGGCTGGTCAGCGGCACGGAGGTGGAGACCAACCGGTCCGACCAGCGCGGAGCCTACTTCGGCGCGACGCAGTTCTTCGTGCACCAGGAGAGCGAGCACACCTACAACACCACGGTGCGCGCGCTGTCCGACGTCACGTTCCTGACGCTGCCCTCGAAGGAGTTCTCCTTCGAGTTCCGCCGGTGGTTCCCGATGGCGACGCACCTGCTCGAGGGCATGTACCTCGGCTGGCGCAACAGCGACACGGTGATCGGGTCGCGCCGCCGTCTGCTGGCGCTGGGCGAGCTGTCGGCCGGCCTGACGCACGAGCTGAACAACCCGGCCGCGGCCGCCGTCCGGGCGACGTCCGCCCTGCGCGAACGCGTCGCCGGGATGCGGCACAAGCTCGCCTTCCTGGCCAAGAAGGACATCGAACCCGAGCTGCTCTACCAGCTCATCGACGTCCAGGAACGCCTGGTCAAGCAGGTCGCGCAGGCCGAGAAGCTGACCGCGATGCAGCAGGCCGACCGCGAGGACGAGATCGGCGACTGGTTCGAGGACCGCGGCATCGACGGCGGCTGGGACCTCGCCGACATCTACGTCCGCGCCGGGCTGACCACGGCCGACCTGGACAGCGTGCTGGAGCAGGTCGGCGACTCCCTCATCGACGGTGCCGTCCGCTGGCTCGCCTACGCGCTCGAGACCGAGATGCTGATGGGCGAGATCGAGGACTCCACCACGCGGATCTCCGCGCTGGTCGGCAAGGCCAAGCAGTACTCGCAGATGGACCGGGCGCCGCACCAGTGGGTCGACGTCCACGACGGCCTCGACTCCACGCTGGTGATGCTGTCCGGCAAGCTCGGCGCCGGGATCCGCGTCGTCAAGGAGTACGACCGCGACCTGCCGAAGATCCCGGCGTACCCGGCTGAGCTGAACCAGGTCTGGACGAACATCATCGACAACGCCCTCGGCGCGATGCAGGGCGAGGGCACGCTGACGCTGCGGACGTGGGGTGAGAACGAGCAGGTCCGCGTGGAAATCGGCGATACCGGCCCGGGCATCCCCGCGGACATCAAGCCGCGGATCTTCGAGCCGTTCTTCACGACCAAGCCGGTCGGCGAGGGCACCGGGCTGGGCCTGGACATCTCGTGGAAGATCGTCGTCGAACGCCACCAGGGCGACCTGCGCGTCGAGTCGGAGCCGAGGAACACCCGGTTCGAGGTCTGCCTGCCGACGGTCGAGCAGGCCTCGCTCTGATGGCTGCCGTCCCGACGGTCACGACCGAACTCGGGGCGCTGGTGGGGCTGGCGGGCGAGGGCGTCCGCGTCTGGCGCGGGATCCCGTACGCGCGTCCGCCGGTCGGCGAGCTGCGGTGGAAGGCGCCGCAGCCGCCCGCGTTGTCCGGTGGCGTGCACGTCACGACGGAGTACGGGCCGCACGCGATGCAGTCGCCCGACCCGATGAACCCGGCCGCGGTGTGCGACGAGGACTGCCTGTACCTCAACGTCTGCACGCCCGAGGGGCCCGCGCCGGAGCGCGGCTGGCCGGTGCTGTTCTGGCTGCACGGCGGCGGGTACCGCGTCGGCCACGGCGAGCAGCTGGGCGACGGGGAGGAGTTCGCGCGCGCCGGGATCGTCGTGGTCACCATCAACTACCGGCTCGGTTCGCTCGGCTTCCTGCACCTCGGCGGGATCTTCGGTTCGGCCGAACCGGACGCCGGGGTGTGCGGGTTCCTGGACCAGGTCGAGGCCCTGAAGTGGGTGCGCCGCAACATCTCCGCGTTCGGCGGGGACCCGGCGCGGATCACCGTCTACGGCGTTTCGGCCGGTGCGAAGAGCGTCGGGAACCTGATGGGCAGCCCGCTGGGTGCGGGGCTGTTCGCGCGTGCGATCAGCAGTTCCGGCGGCGCGGACCACGTGGCGACGCCGGAAGCGGGGACGGCCCTGGCGCGTCGGCTGCTGGACGAGGTCGGCTGCCACGACCCCGCAGCGTTGCGGGCGTTGCCCGCCAAGGAGTTCGTCGAGGCGCAGGAACGGATCCTGAGCGGGTTCCAGGCGTTGTGGCTGTGGCGCCCGACGTTGCACCCGCGCGTGCTGCCCGAGGTGCCGATCGCGCCGATCCGGCGGGGGAGCGCGGCCGGGGTACCGCTGCTGATCGGCTGCAACAGCAACGAAGGCAGCACGTACGCGATGATGCTCGGCGACGACGTCGCCACCGCGCCGGCTTCCGAAGTGCTCACGGGCATCCTCGGCGAGGCGGGTGCTTCGCGGCTGCTCGAGACCTACCTCCGCCGGGTTCCGGACCTCAAAGCCGCGCGGATCGCCGCGATGGGCGACGAGCGCTACGGCATTCCGACGCAGCGGCTCGCCGACGCCCAGTCCGCGCACGCGCCCGTTTACCGGTACCGGATCGACATCGCCGCGCCCGGGGTGCCGGAGCAGCTCGACGGCGGCCACGGGACGGAAACCACGATGGCGTGGAAGGTTCCGCTGCCGCTGGCCGCGCAGGGGACCGCCGTGAACCCGGCGCGCGAGCGGGCGGCGCTGCTCATCCACCGCTGCTGGGCGGGGTTCGTGCGGGACGGCGTCGCGTCCGCCGATGGGCCCGAATGGCCGTTGTACGGGCCGGAACTTCGGCCGGTCATGGTGTTCCGGGAGGACACGGACCTGGTGCTCGACCCGCGTGCCGAAGAGCGGGCGGCCTGGGGTGACGTCGAGTGGGCCTCGGGCACCTGGTTCCCGGTTTCCTTGCCTGGCAACGGTTTTCGGATGTACCCTTGTGAGTGATGTGTTCGAACGCGCGTTCGAGTAACTTGGCTGTTGTGAGCCTATATTGGCTTACTTCGGCGAAGGGGGAGCTATGGACGCGTACCGAGTTTCGGCAGGGTCAGGGTCATGGCCGCGGTGGTCAGCCAGCTCAGCAGGTCCGGCAGGGGAATGCGGGAAAGGCGCTCCGGCCATTCCTCCGCCACTGTGTGCAGCACGAGTTCGTCGTGCCGCGGCTCCACCTTCGTCAGTTTCAGCCCGCGCGGGAGTTCCGGCAGGGGAAGCACGATGGGGCGGAAGCGGCGGGGTAGCCGGAGCTGCCGCTGTCCGATGTGGAGGGTCTGCGGCACGAGCAGCACGCCGTCGGCCGCCACCTGCGGGCGGAGGGTCAGGTGGCCCCAGTGCGGTCGCTTGGCCCAGTGGATCCGCAGCAGGCCACCGTCGGCCGGGCTGGCGACGATCCCGGGGCGGGCTTTCGCCACCCGGTCCCGCAGCACGTCGGCGGAGACAGCGATCGCCAGCTGCACCCGCGCGGGGTTGGCGGCCGGCGTGGGCAGCGAGCGGAGGCGGACGTCTTCGGCGAGCACGGTGACGCGGCGCAGGGGAATGCGGCCGCCGTCTTCGGGCTCGGGCCAGTCGACGTCCTCGGCGACGATCCGGACGTCGCCGAGGCGGCCGGTGGCCAGCCGGAGGCTGTCGGCGGGGTAGTCGAGCGCGGCGAGGGTGAGGCCGACTTCGCGGTCACCCACCTTCGCGGTCAGCCGGCGGCCGACGAGCTGTTCGGTGACGGTGCGCACCAAGGCGGCCGGCGTGACCGGGACGTTCGGCAGCAGCGAACGCCCGGCCGCGGCCAACCCGGCCAGCTCGGGCCACGGTGACCAGCCGTCGAACCACCTGCCGTCGCTCATCCGTCCAGTGTCGCCCACGGACACCGGCGGCGGCGACGGCGGGTGGTTCCCGGCCAGGGCAGCGGATCGCCTCCGGTCACCGGCCCGCGAAGCGGGCGATGATGCCGGTGACGACCAGCCAGAACACCGCGGCCAGGCCGTAGTCGAGGATGACGGCCAGGCTGGGGCTGTCCACCGGGAAGAGGCCAGGCCAGAACAGGGCGAGAGGAACCGCCAGTGACTTGATGAACTGGAAGAAGGCGTTGCCGGCGTTCGCGCCGGCGAGCACCATGATCATGTAGAGAACTTCGATCCCCGCGAAGATCGCGCCGATCGCCGTGATGACCCGCACGGCCGTGTTCCGTCTGGTGGTGGTTCGCCAAGGAGACATGCCGCGAAAATTCCCGGATCGGGTGACTGATCAAACGCCCTGAAGCCCAGATTGCGCCGTTCGGCCGCTTCCGTTGCTCTCCGCGGCCTGCCTGGCACAGGTGGTGACGGGTCGGAACCCCCTCGGTGCCCGCCCGCCTGGGTGCTGCCGAAGCCTGGAAAGGCTCCTCAGCGAGGACCGCGGTCGGCTCCGAAGTCTGGAGCAGTCGGCCTCTCCTCATGCGAATAACCACCCTGCCCGGTCCTACACCTAACGGCGCACCGAAGTTTCACCGAGCAGCCGGCCCACAGCCCAGTCCTGCACAGCAAGCCCAACCAACTTGAACCCGTCTCGCCCACGCGAACTCGCCACAGCACTGTCCGTGGGCCCGTGCGTCCGTCAACAGCTCCACCACAGTCCTTGCCGGGACCGCTCGGCGGCGGCCCGGTCCGGGCGCTGGCGCACTCAGCGGCGCCTCCAGTCGGCTCAGCGCCCCCGATCGGCTGGTCTCAGCGGCGCATCACGGCCTCACCGAGCAGCCGGCCCACGGCCCAGTCCTGAACAGCAAGCCCAACCGACTTGAACACGGTCCGCCCCCGAACCACCGGCGGCGTCCCCAAAGCCGACCCCCAGCTCGATCAGCTCACCAACGTCCAGCACTCCGGTCGCCACCGCGTGGATCACTTCCCCGGCCTCCTCGAGCGCGGCACCGACCTGGTCCACCACCACACACCCCGCGGTGGCGAGCAGCTCGGCGGGCAGTTCCCGCATGGAAGGCAGGTAAGACCCGATCGCGTTGACGTGCACCCGAGCAGGCAAGTCATCCACCGCGAAGAGAGGAGTACTCGACGAAGTAGCACAACAGACGACCTCCGCATCGGACACCGCGTCCGCGGCGCTCGCAGCCACCCGCACCGCCACCTCCGGGAACTCGGCCCGCAACCGCTCCGCGAACCCCGAAGTGCGCAAGGGGTCCCGTCCGAACACAGCCACGCGGCGCACCGGACGCACCGCCGCCACGGCACGGACCTGGTCGGCGGCCTGCGCGCCGGTGCCGAGCAGGGCCAAGCGGCTCGCCGACGGCGGGGCGAGCAGGTCCGTGGCCACGCCGGACACCGCGCCGGTGCGCAGGGTGGTCACCTCGACGGCGTCGGCGACCACCTGACCTTCGGCCGTGTTCCACACCAGCGTGCCCAGGATCATCGGCGTGCGGCCGGGCACCAGGTTGAGCGTCTTCACGACGGTCGTCGAGGACGGCGTGTGGCAGGCGGTCATCACGAGCGTCGTGGCTCCCGCGAACGACAACCGTTGCGGCACCACGAAATGCCCGGCGGCGAGGTCGAGGAACGCCTCGCGCACCGCGTAGACGGCGGCCGGCATCGGCACGGCCCGGCGGACGTCATCGGCGTCGAGCATGCGCGGTCCCTCCGGCATCGGAACTGCCGCTAGCCTGGCGGCATGTCCGAGGCCACGCAAGAGGAGCAGCGGTTCGTCCGCGACGACTGGTACGGCGCGGAGCTCACCGGCCGGCACTACGTGCGCTGCGAGTTCCACGAGACCGACCTCTCCGAGGCGGTCACGCTGAACTCGGTGTTCACCGACTGCGTGTTCGGCAACGTGCGCTTCAACGCGTCGCGGCACACGGACTCGGCCTTCACCGGCTGCACCTTCAAGCGGTGCAACTTCTTCGACGCCGAGTTCACCGGGTGCAAGTTCGTCGGCGCCACGTTCACCGAGTGCGAGCTGCGGCCGCTGCGGGTCACCGGCGGGGACTGGTCGTTCGCCGGGCTCGCGGGCGCCGACCTGCGGGCGGTCACCTTCCAGGGGGTCCGGATGCGGGAAGCCGACCTCACCGGAGCGAACTGCGGCGGCGCGACCTTCGCCGACGTCGACCTGTCCGGGGCGGTGCTGCACGCCGTCAAGCTGCCGAAGGCCGAGCTGCGCGGCAGTGACCTCTCGGCGCTCGACCCGCTGAACGCCGAGCTGACCGGGGCGATCGTGTCACCCGAACAGGCTGCGGTGCTCGTCACGTCGCTCGGGCTGCGGGTCCGGGCGTAGGCTCGTCGCGATCGCCGAAGGGAGTGCCGCATGGGTGTCGTGACGCCGGGTTTCCAGGGCCGCGCCCGCAGCGGCAACCCGCGGCTGCCGCCGGGGCAATACCTCGCCGAGGACTTCCCGGTGCTGTCGGCGGGCCCGACCCCGCGCGTGCGCACCGAGACGTGGGAGTTCACCGTCACCACCGAGACGGGGGACAAGCACACCTGGAGCTGGGCCGAGCTGATGGCGCTGCCCAGCGAGAAGCCCACAGTGGACATCCACTGCGTCACCCAGTGGTCCAAACTGGACACCCGCTGGCGCGGCGTCTCGGTCGACACCCTCGTCGGCGGGCTCGCCACCGAGGCCGACTACGTCATGGTGCACGCGTACGGCGGGTACACGACGAACCTGCCGCTGGCCGACCTGCTCGACGGCCAGGCCTGGATCGCCTACGAGTACGGCGGCCAGCCGCTGACCCCCGAACACGGCGGTCCGGCGCGGCTGCTCGTGCCGCACCTGTACTTCTGGAAGTCCGCGAAGTGGGTCCGCGGGCTGGAGCTGAAGACCCGCGACGAGCCGGGCTTCTGGGAAAACGCCGGCTACCACGACTACGGGGATCCATGGCGCGAACAGCGGTATCAGGGCGACTAGCCTGGCGGGTCGCCCGCCTGGCCGAATTCCGTGACGAGACGCCGACGGCGCGCACGCTCGTCTTCGACCTGCCCGGCTGGCCGGGGCACCTGGCGGGCCAGCACGTCGACGTCCGGCTCACCGCCGCGGACGGCTACCGCGCGCAGCGCAGCTACTCCCTCGCCGCGCCGGCGGACGGCGACCGGGTGGAGCTGACGGTCCAGCGCGTCGCCGACGGCGAGGTGTCCGAGCACCTCACGGGCCCGTACGCCATCGGTGACCCAGTCGAGATCCGCGGCCCGATCGGCGGCTGGTTCGCCTGGCGGCCCGCGGACCCGGCCCCGGTCCTCCTGATCGCGGGCGGCTCGGGGATCGTCCCGCTGATGGCGATGATCCGCGCCCGCCGCGCGGCGGGCGTCCGCACGCCGTTCAAGCTGATCTATTCGCTGCGCACCCCGGCGGAGCTGTACTACGCGGACGAGCTGCGCACGCCGGTGGCGGGCGTGGACGTGACGTACGTGTACACCCGCGAGCTGCCCGAAGGCCGCGCGGGAATTCCCCGCCGCATCGACGTGGCCACGATCAACACGGCGGGCTGGCCGGCCGAGTTCGGCGCCTCCTGCTTCGTGTGCGGCCCGACGGGCTTCGTGGAAACGGTGGCGGACATCCTGGTCGCCCTCGGCCACGACCCGCACCGCATCCGCACGGAACGCTTCGGCCCCAGCCGCGACTGACCCGCCGAGCAGCACCGCGCGGCGGAGGTCCCGGTAACTGCCCAGACCTCCCGGACCCGCCCCACAAGCATCCGATGAATAACCGACGCCGTGCCCCGATGAGCGGGAAATTGTCGACATCCGGCATGAGAGATCCTATCTTTCCTTCATGCTGACCAAGTGGGGCTCGACGCGGCGCCGCACCGTGGTGACCGTTCTCCTCGGCGTGGGGGCGCTGCTCGCCACCGGTCCGGTGGCCGCGGCCGCGCCCGAGGCCGCCAACCAGGACGTCTACGTCTCGCCCGACGGCTCCGACCGGGCGCCCGGTACCGCCGGTCACCCCGTCCGGACCCTCGACCGGGCCCGCGACCTCGTGCGGCAACGCGCGCCGCACCTCACGCGGGACCTCACCGTGCACCTCGCGCCCGGGGTCTTCCGGCTGGCGGCCCCGCTGCGGCTCGACGCGAGGGACTCCGGCGGCAACGGCCACCGCGTCATCTGGCAAGGCAGCGGCGACACCGAGCTGAACGGCGGCGTCCGGGTCACCGGCTGGCGCCCGGTGCCGGGCCGTCCCGGGCTGTTCGCCGCGCCCGCGCCCGCCGGGCTCGGCAACACCCGGCAGCTCTACGTCGACGGCGTGCGCGAGCAACGGGCTCGCGGCCCCCTGCCGGTGACCGTCAAGGCCACCGCCAGCGGCTACACCGCGAGCGCCGACACGCTCGCCCACTGGCGCAACCCCAAGGACGTCGAGTTCGTGTACGTCGCGGGCGAGGCGCTGTGGAACGTCCAGCGCGACGGCCTCGGCCAGTGGACCGAACCGCGTTGCCCGCTCGCCGCCGCCGAAGGCACGACGATCACCATGGCCGACCCGTGCTGGGACAACTCGACGAAACGCGTGCTGTTCCCGGACATCCCCGGCCGCAGCGTCAACATGGTCGGGCCCGCCGACCTCACCAACGGGCGGCACCCGACCTACGCCGAGAACGCGTTCGAGCTGCTCGACACGCCGGGCGAGTGGTACCTCGACCGGTCCGCGCACGTCGTCTACTACCTGCCGAAGCCGGGCCAGGACCTGCGCCGCGCGGACGTCGAAGTGCCGGTGCTGGAGAAGCTGCTCGACGCCCGGGGCCTCCACGACGTCGCGTTCCGGGGCCTGCGCTACTCCTACGCGACCTGGCTGACGCCGTCGTCGCCCGAGGGCTTCTCGGAAATCCAGGCCGGGTACACCATCACCGGCGCCGACGGCTGGGCCGTTCAGGGCTTGTGCCAGTTCGTGCCCGGCGGCACCTGCCCGTACGCGTCATGGACGCGGGAACCCGCCAACGTCTCCGTTTCGCACGGCCGGCGCGTCGAATTCAGCGACAGCGTGTTCGCCCACCTCGGCGGCGCCGGGCTCGATCTGGTCGACGGCACCAAGGAGTCCCAGGTGCGCGGCGACGTCTTCACCGACATCTCCGGCAACGGCGTGCAGATCGGTGGCGTCGACAAGCCGGTCACGAACACCGACGAAGATGTCGTCCGGGACGTCCAGGTCACGAACAACCACCTGTACGGCCTGCCGCGCGAATTCCACGGCGGCGTCCCGATCGTCGACGGCTACACCGTGCGGAACACCATTTCCCACAACCAAATAGACCACGTCGGCTACTCGGCGATCTCACTGGGCTGGGGCGGCTGGCCGGACAAGATCAAGCGCCCCGCGACGCCGAACCTCTCGCACGACAACGTCGTTTCGGACAACCTGATCTTCGACTACATGCAGATGCTCGACGACGGCGGCGGCGTATACACGCAAGGCATCACCGGCAGCTCGCTGGACGACGGCGAAAAGGTGACGGGCAACGTCATCCACGACCAGTGGGGCCTGGGCAAGGGTGTGTACACCGACAACGGCAACACGTACGAGACGGTCCGTGGAAACGTCCTCTACAACATGGCGTACGCCAACGTCGGCACGGTGCACGTCGACTACCGCGACGACCTGGGCAACAACGACCCGACACTGATCGAGGGCAACTTCTGGCAGCAGGGCGACCGCGACAAGACGGACAAGGGCGCGATCACCCGCGGCAACCAGCTCCTCGCCCACCCGGCGGACGCCCCGCCCACGATCGTGGCGAACGCGGGCCTGGAACCGCCGTACCGCAAGCTCCTCACCCAGCAGATCGGCGGTCGCGCACCGGCCGAAGCCCCATCCCGGGTGGCCACGTTCGCCGTCGCGGGAAAGTTGTACGCAACTTGGAACCCGACATTCGCGTTCAACAACGCACCAGTGACGGATTACGTCCTGACGGCATCAGGCGGCGGCCGCACGTATACGGCAACGGTAACCGCGGCCGACTTCGCCAAGCGCGCGTACGCCGAAGTGCCCGGACTGACGGACGGAACGCTGTACACGCTGACAGTCGCGGCCCGCAACGCATTCGGCACGAGCGAGCCCTCGCTGCCCGCGGCACCGGTGACACCGGGCCCGAAATCCGGAGCACTACCCGGAATCCCGACGAGCGCCCGCGCACTCCCGAGCACAAACGCGGCCTCAATCCGCTGGAACCCCCCAACCACAGCGGGCGACACCCCGGTGTTGGCCTACGTACTGACGATCTCGGACGGCCGCACAATCCCGGTGCAGGGCCGCGACGCCCTGGTAACGCAGCCAACGACCAAGGGAATGACGAGAGTGGTGGACGGCCTGAACCCGGCAACGACGTACACGTTCACGGTGGCCGCGGTAACGGCAACAGGAACCGGCCCAGCGGCCAGTTTCACCGCAACAACGGCGGCCGCCTGAGCAACCGGACCTCGTTGTCCACAGCCGGACTCCGATGTGGACAACGAGGCCCGCCAATCGCCTTTCCCGCCATTTTGTCGCCCACCCCCGATAGACTGGACCTGGGGACGCCCCCCCCGGAGAGGGCGGGGTTCCGGCAAAGTCTTCTGGCCTGGTTGCAGCGAAGACAAACATCACCGGGTCGGCGACGTCACCTACAACGAAGACCAATCCCGAATCGGCACCGGACCCCGAGCCCTGGCGAGCCTCCGCAACCTCGCCACCAGCGCACACCGACAAGCTGGATATACCAGCATCACCAAAGTGCTCCGCCACACCGCCCAAGCCCTCACCCTGCTCGGAACACCCACCTAAGCAGCACGACGACTTTGCCGGAACCCTGCCGGAGAGGGCGGGGGCTGGATCGGGGTCGGTTGGGGCCCGTCCGTGGTGCATACGCCGAGCTGATCGCCCGGCCTGGAAACGGCAGCCGGCGGTCGGCTCGGCTCCGCCCTGCCGTGCAGCGGGCCGTTCGACCGCAGGATCAGCCGTCCCCTGTGCGTACCGGCATGACGGTACGGGGTCAGTCACCTCTAGCAGGCGGGCCCCCAACTACCTCGCGGACGTCTCCACGTCCGCGGCGCTCAGGCACGCAAGCGAGTGGCTGCGGCTCCTGAACACCCAATCGTGGCTAGCATTCCCGGGAGCCACACAAGGGGCCGGCTAAGGCGCATCCGGGCGTGCCAGCAACTCCCGCAGCGTAGCCAGCAGCTCCCGCCGATCCGCCGCCCCGAGCTTCCCCCGGATCCGCGCCATGTGGTGCTCCACCGTCTTCCCGGAAATGAACAACTTGCTGCCCGCCTGCTTGTACGTCAGCCCCTCCACCACCAGCCGGGCCACTTCCAGCTCGCGCTCGCTCAACGCCGCCAAGCCCGCTCCCGCCGCCGGCTCCGCGGACGCGCCCGGTTCTCGGCGGGCCGCCGTTCCCTGGAACTGGCGGGCCGCCTCCAGGAGCTGGACCATGGCCTTGCGGTCGGACGTGCGGATCGCCGCCTGGCCGGCCAAGCGGGCCGCGTCCCAGCGCAGGCCCAGGTCGTGCAGCTCGGCTGCCGCTGCGGAGATCGTGGCCGGGTCGGCCGAGCCACCCAGTACCGCCAGCCAGCCCTGGGCCGCCGTGGCCAGGGCGCGGGGGTAGCGGCCGCAGTGGGCGTGCGTTGTCAACGTTGCCAAGTGGGCCTTGACCGCGTCCGCGTCCTCCACCGTGATCGCCGCGTGCAACTCGTGCCAGACCAGCGAAACCGTCCACAGTGGAGGCTCGCCGAGGCGGGCCAGCAGCGTGTGGGCGCGCTCGAACTGGCCCGACAGCTTGGCGAACGCTCCCGTGCGGGCCGCGGCGATCGCCAGCTCGCCCAGCGGGAGCAACGTGAACAGGTCCGTCTGCTGCCGCATCGAGGCCTGGTACGCCCGGTTCCACGACCGCTGCAGCCCGACCAGGTCGCTCGCCCGCCGCGCCAAGCCGAGCTCCAGCGTCGCGAAGAACAGCTCGTCGCGCGCTTCCAACGCGCGGTCCGCTACGGCGTCGCGGTGTTCCGCGGCCGTCGCGAGGTCGCCCGCCGTCATCGCGACCCAGCCCAGCAGCAACCGGTGCCGCACGGCCAGCAGGTCGCCGCCGGTGCCGCCGTCCAGTGCGCGGGTGAGCACGGACTCCGCCAGCGCCAGCTCGCCGGTGTGCAGCGCGACGAGCGCGGCCAGCGCCGCCGGGCTGTCCGGCAGCAGCATGCCGCCCAGGGCCGGCTCCAGCATCGTGGCCGCGCCCAGCAGCGTCGACAACGTCTCCGTCGCGCAGCCGGACACCGAATCCACGATGCCGCGGGCCATCCGGGTGGCCGCGCCGGCGAACAGCGTCGGTGCGACGCCCGGGGTGGGGGAGTCGAGGAGACGCCGGGCGCCCTCGAGGTCGCCCGTCCCGAGCAGCGCCGTGGCCGAGAACGCGTCGGCGCGGCCCGCCCAGTGGTACAGCTCGGCGCTGCGGGCCAGTTCGCCGCGGTGGGCCAGCACGGTCGCCGCGATCTCCGCGCCCGCCGCGCGGGTTTCCGCGTCGGGGGCGCCGAGCATCCCGTCACCGAGCCGCAGCGCGGTGTCGAGGTCGCCGGACAACGCCGCCGCGCGCGCCCAGCCCGCCGTCACGGTCGCGGAGCGGTCGCCCGCTTCGGCGGCGGCTTCGAACAGCTGCGCCGCCAGGCGCGCGTCGGACGGCAGGGCTTCCGCCGCCGCCGCGGCGAACGCGGCCGCCGCGGACGCGCCGGAAGTGCCCGTTCCCAGCAGGGAACGGGCCAGGTCGAGCACCGGCAGGCCGTTGGCCAGCTGGAGCTCGACGAGCCGCTGCACCGTCGTCAGCCGGCGCGCGGGCGGCCCGAAGTCGCGGATCGCGGCGGCCGCGAGCGGCAGCAGCGTGTCGTCGGGGGCGAGCAGGCCGGTCGCGCGGGCCGCCTCGACGATGGCCGGCAGCCGGTCGGGGCCGCGGTCGAGCAGCGCGCACAGCAGGTCGAGGTTGCGCCCGGCGCCGGCCTCGGCCGCGATCAGGTAGCGGAGGACGTCGTCGTCGAGCTCGTCGAGCTCGGGCCGGAACTCCTCCAGCCGCCCGAGCAGCGCGCGCTCGGCCAGCCGCGGCACGCCGCCGCTGCGGGCGTGCAGCTCGGCCGCGGCGGCCGGGTCGGCGGGCGCGCCCGTCACCGCGGACATCAGCCGCGCCACGTCTTCGACGCCGAGCGGGCCGAGCTGCAGCAGCGTCCAGCCGGGCGCCACCGCGGCCGGCCGGTGCGCGACCACGATCGGCCCGTCCGCGCCGGCGAGCAGCTCCTCGAGCTGGTCGCGGCCGAGCCGGTCGGCGTCGTCGACCAGCACGGCGTCGACACCCGCGTCGCGGTAACGGCGGTCGAGCTCGGCGAGCAGCACGCTCTTGCCGTAGCCGCCGGGGGCGACCACGGCGAGGCGCAGCGGCGCGGCCGGCTCGGCGGCGACGCGGTCGAGCAGCTGCCGCGCCGCCGGGTGCACGAGGACGCTGTGCGGCGGGGGAACCTGCGTGAGCAGTGTGTTCAACAGTGACCTTCACCGGAGGGGGCGCAGTGGGCGGGGACGGGAGCGGGGCCGGCGGTGGCTTCGCGGGCGGTGACGGTGATCACCACGGCCGAGGCGGCCGCGGCGAGCACCAGGATCGCGGCGGCGAGGGGACGCCGCCGCCGGAACAGGTTCAGCGGGCCCGTGCGCTCGGGCAGTTCGAACGGCGTGATCTCGACCGGCGGCCGGGGCGGCCGCTCGCCGAGCTCACCGAGCGTGTCCACCTTGGGGAGCAGGGTGGTCTCGACGGCGGGCGGTTCCTGCGGGGTCCCCCGGTGGTCAGCGCGCAGCGTCGCGAGGGTGGCCGCGCCGAGCGCGGCGGTGGCCGGCGGAACCGGTCCCGCGAACATCGGGCACGGCGGCCGGGCGGGCAGCGCGTGCGGCGGGACGTCGCCGCAGAACACCACCCCGGCGAGCCCCTTGGGGGACGTCGAGGCGGCTCCGGCGAGGGCGAAGAGCGTGCTGAGGGCGGCCGCGGGGGCGACGCCTTCGGCGCTCGGGCCGAGCTGCCAGCCACTCGCGCCGCTCGCCGTCGCCAGCGTCACGTGCACGCCGTCGCTGCCGAACTCGCACACGCCGGCGACCTGCGCGCCGGGGCCGGGCACGGGCAGGTGCGCGCCGAGCGCGGCGAGCGGGCCCGGGACCAGCGTGACGGCGGTGAAGCCGGCGTCGGCCAGTGCCCGGCGCAGCACGTCACGGCGGTAGCCGCCCCAGTCACCGGGGTGGGTCAGCACCAGGTGGTGCGGGGGCTCGCCGAACAGGTTCGCGGCGTGCTCGGCGATCCCTTCGACGAGCACGGTGGTGAGCGTCTCGGGCGGGAACGCCTCGCCCTCGACGAGCATCGGCACGTCGTCGCCGATCCGCCGGTGGAAGCCGGTGAGCAGCCGGGACGGGACCCGGGCGCCCGCCTGGGCGGCGGCGTCACCGGTGAGCAGGTACCCCTCGTCGTCGAGGAACAGCGCAGACGCCGCGGCCGGGGACCGCTCGCCCAGCCAGAGGGGTTCGGGCTCACCCCAGCCGGGGCCCTGGCGCTGGCACGTCGCGGCGTGGGTCCGGCCCTGGGCCACATCGATCCCGAGGACGTAGGGCAACGGCGCTTTCCTCCTCACCTCGTGGCGGCCGATCGGGGGCAGGCAATCCCCCTAGGGTTCGGGGCATCCCCACCCAAACGGGTTAGTCAGGCAAGCCTTTGGAGGGATTTAACCCAACCGAGCGCGTCTCGGATGAGCCCCTAACTCCCTAACGATGACATATCGATCCCCTATCGGCTGACCGGACTGCGACTCGGAGTGATCCCCGATGTGCGCTGGGGGACGGTCTCCCTACCTTGATCACGGAGCAGCGGTCCCTGCGGTCGCTGCCGTCCCCCGAACCACCGGACCAGGAGAACTCCATGGAATCCGTGCAGACGTTGCACGACTTCGCGCTCAACCTGCTCAACGACCCCACCGCGCTGGCGGCCTTCGGGACGGACCCGCAGGGCGTCCTCGCCGCCGCCGGTCTCGGTGACGTGAGCGCCGCCGACGTGCACGAGGTCATCCCGCTGGTGCTCGACTACGTGCCGGTCGACAGCCTCCCGGCCGTGGGCGGGCTCCCCGTCGTCGGCGACCTGGGCGGCGTCGGCACCGACGCCCCCGGCATCCAGGGCGCGATCGACCAGCTCACCGCCCTCACCGCGGGCCTCGGCCTGCCGGCCGTCTCGGACCTGCCGGGCGTCGGCGACCTGGGCGTCGGCGAGCTGCCGGGTGTCGGCGGCCTCGGCCTGCCGGGCGTCGGTGGCCTGGGCCACCCGCTGAGCACCGTCACCGACGTGACCAACAACGTCGCGAGCGTGACCGCGCTCGCCGGCAACACCACCAGCTCCCTCGGCCTGGGCGGCGACCTCGCGCACGGCATCGACGCGGGCGCCCTCGGCCACCTGGGCAGCGCCGTCACCGGCGCCGTCACCGGCGCGGTCGAGAGCGGCAACGTGGTCGGCCAGGCCGACCAGGTCGTCACCGGCGTCACGGGCCACGTCGCTTCGCCGGTGCACGCCGGCGACCTGACCGGTGCCGTCACCGGCGCCGTGAGCGGCGCGACCGACGTCACCAGCCACATCGGCGACTTCACCGGCACGCTCAAGAACGTCGGCGACCTCGACGTCAAGCACGTCGGCGGCAACGTGACCAGCGCGGTCCAGCACAGCATCGGCGACATCACCCACAACACCGTCACCACGGTGACCGGGGCGGCCGGGATCGACCACAACGCGGTCGGCGAAATCGGCAGCAGCAACGGTGTCGACGCGGTGCACGACGTGGTGTCGGGCGTCACGGACAACCTCAGCCACAACGCGCTGGGCAACCTCCACGTCGGCGACCTCGGCCACAACGACATCCACATCGGGCACTGATCCCCGAACCGGTCACCGGTGCCCGTCCCGCGGTCTGGGTGCAGCCGCGGGACGGGCACCCGGTGTGCGCACGGGGAGTGAACCGGGGACACTCGATCACCGTGACCGCACCGGCTTGGCTCGAAGTGCTCAACGAGACGCTGGACGCGTGCCGCACCCACGGCCGCGCCGATCTCGCCGAGCGCCTGCGCAGACGCCGGGACGCCCCGGCCGGGCAGATCCGGCTCGGCGTGCTCGGCTTTCCCAAACAGGGCAAGGGCTACCTGCTCAACGCCGTGCTGAACGCGCCGGTGTGCGCGGTCGGCGACGCCCCGACCCCCGCCGTGCCCACCGAAATCGCCTACGCCCCCGAACCCGCCGCGACGCTGGTCGGCCGGTCCCGCGAACGGATCCCCGTCCCGGTCGAACGGCTCACCGGCGAACTCGGCGCCCGGCCCGCCGGCACGCTCAGCCGCGTCGAGGTCGGCGTGCCGCGTGAACTCCTCTCGGCCGGCCTCGTCCTGGTCGACACCCCGCCGGTCGGTGACCCGCGGTCACCGCGCACGGCCGCCGCCTTGGACCTGCTCGCCGAAGCCGACGCGGTGATCCTCGTCTCCGACGCGACGGCCCCGCTGAGCCCCGCCGAACTCGCGCTCGCGCGGCACGTGCGCACGTGGTGCCCCCACGTCGTGCTCGCGCTGACGAAGATCGACGCCAGCCCGGGGTGGCGGGCGATCGCCGAACGCGACCGGGCCATGCTCGGCGAGGCCGGGGTCGACGCGCCCGTCCTGCCGGTTTCGGCCGTCGTGCGCCAGGCCGCCGCGAAGACCGGCGACGCCGAACTCAACGCCCGCTCGGGTTTTCCGGAGCTGCTGGGCTGGATCGCCGAGCAGGCCGCGCGCCCGCCGGAGCAGTCCCGCGCGCTGCTCGCCGCCGTCGGCGTCCGCGCCGCGGCCGCCGAACTCGTGGAGTCGCTGCGCGACCGCATCGACGCCGCGGGGCAGGACGCCGGGCTCGGCCAGGCCGCGCTGCTGCAGCGGGCCCAGCGCCGCGCCGACGACCTGCGCCGGCAGAACACCCGCTGGCAGAACCTGCTTTCCGACGAGATCACCGACCTGCTCTCCGACGCCGAGTACGACCTGCGCGAGCGGACCCGCAAGATCGTCAACACCATCGACCGGACCTTCGACGAGGGCGACCCGGCGAAGGTGTGGGACGAATTCGCGCCCTGGCTGGACAACGCGCTGGCCGAGGCCGTCGACACCAACTACACGTGGCTGGCCGACCGGGCGGAGTGGATCGCGCAGGCGGTCGCCGCCTGCTTCGGCGCCCAGTACGACCGCGCGCTGCCCGACCTGCGGCTCGACGGCTCGGGCCTGGAGCACCTCGACGACGTCGGGCGGCCGAAGATCGAGAAGTTCAAGATCGGCCAGCAGGCGTTCACCGGCCTGCGCGGGTCCTACGGCGGTGTGCTGATGTTCGGCCTGGTCACCAGCCTCGCCGGGCTGCCGCTGATCAACCCGGTCTCGCTCGGCGCCGGTGCGGCGTTCGCCGCGAAGACCATCAAGGACGAAGGCGGGATGCGGCTGCAGCGGCGCCAGGCCGTCGCCAAGCAGGCGGCGCAGCGGCACGTCGACGACGTCTTCCTGCGGTTCAGCAAGGAGTGCCGGGACGCCATCCGCGTCGTCCAGCGGCGGCTGCGCGACCACTTCACCGGACTGGCCGAAGAACTCGCCGACGAGCTGACCTACGAACGCGAGGCGATCCTGGCCGGCACGGCCGAGCGCGAGCGGCGGACCGGGCACTTCCGCCGCGAGATCGACCGGCTCGCCGCCCTGCACCAGCGCGCGGGCGAGCTCGGCACGATCGCCGGGCGGCAGCAGCGGCGGGAGCTTTCGGCGTGACGCAGGACGTCCGCGACCTGCTGCACGCCGCGGCCGGGCTCTACCGGGACGACCCGCGGGCTTCGGCGCTGCTGCACGACTGCCTCGACCGGCTGGAGCAGCCGCTGCGCGTCGCGTTCACGGGCGCGCCTTCGTCGGGGAAGACGACGCTGGCCGCCGCGTTGGGCGAATGGCGGACGCGGGCCCTGCGTGACCTGGTGCTGCTCGACGACCCCGGCCCGGCCGACGAGGTCCCGGACGCGACGGTCCGGCTCGTGCGCCACCTCGAGCCGGACGAGCTCGCGGCGGCGCACGCGCCGGGCGGCTCGGCGTTCGCGCGGCAGAGCGCGGTGAACTCGGTGCTGGTGCTCTCCCGGGCCGACGAGGTCGGCGCGGGCCGGATCGACGCGCTGCTCACGGCGAAGCAGCTGGCGCGGCGCGCGTGGCGGGAAGACCCGCTGTGCACGGGTTTCCTCGGCGTGATCGCCGTCGCCGGGCAACTGGCGTACGGCGGCCGGTCGTTGCGCGACGACGAGTTCGACCTGCTGGCCGCGTTCGCCGCGGTGCCGCGGGGGGAACTGGAACGGCACGTGCTGTCGGTGGACTCGTTCACCGACCCGGCGTTCCCGGGCCCGATCCCGGTCGAGACGCGGCGGTCACTGGTGGTGCGGTTCGGGATGTTCGGCGTCCGGCTGGCGCTGACCCTGATCCGCACCGGCTGCGACGACCGCGTGAAACTGTCCGCGGAACTGGTGCGCCGCAGCGGGTTGGGCGAGTTGCGGGACACGCTCGCGGGGTGCTTCGTGGCCCGGGCCGGCGCGCTGCGGGCGCGGACGGCGATCATCCGGCTGGAGGCGCTCCTCGCGGCGCACCCGCGGCCGGGCGGGGACCGCCTGGTGTCCCGCGTGGAGCGGTTCGCCGCGGCGGCCCACGACTTCCGCGAACTGCGCCTGATCGCCGACATCCGCGGCGGCCGCACGGCGCTGTCCGGCGAGCCCGCGGAGGAAGCGGTCCGCCTGCTGGGCGCGCAGGGCACGGCTCCGGCCGACCGCCTCGGCCTGGAACCGGACGCCGACCCGAACGAAATCTACGACGCCGGCCTCGACGCGCTGCGGCGCTGGCGGCACGAAGCCGAACGCCCGGACCGTCCGCACGCGGAACGCGCGGCGGCGCACGTCGTGGTGCGGTCGGCCGAGGGCCTGCTCGCGCTGTTCGCCTAGCGCGACCGGCCGCGACACCGGCGGCGTAAGGAAAACACCGATCGGCGCCCCGGTGTGCGACCGGTTGTCCGGTGTTGACGCGCCTTCGGGCCGCCGCGCACCATAGAGCGGTCTATGGTCCAGTGCCGGCCCGAAGGGAACTCCCATGCCCGAAGACGTCCGCCCGCGGGTCCGGTTGTTCGGCGAGCTCCTGGCGCACTGGGCGCGGGAACGCCCGGCCGGCACCGCGCTGATCTTCGGCGACCGGACGTGGACCTGGGCGGAGTTCGACGAGCGGGTCCGGCGGCTGTCCGGGGCGCTCGCGGCCGCCGGGATCGCCCGGGGCGACCGGGTCGCGTTCGTCGACAAGAACCACCCCGCCTGCCTGGAGACGACCTTCGCCGCGGCCGGGCTCGGCGCGGCGAACGCGGTGGTCAACTGGCGGCTGTCCGGTGACGAACTCGCGTACGTCCTCGCGGACGCGGGCGCGAAAGTCGTCTTCGTCGGCGCCGAACTGCGGCCCGCGCTCGACGCGATCCGCGATCGCCTGCCCGCCGTGGAGCGCGTGGTCGTCGTCGGCGGGGAGGCCGACGAGTACGAAGCCTTCCTGGCCTCCGGTGAGCCGCGGGCCGGCACCGACGTCGGCGAAGACGACGGCGTGCTGATCATGTACACCAGCGGCACCACCGGCTTCCCGAAGGGTGCGGTGCTGACCCACCGCAGCGTCCTCGCGCACGGACTGGCCGCCGGCACCGCGTTCCCGATCGACCCGGGTGACGTCAACCTCGTCGCGATGCCGCTGTTCCACGTCGGCGGCAGCTGCTACGCGGTTTCCGGGTTCCTCTACGGCGAGCCGTCCTACCTGACCCGCGAGCCGGACGCGGCATCGCTGTTCGCCGCCCTGCAGGCCGGGATCACGCACGCCTTCCTGGTGCCCGCCGTCGTGGCCGGGATCGCGCAGGCCGGTGAGGCCGCGCTCCAGGCGTTCTCCCGGCTGAAGTACCTCTGCTACGGCGCTTCGCCGATGCCGCTCCCGCTGCTGCGCACGGTGCTCGCCGCCTGGCCGGACGTCAAGTTCGCGCAGGTCTACGGCATGACCGAGCTCTCCGGCGCGGTCACCGCGCTCGACGAGGAGGCGCACCGGGACAGCACCCGCCCGGAACGACTGGCTTCGGCGGGCACCGCACTGTCCGGAGTGGACATCCGGATCGTCGACCCGGTCACCTTGGAGGACGCCGAGGACGGCGGGGCCGGTGAGGTCTGGGTGCGCACGGAACAACGGATGGCCGGTTACCTCGGCAAGCCGGAAGCCACCGCGGAGACCGTGGTGGACGGCTGGGTCCGCACCGGTGACGTCGGCCGCCTCGACGACGGCGGGTTCCTGTTCCTCGAGGACCGCGTCAAGGACATGATCATCACCGGCGGCGAGAACGTCTACTCGCCGGAGGTCGAACGCGTGGTGGCGGAGTTCCCGGGCGTCACCGAGGTGGCCGTGATCGGCGTGCCGGACGAGCGGTGGGGCGAGCAGGTCAAGGCCGTCGTCGCCGGCGAAGGCCTCGACGCGGAGAAGATCGTCGAGTTCTGCCGCGAACGGCTGGCCCACTACAAGTGCCCGCGCAGCGTCGAGGTCGTGGAAGCGTTGCCGCGCAACGCGACCGGCAAGATCCTCAAGCGTTCACTGCGTGCGCCCTATTGGCGGGACCGGGACCGGAACGTCTGATGCCGCCGGTCACCCGGCAGGGGTATTTCGAGGCCGCGCTGGACGTGCTGGCGCGGCACGGGTTCACCGAGCTGAACGTGGGCGCGCTGTGCCGCGGCCTCGGCGTCACCAGCGGTTCGTTCTACCACCACTTCGGCGGCTGGCCGGGGTTCGTGGCCCAGCTGCTGGGCCACTGGGAGAACCGCCAGGTGCTGATCCTGCGGGAGCGCGGGTTCGGCAGCGGCGGCCCGGCGGCCGACTTCGCCGCGCTGATGGACCTCACGCTCGGCCTGCCCCACGAGGCCGAGGCGGCCATCCGGGCGTGGGCCCGCAACGACGAGACCGTGCGCGCGGTGCAGAAGCGCGTCGACGACGCCCGGCTGCGCACGGTCGGCAAGGCGGTCCGGGGCATCGTCGGCGACCGGGCACTGGCCCGGACGCTGACGTCGCTCGGGATGGCGCTGCTGGTCGGCCACCAGCAGCTGGCGTCGGCGGGGGAGCACGGCGAGCTGGCGGAGCTGCTCGCGGAGTACACGCGGCTGGTGCACTCCCGCGCGGCTTAGGCGTTGCCGAGCACGCGGGTCACGGTGATCTCCAGGACCACCCGGTGCGGGTTCGGCTGGGGGACGCGGTAGCGCGCGGCGTAGCGGGTTTCCGCGTCGCGGACGGACTCCGGGTCGTCGCGCAGCACGACGCGTCCCTCCAAAGTGGACCACGTGCGGCCCTCGACCTGGCAAACCGCCGCGGGGAGGCCTTCGGCGCCCGCCTTCCGGGCGAGCCGGGCCTTCACCGAGCCGTCCCGGGTGATCACCCGGGCGGTGCCGGTCTCGAAGTCCACCGTCACGCCGACCGCGACGACGTGCGGTGTGCCGTCGGGCCGGACGGTGGTCAGGGTGGCCAGCCGGCGCTCGGTCCAGAACGCGCGGAAGTCCGCGCCGCGATCGATCTCCATGCCCGTCACGCTAGTCCGTCCGGGTGCGCGGGGCCGCCGGGACCCACTCAGGGTAATAGTAAGGAAAGTTTCCTAACACTCTTGACCAGGTCTTGAACCTTCTGCCACGCTTCGACCACCTTCGCCGCAGCCAACGATGTCTTAACGGAGGAACCATGAAGAGAGTCGTCCGGGCGGTGGTGGTTTCGGCCGCGCTCGCCGCGGGGCTGGTGAGCGTGCCGGCGGCCGCGTCCGCGGCGGGCACGCCGTACGTGCCGGGAACGCTGCGGCCGTCCGTCTCGCAGGCCACGCAGGACGCCGCGCTCCAGAAGTACTACGACTTCTGGAAGAAGAACTTCCTCACGACCAAGTGCGGCAGCGGCACGTACGCGGTGCTGTCCAAGGACGCCGACCACTCCTTCGTCGCCGAGGGCGAGGGGTACGGCATGACGATCTCGGCGATGATGGCGGAGAAGGACCCGCAGGCGCGCTCGATCGTCGACGGGATACTGAAGTTCGTCAAGGCGCACCCGTCGGTCAACAACAAGGACCTGCACGCGGCCGAGCAGGACGCGAACTGCAAGAGCGTCAACGGCCGCGACTCCGCCACCGACGGCGACCTCGAGATCGCCTACGGCCTGCTGATCGCGGACAAGAAGTGGGGCAGCGGCGGTTCGGTCGACTACAAGGCCGAAGCCGTCCGGATCATCAACGCGATCAAGAAGAGCGAGGTCAACGGCAGCACGAAGTTCACGCTGCTCGGCGACTGGGGCAACGACGCGGAGTACAAGAACAGCTCGCGTTCGTCGGACTGGATGCCGGGCCACCTGCGCGCGTTCGCCGCGGCGACCGGGGACAGCTTCTGGACTTCGGTCCGCACGCGTTCGGAGACGGCGGTGAGCCAGCTGCAGTCTTCCTACGCGCCGAACACGGGACTGTTGCCGGACTTCGTGGTCAACACGAACACGACGCCCAAGCCGGCGCCGTCGAACTTCCTCGAGGGCCCGTACGACGGCAAGTACAGCTGGAACGCCTGCCGCGACCCGTGGCGCCTGGGCGTGGACGCGATTTCCTTCGCCGGCAGCGCGGCGGCGGCGCAGGTCCGGAAGATGAACACGTGGATCAAGTCGGCCACGGGCGGTGATCCGGCGAAGATCCAGAGCGGGTACTCGCTGTCGGGCTCGAAGACGGAGAGCGGTCAGCACCCGTGCTTCACGGCGCCGTTCGCGGTGGCGGCGATGGCGGACCCGGGCAGCCAGGTGTGGCTGGACAAGCTGTGGACGGCGGTCTCGTCGTGGTCTCCGGACGCGACGGACTACTACGGAACGGGCATCACGATCCAGGTGCTGCTGATTCTGAGCGGTAACTACGTGGCGGCGTAGCGCCCTCGGCCGTCCCGCGCCCGGCGCGAATTCGGGTGCGGGACGGCCGGGTCGTGGGCGAGACTGGCGGCATGACCGGTCACCCGCGCAGTGTCGAGGAGCTGACCCGCGCCCTCGACGCGGGGCAGCGGTTCAAGTACGTGTACTTCTGGGGCCACCGGCCACCCCGCGGCGGCGGGGTGGGTGCCGGCTGCTTCAGCCAGTGGTGGCCGTCGCCGTTCGCGGTCGACGAGGTCCGCTTCGCCACGGCCGAGCACTACATGATGTGGCGCAAGGCCAAGCTCTTCGGCGACGAAGAGGTGGCCGCGCAGGTGCTCGCGGCGGTCCACCCGAAGCAGGCCAAGGACTTCGGCCGCCGGGTGCGTGGCTTCGACGAGTCGACCTGGGTGGCCCACCGCTACGGCATCGTGGTCGACGGCAATGCGGCGAAGTTCGGCCGGCACCCCGAGCTGGGACGGTATCTGGCCGGAACCGGAAAGCGGGTGCTCGTCGAGGCGAGCCCGGTCGACCGGGTCTGGGGAATCGGCCTGGCCGCCGACGACCCGCGTGCGGAGAAGCCGCGGGCGTGGCGGGGGTTGAACCTCCTCGGCTTCGCGCTCGCCGACGTGCGGGCTCAGCTCTGTCGTGGTTCAGCTCTGTCGTGACTCGGCTCTGCCGTGGCTCGGCTCTGCTGTGGCAGGCGAGGTCTGGTGACGTCGTTGGCCGGCTTACGTCGCCGGCTGGCGGTTCGTTCGTGTTGACGTGTTCCTCAAGGTTGCGCTGAGGCGGCCGTTCAGCTCGGTTCGCGCAGCGGCAGTCTCGCCGCCCGGTAGATCTCGTCGATCACGGTCATCGTCTCGACCGCGTCGGCCGGCGAGGTCTTCACCGGGGCGCCCTCCATGACCGCCGCCGCGAACGCGTCCAGCTGGTACGCGTAGGACGCCCGGCGGGGGAACTTCTCCGTGCGGCGGGTGTTGCCGATGCGGACCGAAACGCGGTGGTACGCCTGCGGGGCCACCGGGTTGAGCACCCGGATGGATCCGCGTGAGCCGATCACCTTCGCGCTGAGCTTCAGCAGCGACGACGACCACATCGAACACTCGATCCGCCCGGTGTGGCCCGCGGGGAACCGCAGCTCCGCCGTCATCGCCCGGTCGATCCGGGGCGAGCGCAGCTTCGCCGAAGCCGACACCACCGATGGCGTCTCGCCGCCGAACACCCGGGCCATGTGGACCGCGTAACACCCGGCGTCCATCGTGGCCCCGCCCGCCAGGCCGTAGTCGTAGCGGATGTCGGAGAACTTCGGCAGCGGGAAGCACAGCGCGGTCTCGACGCGCTCCACCGTGCCCAGCTCGCCCGACGCCACGATTTCCTCCACCCGCAGCGCCAGTGGGTGGTAGCGGTAGTGGAACGCCTCCATCACCACGCGGTCCGTGGTCGCCGCCAGCGAAGCGATTTCCCGCGCTTCCGCCGCGTTGGCCGTGAACGGCTTCTCGCACAGCACGTGCTTGCCCGCCTCCAGCGCCGCCCGCGTCCAGCGTCCGTGCAGGCCGTTCGGCAGCGGGTTGTACACCGCGTCGATGTCCGGGTCCGCCAGCAGCTCCTCGTAGCTCGCGAAGACCCGGTCGATGCCGTGCCTGGTCGCAAACGCTTGCGCGCGATCGCGGGACCGCGCCGCGACCGCCGTGACCGACACCGACGGGACCGATGCAGCGGGCTTGACCAGGGCCGTGGGCGCGATGCGAGCTGCCCCCAGGATGCCGATCCGCAGGCTCATGTCCGCGAAGCTAGCACCGGACAAGATTTCAACAGCGAGTTGACCTCTTCAACAACGAGTTGTAGCGTTCCGGCCAGTCGAACAGTGGAGGTCCGTTATGTCCCGTTCTCGTGCCGTGCAGGCGGTGTTGCTCGCGAGCGTTGCCGTGCTGGTGACGGCTTGTGGTGGCGGTCCGGACGGCGCGGGCGGCGGGACGTCGCAGGCCGCCGGGGCGCCCGCGTCCGGCATCCCGGACACCGCGGCGATCGTCCGGGGCGTGCAGAAGGACGCCCAGCTCAACGCCGCGCTGCCGGACGCCGTCAAGCAGGCCGGCCTGCACCTGGCGTCCAACCTGCAGTCCGCGCCCAACAACTTCTACGCCGCCGACGGCAAGACCCCGATCGGCTACGAAGTCGACCTCGCCAAGGCCGTCGCCGCCAAGCTCGGCGTGCCCGTCACCCACCAGGACATGGCCTTCGGCTCGCTCATCACGAGCCTCCAGTCCGGCCGCGTCGACCTGACCATGGCCGGCATGAACGACACCAAGGCCCGCCAGGCGCAGATCGACTTCGTCGACTACTTCACCTCGGGCATCACGATCATGATCCGCAAGGGCAACCCGGACGCCATCACCGGCCCGGACGCGCTCTGCGGCAAGAACGTCGCCGTCGTGCAGGGCACCAGCCACCAGAAGTTCGCCACCGAGCAGAGCACCAAGTGCACGCAGGCGGGCAAGCCCGCGATCACCGTCACCGCGACCGACAGCGACAACCAGAACCAGAACCAGCTGCGCACCGGGCGCGTGCAGGCGATCCTCAACGACCTGCCCAGCGCCGTCTACATCTCGCGCACCGCGGGCGAGGGCAAGTTCTTCGAGGTCGTCCCGGGTGAGCCGATCGACGGCGGCCCGTACGGCATCGGCGTCAACAAGACCAACACCGCGCTGCGCGACTCCGTGCAGAAGGCGCTGCAGGCCCTGATCGCCGACGGCACCTACGGCAAGATCCTGCAGGCCTGGGGCGTCGAGCAGGGCGCGATCAAGGAGGCCGCGGTCAATGGCGGACAGTGAGGTCGCGGCGACCGGACCGCTCCCGATCGTCCGGCTCCGGCACTGGGGCCGCTGGGTCGCCGCCGCGATCATCCTCGCGCTGCTGGTCCTGCTGGGCATCGCGCTCGGCAACGCGCAGATCGCGTGGGACCAGGTCCCGGACTTCGTCTTCTACAAGGTGATGGCGACCGGCCTGCTCAACACCGTCGTCCTCGCCGTGCTGTCCCAGGCCGTCGCGATCGTGCTCGGCATCGTCATCGCCCTGCTGCGCCGCAGCGCCAACCCGGTCGCCCGCTGGTTCGCCGCCGGCTACATCTGGATCTTCCGCGGGCTTCCGGTGCTGCTGCAGATCCTGCTCTGGTACAACCTGGCGCTCGTCTTCCCGGTGATCGACGTCCCGTTCCTCGTCCACGAGCAGACGAACGTGCTGATCAGCGCGTTCACCGCGGCTTTCCTCGGCCTCGCGCTCAACGAAAGCGCGTACATGGCCGAGATCGTCCGGGCCGGGCTGAACAGCGTCGACAGCGGACAGACGGAGGCCGCGAAGTCGATTGGCATGACACCGGCCGCCACGCTGCGCCGGGTCGTGCTACCGCAGGCCATGCGCGTGATCATCCCGCCGACCGGCAACGACTTCATCAACATGCTCAAGGGCACGTCGATGGCGTCGGTGATCGGCGTGACCGAGCTGATCCACGCGGCCAACAACATCTCGTCCAACAACCTGCTGGTCATGGAGACACTGCTGGCCGCGGCCGTCTGGTACATGGTCGTGGTGACCGTCGCCGGCGTCGGCCAGCACTACCTGGAACGCGCGTTCGGGCAGGCCGACCGCGGGCCGCTGGCCCGCGCGGGCAAGGCGTTGCGCGGCGTGCCGCTGGTGAGGAGTGCCCGTGTCTGAGCCGCTGCTGCGTGCCGTCGGCGTCCGGAAGTCCTACGGCCACACCGAAGTCCTCGGCGGCATCGACCTGGAGGTCCACAAGGGACAGGTCGTCTGCCTGCTCGGGCCGTCCGGCGCCGGGAAGAGCACGTTCCTGCGCTGCATCAACCACCTCGAGACCATCGACGCCGGCCAGATCTGGGTCGACGGCGAGCCGATCGGCTTCCGGCAGCGCGGCGGCAAGCTGTACGAGCTGCGCGAGCGTGACGTCGCCCGCCAGCGCCGGGACATCGGCATGGTGTTCCAGCGGTTCAACCTGTTCGCGCACCGGACGGCGCTGGAGAACGTCGTCGAGGGGCCGATCCGGGTGCTGGGGCTGAAACCGGACGACGCCCGCAAGCAGGGTCTCGAGCTGCTCGACCGCGTCGGGCTCGCCCACCGCGCCGACGCCTACCCGGCGCAGCTGTCCGGCGGGCAGCAGCAGCGCGTGGCGATCGCCCGGTCGCTGGCGATGAAGCCGAAGCTGATGCTGTTCGACGAGCCGACGTCGGCGCTGGACCCGGAGCTGGTCGGCGAGGTCCTCGAAGTGATGAGTACGTTGGCGGGGGAGGGGATGACCATGGTCGTCGTGACGCACGAGATGAGCTTCGCCGCGGAGGCCGCCGACGAGGTGGTGTTCCTGGCCGACGGCGCCGTCGTCGAGACCGGGCCGCCTTCGGTGGTGCTCAGCGCGCCGAAGCACGAACGCACCCGGCAGTTCCTGGCGAGGATCCTCGCGTGACGCGGATTTCGCCCCGGTACCTGCTCCAGTTCGACGAGCCCGCCGGCTACCTCGACTTCGCCCGCTTCGGCCCGCCGTCGCACGCGGTGCTCGACACGACGGCCGCTCTGCTCGACCAGGCCACCACGGCCGGGCCGTCCACAGTGGACGAACTGATGCGGCAGGAGGTCCGGGCGAAGGCCGCCGCCGCGCGGCTGTCCGGCTCGGACACCGACCACACCGTGCTGCTGCCGCACACCAGCCTTGGGTTGTTCCAGGCCGCGTTCCACAGCACCGGAGAGGTGCTCGTGTCCGCGTCGGAGTTCCCGGCCAACACCTACCCGTGGGCCCGCGCCGAGCAGGCCGGCCGCCTGCGCGTCCGGCGGCTGAGCAGCGGTTACGTGACGCCGGAGCGGGTGGCGGAGGCGTTGACGCCGGAGATCACCACGGTCAGCGTCAGTGCCGTCGACTTCCGCACCGGCCACCGCGCCGACCTCGCCGGGCTGCGCGAAGTCGTGGGCGGCCGGCTGCTCGTCGTCGACGGCATCCAGGGCTTCGGCGTTGTCGACGAGCCGTGGGAGGTCGCCGACGTCCTGGTGGTCGGCGGCCAGAAGTGGCTGCGCGCGGGCTGGGGGACCGGCTTCGCGGTGCTGTCCGACCGCGCCCTCGACCGGATGGATCCGGTGCTGTCGGGCTGGACGGGCGCGCGCGACCCGGGCCTGTTCGACGACGAAATCCACCCGCCGGACACGACCGCGCAGGCGTGGTCGATCTCCAACCTCAGCCCGATCACCTCCGGCGCGTTCGCCGAGGCCCTCGAACTGGTCGAGGACGCCGGGGTCGGCGCCATCGCGGCGCGGATCGCCGAGCGGCTGGCCTCCTTCGAAGAGGTACTGGCCTCCTGCGGCGCCGAAGTCGTCTCGGCGGTCGAGCGGCGGGCCGGGATCCTGGCGTTCACCCTGCCCCGCCACCCCGCCGAGCAGGTCGGGGCGGCCCTGGCGAACGCCGGCATCGCGGCGACCGTGCGGCCCGAGCACGTCCGGCTCTCGCCGCACGCCTCGACCCCCGCGGCGGCCGCCGGCCTCCTCCGGGAAGCGCTGGAGACCCTGACGCGGCCGCGCGAACCGCTGGTCGTCCCGGCCGCGGGCGCGACGACGCACGAGGTGCTCACCGCGCTGGTCCCGGCGATCCCGGGGCTCGCGGCGATGCTCGGGCCCGGCAACGAAGTCCTGCTGCACGACCTGAGCCGGCTGCCGGACTCGATCGTCGCCATCGCCGGTGACCTCACCGGCCGCAGCGTCGGCGGCCCGATGACCGACCTGCTGCTGGGGCTGGTCCGCCGCGGCACCACCCAGGACCTGACCAACTACCGCACGCACGGCCCGGACGGCCGCCCGATCCGCTCCTCGACGCTGTTCCTGCGGGACGCCGACGGGGTCGCGGTCGGCTGCCTCTGCGTCAACAGCGTCGAGGAGGCCGCGTCCCCCGGCGGGAACGGCGAGCCGGAGACTTTCCCACCGGACGTCGACAGCCTCCAGCGGTTCCTCGTCGACCGCGCGGTCACCAAGGCCGGGATCCCGGTGGACCTCATGAAGAAGCGGCACAAGGCGGCGGTGGTCCGGGAACTCGACGAAGCCGGTTATTTCCTCATCAAGGACGCGGTCGACCACCTGGCCGGGCGCCTCGACGTCACGCGCTACACGATCTACAACTACCTCAACGAGATCCGCGCCTGACCCTGCCCGATCGGACCTTGTCACCCGCGCTTCCCGGGCGGACCATGGCGCCCATGACCGAATCGGACACGCGGGCCCTGGTCCGGCTCGAAGCGGACGGCGAGGCGGACGCCGAAGAGTTCGACGTGCTCGCCCGCCGCCTGCGCGCCGAACTCGGCGAACTGGACGTGGACGTGCTGCCGGTGCCGGGCGAGCTCCCGCCGGGCGCGAAGGCCGCGGACCCGGTGACGATCGGCTCGCTGGTGGTCGCCTTCAGCGCAGCCGGTGGCGTGTTCCCGGGGCTCGTCGAGACGTTGCGCGAGTGGCTGGGCCGGCAGGCGGGCCGGCACCGGATCAAGGTGACGGTCGACGGCGACACCGTGGAGCTCGAGCGGGCGACGTCGGCGGAGCGGCAGCAGCTGATCGAGGCGTTCGTCCGGCGCCATGGCTAGCCGGCACGCGCTGCTGATCGCGACCGAGACGTACGCCGACCCGGCGTTGCGGCGCCTGACCGCGCCCGGCGGCGACGCACGTGAGCTGGCCGCGGTGCTGAGCGACCCGGCGATCGCGGGTTTCGAGGTGACGACGCTGGTCGACCAGCCCCACCACGTCGTGGGTGAAGCGATCGGCGAGTTCTACCGGGGCCGGCGCCGCGACGAGCTGACGTTGCTGTACTTCACCGGCCACGGCGTCAAGGACGACGACGGCAGCCTGTACCTGGCGATGGCCAACACCCGCCGCGACAGCCTGATGTTCACCGCGCTCGCGGCGGAGCTGGTCGACCGGGCGATGGCGGGCTGCCCGTCGCGGCAGAAGGTGCTGGTGCTGGACTGCTGCTACAGCGGCGCGTTCCCGGCGGGCAAGCTGGCGAAGGCGGGCACGGACGTGCACACGCTGGAGCGGTTCCAGGGCCGCGGCCGCGCGGTCCTCACGGCGTCGGACGCGACGCAGTATTCGTTCGAAGGCGACGCGGTGGTGGGCTCGGCGGCCCGTTCGGTGTTCACCCGGCACCTGGTGGCTGGCCTGCGCGACGGCAGCGCGGACCTCGACGGCGACGGCGACGTCACGGTGGACGAGCTCTACAGCTACGTCCACGAGCGCGTGGTGGCCGAGCTGCCGCGGCAGCGGCCGAAGCACCAGTCCGATGTGGAGGGCCGGATCGTGCTCGCGCGGAACCCGCGCTGGCAGCTGCCGGAGTACCTGCGGCACGGCCTGGCCAGCCCGATCGCGTCGGACCGGCTGAACGCCCTGGAGGGGCTGAAGCGGCTGAACCAGGTGGGCAACGGCCTGGTGCGGGAGCGGACGGCGGAGGAGATCCGGCGGCTGGCGGACGACGACAGCCGGACGGTCTCGGCCGCGGCGGCCGCCTGGGTGGCCCAGGCCGACGGGCCGGTCGAGGTGGTGCCGCCGGAACCTCCGGTCGAGGTCGCGGCGCCGGAGCCTCCCGTCGAGGTGGTGGCGCCACCGGCTCCAGCAGAGCCGGAGCCTCCGGCCGCCACCGAGCCGCGGACCGCGCCGGTGCCGGTGGCTCCGGAACCGGTCGCGGCCGAGCCCGAGGCGGCCGCCACCGAGCCGGTGACGGCCGCCGAGAGCGACGAAGCTCCTGAGAAGAAGAAGCTGTCCCGCCGCGCGAAGATCTGGCTCGCGGTGGCGATCGCGGTCCTTGTCGCCGCCACCGTCCTGCTGATCGTCCTGCTCACGCTGAACGGCTCCGGCAGCAGCGGCAGCAGTCACTCCTCCGGCGGCGCCGCCTACAGCAGATAGGACTCCACGGCGTCCGCGGCGACGGAAATCCCGCCGTGCCGCCGGATCTCCGCCTTGAGCTCCGCCAGCCGCGAAGCCACCGAAGCCGACGAGGTCACCTCCTCGACCGCCTCCCGCAGCGAGGAAGCCGACACCGAGGAAGCGGGCAGGTGCTTGCCCACGCCGAGCGCTTCCAGCCGGTCCGCGTTCCCGAACTGGTCCGCTGCCTGCGGGATCGCCACCGTCGGCACCCCGAACCACAGCGCTTCCGTGGCCCCGCCCATCCCGGCGTGCGTGACGAACGCCGAGGCCGCCTCCAGCACCGCCAGTTGCGGCACGCTCTCGAACACCTCCACGGATTCGGGCAGCGGCCTCAGATCCGACGGCCGAACGTGCTTCCCGATCGACATCACGACGTGCCAGTCGGACGCGAACGCCGCAACGCAGTCGCGGTACACCGGGAGCTGGTCGTTGTACGCCGTCCCGAACGAGACCAGCAGCACCGGGCGGCCCGACGACGGCGGCGTCCACGACCGGTCGGCCAGCCGCGCCGGGTCCAGGCACGGCCCGACGAACCGCACGTGCGACCCCACCCGGTCCGCGTGCGGCTGCATCGCCCGCGGGATCAGCGAAAGGACCCGCGACGGGTGCCCGATCCACTCCCAGGGGTCGGCCGAAACGCCGTGGGAGGCCAGCCAGGCCGCGTACGTCTTGGCATAGTCCACTCCGGACGGTGAGGTCTTGATCGGCGCCAGCACCGGGGCCATTTCCTCGTCGTAGCCCTCCCACGCCACCAGCGTCGGCGACAGCTGGACGGCCGGGACGCCGTACCGCAGCCCCAGCAGCGGCGCACCGAGCCCGCCGATGTCGTACAGGACCAGGTCCGGCCGGTCGTCGTCGAACCGCGCGGTCAGCTGCGGGTGGATCGCGATGGCTTCGTCGAGGAAGACGCGCATGGCCTCGGCCGGCTCGTCCGGCCACGCGGCGGCCTCGCCGAGCGGGAACGACGTCGGGTGCGTGACGACTTCCGCGCCCGTCGGCGCCACCAGGGACGCCAGCGGTGCGCCGACGACGTAGGACACCCGGTGCCCGCGGCGGACCAGCTCGGCGATCACGCCCAGCGACGGGTGGACGTGGCTCGGCGCGGTGCAGCCGACCACGAGGATGTGTTTGCGCAGCACGGTGCTCCTTCAAAAGCGAGAAAGAACAGACGGCGCGCAGGTGAAGGGGCCCGTCCGATCCGCGGGGGCCCGGCGGTCACGCCGTCTCAGCGGAGGCGGAGCCGGATGAAGAAGATCATGAAACCGACCGTACGGGATCCCGGAACGCCCGTGCCACCCGATTTCCACCTTTAGTAGGGCATTGGCGGGCGCGCACCCGTTTGACCGTCCCGCCGGGCGTGCGCCGGGTCTAGGGTTCTCCCGCCCGAAGTCGCAGGGGAAAGGGAGAAAACAGTGAGACGAGCCGTAATCGCCGCGGTCGCCGCCGCCGCGATGGCGTCCGCGCTCGTGGCCGCCCCGGCCGCGACCGCCGCACCCGCCGGACCGGCGTCGATCGCCTGGGGCCCGTGCACCAATCCCACGCTGGTCGCCGCCGGCGCCGAATGCGGGTACCTTTCGGTGCCGCTCGACTACCGCAAGCCGGCCGGGGAGCAGATCCAGCTGGCCGTCAGCCGCGTCAAGCACAAGGTGCCGGACGCGCAGTACCAGGGCGTCATGCTGACGAACCCCGGTGGCCCCGGCGGGTCCGGTCTGCTGCTGGCCACCCGCGGTCCGCGCGTGCCCAACCACGCCGGCGACGCCTACGACTGGATCGGCTTCGACCCGCGCGGTGTCGGGGCCAGCAAGCCCGCGCTGTCGTGCGACCCGAACTACATGGACTACAACCGGCCGCTGTACGTGCCGTTCACCCCGCAGCTCGAGAAGACCTGGCTGGACCGCTCGAAGGGGTACGCCGAAGCCTGCGCGAAGAAGAACCCGCGCGCGCTGCTGGAGAACATGAAGACGACCGACACGGTCCGGGACATGGACTCCATCCGCCAGTCGCTCGGCCAGAAGCAGCTGAACTTCTACGGCTACTCCTACGGCACCTACCTCGGGCAGGTGTACGGCACGCTGTTCCCGCAGAACGTCCGCCGGATGGTGCTCGACTCGACGGTCGACCCGCGGGGCGTCTGGTACGGCGACAACCTCGACCAGGACGTCGCCTTCGACCGGAACATCCTGATCTGGTTCGGCTGGGTCGCCCAGCACGACGACGTCTACCACCTCGGCAAGACCCAGGCCGCGGTGCAGCGGGTGGTCAACGAGCAGCTGCTCAAGACGTCGTTCAACCCCGCCGGCGGGGTGATCGGGCCGGACGAGATCCTCGACGTCATCCAGCAGGCCAGCTACTACCAGCTGCGGTGGACGCTGCTCGGCGACGCGCTGTCCCGGTTCGTCAACCAGGGTGACTGGCAGAACTGGAAGACGCTCTTCGAGGCCTTCGGCGGCCGCGGCGACGACAACGGCTACGCGGTGTACCTCGCCGTGCAGTGCACCGACGTCCAGTGGCCGCAGAGCTGGAACCAGTGGAAGCGCGACAACTGGCAGACGTTCACCAAGGCGCCGTACTTCACCTGGCAGAACGCCTGGTTCAACGCGCCCTGCCTGTACTGGCCCGCGAAGCCGGGCAAGCCCACGAAGGTCGACGGCCGGGGCGTGCAGAGCGTCCTGATGATCGACGAGACGCTCGACGCCGCGACGCCGTACGAAGGCAGCCTCGAGGTCCGCAGCCGGTTCCCGGGCGCTTCGCTGATCGCGGAGCCGGGCGGCACCAGCCACGCGATCACCCCGCGCGGCAACGCGTGCGTCGACAACAAGATCGCCGACTACCTGGCGACGGGTGCCCTCCCGGCCCGCAAGCCGGGTCGCACGGCGGACGTCGAGTGCGCCCCGCTGCCGCAGCCGACGCCGCCGGTGCCGACGGCCGCCAAGGCCGCCGACGCCGACGCCGCCCCCAACGCCGACGCCGCCGCCGCGACGTCGGGCTTGGCCGCCGGGCGGTTCCTCGGCTGACCTGCGGGTCGCCCCAAGCGCCCCAAGGCGGCCTTCGGTGCGTCTGACGCACCGAAGGCCACATTGGGTGCGTCAGACGCAACCAAGGCCGCCTTGGGGCGCTCGGGTTTCCGGCGCCGGGGGCTTTGAGTACGCGTGGACTTTGTGTTACAAAGTGCGTAGCAACTTTGCGGTACAAAGTCCACGAAAGGAGGACGCCATGACTGGGGGACCGGCGTTCGCGCTCCACGGCCTCACCAAACGGTTCGGGCCGGTCACGGCGGTCGGCGGGGTGTCCGTCGAGGTCGCGCGCGGCGAGGTCGTCGCGCTGCTCGGGCCGAACGGCGCGGGCAAGTCGACCACCGTCGACCTGCTGCTCGGCCTGACCAAGCCGGACGCGGGGGAGGTCACCGTCGCCGGCGGCAGCCCGCGCGAAGCCGTCGACCGGGGGCTGGTCGGCGCGATGATGCAGAACGGCGCGCTGCTGCCGGACGCCACCGTCGGCGAGCTCGTCGGCCTGGTCGTTTCGACGCACGAAAAGCCGCTGCCCGCGAGCGAGGTGATCGCCCGGGCCGGCCTGGAGAAGCTCGTGAAACGCCGCTGCGGCAAGCTGTCCGGCGGGGAACGCCAGCGCGTCCGGTTCGCCCTCGCGCTGGCCGGGAACCCGCAGCTGCTCGTCCTCGACGAGCCCACCGCGGCGATGGACGTCGACGGCCGCCGGGCGTTCTGGGCCGCCATCCGCGAGTTCGCCGCCGGCGGGCGGACAGTGCTGTTCGCGACGCACTACCTCGCCGAAGCCGAGGACTACGCCGACCGCGTCGTGCTGATGCGCCACGGCGTCGTCGTCGCCGACGGCCCGGTCGCCGAAGTCCGGGCCGCGGTGTCCGGGCGGGTGCTCAAGGCCGTCGTCCCGGACGCCACCGAGACGGACCTGGCGCACCTGCCGGGCGTGACGAGCGTGCAGCTGCGCGCCGGGCGCGCCGAGCTGGCCTGCGACGACTCCGACGCCGCGATCCGCGCCCTGCTCGCGGCCCACCCGGCGGCGTCCGGCATCGAAATCACCGCGCTGGGCCTCGAAGAGGCCTTCCTGGCGCTGACCGCCGAGGAGGCCGCCGCGTGAACACGACGTACCTGGTCCTGGAGATCAAGCGGATCGTCCGCAGCCCCCAGTTCACCCTGTTCACCATCGGCATGCCGGTCGCGATGTACCTGCTCTTCGGGGCCATCTTCGGCGACTACGTGCTGGACAACGGCATGCATTCGAGCACGCAGACGATGATCGGCATGGCCGCCTACGGCGCCAGCAGCGGCGCGTTGTTCACCGGCACGCGGGTGGCGCAGGAACGCACCGACGGCTGGCAGCGCCAACTGCGGCTGACGCCGATGCGCGGCCCCGGCTACCTGGCCGTCAAGGTCGCTTCGGCGATGGCCGTCGCCCTGCCGGTGCTGGTGGCCATCTTCTTCGTCGGCTTCCTGCGCGGCGAACCGCTCACCGCGGCCCAGTGGGGCACGCAGCTGGTCGTCCTGTGGGCCGCCACGCTCCCGTTCGCCGTCCTCGGCCTGGCGATCGGCCTGTTCGGCAAGGGCGACACGGTCGGCGCGGTCACCGGCGCACTGACGATGCCGCTCGGCATGCTCGGCGGCCTGTGGATCCCGCTGGAAATCCTGCCCGGCTGGATGTCGACGCTGGCGCACTTCCTGCCGACCTACTGGCTGCGCCGGGTCGGCCTCGACCCGCTGACGCACACGTCCGGGACGTGGGTGGCGGCTTTGGTGCTGGCCGGCTGGCTGCTGGTGCCGGCGCTGGTCGTGGTGCGCCGGTTCCGGCTGGACACGGCCCGGTTGTGAATGCGTGTTAGCTTCCGTGCAGTCGAGGGAGCTGCGCGGGAGGGTGGATCAGGTGGATGACGAGCCGATGTCGGCGGAGGAGTCGTTGCACCTGATCGCCCAGCAGAACCGGCGGACCCGCCGGGAACTGGGCGGGGGCCCGGCGCGGATCCTCGCGGCCTGGGCCTTCGCCTGGATCGTCGGCTGGGGGTTCACCTACGTCACGACGTTGCCCGGCGTTTCGGTGCCCGGCTGGGTCGCCGGCGCCGTCCTCGTCCCGCTGCTGTTCCTGCTGGCCGTCGGCTACACGACCTACACCAGCATCCGCAGCGGCCGCGGGATCCGCGGTCCGTCCCGCACGATCGGCGCGATGTACGGCTACGGCTGGGCGCTGTCTTCGATCGGGCTGATGGTCGTCGACATCCGGATCACCGGCTTCCAGGCGCTGTCCACGGACCAGGTGTCGTTGCTGTGGACCGGGACGTGGCTGCTGCTGACCGGCGTGATGTACCTGGCGGGCGGCATGGTGTGGCAGGACAAGCTCATGTACGGCCTCGGCGCGTGGATGATCCTGTCCGCGGCGCTGAGCGTGCTCGTGGGCTACCCGGACAACTTCCTCGTCCTCGCCGTCTGCGGGGGCGGCGGCTTCCTGCTCGGCTCGATCGTCTACGTCGTCCGCGAGAAGACCGGCCGATGAGCGAACTGCCGCAGCTCGACCCGGTCATCCACGCCCAGGCGCGGTTGCGGGTCACCGTCGCGCTCGCGGGGCTGCGGGCCGGCGACCAGATCACGTTCCCGCGGCTGCAGCAGCTGCTGGACATGACGGCGGGCAACCTCTCGACGCACCTGCGCAAGCTCGAGGACGCCGAGTACGTCGAGATCACCAAGGCCTACGAACACCGCACGCCGGTCACCCTGGTCCGGCTCACCGCGGCCGGCCGGGCGGCGTTCGAGAGCTACACGAAGGCGCTCCACCAGCTGCTGGACGCCACCGGCGGGGACTGACGTGAGCCGCTGGGTGATCCACCTCGACCTGGACGCCTTCTACGCGTCGGCCGAGCAGCTCACCCGCCCGACGCTGGCCGGGCGCCCGGTGCTCGTCGGCGGCACCGGGCCGCGCGGGGTCGTCGCGGGCGCGAGCTACGAGTCGCGGGCGTTCGGGATCAAGTCGGCGATGCCGATGGCCCAGGCCCGGCGGCTGCTGCCGGCGAACGGCGTGATCGTGCCGCCGCGGTTCCGCGTCTACGAACGGCTCAGCCAGGAGGTCTTCGCCGTCGTCACCGAAGTGGCGCCGGTGCTGGAGAAGATCTCCCTCGACGAAGCGTTCGCCGAACCGCCTTCGCTCGTCGGCGCGTCCTTCGAGGAGGTGACGGCGTTCTGCGCCACCCTGCGGGCCCGCATCCGGGCGGAAACCGGCCTGGTGGCGTCGATCGGAGCGGGCAACGGCAAGCAGATCGCGAAGATCGCCTCCGACGAAGCCAAACCGGACGGGCTGCTGGTGGTGCCGCAGGGCACCGAGCGCGAGTTCCTCGCGCCGCTGCCCGTGCGCGCGCTGTGGGGCATCGGCCCGGTCGCCGAGGGCAAGCTGCGGTTCATCGGCGTCCAGACGCTCGGGCAGCTGGCGGCCCTGTCCGAACCGGACGCGGTGGCCACGCTGGGCGGCGTGGTCGGCCGTGACCTGCGGCGGCTCGCCACCGGCGCCGACGACCGCCCGGTGGCCGGGCGCGCCGAGACCAAGCAGGTCAGCGCCGAGACGACGTTCGACACCGACATCAAGGACCTGCCGACGTTGCGGGCGGAGGTCCGCCGGATCGCGGTGAGCGCGCACCAGCGGCTGGTGAAGGCCGGCCGCGTGGCGCGGACGGTGGTGATCAAGCTGCGCCACACGGACATGCACACGGTGACCCGCTCGGAGACGATCTCCGCGCCCACGGACGACCTGGCCGAGCTGTCGGCGACGGCGGAGCGCCTGCTGATCGACCCGGCGGAGTTCGGCGGCATCCGCCTGGCGGGCGTCGCCTACAGCGGGCTTTCCGTCCCGCACCAGGACGCGCTGTTCTCCCTGGCCACCCCGTCGGTGCCTTCGACGTCGACGGTGGTCGCGGCCCCGGCCCCCGCGGCGCCTTCGGAGTGGCGGCAGGGCGACGACGTCGTCCACGAGGAGTTCGGCACGGGCTGGGTCCAGGGCGCGGGCCACGGCCGGGTGACGGTCCGCTTCGAGCACCGGTCGTCGGGCCCCGGTGTCGCGCGGACGTTCCCCCAGTCGGACCCGGCCCTGACCCGCGGCGACCCCGGCGACTGCCTGAAGTGAGCGCCTACTCCGCCGAGCAGCCCTGCAGCTTCGCCACTTCCTGACCGGCCAGCAGGAACGCGCCCACGCCGTACGCCGCGGTGTCCGTGGCCGTCGCCGTGGCTGGGCGGTCGCCCACCGGCTGGACGTACCCGACCAAGCCGTTGGGCTGCAGCGCCTTCGTCGACAGGGCCGTCCACGCCTTGTCCACCACCGGCCGGAACCGGCCCGCGTCGAGGACGCCCGCGTTGACACCCCAGCCGAGGCCGAACGCGAACAGGGCCGTGCCGCTGGACTCCGGACCGCCGTGGTCCCACGGGTTCAGCAGGTCGGCGTTCCAGAATCCGTCACGCCGCTGGATCAAAGCCAGCGTGGTCGCCATCCTCTTGAATACGCGCAAGTACTCCGGCCGCCGCGGGTCGTCCGTCGGCAGCACCTGCAGCACCTTCGCCAGCGCCGCCAAGGCCCAGCCGTTGCCGCGCGACCAGAACACGCCCGAGCCCTTGAACCGCGCGTCGCGGTACCAGAGGCCGGTGAACTCGTTGAACAGCTTGCGTTCCGAGGACCGGAACAGCTCGTCCATGGTGTCCAGATAGGACGGGTCGTGGTCGATCAGGCTCATCCGCGCGAACGACGGCATCGCCATGTTCAGCGCGTCGACGTAGTTCCAATAATCGCGGTGACCCGCCTGTACGGACGCCACCTCGTCGCGGATCCGCGTGCGAATCGAATCGAGGGGGATTTCCGGGTGGAAGTACGTGTACAGGTCCAGGTACGCCTCGCCGGCGGCTTGGTCGTCCGGGAAGAACGGCCGCTTCGGGTCGTCCGGCAGCAGGTACTTGTTGGCCTGCGCCCACGGGTACGTCTTGTGGTTGGACTGGCCGGTGGTCCGGACCAACGCGAGGTTGCCGACGTGGAACGTCGCGTTCTGCCAGTCCGGCGCGTCGAGGTTCGTCCCGTTGCTGACCCAGTAGTTGCCCGCGGACACCATCTCGTCGGCGATGGTGCAGCTCGCGGCGGCCGCCACCGGGGCCGTCAAGAGACCGCCCGCCACCGCCGCGGCCGCGAGCACGCCGAAACCACGAATTCCCGGGAAACGCATGGAAGCGTCCTCCTCAGCACTCATGGCGGCGGTCGTCCGCAGCGAGTCAAGCGCGTCCCGATAATCGTGTCAAGGTACCGATCACCGGTACGCCGCAACGGTTTCCAGCAACCGGCGCGCCGCGGATTCGGCGCCGTCGGCGTTCTTCGCGAGGACGAGCGTCAGCACCCGGGAATGCGCCACCAGCTCCAGCTGCTCGCCCTGCGCGCGCAGAGCCGCGACCACCGGCACCTGCAGCTGCGCGATCAGCGTGTTGCCCGACGCCCGGACCAGCGCCGCGTGGAACCGCGAATCGGCGTCCCGGAACGCTTCGGCGTCCTCGTGCTCGACGGCGTCGGCCATCTGCGCGTAGGCCGCCGCCATCGCCGAAAGCTCGTCCGGACGCCGGTGCCGCGCCGCCATCCGCGCCGCCGGGGGCTCGATGGCCAGCCGCAGCTCCAGCAGCTCGCGCAGGTGCTCGCGGCCGCCGGGCCCGCCGACGCGCCAGGCGATGACGTCCGGGTCGATGGCGTCCCACGCCTCGGGCGGCAGCGTCCACGTCCCGACGCGCGGCCGCGCCGTCACCATGCCCTTGCTCTCCAGCACGCGCAACGCCTCGCGGACCACCGTCCGGGACGCGGAGAACCGGCGGCCGAGCTCCTCGGGGACGAGCGGCTGCCCGTCCCCGAGGACGCCCTCGACGATGAGCCGGCCCAGTTCGTCGACGATGCGGGCGTGGAGGTTCACTCGGGCAGGCCGACGCGCCGCTCCCCGCTGCGCAGCTGCTGCAGCACGACCGCGATCACCAGCAGGGCGCCGTGGGCGACGTTCTGCCAGAACGGGTTGATGCCCAGCCCGGACATGCCGTTGTCGAGCACGCCGAGGATGACCACCGCGAGCACGGTCGAGATGATCGACCCGCGGCCGCCCTTGAGCATCGTGCCGCCGAGCGCGGCGCCGGTGACGGCCTGCAGCTCCAGGCCTTCGGACCCGGACGTCGGCTGGCCGGAGCCGGTGCGGGCGGTGATCAGCACGCCCGCGATCGCCGCGACCACGCCGACGAGGGCGTACACGCCGATGATGTACCGGTTGATGTTGATGCCGGCCAGCCGCGCGGCGGTGTCGTTGCCGCCGATGGCGTAGACGTTGCGGCCGATGTCGGTGTACTTGAGCAGGAAGTGCAGCAGCGCCGCGACGATCAGGAACACCCACACCAGCGACGGCAGGCCGAGCACGGATCCTTTGGCCAGGAAGATGAACAGGTCGTCGCCGCCGGTGTAGCCCTGCGCCTTGCCGTCGGAGATGACCTGCGCGATGCCCTTGTAGGTGGCCAGCATGGCCAGCGTCGCGACCACGGGGTTGACCCGGCCGAAGATGATGATCATGCCGTTGACCAGGCCGCAGAGGATGCCGACACCGACCGCGGCGAGGATGCCGACCTCGGCGTTGCCGGTCGAGGTGAACACCATCGCCGAGATGACCGAGGCCAGCCCGGCCATCGAGCCGACCGAGATGTCCAGCGCACCCAGGATGATCACCAGGGTCTGCACCAGGGCGAGCAGGCCCATGATGGTGATCGCGCTGCCGATCAGCAGCAGGTTGTTGGTGCGGAAGAAGTTCTCGTTCAGCACGCTCAGCAGGATCACCAGCGCGATCAGCGTGATGATCAGGCTGGAGTTCTGCACGCCGATGCCGGTCAGGACACGCCGTGCGGCGCTCGGCTGCGGCGGCGCGGCGGGCGCCGAAGTTTCCTTGGTGGGGGTACTCATGCGCCGGCCTCGCTGACGCTCGGCGCGGCTACAGCTGTGTCATTGGATTCGTTCACAGGCTCACTCATGCGCCGATCTCCTGGGCGTCGTCCACGGCTGGTTCGGTTTCGGGGATGGCGAGGGTCAGCACGGCTTCCTCGGTCGCCTCTTCGCGGCCGAGCTCACCGGCCAGGCGTCCCGCGCGCATGACGAGGATGCGGTCGGCCAGCGTGAGCACCTCGGGCAGGTCGGAGGAGATGACCAGCAGCGCGATGCCCTCGGCGGCGAGGCCGTCGATGATCCGGTAGATCTCGGCCTTGGCGCCGACGTCGACCCCGCGCGTCGGCTCGTCGAGGATCAGCAGCTTCGGCCGCCGCGCGAGCCAGCGCGCGAGGACGGCCTTCTGCTGGTTGCCGCCGGAGAGCTTGCGGACTTCCTGCTCCATCGACGGCGTCCGCACGCGAAGCTCGCTGATGTACTCCTCGACAAGCGCGCGTTCCTTCGCCCGCTTCACGACCCGGAAGCGGCGAAGGCGATCGAGAACGGCGATGGAGACGTTGTCGCGTACGGACCGCTGCATGAGCAACGCGTCCGTCTTGCGCTCTTCGGGCGCGAAGCCGATGCCTGCTTTGACGGCGTCACCCGGGTTGTGCGCGCGCAGCCGTTTGCCGCCCAGCTCGACGGTCCCGGACCGGATCGGCAGGTCGCCGACGATCGCGCGGGCCAGCTCGGACCGGCCGGCGCCGACCAGCCCGGCGAGGCAGACGACCTCGCCCGCGCGGACCTGCAGCGAGATGCCGGTGACGTCGTCGGTCGTGACGTCGTCCAGCTTCAGCACGACGTCGCCGGTGTCCTGGGTGACCCGCCGCTCGAGCGCCGAGAGGTCGCGGCCGATCATCATCCGGACCAGGCCGGCCTCGTCGGTCTGCGCGGCCTGCTGGACGCCGACGAGCTTCCCGTCGCGCAGCACGGCGACGCGGTCGGCGAGCTGGAAGATCTCCTTCATCCGGTGCGAGACGTAGACGACCGCGACCCCGCTGTCGCGCAGCCGCCCGATCAGCCGGAACAGCGCCTCGACCTCGTGCTCCGACAGCGACGACGTCGGCTCGTCGAAGGCGATCACGCGCGGCGGGGTGGCGGCGGTGAGCACGCGGAGGATCTCGACGAGCTGGCGCTGCGCCGGGGAGAGGGCGACGCCGAGCGTGGCCGGGTTCAGGACGCCTTCGAAGCCGTACTCGGCGAGCGCGTCGTGCGTGGCCTTGGTGAGCGTGCGGCGGCTGAAGACCCGGGCCTTGGCGGGGAGTTCGCCGACGAAGACGTTCTCCGCCACCGAAACGTGCGGGATGATCTCGGGTTCCTGGTAGATCACGCGCACCCCGGCGGCCATCGCCGTGCGCGGGGTGTCGAAGGCGACCTCGGTGCCGTCCAGCAGGAGCCGGCCCTCGTCCGGGCCCTGGTCGCCGGACAGCACGCGCAGCAGCGTCGACTTGCCGGCGCCGTTTTCGCCCATCAGCGCGAGCACCTCGCCGGAGCGGAACTCCAGCGAGACGTCGTCGAGGGCGGTGACCCCGGAGAAGCGCTTGCCGATGCCCTCGACGGCGAGCGCGGGTGAAGAGGAGGACATGATCGCCTTCCATCCGGCGGAACGCGGCTCCGGGCACTTTCACGGGAAAGTGCCCGGAGCCGGGAGCGGTCAGGTGCAGTTGACGCCGGCCTGCTTGTAGTTGTCCTTGTTGACGATCGTGGTCTTGGCGATCGTCTCCGCGGGCAGCGCCTTGCCGTTCTTCACCTTGTCGACCAGCACCTGGATCGCCGAGCGGCCGACTTCGGCGCCGGAGATGTAGAGCGCGGCCTTGTTGCCGGTGTCCTTGCCCGCGGCCCAGTCCTTGCAGGTGAGGTAGGCGCCGAGCCCGACGCCGATGATGTTGCTCGCCTGCACGCCGGAGTTGGCCAGCGCGGTGACGACACCGGTTTCGTTCTCGTCGTTGCAGCCCCAGACGACCCAGTGCTTGACGCCCGGGTTGGAGCCGATCACCGCGCCGGAGCGGTTCTGCGCGTCGACGGGGGAGTTGTCGGTACCGACGTTGATCACCGGCACGTCCGCGCCCGCGGACTTGGCGAACGCGCTCTTGGCGGCGTTGACGCGGTCGGTGCAGACGGTCAGGTCCTGCTTGAACGCGCTGATGATCTTCGTGTCGGCGGCGGTCCAGCCGGCGGCCTTGAACAGCTTCCCGGCTTCGGTGCCGACCGAGTCGCCCATCTGGCTGCCGTTGAAGCCGACGAACGGGGCCTTCGCGCCCGAGCCGTCCTTGATGACGTCGTCGGAGGCGATCAGCGGGATGCCCGCGCTCTTGGCCTTGTCGATCACCTGCGGGCCGATCGCCTGGTCGGGGACGACGATGGCGACGCCGTTGGCGCCCTGGGCGACCGCGGCGTCCAGTTCGGTGATCGCCTTGTTGGCGTCCTGGCCGAGGTTGACCACCTTCAGCTCGACGCCGAGCTCCTTCGCCTTCTCCTGCGCGCCCTGGGCCTGCTCGACGAAGTACTGCTGGTCGCCCTGTTTCTGCAGGTAGTACAGGGTGACCTTGCCGTTGGCCGGCGCCTGCTGCTGCGGCGCGGCGGTGTCTTTGCCGGAGGAGCAGGAGGCCAGCAGGGCTCCGGAAATCAAACAACAACCAACAACGCTCCAGGTCCGGAACCTGTGCGGGTATGTGGACATCGAGTGCTCCCATGGGGCCAGAGTCGAGTGGTACGGGTCGGGTGCCGCGGAGTGACTCGTATTACAAAACACCCGTTCGAGGAGCGTCAAGGCGCAGTTAGCGGAGTGAGACCTACTCTAAGTAGTTGCATCGTGGCAAGGATCCCCGCATTTATCGTATTTTTTCGGGTCTGTCCTGCGCGTTGTCCGGTTTTGTCCTGTGCGAATGTTCTGATCGGTGTTGTCGACTGTGGTGGAAGTTTCATCGGGAACCGGACGGCGTCGATGTCCGATTCGCCCGGCTGGCAGGATGGCCGGACCACGTTAGGGGGACCGATGACGAAGCACCGCGTCGCCGCGCTCGCCGGCGTCGCCGTCCTGGCGGCCGCCTGCAGCAGCCCGCCGCAGCAGTCCGGGCCGGCGCCGACGCCCTTTCCCGAGACGGGCTCCTCGAGCGCGCCCGCCGCCCCCGACGGGTCGTTCAGCGTCGTCGCTACCGGTGACGTCCTGATCCACCCGGCGCTGACCGAGCAGGCCGAGGCCGACGGCGGCGGGAAGATCGACTACCGGCCGCTGCTGGCCGGGATCAAGCCGCTGATCTCCGGCGCCGACCTCGGGATCTGCCACCTCGAGACACCGCTGGCGCCGGAGGGCGGCCCGTACAGCGGTTACCCGTCGTTCAGCGCGCCGCCGGAGATCGCCGACGCGATCAAGGACACCGGTTACGACACCTGCTCGACGTCGTCCAACCACACGATCGACCAGGGCGCCGAAGGGGTCACCCGCACCCTGGACAAGCTCGACGCGGCCGGCGTCAAGCACACCGGCTCGGCGCGGTCGGCCGCCGAGGCTGCAAAGCCGCTGATCCTCGACGTCCACGGCGTCAAGGTCGCCCAGGTGTCGTACGCCTTCGGGTTCAACGGCATCAAGGTGCCGGCCGGAAAACCGTGGCTGGCCAACCAGATCGACGTCGAAGACGTGCTGGCGGCGGCGCGCAAGGCCCGCGAAGCCGGCGCGCAGGTCGTGATCGCGAGCCTGCACTGGGGCGTGGAGTACCAGCACGCCCCGACGGCCGAGCAGCGGTCGCAGGCCAAGAAGATCCTCGGTTCGCCCGACGTCGACCTGATCGTCGGCCACCACGCCCACGTGGTCCAGCCGTTCGAGAAGATCGGCGGCAAGTGGGTGGCCTACGGGCTCGGCAACAGCGTCGCCCGCCACTCCGAACCCAAGGGCGACACGGAGGAAGGCGCGGCGGCCCGCTTCCGCTTCGTCCGCGACGGCGACCGCTGGAAGGTCGACAAGGCCGAGTACGTCCCGACCCTGATCAAGCTCGACACCCCGATCCGCCTGATCGACTTGTCGACATCCCCGCCGTCCACCCAGGTCACAAAGGCCCTCCAGAACACGGACAAGAACATCCTGAGCCTCAACGCGGACAAGTCCGGCCTGACCCGCCCCGGCAAGTAACCCGCAACTGACGTGACTGGAGCCGTAACTCGCGTGATTGAAGCCGTAACTCGCCAGTTCCGGCTTCAATCACGCGAGTCACGTCCCTGATCACGCGAGTCACGTCCCTGATCACGTCAGTTACGGGTTTCAGTGGGTGCGGGTGGTGACCAGGTGGGCCAGGGAGGCCAGTTCCGCGGCCGCGCGGGTGGGCGGGGCGGCCACCGCGAGGTCGCGCAGGGCCTTGGCGAGCAACGCGTCCGCCTGGGCCTGGCTCCATTGGCGGCCGCCCGCGGCGTCGACGAGGGACGCCGCGTGGGCCAGTTCGGTCTCGTCCAACGGTTCCGGCCGGGCGTAGAGCGCGGCCAGGTCCACGCCGGCGGGCGTGCCGGAACACAGGGCCGTCACCACCGGCAGCGACTTCTTGCGGTTCTGCAGGTCCGAGTACACCGGCTTGCCGGTGGCGGCCGGGTCGCCCCAGATGCCGAGCAGGTCGTCGATGTGCTGGAACGCCAGCCCGAGCGCCCGGCCGAACGCGCCGAAGCAGTCGGTGTCGGCCGGCCCGCACGCCGCCCCGAGCGCGCACGCCGCGCCCAGCAGGGCCGCCGTCTTGCCCTCCGCCATCCGCACGCACTCGGCGGGCGTGACGTCGTCGCGCTGCTCGAAGTCGAGGTCCGCGGCCTGGCCTTCGAGCAGTGCCAGCGTCGCGGCCGACAGCAGCCGCGCGTTCGCGGCCCCGCTCGGCGCCAGCACCTCGAACGCCAGGCTCAGCAGCGCGTCCCCGGCCAGCACCGCCGGCCCGGTGCCGAACACCGTCCACGCCGTCGCGCGGTGCCGCCGGGTGGTGTCGCCGTCCATGACGTCGTCGTGCAGCAGCGAAAAGTTGTGCACCAGTTCCACGGCGACGGCGGCGGGCACGGCGTCGGCCGCCTCCCCGCCCGCGGCTTCCGCGCACAGCAGCGCCAACGCCGGCCGCAGCGCCTTGCCGCCGTCCGCCGAGGCCGGCCGTCCGTGGGCGTCCTCCCAGCCGAAGTGGTAGGCGGCGATCCGCCGCATCGCCTCCGGCAGCCGCCCGGCGGCCGTCCGCAGCGCCGGGTCGACGAGTCCCTTGCTCCACGCGAGGACGTCGGCGAGGGGACGGGCCGCGGTCCGCGTGTTCATGGTCGTCATCACTGGCCGATTTGGACGTCGTCGAGGATGCCGAGGGCGTCGGGGACGAGGACGGCGGCGGAGTGGTAGGCGGAGACGAGGTAGGTGGTGATGGCTTGGTCGTTGGTGCCCATGAACCGGACGTT
>NZ_JAJPWN010000013.1:0-326046 GCF_046549135.1 Amycolatopsis sp. lyj-23 | reverse complement strand
TCCGAGACCACCGTTTTCGGCCGGGTGCCGTTCCGCACGTTCGTCGACTCGCGGTCTGGGTCGGCCTGGTTCTTCTCGTGCCCGAGGTGCTCGGTCATTTCCTCGTTGAGCGCGGTTTCCAGCACGTTCTTGGTGAACAGCTTCAGCAACCCGTCCGGGCCGGTCAGTGCCAGCCCGCGGGCCTTGGCCTCGGCCACCATCGCCGCCGCGGCGGCCTGCTCCGGCGACAGCTCCCGCGCCGGCTTGGACTCACTCTTGCGTGGACTCACAAGCTCCGATGTCATCACTCACAGTGCCCATCCCGCCGGACCTCAGCCCGGCGTGTCGGGCCGGAAACACCGATCTCGGAACAGTCCCCTCGGCAGACTCCTCGACGGACGGTATGGGATCAACTCCAGCTTCAGTGGAACGAGGTGGAAGACCTTCAGCCCGGCCTGCCGCACCCGGTTCATCCGCAAGGACTCGTGAGCGTCGAGGTGGTCTGCAAAGGATAGAAGCGGCGGCTGACGACAGTACCGGATCGCGGTGCCGCCGTCAGCCGACCGCGGATCCGGTGTCGTCGTCTTTGCGGACCCTCACGGTGAGTTCCCGCCTTCGCCGGTACGGTGCCCGAAGGCCGGTGGTCTTGTTGAGTTCGACGAGGAAGGTGCCAAGTGAGGGCAGGAGGGCTTCGATCGAAGTCTCGGCGCGGCCGTGCCGCCGTTCGAACTCCATCGTCGGCCGGCGATTCTCCGGCGCCAAGGCGGCTTGCAGCGGGCCGAGAGTTTCGCGGACCGCTCTCAACTGATGGTTGACCTCCACAAGGGTGGCGATCCGCGTTCTGTCTGGACGAGGGGAGGCAAGGAGGGCACGGCGCCGAGCTTCCAGGACCAGGTACGCATTGGTGCACTTGTCCAACGCCTGTTTTACGCCGGTCGCCTCGATTTCGCGCGTGACGATCTTGGAGTGTGCTTGGGCGAGTTCTCGGAACAAGCCGTCGACCATGGTCGCCAGGCCTGCGAACTCGCCGCCGCTCACCGGATCAGCTCACTCAACCGGCCTGCAGCATAGTGCGCCTGCTCGGCGTGTTCCAGCAACGCGTTCCCTGGGTTGGTGCGCTGGTGTACCGAGAGCCGATCGCGCAGCCAATCCAGGTGCCGTCGCACGGCACCGAGGGTGTTGACCTGATCGAAGCCGGGCGCCGGGCCGAGCAGGCGGGCCACTTCCGCGACCAGGTCTGCCGCGCGCGCTACGCGGTGCCGGGGTGCGATGGAAAGCGCGACCAGGTCCGCGGCCGAGACCGCCTCCGTGAGCGCTCGGACGGCGTCGGACAGGTCCTGCGTTTCCGTCACGAGCGCACGGCACAGCCGGTCGGCGGGCGTCGGTGCGGGGTCCCGGCGCCGCCGCTCGCCCCGGTGAATCGGGATGACGTTGCCGGCCTCCGGGGGAACCGGCTCGGCGGGAACCGGCACTGAGGAGGGCTTCCCGCCCGAAGAGGAAGCGGCGGCTCCGCCGGCATAGCGATCACAGGCTTTCGCGTAAGCGTCCGCCGCCGCGCCCAGCCGCACGTCCTGGGATCGGGCCAGCTCGCCGATCCGGTCGAGGACGAACTGCGCCTGCCGGTACCGCACCGCGGGAGACCGGCAGCCGGCCCGGACGACCAGGTGCTCGCCGGCCAGCGCGAGCACCCGCTTGTCTTCGATGCCTTGCCCGAGCTGATCGCGGTACGCGGCGACCGCCTCGGCCAGCGGGCCGGCGCGATCGAGCCGTCGGAGCCGGCCGGTCAGCTCGGCGGGGGTCCACCGCCGGACACCCTCCCCGCTTGCGAACTCCTCGATCAGGTCCAGCGCGGCTTGACCAGGAGAGTGCTCCTCGATCATCTCCGCGCGCAGCCGCAGTTCGTTCCTTGAGCCGAGCAAGGCGCGAGGCTGCTGCAGCGAGCCGTGGTAATCGACGATGACGATCGCTTCGTGGCCGGCCCGGACCGGGCGCACGCCGAGCCCCTCGGTGAGGGGGCCGTCCAGCGGGGCCAACATAATCTGCGAGCCGCCGTGGGCCGCGCAGTTGGCCAGCAGGCGCGGGTGGTCGCGTGGCGCGTCGGGGCGGAACGCGGCGAGGTTTGCGGTGAAGGCGGGGACGCACAGCAGGTCGGCGTCGTAGGTCTGCGTCAGCAGGTAATCCAGGCACACCGCGACCGCGATCCGGACCGGCCTGCCCCGCAGGCTGACCCGTTTCACGATCGGTCCGGCGCCGGAGACCAGCCGCTCGCCGGACGCGGGGTTCTTCTTGGTGACCAGGTGCACCTGCCGGTCCGCCACCAGCACGGAAACGTTGCGACCCACCAGGTCGCCTGCATCGGTGTCGACAAGTTCCGCCAGTTCCCCGGCGCGGTCGCGGTTGCGGACGTATTCCAGCCCGGCCACGACGGCCCGCCCCACCGAGAAGTCGAGCAGCAGCGGAAGGCACCGGGCCGGCACCAGATATTCGGGGAACACTGCTACGTCGACGTCATGCTGGGTGAGGAACGCCAGCACCTCATCGACTCGGCTCGCCGCCGCGTCGACGGCCATGTCGTCGAGTGCGCGAGCCGCCTCCCACCCGGTCTCGTCGCCGAGAATTCTTCCGACCGACAGGCCCGGCAACCGGCCGTCCCGTTTCGCAGGCGTGGCGGGATCGACGAGAGGCTCCGACGGGACCCAGCTCCCGTCCGGCCCGCCACAGGCCCGGGGGATTCCGTCGAGCTGCACGACGCACAGACGCAGCGGCGGATCGGGGTCGAGCGCCATCATCACGAGTCTCCGTTCCTCTCGTCGCGCGTCATGATTTCGGTGTGGATTCCGGCTGAGAGCCGTTCCGCGAAGGGATAGGGGCGGAACCCACGCACCTGTTCGACGTAGTCGATGTACGGCCGCGCCGCGGTGATCGCGGACGCGAACGACCGTCCCATGCCGCGGATGATCAGCTCCCGTTCCACATAACCGCCTTCGACGGCAATCGCGATGCCGTTCAACACCGCCAGCGCGTAGCCGGCGCTGCTCAGCGTCGCCCGGTCAAGTCCGGCGACCTCCTCGTGACCGCGGTCGGCGATTTGCTGGTGCAGCACCCGCCGACCGGCCCGGACATCGGCTTGCAAGTAGCGGTCCTGCAATTCGAAGAATGCGCGCAGCTTGTCCGCCTTGGTGGATCTTCGAAACCCCCAAACCGCGACCGCCGCGGCGACCAGCGGCGAGACGAGCGTGAGGAGAGCCGTCGCGGACATGGATAGAGGTTAAAGGGTTTTGCGCGAACACGTGAATGATCGTTTCTTGCCAGATTCCCGGCCCTTCCCCCGCGATGACACCATGTGGTCACTCAGCGTGAGAGTACCATCACAATCCGAAGCAGTTTTCGGTGCTCCGCCTTATCGGGTAATCATTGCTCCAGCTCTTTCCCGTCTGGGCAGCCCGGCAGTTCGCCCTTAACCAGTGGGTTGCGGAACCTTTGCCCACTCTCCTCTACGGTCTCCCCCGTCAGAACCGACCGGCGTGAACGCGCCGTGAGCACCGGCACCGCACCTCCGCCGGGGCCGTGGCCGTGGCCGTTGACGCGCCATCGCCGCAAGACCCTGCGCCCGTTGTTGTTCGTGCCAGCGACTCGATCAAGATCTGCGCCCGTCGCATGCCCATCGAGGCAATAGACTCATATCCGCTCCGCAGCAGATTCCTGGCACAACACAGCTGATATCGAGGGGTTGTTTGTCAAGCGGGCAGGGTGGAGTTGGCCCGATGTGACGGTCGCGCCTGGTCAGATGAGGTGCCGACGAGAGAGACTCGTCGTGCGGACGCCACGTCGGTCGACGCGCGGTCAAGGCTGATATGCGCGGGGTTGGTTACCGCATGACCGGGTGTTCGTCGGCGGCGTTCCGCGTCTCCAGGGCGAGCGTCGCACCTCCAGCCGCCTGTGCGGCAAGGGGGGCGTTGCTCATAGCTGTATCGCAGGTCGCTCCTCGCGCCGGCCTGCGCATGCCGGTCTCCCCGACAGCTTTTCGGAGCGTGTTAGAAGTCAGTTCAGAATGAGTTTGCGGAGGCAGATCACGGAGCAGGCCAGGCTGAGGATGGCTTGGTGGACGTCGGCTCGTCGTTCGGTGCGGATGCGCAGGCGTCGGAAGTTCTTGAGCCACGCGAAGGTGCGTTCCACCGGCCAGCGGACCTTGCCGAGGCCGGAGCCGTGTTCGACGCCGCGGCGGGCGATGAGCGGGGTGATGCCGCGGGCGCGGACGAGGCGGCGGTACTTGTCGTGGTCGTAGCCGCGGTCGGCGTAGAGCCGCCGTGGTCGGCGTCGTGGCTTGCCGACTATGCCGCGGATGGGTGGGATGGCGTCGAGCAGCGGGATCAGCTGGGTGACGTCGTTGCGGTGGCCGCCGGTCAGCGTGACCGCGAGTGGGGTGCCGTGGGCGTCGGTGGTCAGGTGGTGCTTGGAGCCGAGTTGGCGGCGGTCGACCGGGCTGGGCCCAGTGTGGTCCCCCCTTTGAGAGCGCGTAGGTGGGTCGAGTCGACCAGCGCGGCGGACAGGTCCAGCAGCCCGGCGGCACGTAGCTCGGCGAGCAGGCGTTCGTGCAGCTGCTGCCAGACGCCGGCCTCGTGCCATTCGGTCAGCCGCCGCCAGCAGGTGGCCCCGGAGGCGCCGAACAGCGCCGTGGGCAGGCGGTTCCAGCCGATGCCGGTGCGGATCACGTACAAGATGCCTTCGAGTGCGGCTCGGTCATCGGCGCGCTTGCGGCCGGGATAGCGGAACCGCCGCGGATGCACCGGAAGCAGCGGCTCCAGCCGCTCCCATAACTGGTCGGTCAGAACCTCCTCACGCATATCAAGATTCTGGAAAGCTCCGCAGTCCACGCAAGGACGACACGCCGACTCATTCTGAACTGACCTCTTAGCCCCGTGCTGGGCTCCATGATGGCGAGGCCCAGCACCAGCCGGGCGGCCGTCTTGATCATCTTGGCGGAAATCGGCTCTCAGTGGTCCTCGCGATTCTCGTGTCGATTGCAATGAGTTAAGTTTTTTCGAAGATCATCACAGTCGTCGCCGCGAGTCTGCTGGCCCTGGCCGACTGCAGCGGTTCGGACCCGGCCGAGACCGGCGGGACACTGCGCGTCGTGACCCTGAGCGACGCCCCTCCGGCGACCTATGTGGAGTGGCCGGCCGGGTGTTCGCCGGGTGCGGTGCCGGACCTGCTCCCGTCACGCGGACGAGTGTTCGTTGCTCGAAGGCGCGGGTCGTGCGGCCAGCAAGTGGTCTTGCAGCTCACGGTGCCGGAATTGCGTGGCTGTTCCGGACATACGGACGAAGCCGGCGTCGTAGGCCCAATCGAGGAACCGCCCAGGCCGAGAAGGCAGGACGCCACGACGAGCGAGGGCCAGGACCGTCCGGACGTAGCGCGGCCATGGTGACCCCAGTGCCGCGATCACGACCACGAACGTGCTGAACGTGAGGCTGATCAGGGGACCCGCGAAGATGGCGACGGTGGTCACGAACACCACGGGGAACGTCAGATCGTGGACGAGAGACTGCCGGAGCGGATCACTCGGACGAGCGGCGGTGGCCGGAACCGTACTGAGGCCCCTGGTCAGCCCCAGTGCGAGACCGGCGGCCAGGCCCAGCGGCAGCCCAATGGGGAGACCGACGACCTCACCTGCGCCGAACCCGAAGGAGATACCCGCGACGAGCCCCAGGAACAGCCCGAAGGCTAGACGAGTAATGCGTAACTCGGTCAGTGGTCGTAGGCGGTCAATGATCGGGTGATGGGTTGGCTGGTGGCGCGGTTGTGCCAGATGGCGGCGGTGAGGGCCAGGAGGCGTTGGGCGACGCGGACTCCGACGCCTTCGATGGTGCGGCCGCCGTGTTGTTCGAGGTTGAGCTGGCCTTTGAGGGTGTCGTTGACCGACTCGATGAGCTGGCGGATGGATTTGAGCAGCGGTTCGCCGGGGTGGGGCTTGCGGTTGCGGTAGGACGGCCGGATTAGCCGGACTCCGCGTTCGGTGAGGTAGTGGTCGAGTTCGCGGGAGACGTAGCCCTTGTCGGCGATGATCAACAGTCCAGGGCGGTCGGTGAGCAGGTGGGGTTCGTGGTCGCAGATGGCCATGAGCACCTGCCGCTCGTCGACCTTCGGGTCGGCCAGCGCCCAGGCGATCGGGAGCCCGGCCGGGGTGCAGATCAGGTGCAGCCGCAGTCCCCAGAACCAACGCGAGTGCGAGCGGCAGAAGCCGTACTTGGCCCACCCCGCCAGCTCCGAACGCTTCACGGTGGGCCGGGATCGGCCGCATTCGACCGGGGTGGAGTCGACGATCCAGGTGGTGTCGGTCCATAGGTCGGTGTCCGCCGCGAGCCAGCGCATCACGTGCTTGATCAGCGGTAACGCGGCGCGCAGGCGGCGGTTGTAGCCGGATTGGCCGGGCAGGTACAGGAACGCGCCGGGCATCCGGGCGGGCAGGAACCGCAGCCAGCGGGCCTCGGAGGTGACCCCAGCAGCGCCTGGGCCACGGCCAGGGTCACCAGTTCGGCGTCGGTCAGCTTTGGCGGTCTTCCCGTCCGGCGCCGGCCTGCGAGGTGGTCGTCGATCTTGACGTAGAGTGCGGTGAGAAGGGTGTTCAGGTCTGTCGTCACAAACGGATCTTGGACACCCTTCGTCCGTCTCCGGTCACCACCCGGACTTACGCATTACTCGTCTAGCGCCCGCAGCCCACGTCGGGTCAACGCTTGTCGAGGCTCGATCCGCAAGAGTCGCCATGGGTTGCCGTTGCCGTAGAGGATGTAGTGGACGCCGATACCGGTGGTGGTCAAGAAGCCGATCCACCCGCCCGTTTCAAGTCCCTTCGTCGGTGTGCTTGAGAGGGACATGAGGGCGCCAAGGAGCTGGGTGAGGACGTAAAACCCCACGACGCTCGCCAGCGCCACCGCAATCCACCACAGTTTCGAGCGGCGTTTCCGGCTCGACTTCGGCAGCTCGTGGAGGTGCAGGTCCGAGCCCGAACCACCGGCTTCTCCGACGATTGCCAAATGTGCTGCGAAGGTGTGTAGCCAGCGCTCGACGTCGGCCGCCGCGTAGCGGGTGCCGTCGCGGCGCGGATGATCCGTGACCACTGCCGGAATAAGTCGCTCGAACAGGTGATTGCGGAGTTGCTCCGCGTCGAGATGCACCAGTTCGCGAGGCGTGCTTTGCCCATTGTGGTAACTCGAAGCCGCGAGGTATAGGTACAGCGGAGAGCTCAACAGGGTTGCGAGCCGCCCGCGAGGATGCTGGCGAATCCTGGCTATGACGGGTTGCCAGCGCTTCTCGACCCCGTCCGGCAAGGCCGGAGCGGGGAAGCGGTGGGCAAGCCAGTCGATCACCTGGGTCCGGGCGAGCGGGCGAAGCTCGACGACCGTGGCGTCCTGTAGCCACGTCTCGCGGGCGCCCGCGCCGTACGAGCTCGTTCGGCTGGTCAGTACTACGGCCCAGCGGTCGGGTCCCCGCGGAAGATTTAGTGCTTGCAGTGTTGCTGCTGCACGGCTGCCGTCCGCGCTCATCTCGTCGAGGCCGTCGAAAAACGGGAGAACCCAGCCGGAGCGAACCAGCTCGAGAGCTATCGTGAACTGCACACCGTGCACGTTCCGCAGGTGGCCGGCTACCCAGTCGTCGAGCCGGTCCCGGATGGTGTCCGGGTTGCCGTCGGGAAGCCAGGGGAAGGCCGACAGGCTCAGTCGTACGGGGATTCGGATCCGCGCCGGTACCAGCCTCGAGGAAGCCACCTTGCGGTGTTCAGCTTTCGCGATGTCGAGCAGCAGGCGAATCGCGAGCACCGACTTGCCGGCGCCCGGTTCCCCGAGAATGACCAGCCGTCCGCGATCGAGAGTGGCGTAGAAGTCGGTGATCGTCGCCGACGAGCCCTCCTGTGGGCCACCGTCCGTGCGCCAACGGACGTCACCGGGCTCCGGCTGCGCAAAACCGATGTCCGCGGCCTGCGCATCGCCGCTGTCGCCGATCAGCCGCTGCAGTGTGCGTGATTCAGCGGCGATGATCCGGTTCAGCGCCGCACGGGCCGCGGCGGCCAGCACCTCCGGGGTGCCGGGCGCCGGCCGGGCCTTGAGCCCCCACAACGTCGCTACCAGGCCCATTGCCGTCAGCGGCAGCGCCAGCACATTCGCGATCCCGGCGCCGTCGTTGCCTTTGCCCAGCAGCCACCACGTCAGCCACACGAGCCCGGCAGTGGTGATCGTCAGGCCGGCGGTGGCCAACACCGCCGACCGTGACGACCACACTCGAGAGCCCATCGGACCATTGTGACAACAACCTGCCGGGTGGTTGGACGAGCCCCGGCCCCGACCCGGCCAGACATCTGCGAACCCGAGGGGAGCCCGAGAATGCACGGACACACCAGCCCCAACCACAAGCCGGCACCGCCGCCACCCGATGAGCGAGGAGAACGACCTTGTCCGGCATCTCTTAACCAGCGGGTTGCGTCACCTCTGCTCGTTCCTTCTCCACGGTCTCCTTTGTCAGAACAGACCGGCGCTGTCCAGGCGTGAGCCACGACGCTGCGCGTCCGTCAGGTCCGTGACCACTCGCACGCCACCGTCGCAGGACTCGCCGCCCGTAGTTGTTCGTGCCGGCGACTCGATCAAGATCCGCGCCGGTCGGGGTTCGACCGGCCGCTTGCTCCTCTGCGTAGTACGCCCACATCAGCTCCTCAGCAGACTTCTCGCACAACACGGTCAGCTCCGAACGCGGATCGGCGGAGCAAGCTGCCAGCTGTGGGCGGTCGGTGAGCTCACGCTCGCCACTCTCCTGCGTTCCTTCGTCTGCCTGGCTGCTGCCGCGATGCCTCTTCAGCGCCCGGTTCAGCAACTCCACCGCCAGCAGCAGAGCAAGCGGCGGACACGCTGCCACCACGACCGAGAACACCGTCAGCCGCGGAGCCGAGCCGACGTTCGCGCACAACGAGAGCGAGATACCGCAGCCGAACGCCGTCCACGCGGCCCACCGCCGGCCGTCACTCTGCCTCCACAGCTCCACCGTCGCCGTCGTCAACAAGCCATCCACGATCAACGGCCAGATCGCGGCCGTCGCCGCATCAGCGCCGAAGCGCATTGCGAATTCGCGACCGTGCCGATACGACGCATACGCCGCACCCAACGCCACCAGGGTTGTACACGCGCACTGAACCCAGAGTGACAGTTTCTCACTCTCCGGCTTCGAATGCGTCACGAGGAACTACCTCGCCGACGCCGCTCAACACAGACCACACCGGAAAACTGCAGCTCACAGGCCTTTTCGAGCCGTTGGGTTCTGAATGGAACCGCGCCGGGGGCACCCAATCTTCGAGAAGTGTGATCTCCGGTGACGCACGACCGCTGTCGGTGTCAATCCGGGTGGCCAGCGGAGTGACCTCGAACAGCGTCCTCAGCAGCCGTTGCGGTGCTTCGTCAGGTACGGAAGCACATCGACCAGGCCCTTGTCCGCAGCCGTCGGCTTGTCGGGTGCGGCTTCACCAGGCTGCTTGAGGTCGGCCAACGCGCTCGCCATATCTCTGTTCGCTCGCGTTCGAGTTCGTTGTAGCGAGACCGGGTCGTTGACCTTGCCGTGACGTGACCGCGTGGCGCGGTTGTAGACCTGGTAGCCGGTGTACTTGGCGTTGCGGAGGATGTCGTAGACGCTAGAGCGGCTCCACGCACCGCGCGCTCGCTCCGATCCCAGCGGCACCGGCGGTGAGCCACAGCAGGGCTTGTCGATGTTCCATCCCTCGCGGACGTGGGTGCCTCCCAAGATTGCTCAAGGGTGCCGGCGCTGCAGCAGAACCCGCGAGGCCGGCTATCCGAGACGCTGATGGTCTCGTTCGCCGCGAACAGTGAGACGTCGTCTCGTTCGAGGTCTCGTTCGACCGAGAGTCCCTCATATGCCCGGCGCGCGGCTCGCGCGATGCTCTCGCAGATGACGAAGTCGAAGCGGCTATAGCGGTCTCCGCGGCCGCGGGTGTCCTGCTGCTCCTCCCCTGTGGAGCTTCCCCCAAAAGGCAACGCGGACCTCCTCACACAGCAGGTCGAGAGGCATGCCAGCGGCGAGACCGCATGGTCGACAGTCCCGATGGCTCCGAGGCGCCAGCATGAAGGCAGCGCTGGCCGAACCTGACCAGTCTCGGAGCGGAAGAGTTGACGGTCACACGATCGGGCGAGTCACTGTCGATCAAGCAACCTTTGCGGGTTCAGGGATGACGCGTCGGCAAGATCTGCCGATGCGCCAGCAAGCCCGTCGCGCACTCGGCCTCAGGCTCGGCCACCGAACCAGTAACGAGCAGCGCGCCACGCCGAGGAGAACGGTCACCACGGTGCGTCGCCGCGTCGAGCCCCGGCTTGGTCAGCATGAGGAAAAGGGAGTACTTCTCATGCAGCATGTCGACAATTTCTGCTCATCGGGAAAGCACCGAGCTTCGGCGAAACCACGTCGCTCACCGGACGGTCAGTGACGCGCATCGGCACCTCTCTCAGTTCAGTCGTTCGCACCAAGGCGGTTACACTGCGATGTCGCCGTGAGACTTGGAGCAGAGGATGGTCGACCAACCAGTCGGGAAGCGCAGGTTCCACGCTTTCCTCAGCCACGCCCACGTCGACAAGCAGCGAGCGGACGAGCTGCACGAATGGCTCCGCGACATCGCGGGCATACCAGTATGGTATGACGCGACCCAAATGCCGTCGGGTGCGACCATAGCCCAGATGCTCCCGGAAGCGATCGAGAACAGCAGATCTCTCCTTCTCCTGATGTCGGAGGAATCTGTTTCTCGCGGCTGGGTGCAACAGGAATACCACACCGCCATCAACCATCAAACGCAGCATCCAGATTTTCGCATCATACCACTCAAGTTGGACAATGTGAAAGCGCCCGGATTCCTACAGAATTACAGCGCACTCACCCTGCCACCATCGGGTATCGACGTCAGGTCGGCGGCGGGGGTCCTTCGCGGTCTGTACCAACCTGCGACCTCCATCGATCCGGTCAATGGCAAAAACGTGTATGTCAGCCGAGGCTGGCACCAGCTCGATGAGGCCCGCGCCGGAATGGTGTGCTCCGCTCTCACGAACGCCGGCCTGCAACTGATCAGCGACTCGGAGGACCACACCTCCTGGCTCGAGGACCGGATCATCGCCGAGATCGAGGGGTGCGGCGCGTTCGTCGCCGTGCTTCCCTACCGGCCGTCGAGCGCATACAAGACGTCGAAGTACGTCCTGCGCGAGTGGGCGCTGGCGGAATCCCGAGGCATCCCCTGCCTCGCCGTCGTCGACGAACGGATGGACTTGCCACCGGACGTCCGTGATCGGCCTGGCCACCTCGTCCTAGGGGACGAAGAACTCCGGGCTGACAGGGGTTCGCTTGACGATGCCATCGAAACCCTGTCGGAAGACTGGATCAAGCCGAAGCAAGCACCGTACATCTTCCTCATCACGGACTTCGATCCCGCCGTCGCACCGCTACGCGCCGTCGTGAAAGACCTCGTACAAACGATCACAACCATGCCATGCATACAAGGCGAGTACATCAAGGGCGACGGAGTGCAACGCCAAATCTATGACTCCATCGGCGGTGCCCGGATCGTGCTGGCTGACATTTCCGACGACAGTCCCAATGTATACCTCGAGCTGGGTGCGGCTCGTGCCGCGAACGTTCCGGTCTATCTACTTCGCCGAGGAGAGCCACGACGCCCCCCTTTCATGCTTCGCGACCAGCAAGTATGGGACTATTCAAGCGATGCCGATCTGCTCGCCCGTGTTGTCAGGATCCTGTATCCTTATCGCCGGACTCTTCTGAATCAGCCAGGTATCTGAGGCGATCACGGGATGCTGCGGGTTACCCTCAGCCACCTCAAAGACGCCTACTCTTCGAGCAGTTCGTCCGCGCGGGCGGTGAGTCGCCGACATCGCGGACCCCCGTCGGGCGGGGTGATCTGGTGGCGGAGGCGCAGGGCGTCAGCGCGCCGGCCGGGGTCGCCGAGGCTTGCGGACAGCGCCGCGGCGAACACCGCGCCGGCGAGGTCGGCTGGTCGGGCTGGGCGATGCCTCATGAGCGCGGCCCGCAGCAAGTAGACGCCGCGCGCACCTTGAGTCAGCAGGGCGCGGTCCTCGTTGTCGAGTTCTTCATCTTCTTCAGCTGCCTCCAGCAGGTCGTCCTCGATCTCGGCTACGGCCTCGTCAACGATCGCGTCGACCGGCAGTTCGCTCGGGTCGAGAACGCCGGCGCGAACGAGCCCGAGCGCCCTCTCGACCACGTGAATCGCCCCGTCCATCTCACCGAGGCGCCGCGCCGCGGTCAGCGCCGTGATCAGCAGCACTGCCTCGATCCCATCAACTGGCGGCCCGGTGGTCGACCCGCTCATCTCGTGGATCGTGCGGTCGATCAGGGACAAAGGGCTCACGTTCACCGTTGACTCGATCCAGTCGAACAGGGTGTCCCCGGCGAGCTGGATGAAGTTTTCCGGCCCGAGTACATCGACCGCGCGCGGCGCCAGGCAGGTCCTGATTCCGGCGCGCGCTGCCGACGCGTGCTGGTCGCATGCGTGCAGCAACGCTGTCCGCAGCGCGTTGCATTGGATCGCAATGTTCTGGATCGCGGCGGAATCCGGCGTTATTGCGAGCTGCAGGTCGACTTGCCAGGTCGCCTCTTCCAGGAATTCCAGCGCAGTGTGGATGGCCGCCGCGTCCGCCTGGGTGACTTCGCTGTCGTCGCTGAGCGTGGCCAGCTGTTCGAACGCGTGCGTGCGTGCGCACATGCCGAGCAGATGAACGAAGTCGGCGTTGCCGCGGGTCCTGTCGGTCAGTGCTCGCACCCGGGCGAAGTCCCCATCCTCGGGCTGAAAGCCGGCGCCCGGCCACGTCACTGCCGAGGCCCGAGCGGTGATCGCCACGAGATGGCGTAGGTAGTCGCGCATGCCCACGTGCCGGTCGTCGATACGGTCAGCCAGCGCACGTGCCTCGTCGAGCCGGCGGCGGGCCACGGACGGGTCGTCCGGGTGCGACGTGATCACTCCGGCCTTGACCACGAATGCGTACTCGGTAATCGCGCGAAGTTCGGCGCCGACGGCGAGCCGGGTGTGCATGTCCGGCTGGTGTGGAGCCCGGTCGGGCAGGTCGCGTAGCCCGGCGGCACCGTCTCGCGAGGCTTCGAACCAGGTGACGAGTGCGGGCGGTTCACGGGAGGCCAGTGGCTCCGCGACAACCGCGGCCAGGAGATGCTCCAGGTCAGCGGGTTCCAGGCCGAACCGGCTTCGTGCCTGCGACGGGGTCTGGGCGAGGGCCTCCCGGCAGTGTGCGACGAGTTCGGCCGACTCGCGCCGGCCGAGCACGGGCAACGCATTGATGCCGACCACCTGGACCGCCGTCAGCCGTTCACGCCCCTCGGCGGCCGCCGCGATCAGTTGAACCAGGCGGTCGATCCGCGGATCGGTGCGCACAAAGGTGCTGAGGAGGGTGCCGAAGATCTGGACCGACTGGTCACTGGCCAGCTCGTCGTCCGCGAGGTACCTGGCCAAGGCCGTGTCCTCTTCGAGGAACAGCAGCTGCACGAGAAGCTCACGCGCCCTCACCGGATCATCGAGCGGAAGGCCGACGAGGTGGCTGACGAGCCCGCGCCGATAGCCGGCACGCGCGTCCTGTCCCACAGCTTCCGACGCGGCGTCGAGCAGCCGATCCACTCCTTCCGCGGCACTGCGGTGGGCGAAACGCCACTCGTGACGGATGACCTCCACGTGTACGGACAACACATCGCGGAACAGCGCGAAGTCGACTGCGCTCGCGCTGGGACCGAGGCTCGACAGCAGCGCCTGAAGATTTTGTTCGTCGAGGCCGAAAACCGACACACCGAGGATGCCGAGCACTATCCCGAGCCGGTCGTCCACGAGCTCGAGCAGGCGGTGGAAGGCCTCTTCGTGAATGCCATCGAGGTCGCCAGGTAGCTCGGCAGCGACCGATTCGAGGAGGCGGCGGATCGCCGCTTCCGGGTCTGTATCCGACGCCGCGAGCCGGCGCAACACCAGGTAGTCGTGCGCCATCAAGGTCAGCAACAGGTCGGTGGCGACCACGAGCCAGCGCGGCGAGGTCGCCCGCCGGACGAGAACGTCCACCACCGTCGCCGGGACAACCCGGTGATGCGCCGCGACCCGACTGCGGACGAGTTCCAGTGCGTCCGCGCGATCGAGGTCACCGAGGGCCAGCACATGAGTCGAGGGGCGGCGGGTCAGCATCGTCGCTTCGAATGAGTCGTCGACAGCTGACAACACGACCCGAACTCGATCCCGCAAGCTGACGGGTAGCCAAGCCATGGGCTGGCTTTCGATCAGCTTGCCCCGTAGACGGTCAAGACCGTCCACGACGATCAGCGGGCCGAACAGCCGCGGCCCCTTCTCGAGGACGGTCAGCCAGGTGTCCAGCACGTCGTCGAGTTCGACGCTGTTCGGGCCGTGGTGCTCGGCCAGGGAGCAGGCGGCCGCGAAATCGAGCTGGGCAAGCAGCAGCAACAGGCACACGGGCAGGCGCTCACTGGCCGGCGTCGCACCGACCTGAACGTACGCTCTGGTAGGCGCGAACCTCTTCGCGAGCCACCCTTCGATCGGCAGGTCGGTGGCGACCTTCGCCAGGAGCGCCGACTTACCCGACCCCGACGCGCCGACGACCGCGATCGTGCTGTCCCCCACCTGATGGCGCATCTCCCACAGCGGGCTGTTGGGATCATCACCGATGTCGTGCTCCTCCGGGCCAAGTGATCTGTCCCAGAAGCCACCGACGAACCGCAGTTCGTCGGCGCGGCCGACGAACTGCCGTACCTCGCGTTCGGCTGTCCACCGCTGGACCTCAAGCTCAGCCGTCAACCAGCCGGTCACCTCCTGACTGGTGAAGAGGCGGTCCACGGAATCGAGCAGGGCTCCTGTCGCGACGGCCGCGAACTCCGTGCTCTCATATCGCTGTTCGCTGTTCCGCCACTCTGCCGCGTAGAACCGGTAGTCATGCCCCAAGCCCGCGAGGTACGCCCGCAACAGCCCGGGACCCTCGTGATCGGGCGGGTCCGCATCGGGTGCCGGCGACGGACCGCCGCCCGGCACCTTTCGGCTCAGCAGGATCGGCGCCACTCCGTCGGCGGCCTGCGCAGCGGCCACCATTTCCAGGGCAGTCACCGAAAGCGGGAAACCCGGGTCGACCATGCCTCCGGTCTCGAGCGCGGCATCCCGCAGCTCCTTCGGCGGAATCCAGCCGTACTTCCCACCCACCAAACCGACGAACAAAGGCCGGCAGCGGTGGACCTCTCGGACACATGTCTCGACGATGAACCGCTGACGCGTCTCAAGATCGTGGTTGTCGTCCGTCTCGATGCCCCACCGCAGATCCACGGGGTACAACGACACTCCTGCGCGACGTTCGCGGAGACGTTCGTTGACAGCGGGGATCACGACCCGCGCGAGGACGTCACGTTCGTAATCCATGTCCCGGAAGGTCGAGGCGACGAACACCGGCACCTGCCGCCACCCCGCACCGGCAGGTGCCGGCCCGCTGTCAGCCACGCTGGTTCCCACGATTTCGCGTCGCGCTCATACTGCCTAGTCGGTACCAGAAGCACGACTGTTTCATCCGCCGACCGGCGGTACAGGCGTGCCTGCTGAACCGAGCTGGCACGGATGAGCGCGTTCAGCTCGACGCGCGTGACCGGGACGCCCGCCACATGGTGTGCTCGCGGCTCACGGCTTCCTCGGAGTCGGCGACCTCCGCCGCCCAGCTCGTCTCGTCGCCGACGAGTTCGAGTCGTTCGTGAGCGATGGCCAGCTCGTTGGCCGCGAAGGTGTATGCCCGCGCGAGTGTGGAGAACTGTCGCAGGCTCGTCCAAGCCGTGCCGGCCGCGATGACAGCCGCGACAACGCCCGCGAGGTCCAAGGTCAAGTAACCGAAGGCCTTCACGATCGCGGCTCCGATGCCGACGACCTCGATCACCAGCAGGGCAGTGCGCCAGCGACCGGCGAGTCTCCCGTTGCCCTCGGCTTTTCCGGCGTACCACTTCTGCTGATCGATGATCCGGTATTCGAGGTAGGCGGCCTTCCGGGTGGCGAGATCACTGGCGCGCAGCAACGCCATCTGTTCGGTGACGACCGGCCGCTGAGACGGCTTGATACTCGTCTGCGGCGCTTCGTCCAGCAGGCGTGACATCTGCTGGCCGAACCGCCGTCGTACCGAGGGCTCGTCGGGCTGTTTCGCGAAAGGGATGCCGCCAACGCTGTAGCGCCACGCGAGACTCTTGGCGGACTCGGCGAAGGCTCTGCCGTCGTACCACTGGTCGGCGGGTCGGACGGAGCTGACGTAGATCTCAGTCGCCGTGATACCGACCAACGCCAGCGCGGTGCCGAACGCCGCCAGGTCTATTCCCCTCGTCCCCACCGTCCAGGAGACGACGCCCGTTGCCGCCGCCACGATGGCGAGAATCAGGCTCAACCGGACAGCCGTCACGTACCGTCGTTGGCCCTCGAGTGACGCTGCATCCGCGGCCTCGAACAACCCAGGAAGATTTGCGTCACTGAGACCTCGTTCGACACTGGACACAGGAATGACCTCCTCCGGGGGGAACATGATCGATCCTAGCTGCGACGGCTGCCGTCAATCTCCGAACCGCGCACTACCGCAGCTGCGGACGGTCGGGCAGCTCTTCCATCAGGTCGCGGTGTATCCACGACTTGTGCGCCGGGGGCTCGTACACCATCGGCGAGGCGGCGAACTCCTCGAGCTGTCTCTTCTCCTGATGTGGGTGTTGGAGGGCCGTGACAACTCGCAACAGACGCTCCGCTTTGTCCTGCGGGTCCTTGGGCAACTCGGGCAGCGCTCCGGCCACACCGTCCTCGAGCCAACCCAGGACGACGGCGCGCAGCGCCAGCTCGCCGAGAACTCCGGAGGCGTGCCAAAGCTTGTCCGCCGGGAATCGGGCAATCGGTTCGGTCAGCAAGTCCCGGGCACGTTCGTACTGCGCGATGGTCGCGTAGGCCGCCGACAACCCCACCACAGCCCAGGCTTCGCGGTTGACGTCACCTGCCTTGCGCTGAAGATGGGCCGCCGCGAGGAACAGTTCGGCCGCCTCGGCCGTCGCCGAGCTGTCGAGTGCGGTCCAGCCACCGAAGTACGCCGCGAGCCCGGCACTGGCGAAGTTGTCGATCTGTTCGTACAGCACCATCGCCTCACGCCAGTGCGGAAGCGGGTCGTCCACCGACCTTGCCTGCTCATAGGCGACATTGGCACGCAGGTTGGAGGGCGTGCGGTGGTCGACGAGCAGCCGGGTGCCGTTGATGCACCGACGCGCCCTGTCACGGTCGCTGAGGCGCAACGCCAGCCTCGTGTTGTTCACGCCCACAGTCACCGCAGCCGCTCGTCGCTGTGCCTTCAGCAGCCAGTCGGCCGACCGCTCACCGGCAGCCAGCGCACCTGCCAAGTCCGCGTGTGTCTCACGGTGCTTGGCGAGCTCGAACGCGACCTCCCCCATGAGGCTGGGGTCGCCCGTCCGCTGGGCAGCCTCCTCAGCGAGCCGGAACAGCTCCTCCGCCTCTTCAGCGTCGAGGTCCCGCGCGGCGGCCACATAGCCGCGCGCCGCGCCCGCGAAGTCATTTCCGCGAGCCCGCAGTCCGGCCGCGTGCCGCCGGTCGCGACGCACGGCCTCGGTGTCCGACTGCGCTTCGTGCAACCCCTCCAAGGCGTCGGTCAGGTCGGCGGCCAGGTCCAGCCATTGTTCCCGTTCAGCGAGGTCCCGAGCGGCGACGATCGGGGTGGGGTCGAGTAGCAGCGCCGGATCTCGCCCCTGGCTCGCCCCGATCTCGTCACGAAGGCGGGTGACGAGCAACTGCCGGAACCGAGCTACCACGTCGGGGGGCTCCTGCTCGTCGAGGAGTTCCAGTGCGTAGAGGCGGACGAGCTCGAACAGCCGGAACAACGGCAGGTATTCACCGGCCGAGTCCTCACAACTGGCCACGCTGCGGTCCACCAGCCGGTACAAAACCGGTTCGGTCACCTCCGGTTCGAGCGCCAGCCCACGGCCGAGGTCGACCGCCGTCGCAGCCGAACCCGGCACCGCAGGAAGGAATCGGAAGACCTTTTGCGCGTCCTGGTCGAGATGTCGGTAACTGAGCTCGATGGCCAGCCGCATCGGCACGACACCGTGTTCGAGGTACGCCAGTCGTGACTTCTCGTTGGTCACCTGGCGAGCGACGCTCCGCACGCTGATCTCGGGGTGGTTGGTCATCCACGTGGAGATCAGTCGCAACGCCATCGGCAGGTCCGCACACGCCTCGGCGATCTGGTGCAGCGCGACCGGGTCCGCACCGGACCGGCCACTCAGCTCGGACAACAGTTGCACCGAGGTCTCCCGGTGCAGCGGGGGCACGTGGATGACCAGCTCGCGGTCGGCGAACCACTGCGTGCGGGCTCGCGACGTCACGATCACCGCACATGTCGGCGGAGCAGGCACGAGCGAGGCGACGTGTTTCTCGTCGAAAGCATTGTCGAGCAGGACAAGCACGCCCCGGCCGGTGAGCGCCATCCGGTAGTTCTCGTACTCGGATCCGGGCGTGGGCGACTCGCCGAGGCTGTAGCACAAGAGCTTCGCGACGTCCGTCTGGTCGCGTCGCGCGGACTCGTCCATGCCGCGCAGGTCGATGTACAGCACACCGCCGGGAAAGTCGTCGGTCAGGGCACGTGCCGTTTCGATGGCGAAGGTCGACACCCCGACGCCGAGCTGACCTGTCACGAACGCGGTTGCCGCGCCGCGCTCGGCCCTGGTCGCGACAATGCGCTCGGCCAGGCCGGTGACGAGTTCCTTCCTGCCGGCGAATTGTGACTCGGGAGGAGGCAGTCTGGTCTGCTTGGCCGCGTAGAGGTGGATCGGTGCCCGTGGAGCGGTTCCGACGACGTCGGGCACGGTGCCGGCCTCCGATACCAGCACTGCTTCCGTCGATGTCGAACGCAGCGGCGGCAGCGCCCTGGTGAGCGCGTTCGCCAGCCGGCCGGCCGGAAGTCTCTCGGTCTGCGCGGTCAGGTGCTCACGGAGCATCGCCGCCGCCGACCGACCGAGCTCCGCCGTGCCGTCGTCGAGCCGCCGGACCAGGTGCCGCCGAACCACATCCGGGAACCCTCCCGCCCCCGGCACGTTCTCGGAGCCGGTGAGCCACCGCGCCCTGGCCTCCGCGTGGCCGGGCAACCACGGCAGCAGCATGCGGCGGTCGAGACCACGTCTCTTCAGGTGCAGCACGAGGGCAGGCGACCGGCCCACCTCCTCGAGTGCTGCACGGAGGATGTCGTTGTCGCCGCCTTGCAACGCCTGGTAATCCAGGTCAGCGAGAAGAAGGCCGATGCCGACCGCCGCTTCTGCCGGCCCTTCGCGTCGGGGCCGCCGCAGGTCCCGCAACGACTCGAGCAGCTTGCGCGCCGCCCCGGCGAGGTCGAGATCCGCGGACAGCCACAGCGAATTCTGAATGGCGAGGCCGTAGGGCAAGTTTTCCACCGGCTCGAGGTACAGCGGGGCCACCCGCCGGCCCGGATCGCTGCTCGCCAACGCTATCGCCCTGGCGATCTCCTCTCGCAAGTAGTGCGAGGAAGCGGACTCTTCGGAGAGCATGACGACGGTGATCGCCGAGGCTCGGAGGTGCGAGTCGAGCCCAGCGGCCCAGTCTTCGCCGACCTGCAGCATCGAGTCCTCGAACACTCGGGCTTCGGGTTCGAGCAGCGACCGCAGCTGGGCCGCCACGGCATCGTCAGCGGACCCATGCGCCAGGAAGAAGTCCCACTCCACCAAGTCCACCATACCTCGACTTCGGTTTGCCCACCTTCACATTGAGTCGATCTGGCAGCAGGATGGCGTTACATCCCAACCAGCCGGCGCTGCTGCTATTGGGACTAACGACACGGCCACTGGTCATCGCGGCGGTGGGCTGGTGCGGTTCGGCAGAGTGTCGGCACCACGCCACTCACCCGTGTTCAGGCGGCGGCCCTTTATCAGTACCTCCTTCGGCAGACACCCGCTCCAGCCATTGAAGCCAGCCCCGATCGACGGCATCGACGTAGGAAACCGTGTGCATCACCCGCGCCAGCGCGGCTGGCTCGAGCAGGCCGCAGGAGGCCCGAACCGCCGCGATGTAGAACAACAACCACTGGGAGTAGGCGCTGCCCGCGTCGTCGGCGAGCGCTTCCAGCAGTTCGAGCGAGAACTCGGCCGAGTTGTCCCTGTTGCTGCGAAAGGACCAAACCAGGAAACGAAGGTACGGGTCCGATTCGGTGGCACCGGCGACGGCCCAAGCGGAGTCGCCCATCCGCACGAGCCCTTCGAGCGCTATTCGCCGAACGGCGGGACACTCATCCGTCGTTGCCGACACCACCAAGGCTTTCGTTTCATGCGTGGCCGCGTGGGTGAGGGCCGCCGTCAACACCGTCGCCCGGAGCACGTCGTGACATGAAGAGTGCTCACGGAGTAGGACACCGACCTCCGGGTCTTCGCTCCACCAGACCCCCCGGAGAAGCAGGTCGGCGGCTCGCCGCCCGGCAAGCAGAACGGAACGATCGGAAGCCCCGCCGAGTTCGGTACCACTGAGGCGATCAATGGCCAAATAATGCAGCCATTCAAATGACGAACAAACAGTCCAGCCGAACACATCATGTGTGCGTTCGTCGTCCGGCCAGCCGGTGACCAGCCCTTCGATCGCTGCCGCGTGGACGTCGTCCGGATCTCGAGCAGCTCGGAGGAGAACCTCCTGGTTTTCTTGGTTCTGCCGCAGCGCGAGCAGTTCAACTGCGGCCCGTCGGACCAGCCAATCCTCGTCGTGCGCCGCTATACGGCGGAGCAGCGAAAGCGTGGCGGATGACACAGGCAGCTTCTCGGCCCGACGTCGTATGGCAGCCTGGCGGACAAGCGGTTCAACGTCGGTCGAAGCATCTGCCAAAACCTCATCAACCTCCGGCCAAGTCGGCCACCGTCGCGCTAGGACTTCCAGCGCATACTGCCGGATCCACCAGTCCCCTCCCTTGGCCAGGTCCAGCGCGATTTGCCGGGAGGCTGGATCGTCCGAAGCGCTGAGATCACATTCTCGGAGCCGCACGAAGGCGGAGCCGCGCTCGGTCTCAGCCTGGCTCCGCCCTGCGGGCGACTCACTCAGCAACCACCTGCTGATGCGAACTGCGAATTCCACGTTGACATGGTCGACGTCGGCTGTCAGATTCGCCAGAGCGACCGAAGTAACGAGATGCCGTGGCCAGCCGATCACCAAGGCCTTCACGGCCGTTGACCTGTTTTCCGAAGTATAGTCGCGAGTGGCCGATGTCAAGAGAAAATGAGTACGCGACTCGCCGATCTGGCCCGTCGCAGCAAATCGAATCGCAGCGGATCGGACTTCCCAGGACGAATCGTAGAGTGATCGAATGACATACTCGTCGGCTGGAACGGGTTCGGCCTCGATGAGGTGATGCAGTGCAGTCCGTCGGACCTGGGAGTTGAAATCATCGAGAGCTCCGATGATCGTCCGGTGCGATTCCGCGGTGCCGGGCCACCTCGCCACGTTGACCTCGAGCTCCAGCAGACGGACTCGGGAGTCCGGGTGGTACCTCGCGGAGCGCAGAATCGATCTGACGCGGTCGTCGTCCGGGAGGACAGTCAGGGCGAACCGGACAGCGGAACGGACACTGTCCCGGTTGTCGCGGATGCCGATGCGGAACAACGCTTCGTCGTCATCGGTAATCGATGACAGCCGCGCCAGCTGCACCGCGCCCAACTGCCGCGCGACGACATCGCGATGCCGCAACGACGCTGCCCGCCGTATCCGGTCGAAGGCGTCGCTGGTCGCCGCACCGCGGGAAAGTTCCCAGGCCGCTATCGCCACCTGCGAATCGTGGTCGTGCCGAGCGACCTCCAGCAGCTCCTGCACCCGACTGTCCCGCGGTCGCCGCATGACGAGGAAACGCAAGATGTGAATGCGACAGTTCGACGCCGGATCCCGCGCGTGGTCGGCCAATGCCGTGAATGCCGAAGTGTCGTCGGCATAGGTCCCCTGGAGAGCGGTGCTAGCTGCGCGACGAACGTCCTGGTCCGGGTGGCACAGTGCCGCAGAGAGGCTGGAGAAGGTCTCCGGCTCGGTGGGCCAGCGGACGCACAGGGTGTCCATGGCGTGCCGCCTGACGGTCCAGTCGCCGTCGGTTACAGCCGCTGTCGCGGCCCGCCGGACGGTCGTCTCGTCCGCCTCGCTGAGGATCAACGAGTCCAGAGCGACCCGGCGGATCTCGTCCGACGGATCGGTCAGGCCGCGTTCGCGAGCCTTCCGGCTCTCTTCTCGGTCCGGCCAATTGGCCAGGAGGGCGGTCAGGCCGTGGAGGCGGATTTCCGGATCTTCGTCGCGCGAAAAGCGGGTGGCGAGTTCCAGCGCGTCAGGAAAGGAGTCGCGCCGGGCGCTGATGGTTTCCGCTGCCGCGAGGCGGACGTCAGGGTCAGGGTTGTCATCGGCAGCGTGGACCGCGGCCATGACCCCCTCACCGAGCGCGGACCGGACGGCGGTATGCAAGGCGACACGGTGAGCCGTCGAGGTTTCGAAGTCTTCTGTGTCCTTGCCGGATAGTTGGTCTGCATCGGAAGTTATCGCAGCGGCCAGCGAACCTGCCCATCGCCGGAGCCGGGCATTCGGGTCGGTGGCGGCGGCTTCGAGAAGAGCGCTCAGTTTCTCGGCGCTCGGCGCCAGGCTCGCGAGTATGGTTGTTGCCGCGTAGCGAATCCAATCCACCTCGTCGCGGCGGCCCCCGTGCAGCGCGGCCACCGTCTCCGGTTTCTCCGGCCAACGCGCGGCAAGAGCCTCCAAGGCGTTCCGACGCAACAACGACGAGCGGCTGCGCGCTGCCCGGTGGAGGCTCTCGACGGTCTCGGGCCGATGGGCCCAGAACCGCGCTGCCACTTCGACAGCCTGCCGGCGGACGTTGTCATCGACGTCCTCACACAACCGCAGGACGGCCGATCTGAAGCCGGACAACTGCGGGGTGACCCCGGACAGACTCTGCAAGGCAGCCATCCGGACGTCGGGCAGGGGGTCGACGATTCCGTGCTCGAGGGCCGGGCCACGGTACTCGGGCGAGTTGGACACGAGGGCCTCAAGGGCGGCCCTCCGGGTGTCGGCGACCGGATCACCGGTCGCCAGGTCTTCCAGGATGGCGACGTACTCCACCGCCTGGCCGATCGGATCGGTCCACGCGGTCACCGCGGCGACGCGGACATCGCCGTCGTAATCGTTGCAGGCGCGCTTCAGGAGCTCGTCGATCTGCGGGTCATCACGCCATCGCAGAGTCATCGCCCGGACTGCGGCGAGACGCACCTTCGGGTCTCCGTCGAGGACCGCCCGGAGGATGGCCGCGATCGACTCGGGAACCTCCGGCCACCGGCCAGCGAGCAGTTCGATTGCGGTTTGCCGGACGTCCTCGTCGCTGTCTCGCGTCGCGGCCAGTACCCGGTTGAACACCACGCTGTCCGTGGCGAAACGGGCGACCAGCAGGCGCAGTCCGGACCGCCGCACCTCCCATGCCGGGTCGGAGCAAGCCCGGAGAAGGAGCGTGATCGTGTCTTGCGGGACCGAGGAGCCGGACGCGAGGGCAGTCGCGGCCGCACTGCGTACCGACTGACTGGCATCTGTCCGGAGCGCGCCGGCCACGGCCGCCCAGGCACCTTCGAATTTGCCGGCGTGCTGGGCCAGTGCCTCCACAGCGCGGATGCGCACCTGCGAGTCGACGTCCTTCGTGGCGTAGAGCATCAGGTCCCGCACCCGCTGGTCGTCCGGCCAGTTGGTGACCAGCACGTCGAGGCAAGTGCGGCGGACGAAGGTCTCCTCGTCGAAGAACCCATCGGCCACGAGTGCGAGAGTCGCCGGATCGTTCTTCCGGGACTGCGCGATGCCGAGGAGAGCGGCCTCACGCTGCTGGGGAATACCACTGCGCGCGGTCTCACGCAGCAACTCGTGCACGTGGTCGTCGCGCGGGAACAGCGCGGCCAGGAACTGCGCTCCGAGCTTCGCGGCCGGGGCGCTGGTGGCGTACCGGCCCCTCCGTTCGAACCAGTCGAGGAATGCCGCGGCCCCCGGCCAGCCGGAGACGGCATTCAGTGCCGGGAGCACAGTCTTCTTGAGGTGTGCCTCGCGCGAGTCGTCGCCGAACGACCGGGTGGGCGACTCGAGCAGCTCGGTGATCGCGCTCAACGTCCCTTCGGCGGCGCTGGTGGCGGCGTTGACGTTGCGGATTTCGGCGATGCACTGCGCGGCTAGCGCCACCGTGGCAAGGGGGCGCCGGTCCAGTGCCGACGAACGATGTGAGCCGGCGCTGGTGAGCAGGTGGCCGACGAGCCGGGTCGCCACCATCGCGTCGACCATGCCGACGATCAACCGGAGCACCTCGGCCCAGGCCGGGTCTTCGCTGCGGGGCAGGATGATCCGCTCGACGAGGTCGTCCTCGGACAGCGTTCGCTCTTTTTCGAACCGGTTGACGACGTCTCCGGCGCTGAAGAATTCAAGGAGCGCGCGGTGGACGAAGCCGTAGACCTTTGTGCCGTAGCGGGCGAAGATGAAGTTGCGTTCGCGCAGCTGCTTGACCATCGACGCACTGATCGTCGCGGCCCTCACCGGCTCGTAGCCGAAGCGGCCGATCAGGTAGCCCCCGATGTCGTTGAGCAGGTCGTCTTCGAGCAGGCTGTTGCCGGCGAACCCGTGGCTTCCCTCCTGCATCCGGATCGCGAGCTTGCGCAGTAGTTCCTTCTTGTCATCCTCACGGATGACGTCCGCATCGATGTCGTCGTCGACCAGGTGCTTGTTGACGTCCCAGTGCTGGACCAGCACCCCGGCCGCGTGGTCGTAGACCTTCCAGCGCTCCCGCGGAAGCTCCTGGTGCTTGCCGATGATCGCGAGGATGGTCAGCAGCAGCGGGTTGCCCGCCAGCTCCCGGATGGGGGCGGAGTCGTTGATCGCCCGGGTGAGCCGCTCCCGGCGCAGTTCGATCGCACCCGGTCGGTCGCGCAGGGCCAGTTCGTACCAGCTGTGCAGGAACGCGTCGATCTTGCCGGTGTCGAGGTCCTGCACGGTGTACTGCACGAATCCGGCGCCACGGAAGATCCGTGGCCGGTAGCCGACGACCCGGGATGTCACGACCACCCGGGCGAGCGGGAACTGGGCAGCGAACCCGACGATGCGCCGGGACACCGTCTCGCGCAACCGCGGTTCGAAGATCTCGTCCAGTCCGTCGAAGACGACCAGCGCGCGGCCGTCTTCCCGGAGATACGTTTCGACCGTCGCCTCATCGAGACCCAGCCCATCCGTGCGGTGGCGGTAGCCGAGGTAGCTGCCGAACGTGTCGTGCTCCTCGCACTTGAGGGCGTAGTCCCGCAGTTCGATGAGAATCGGCCGCCAGCCGCCGAGTGCAGCAAGCGCCCCCTCTGTGCGCTGTTCGGCCAGGGCGAGCGTCAAGTACCGGGCCAGCGTCGACTTGCCGGCGCCGGGGTCGCCGAGCAACACGCAGGTCCGCGCCAGGGGCGAGGTGAGCCCGGCAAAGGCACCGCGGGCCGGCTGGCGCCGGTAGGAGTCGCGCGCCAGTTCCACGAGACTGCGGTCCAGGCCGCGCGGAAGCTCCGAGCTGGTTGCCTCGGCCGCGTCGGCGAGCTTGCGCGCCAGCTCCTTGGGTAGTTCGGTTTCCGGCATGTCCTCCCGGACATCCGGCTCGACGAACACGTCCCGGAGCGCGATTTGCAAGTGCTCGTCACGGTCCGGTGGCGTCAGCGCTTCGAGGTCCAGCCGGCGGTACTCCTGGACCAGGCGACTGCAGTAGGCGTCCCACGCGGCATCGACTCCCACGGCGATCCCGTGCCGTTCTCGCAGGTGCCGGCCAACTGCCTCGGCGACTTTCGCCCGGAGCTCGTCCACAGACTGGAACGTGTCGCACAAGAGACTTCCGAGGGCGTGATCGCGGAACGCCTCGATCCGGGTGGAGTCCTTGTCCATCGCGGAGCGCGGCCACAAAGCATCGGGTTCCAGCACGAACATCAACCGGGGGACGTCGGCCTCCCCGGCCGCGCGATACTCGAGTTCGGTGATCGAGACGGTGTGACCGGCCGGCACGAACCCGTATCGCCAAGCCAGGACGCCCACGTAGACATCGGCCGACCGGACGTCGTCCAGGCACCGGTCGAGCGGTCGCTCCTCCTCCGCCGTGTACGTCTCCATGGCGATGTCGTCCAGGCCCATGCGCTGCAACGCGACCCGGATCGCATGTCGGCACTCCTTGAGGTCCTGGTAGGTCGAGGACACATAGATCCGCGGCGAACTCATGCCGGCTCGGCGTGGCCGTGCGTTGATTTGCTCATCGCGCTCCCTCCCCAGCGCCGAGGTTGACGCGATGCAGGCGTCAGGGCACCTGTCGTTGTCGGTCGCCGACTCGGACCTGTTACAGGTTCCGTGACAACTGCCGCGATGTGTAACCAGGGCGCGCACCACGCCGATAGTGAGTCGTGTCTATCGACGGACGGAACGGGGACCCGATGACGATCTTCCTGTCCTACAGCAGCCGGGACAGGGACTTCACCCGCCGACTCGCGAACGACCTCGGCCGTGCGTCGATCGCCGTGTGGATGGACGAGCGAGAACTACGAGTCGGCGAGCAGCTGACCTCGATCGGAGAGGCAATAGCGCGAGCCGACTGGCTGGTCGTCGTCGTATCTCCCGCGGCGGCCAACTCCTACTGGGTCGCCGAGGAAATCGGCATGGCTGACGCCGCTGGTGTGGGTGTGCTGCCCGTCCTGCTCGAAGACGTGCCGCCGGAGTGGGCGCCACGGTTGTCCGGGATGGCTCACGCGGACTTCCGCAGGCCTGCGGAGTACCGCCGGGCCACTCACCGGCTCGTCGCGGCCATCCAGCGCGAGCACGCCCGCGGAATGTTCCTGCGCGCCAGAGAGGCTGTCACGCTCGTGCGGGAAGAACACGCACCGATCGGTGATCTCTTCGGGATTTCACAGCAAGGTGTCGCGAACCTGTATTCGCTGGCGAACACCCGTGACTGGGAGTTCGCCGACACGTCGGATGGCACCAGCCGGTTTTGGATCGTCGAGTTCCACGATGACCCGACAGGACTGATCAGTTCGTTCGCTGTCATGGACGGTCGGGTACACGCGCTTCGCGCTTTATACCGGTACGACGCCGACCCGGCTCCGGTCGCCGGTTCGATCATCGTGAAGTCGTGCGCGGTAAACCACCTGGCGGGAATGTCCGAGGAAGAAGTGGCTGCGTACGTCGAGAAACACCGAGCCGAAATGACGGAGGTGACCCGGCGGTACGTCCCGTTCCGCCCGGTGCCGATCGTCCAGCCTTTCGTGGACTCGGATGTCGCGGTATCCGCCGCGCTGGCCAGCACGAGCGGCTCGGCGCCAGCCGGTGAGCTGATGACGCTGACCCGGCTGGAACGGGACAAACGTGTAGGCAACAGGCCGACGTGGATCGTGGCGTTCTTCGATCCGACGTTGACTGAGAGCGTCCGAGCTGTCGCTGTCGACGCCGGCACAGGCGAGGTCCTCGATCAAGACGCGCGCACCGAACTGCTCAACGCCGATTTCACCTCCATGCGGCCGAGGGACGATGGCGGATTCACCATCTCGGTCGCTCACCAGCTGCGGGCGATCGACCGGCACATCTGGGACATCCCTGAGCGCCTCACCGCTGGCGACGCGATGGCCAAGGCCAGCGAGCTGCTGGCGGCCCGGTACGGGGCACGGACGTGGCTGCTGGGCTTCCTGTCCAACACTGGCGTGGTCGAAAGCTTTGCGGCACCCGACATCTCCTCGCGCACCGACGCTCTGATGAATAGCGCCGGCCGGGCCGGGCAATGGGTCATCGAGGTGTTCGGGCTGGAAGAAACACCGGTCAGCGAAAACGGCCGGACCGGCGCTGCTTATGACTACAAAAGGATCCTGTGCACTGCCGGGTCCGGCGCCACAGAGCAACCAGCCGCCGATCGCCTCACGCTGAGCACACGGTTGTCCGCGACGCCGCTTCCCGCGCCCGATCAGCTGCTGGAAGCGGCCGAAAGGGCCCGGCAGCGAGCCGTCCGCCAGACGACAGAGCCGCATACGTCCGTATCGGTGGCCTTGTCTCGCACGCCCCCGGAGGCATCTTGGATCTTTCGCTTTTACCGTGGCGACGATCTGGTCGCCCGGATCGAGGTGTCGATCGACGGCACGAGGGTAATCAGCTGATACTGGCTCCGGCCGACGACCATGACCGGGGACGCCCGTCACATTCTGCGCTCACGGTCGGTGACTTCTTCTGCGTCGGCCACTTGAACGGCAAGTCGCTCTAGTCGGCCCGGAACAGGAAACCCATCGGCCAGGAGAGTTGGTGTGATCGCCACCGGAGTCCGTCATCGCCCTGCAGCCGTAACGCCCCCCAAGCCCACTCAGGTGCGAGCGCACTGGAGGCCCGCGTCCTGAGCGTCGAGAAGTCGGCGAGCTGGCTGCGCTGCCGACTCTGCGGTGGCTGACACTAAGCATCGGCGAACTGGTCCGGGGCTGGTCCGGCTGCGGCGCCCGGGCCCGGTTCGCGTCGGGCTCCACGCGTGCCGAAGGAGCAGAAAAGGACGCTCTTCCCGAAGCCGACCTCGTCCTCCGCACCGAGGACGAGGTCGGCTGGGAAGGCTGACCGACCGGCTCAGAGCCGGTAGAAGTCCGTGTAGTGGTTGGGCGAGAACCACACCACGCCGGTGGTCAGGTCGACGATGATCCGGTAGGCGTCGCGGGCTGCGCCGCACGTGCGCGGGTAGACGTCGAACTCGCGGAACGAGTCGCCGGCCGGGAGCTCGCCTTCGCGGTTCTGGTAGGTGCCACCCGCGTAGTTGCACTTGCCGCCGGGCCAGTCGTACCAGCCGCGCGTGCCGGGGTAGCCCTTGCTCTGCCACGTCGTGTTGGCCGAGCGGGCGTCGGTGCAGCGGGTCTGCGTGCAGGAGCTGTACACGGTGGCGTCGGCGACCGTGGTGCTGACACCGAGCGTGGCCGCCACCGCGGTGACGGTCACGGCGAGCCGCTGCGCGGTGCGGGAAAGCAGGGAAGCGGGCACGGAACCTCCTCGTCTCGTACGGGCACCGGAAATGGTGGCTGCCGCACTTCGCCAGGAGGAGACGAGGAAGGTGGCCGGCCGGTGAACTTCCGGCAGCGACTTCGCCGGATGTCACCAGGCGAACTGCCGGCCACCGACAACGGTCACTTTTGCGACGCAACGGGCATAGTGCCTGGTGGCGTGGACATTCGTTCCGCAGCGTTCACCGGCCCGTGGTGGCGAAGTGCCGCGGGCTTGGACCACCGTGTGCGGATGACCGACGACGAAAAGATCTTTACCCACCACGTGAGCCGCCGGGGGTTCCTCACCGCCGCGGGGGCCGTGCTCGCCGCCGGGCCGCTCGCCGGGGTCGCCGACGCCGAGCCGGCCGCCGGTCCGGCCGCAGGTCCGGCCGCCGGCCAGGCCACCAGCCCGGCCGCCGGTCAGGACGCCGGGCTCACCTCCGGTGCCGGAGACCCGGTGAAGATCCCCGCGGTCAGCGGACTCCACCTGCAGTTCGGCGCGGACGCGGCCGCCGAGGTGGTGGTCTCGTGGCACACCCTGCAGCCGGCGCGCAACGCACGGGTGCTGCTCGGGCGCGCCGACGGCCGGTACGAACGCAGCGTGCCGGCGAAGACGGTCAGCTACACCGACGCGAAGTCCGGGCAGGTCGTCTACGCCTTCCACGCGTCACTTCGCGGGCTCCAGCCGGACCACGAGTACATCTACGCCGCGCTGCACGACGGCGCCGAGCCCGCGCTCGCGACGTTCCGCACCGCGCCGCGCGGCCGCGGGAAGTTCACCTTCACCAGCTTCGGCGACCAGGGCACTCCGACGCTCGGCAAGCGCTACGTGCCGCCGGCCGGGGTGACGCTGCCGAACCCGCCGCTGGTCAACGACAACCTCGGCTCGCCGGCGGCGGGCGACACCACCGCCGGCGTCGAGCGCGTGCGGCCGCTGTTCCACCTCTTCAACGGCGACCTCTGCTACGCCAACCTGGCGACCGACCGCGTCCGGACCTGGTGGGACTTCTGGACGAACAACAGCCGCAGCGCGCGCAACCGGCCGTGGATGCCCGCCGCCGGCAACCACGAGAACGAGCTGGGCAACGGCCCGATCGGGTACGCCGCCTACCAGACGTACTTCTCCGTCCCGCCGGCCGCCGGTCAGACCGAGGTCACCCGCGGCCTCTGGTACTCGTTCACGGTCGGCTCGGTGCGGGTGATCAGCCTCGCCAACGACGACGTCTGCTACCAGGACGGCGGCAACTCCTACGTCCGCGGCTACTCCGGCGGCGCGCAGAAGGCGTGGCTGGAGCGCGAACTGGCGTCCGCGCGCGCCGACCGCGGCGTCGACTGGGTGGTCGTCTGCATGCACCAGGTCGCGATCAGCACCGCCGACCAGTTCAACGGCGCCGACCTCGGCGTCCGCGAGGAGTGGGTGCCGCTGTTCGACCGCTACGGCGTCGACCTGGTCGTCTGCGGCCACGAGCACCACTACGAGCGGTCGCACCCGGTCCGCGGCGCGGCGGCGAACGCGACGCGCACGCCGGTGCCGGCCTCGACCCGCACCGACGTCGTCGACACGACGAAGGGCACCGTCCACATGGTCCTCGGCGGCGGTGGCACGTCGGCGCCGTCGAACCAGCTGTTCTTCACCCCGCCCCGCTGCCGCGTGATCACCGAGGTCGGCGACCCCGACCCGAAGACCGGCAAGCGCCCGCCGGTGTACGTCACCGAGGACGCCCCCTGGTCGGCGGTCCGCGACGCGGCGAACTCCTACGGTTTCGCGGCGTTCACCGTCGACCCGGGGACGCGGCGCGGCGGGGTCACCACCATGCAGGTGACCTACTACGACGTCGTCGGCCCGGACGGCGCTTTGAAGCCCTTCGAAACCTTCACGCTGCAACGTCCGCGCTCGGACGCCTGACTCACGCGTCGTCCCAGATCTTCATCGCCTGCGGCTCCGGCGCGAAGTGGTTCCGGATGTCCTTTGTGGCCAGCGCCGGCAGCAAGCTGAGCAGCACGAGTCCCTGCACGCCCTGGATGACGCGGTACCAGACCGGGAACTGGGAGGTGAGGATCAGGTAGGCCAGCGCACCCGCGCCGATGATCGCGACGGCCAGGAGCCGGTAGTAAGTGCGTCGCAGGCCGAGCTTCAGCCGCGCGACAAATCGGACGTAAACCACCGAGACGACCAGGATCGACAGCGGCCGGATCCAGAGCGTGCCCTCCAGCACACGACGCGTGGCCGCCTCCCGGCCCGGCATGACCTTCCCCGCCTCGACCAGGTGCTGGACCTGGTAATCGAGGACCGAGCTCTTGAACACGAAGGTCAGCACGGTAAGCAGGACGCTGATCCCCACGTTGATGTACAGCAGGACGACGATCGGTCTGAGCGTGCGCTCGACAGCGGTCATGGAACTCCCCCTCTTTCCCCGGAAGGATATCGACAATCGCTTCGAGTTCCAGCCGATTCCGAGGGGCCGCCCGTACCCGGCTTTCTCACCGACGCCGACGCTCCTGGACGACCCACGTGTTGCCGTCCGGGTCGGCGAAGTCGAAGAAGCTCGCGTAGTCACGGCGGTCCGGGTCCACGCCCGGGGCGAAGTCCCCCTGCCAGTCCACGGACTTCTTGTGCCGCAGCGGTCCGACCGGCACACCGCGGCCGGCCAGTTCTTCGTGCGCCGCCTCGATGTCGGCCACCACGAGGTAGCCGGCGCGGGCCGAGCCCGGCGCGGCGTCCGTGAGGCCCACGCCGAACTGGATCGAGGCCGGGGAGCCGGGTGGGGTCAGCTGGACCACCCGGAACCCGTCGTGCGGCCGGTAGTCGACGTCGAGGTGGAATCCGGCATTCTCCTGGTAGAACTCCAGTGCCCGGTCGGCGTCGGTGACGGGCAAGGTGATGACCTCGATGCGGAACTCCAGCTCAGACAAGGGGCTCACCCCCGTCGACGGCGAGCGAAACGCCCGTCAGGAACGTACTTCGCAGCGCGAAGACGACCGCTTCGGCGATTTCCTCCGGACGTCCGACGCGCCGCGCCGGGCTGGTGGCCGCGCGGGCGGCGAACAGCTCGGCCTTCTTCCGCTCGCCGAGACCGTCGTACGCCCCGGTGTCGACCGTGCCCGGTGAGACCGCGTTCACCCGCAGCGGCGCCAGCTCCACCGCCAGTCCGCGGACCAGCGCGTCCACCGCGGCGTTCGTGGCGCCGACGGCCAGCATGCCGGCGGCCGGCTTCCGCGCGGACGAACCCGAGAAGAAGACGAACGAGCCGTCCGCGGGCAACCGGGGGGCGAAGTGCTTGGCCAGCAGCAGCGGGCCGAGCACCTTGACGTCGAACGACCGGAGCACGACGTCGTGCTCGAGTTCCGCCACCGCGCCGCGCGCCCGCGCCGACGCGGTCGACACGACGTGGTCGACCCGGCCGAGCTCCTTGGCCAGTGCGGCGACGGACGTCTCGTCGGTCAGGTCGACGTACGCGGTCTCGACGCCCGGGTCGTCGTAGGCCTCGGCCAGCGCCGCCTGGTCGCGCCCGGCCACCACGACCTGGGCTCCGGCCACCCGCAGCGCCCGCGTCACCGCGCGGGCGATGCCGCTGCCGCGGCCGATGACGAGCACCTTGCGGTCTTCCAGCGAGGCCATTTCAGTTCCCTCCCGAGCTGAACGACCGCACCTCGCCGGGGTCGAGGCCCCGGTCGATGCCGTGCGGGGTGACGGTCTGACCCGGTTCGAGCGCCAGCTTGCGACCGTCGAGGGTCACGTCGACGACGTCCGGCTCGAACGACACGAACCCGGACACGCGCTCGACCTCGGGCCACGCCTCGGGGTACGACCAGGCCGCGCGTTTGCCCGGCCCGATGTCGAAGTAGCCGGCCAGCCCCTTGTACGGGCAGAACGTCTCGCCCTCGACCGGCGTCAGCGCGGTCAGATCGATGTCCTCGCGTGGCACGTACCAACGCGGCGCGAAACCCGACTCGTAGAGCACGACCGGGCGCGTTGTCTCGGCGACGACGCGGTCGCCGTCGCGCACGACGAGGTGTCGCGACGTCTGCCGGATGTCGATGCGGTGGTACGGGTCGGCCGCGTGGCCGACGATCCGCTCGTCCTCCTCGTAGAAGGCGTCCATCGCCCGCCAGGCGAAGGCGACGCGGTCGCGCAGGACGTCCGCGTGGCCGGGGAGACCGGTGTAGCGCCAGGCCGCGCGCGGCGCCTGTCGGTCCCCCGCCCGGACGGTGAACCACTCGGCGGGGCCCAGCTCGCGGTGCGGCGTCGTCCGGTTCTCGGCAGCCAGCACGTCGTCGCGGACGTCGGCGAGCGGGAAGTACGCGACCGGGTAGCGGCCGGGCTCGTGCAGCAGGACGACGTCCTCGCTGTCGGCCACCCACTCGCCGCCGAACCGCACGCGCATCCGCCGCCGCAGCGGCTCGGCGAACAGCAGCCGCTCGGGCAGCGGCTGCTCGACCAGGAAGTGACCCACCGCCTTCGCGGCCAGTGGTCCTTGCTGCCAGGCCAATCCCATGACGTCCTCCTAACCGTTACAAATACCTTTGATGGTTAGACAGGCAAGCATGGCGTGCTGTAACCTGTCAAGCATGAGTTTGACGGTTAGGTTGGCGATGGCCGACGAGACATTGCTGCTCGACCTGCTCAACACCACCCCGGTGCGGGACGGCCGGGTCGAAGACGACCTCGCCGACCCGCGGGCGGGCCGGGACTGGCTCGCCGCCCACGGGCAGCCCGCCACCGACGACGAGCACCGCGCCCTGCTCGAGGCGCGCCCCGTGCTGCAGGCCGTCGTGCGCGGCGGCGACTCCCCCGCGGCGGCCGCGCGGTTCGTCGACGGCGTGGGCTACCGGCCCGTCTTCGGCGACGACGGCGTCGAGTGGGTGCTCGACGTCCCACCCGGCCGGTCCGCCGCCGCCCGGGCGGTGCTGGCGTGGGACGCGCTCGCCAAATCGAGCCCCGGCCGGCTGCGCCCGTGCGCCAACCCCGAGTGCCGGCTGTTCCTGATCGACCACAGCAAGCCCAACAGCGCCCGCTGGTGTTCGATGGCCCTGTGCGGCAACCGCATGAAGGCCCGGCGGCACTACCAGCGCACCCGGATCGCCGCGGACTGAAGGAGACGACCACCATGGCCCGGTTGGTGTCACTGAACGTCGGACTGCCGAAGGACGTGCCCTGGCAGGGCCGGACCGTCCACACGGGAATCTTCAAGTACCCGGTCGAGGGCCGCCGCATGGTCCGCCGGCTCAACGTCGACGGCGACGGCCAGGGCGACCTGGGCGGCCACGGCGGCGAGAACCGCGCGGTGCTCGTCTACCAGCGCCAGTCCTACGAGCACTGGCGGCGGTTCCTCGGCCGCGACGACCTCGAGGACGGCCGGTTCGGCGAGAACTTCACCGTCGACGGCCTGCCCGACGACGAAGTGCACATCGGCGACCGGTACCGCATCGGCGAGGCCGAGTTCGAGGTCACCCAGCCGCGCGTCACGTGCTTCCGCGTCGGGATGCGCCTCGGCGAGCCGCGGATGCCGTCCCTGCTGGTGGCCCACCACCGGCCCGGCTTCTACCTGCGGGTCATCACCGAAGGCCACGTCCAGGCCGGCGACGAAATCGTCCGCACCCGGACCGGCCGGCACGAAGTCAGCGTCGCGGCCGTCGACGCACTCCTCTACCTGCCCCACCGCGACCGGGACGCGCTGCGCAAGGCCCTCGACATCCCGGCGCTCAGCCCCGGCTGGCAGGGCTCGTTCCGGGACCTGCTGGCCGCGCAGGAGCCATCGGCACCCACCGGCTGGCGCGGATTCCGGCCGCTGCGCGTCACCCGCGTGGTGCCCGAGAGCACGACCGTGGCCTCCCTGCACCTGGCCGCCGAAGACGGCTCGCCGCTCCCCCGGCCGGAGCCGGGCCAGTACCTCACCCTGCGCGTCCCCGGAGCCGGCGACCCGGCACCGGTCCGCAGCTACTCGCTGTCGGCAGCGCCTTCGGACCGCGAGTACCGCATCAGCGTCAAACGGGACGGAGTCGTCAGCAGCTACCTCCACACGCACCTGGCCGCCGGCGCGGTCGTGGACGTCGCGGCGCCCCGGGGCGACTTCGTGCTGACCGAAGACGACCGTCCCGTGGTCCTGGTCTCCGCGGGCATCGGCGTGACTCCGGTCCTGGCGATGCTGCACGCACTCGCGGCGAACCGGACGCCACGGGAGGTCTGGTGGCTGCACACCACCCGGACCGCCGCCGAACACGCGTTCGCCGCCGAAGCACACGAGCTGCTGGCCGGCCTTCCGCACGGCCACGAGCACATCCACTACACCGCGGAAAACGGCAGGCTGACCCGCGAAAACCTGGCGGACCTGCCGGTCGACGGCACCGTCTACCTGTGCGGACCGGACGCCTTCATGACGGCCGTGCGCGAATCCCTGGTCTCCCTGGGGTTCGACCCGGCGAGGGTCCACAGTGAACTGTTCGGCGGAGTGTCGGCGATCAACCCGGGCCTCACCGGCGTCGTCCGCAAGACCCCGCACCCCCCGGCCGGCGAGGCCGGACCGGGACCCGCGGTCACGTTCGCGCGAAGCGGCCTCACCGCTCCGTGGAGCGACCGCTACCCCAGCCTGCTCGAGTTCGCCGAGGCGTGCGACGTACCGACCCGCTGGTCGTGCCGCACCGGCGTCTGCCACACCTGCGTGACCCCGGTGCTGTCCGGCCGGGTGCGGTACGACCCCGACCCGCTCGAACCGCCGGCGGCGGACGAAGCCCTCGTCTGCTGCGCCCAGCCGCAGGACGACGTCGTTCTGGACCTGTGACGCGCCGGCACCGACAGCACATCGCCCCGGCGCCGAAACCCGATGAAGGGACACCGCAGTGACCGCCGAGCCGTTCGAGGTCAGCATCACCGAAGCCGAGATCGCGGACCTGCGTGACCGGTTGCGCCGGACGCGCTGGCCCGAGCCCGAGCCGGTGGACGACTGGTCGCAGGGTATCCCGCTGGCCTACACCCAGGAACTTTGCCGCAGCTGGGCCGAGGACTACGACTTCGGGTTCGCCGAGCGGCTGAACGTCTTCCCGCAGTACCGCGACACCGTCGACGGGCTGGGTGTGCACTTCCTGCACGTCCGCTCGCCGGAGCCGGACGCGTTCCCGCTGGTGCTCACGCACGGGTGGCCGGGTTCGGTGCTCGAGTTCCTCAAGGTCATCGGCCCGCTCACCGACCCGCGCGCGCACGGCGGGGACCCGGCGGACGCGTTCCACGTGGTCGCGCCGTCGTTGCCCGGGTACGGCTGGAGCGACAAGCCGTCGGTGCCCGGGTGGGGCGTCACCCGCATCGCGCGGGCGTGGGACACGCTGATGGTTTCACTGGGCTACGAGCGGTACGGCGCCCAAGGCGGCGACTGGGGTTCGGCGGTGTCCGGCGCGCTGGGCGAGGTGGCGCCCGGGCGGGTCGCCGGGGTGCACCTGAACCTGGGGTCCGTGGCGGCGGGCACGTTCGACGACCCGACGCCCGCCGAGCTGGCGAACCTCGCGGCGGAGAAGGAGTTCCAGCGCACCGGCCGGGGCTACTCGGCGATCCAGGCGACCCGGCCGCAGACCCTCGGCTACGGCCTCACCGACTCCCCGGCGGGCCAGGCCGCCTGGATCGCCGAGAAGTTCTGGGCCTGGACGGACCACAACGGCCATCCCGAGGACGCCGTGACGCGGCAGCAGATCCTCGACGAGATCTCGGTCTACTGGTTCACCGCGTCGGCCACGTCGTCGGCCCGCCTGTACTGGGAAAGCTTCGCCCACTTCCGGGACAAGGTGACAGCCCCCTCCGGGCTGTCGGTCTACCCGCGCGACATCACCCGCCCGTCGCGGCGGGAGGCCGAGCTGCGGTTCACCGACCTGCGCTGGTTCGAGGAACTGCCGCGAGGTGGCCACTTCGCCGCCCTGGAGCAGCCGGAGTCGCTCGTCGAGCAGGTGCGCGGGTTCTTCCGGCTCGTCCGCTGACCGTCCTCAGTTCCGCAGTTCCCGGAAGAACTCGGTGACGTCGCGGGCGAGCAGCTCGGGTTCTTCGTGGGCGGCGAGGTGGCCGCCGCGGGGCATCGTCGTGTACCTGGTGACGTTGTGGGTGCGTTCCGCCCAGCTGCGCGGCGGCTGGGCGAGGTCGGCCGGGAACAGGGCGACGGCGGTCGGCACGTCGACCCGCTCGACCCTGCGGGTCAGGTGCTCGCTGTACTCGTAGTACGGCCGGAACGACGTCGAAATCGTGTTGGTGAACCAGTAGAGCGACGCTTGCGTCAGCAGGAAGTCGTCGCTGAACCGCGAAGACACGTCACCGCCGCAGTCGCTCCACGCGCGGTACTTCTCGAGGATCCAGGCGAGCAGCCCGGCGGGCGAGTCGGCCAGGCCGTAGGCCAAGGTGACCGGCCGGGTGCTCTGCTGGTGCTGGTACGCGCCTTCTTGCGCCGACCAGGTCGCCACCGAGGCGAGGTGAGCCCGCTCCGGCGCGGTGAGGCTCTCCTCGTCGTAGGCGACCGGGCCGGCGACAGCCATCAGGTGGATACCGACCAGGGCTTCGGGATGGGCTTCGGCCAGCCGGGAAGTGGTGCCCGCACCCAGGTCCCCGCCGTGCGCCGCGTACCGCGGGAAGCCGAGTTCCTCGCGCATGAGCAGGTGCCACAGCTCGTGGGTCGGCACGGGATCCGGCAGCGACGGACGTTGCGGGGAGAAGGCGAAGCCCGGCAGCGACGGGACGATGACGGTGAAGGAGTCCGCCGCGGCACCACCGTGCTTCGACGGCGTTGCCAGCCGCTGGGCGAAGGCGGTCAGCTCCAGGAACGAGCTGGGCCACCCGTTGGTCAAGACGATCGGCAGCGCGTCCGGGGCCTCGCCGTCGAACCGCAGGTAGTGCACCGGCGTCCCGGCGATGTCCGCGAAGTGGTGCGGCAAGTCGTTGATGGCGGCTTCGTGCGCACGCCAGTCGTAGCCGGTCGCCCAGTGGGCGACCAGCCGCCGCAGCTCACCGGGATCGGTGCCCGCCGACCAGCCGGGCACCGGCCACGGCGCCGGCCACCGCGTGCCGGCCAGCCGACTCCGCAGCTCGCCGAGCTCGGCGTCACTGACTGACAGCACCATGGTCTTCTCCTCGCTTCGGGGAAAAACCGTCCTCGACGGCCTCCCGGGACGGTGGCCGGCCGCCGGGAGCGGCGGAGGGGTCTTCGGGGCGGTCATGGGCGCCAGCCGTGTTCGAGGATGGCGAACGCGGCTTCGACCGCGCGCACCGGATCTTCCGACCGCATGGCGAGGGCCGAGGTTTCCAACGCGAAGTGGGCCAGCGCGGCGCAGGCGGGATCGGCTTCGGGTGCGCCGGTTTCGGCGGCGAGGGCGCGGGTGAGCGCGTTCTCGTGCCGCATCCACATCCGGTGCCAGTACTCGGTCAACGCCGGGGTGCCGCGCACGAGGGTCATGAACTCCGCGCCCCCGCCTTCGGCGGTGCCGCGCTCGACGCGGGCCAGCGTGTGGTCCCGCAACGCGGCGAGCACCGAAGTGCCGGGCGCGCGCTCGCGCACGGCCGCCACCAGGGTCTCCTCGATGGCGGCGTCCCGGTCGAACACGAGGGATTCCTTGCTGGGGAAGTGCTTCTGCAACGTCGTCGTCGAGACGTCGGCCGCCTCGGCGATCTCGCGGACGCCGACGTTGTCGTAGCCACGCTCGAGGAACAGCCGAAGTGCCGCATCGGCCAGCGCCTGGTGGGTGGCCGCTTTCTTGCGCTCCCGCCTGCTCGTCGGTGTCGTCATGGCTTGACGATACCACTAGTGTCACGGTGTACTAAGTTGTACCGTATCACTTTCAGGAGGTTGTCATGACGGCTCACGTTCCGGTTCTGATCAGCGGCGGCGGAATCGCCGGGCTGACCGCGGCCCTGCTGCTCCAGCGCGAAGGCGTCCAGCCGGTGCTGGTGGAGAAGCACGCCGGCGCGTCCCCGCAGCCGAAGGCGCGCCGGTTCAACCCGCGCAGCACCGAGGTGTTCCGCCTCCTCGGTCTCGCGGACGAGGTCGCCGAGGCGAGTGCGCCGCTGGCGTCGTTCACCGAAGTCCTGGCCGGGCCGACGCTGGTCGCGGCCCGCGCGCGGGAACTGAGCGGCACGATGCGCGAGCGGCGGCGCCAGCAGGCGCGGATCCCCGAACTGAGCCCGGGACCGAACGTGCTGTGCCCGCAGGCCGTGCTGGAGCCGATCCTGCGCCGGGCCGCCGGAGAACGGGGCGTGTCCGTCCGGCTGGGCACCGAACTGGTGTCCTTCGTCCAGGACGACGACGGCGTCACCGCGCGGCTGAAGCCCGCGGACGGCGAGCCGTACGAGCTGAGGGCGGACTACCTGATCGCCGCCGACGGCGCCCGCAGTCCCATCCGCACCGCACTCGGCGTCCCGCGCAGCGGCCACGGCCACCTGGCCGACAACCTCGACCTCTACTTCCGCGCCGACCTCACGGATCTGGCGCGCGAGAAGCCGTTCAACCTGTGCGAGATCACCAACCCGGTGGCCTCGGGCGCGTTCCTCTCGGTCAACGGCACGGACCGCTGGCTGTTCTCGACGGCGGACTTCCCCGAAGCACCCACGCTCGGCGACGGCGACTGGCGCGACGTCCTGCGCATCGTGCTCGGCCGGCCGGATCTCGACGTCGAACTGCTCAGCCGGTCGCCGTGGGAATCGGCGATGCGCGTGGCCGACCGCTTCCGCGACGGCCGCGTGTTCCTCGCCGGCGACGCCGCGCACATGATGCCGCCCATGGCGGCGGCCGGGGCCAACACCGCGATCGCCGACGCCGCCAACCTCGCCTGGAAGCTCGCCGCCGTCCTGGCCGGGACGGCCGCGCCCGCCCTGCTGGACACCTACCACGCCGAACGCCACCCGGCGGGCTACGCCATCGCCGAAGCGTCCAGCACGGTCCGCGGACACGTCGGCGACATGCTCGCCGCCTACACCAGGCCCGAAACCCCGCACGACGACCTGCTGGCCACCATGTTCGGCACCCAGTACCCGGACGGCGCCTTCGTCCCGGACGGCCGCGACCCGGCCCCGGCCGACCACTACGCCCCGGCCGGACGGCCCGGCACCCGGGTGCCCCACGCCTGGCTCGACGCGACAACCTCCACAGTGGACTTCGCCGGACCGGGCCTGACCCTGCTCACCGGTCCCGGCGGCGACCGCTGGACGAGCGAAGCACGTCGCCTCGGACTGCGTTCGGTGACGGTGGCGCACCAGGAGTGGCTCACCGAGGCGTGCCTGCCTGCCGACGGCGCTCTGCTGCTGCGCCCCGACGTCATCGTCGCGTGGCACTCGGAATCCGCCACGCCTCTCGCCGAAGCACTGGCACAGGTGCTCGGCCGGTCCCCGTGGGCCTAGTTCAGCTCGCTGCCTCGACGACGGTCTCGGCCACCACATCCGGGTGCACCAGCGGAACGGCGTGCGAAGACGCCACCTCCACGAGCTTGGAGCCGGCGCGCTCGGCCATCCAGCGCTGGGCCGCCGTCGGGATCGAGTTGTCCTTTGTGGATACGACGGCCCACGACGGCAGCGCGTGCCAGCTCGCGTCGCCCGCGAAACTGCCTTCCAGCGTGCGGGGGTCGAACGGCTTCTGAGCGGCGGCGAGGACCTTCCGATCACGCTCGTCGGCGTCACCCGCGTAGACTTCGCCGAACTTGTCTTCGCGGAGGTAGACCTCCGAACCGCCGGGGTAGGCACGCACCACGAGGTTGTCCGGGACGAGCCCGCTCCCCGGGAACTTCCCGTTCAGCGCGGCCGCCGTCTCGCCCGCTTCCGGCTGGAACGCCGTGACGAACACCAGCGATCGGACTTCCGGCGTCAGGGCATCGGGAGCCGAGATGACGCACCCGGCGTAGGAATGCGCGGCCACCACGAGCGGACCGGTGAGCGTGCGCAGGAACTGCTTCAGGTAGGCGACGTCGGCGCCGAAGTCGCGCATGGGCAAGGACGGGGCGATGACGGGGTGCCCGGCCTCCTGCAGGCGCCGGGAGACCCGGCGCCACACCGACGCATCGGTCAGCGCGCCGTGGACGAGGACGAGAGTCGGCTGGTTCATGGAAGGTGTTCTCCTGAGGTCGATTCGGTACGCCACCGAGTCTCGCTCCGGACGCCGTCCCGGCACAGTGGCAGTACCGCCGGGTATCGAAACGATCCTGCCAACCGCCCGAGCCGGTCAGGCGCGGCCGAACGCGAACGACTTCCGGTGTTCCCGCGGCGAGACGTTCGTCGCGCGCCGGAACTGCACCCGCAAGTTGGCCGCCGTCCCGAAACCGGCCCGGCGCGCGACTTCCGCGACGGACAGGTCCGAGCCCTCCAGGAGTTCCTTGGCCCGGGCGATGCGCTGGTCGCGCAACCACGTCACCGGCGGAAGGCCGGTGCGCTGCCGGAAACGCCGGTGGAAGGTCCGCTCGGACATGGCGAACCGGGCGGCGACGTCCTTCACCGACAGGTCCTGTTCCAGCGACACGAGCATCCACTGCTGCGCCTGCGCGATGACGTCGTCGCCGGGCGGGACGACTGATTTCTCGACGAACTGCCGCTGACCGTCCGCCGGCCGCGGCGCCATCACGATGCGCCGCGCGACGTGCCGCGCCGCGGCCGGCCCCAGGTCGGCGTGCAGCAGGTGCAGGCAGAGGTCCACCCCGGCGGTGACCCCGCCGGAGGTCAGGACCGTCCCGGTGCCGGCCACCAGCACCGATTGGTCGACCGTGAGCGCGGGGAACCGCTCGGCGAGGTCCGCGCACAACGACCAGTGGGTGGTGACGGTGAGGCCGTCGAGCACCCCGGCCCGCGCGAGCGCGAACGCCCCGGAGCAGATGGACACCATCCGGACCCCGCGCCGGTGCGCCGCGGCCAGCGCCCGCACCAGCGAACCGGGCAGCTCCCGGTCCACCGCGTCGGCGTACCCCGGCACGACCACCGTGGCCGCCTTGCGCAGCAGCTCGAGCCCACCGTCCGGCACCACCGTGGTCCCCCCGGCCACCGGCACCGCCCCACCGCCCACCGAAACGGTCACGAGGTCGTAGGCCTCCGACGCCTCCCTCCCGAAGACGTGAACCGGGATCGCGTAGTCGAGGGGCAGGACGTCTTCGAGCAGGATGACGACCATCCGGTGCCGGGCCATGGCCGCATCCTATGGCCGCTGCCGCCCTGCTGCTCCCGCTCGGGACCGGCACGCTAGGGGATGGCCCCGATCCCTTGGAGGATTTGCGCGACGTTCGCGGCGAAGCCGGTGGCACCCGCGATCTTCCGCCGCAGGGTCACTTTCGTCCCCGGCACGGAGCTGCCGGGGTGCCGGCTCGCCGAATCGATGGCGGCGGCCAGGTGGGGCAGGAACGGCTCCGGTTCCACGGACCCCCGCACCGCGTCGATTTCGTCTCGAAGGCGCAGTTCCCTCGGCCGGGCGGCCGCGCGGACCGCCTCCAACGCCCGCGTGATCGCCGCCAGCTCGGCCCGCCCGGCTCGTCCGACCGCCTCGACGAACCGCGGTCTCCGCTCCACATCGGACAGCAGCACCTCGTCGACGGCCGCGGCGGCCGGATCCTGCCCGAGGATGCGCAGGGCGTCCGCGAGGCGACGGACCACCCGCGCGGGCGCCGCGCCCGATCGGAACTCGGCGTCCAGCCAATGTCGCCGCAGGCTTTCCACGCAAGCTTCGTGGTTGGCTACCGCTTTCAACGCCGCGTTGTCACCGATGAAGCGATTCAGAGTGGCCACCGCGGCGCGATCGGGCGACCGGGAAACGAGGTCCAGGACCGGAGCGCGGTCCGGGTGATCCGGCTGGGTCAGCAAGCGCAGGAACTCCTCCGGCGTGGTCGGCATCGCCCAGTAGTGCGCAGCCGGCCCGGTCCCGGAAACCGCCCGGAGATCCCGGGTCAAGGTGCGGATTCGTTCGGCGGCCAACACGAACTGCTGACTGGCGGGCACGGCCATGAAGCCGGCGATGGCGTCCCGAAGGATGTTCCAGGCTTCGTCGGCGTTCGAAAGGTCGAGGACGACGCACTCCGACGGTTCCGCACCTTCGGCGTGGTCGAAGGCCACGAGGCAGGGCAGGAAGGAACGGTTGAGCCCGAGGGCGTCCGCGAACTTGAGGCTCCAGCGCGGCGAGGCCGCCCGGAATTCGCTGGTCGTCCGCTGCGGCACGCGATCCCGCGTGAGCGCGTACGAGCCGTACACGATTTGCGGGTCGTCGACGACCCGGCGGTGGTCCGCCGTCGCCGGGCCGCCGTTTTCCCGGCCCCGGATCTGCCCCAGCACCTCGATGTCGTCGAACAGGACGATCACCGCGATCGCCTCGCCGGTCTCGTCGTGCACAGCTTCCGCGTAACGCTCGAGGAAGGCGATGGCCTCGTGATCGACACGCCGGGCGAGGTAGAACAAATAGCTGCAGTACGGCCATTCGAGCAAATCCTGCACGGTGGGGATCAGCCGGCGGACAGCATCCGCGTCCGGAGCGTGGACACCGTACATTCGTCTCCTCGGGTCGGCTCGCCCATCCGACGTCCATGGTAGGGCTTGTGGTCGCGCCTCCGGCCGGGTCGCGGCCGGTCAGGTCCAGCTCCAGCGCAGACCCCGGATCCCGGGTCCGAAACCGGTGGCGAAGTGGTGGGCGGGCGCGGCCGGTGACACCGGGACGGCGGTCACGTCCCGTTCCGGACCGCCCGGCGCGTCCAGCCGGTAAGCGGCGCAGCTCGCCGGCAAGGTGCCGGGGGCGAAGTGGACCTCCAGCAGGTGTTCGGCCACGGGGTGCCGGAACCGGCGGTCGTAACTGGTGTCCGGGACGCCGTCGGTGTATTCGAACTCGTACTCGAGGATCGCGGTCTCCCCGACGGCCATCGACCGGTTCGGCACCAGCTCGCTGACCACGAACCCCTGTTCCGGCAGGACCTCGGTGCGCACGGGCCGGCAGTACCGCGCCGACACCAGCCGCGGCGGACGGCCCGGGACGCAGCCGCGCAGCGCCACCACCTTGGCCTGGACCGGTTCTTCCACCGCGCGCACGACCTCGCGCACCCGCAGCCGGGTGAGACAGCGGGCGGCGTCGACCTGCAGTGCCTCGTGCAGGCTGAGCACCAGCAACGACGTCTCGTCCGCCGCGTCGAACGAATGCAGCACCGGCAGCACGTCGTCGCGCGGGCCCCACAACCGTTCCCAGCGCACCGGGTCCGGGGCGCCGGGGCACCCCGGCCGGGCCAGCAGCTCGGTCAGCGAGCGGGCCGGCACGCCGAGGACGTCCTCCAGCACCGCCACCGCACGCAGGGAGTCCGGCCGTTCCGGACGGGTCCGGCCGGTGCGCCAGTAACTGAGCGTCGTGGTGCTGACGGGCACCCCGGCGGCCGCGAGGCGGTCACGGAGGCGGGCGAGGCCCAGCCCGCTGCGGTCGATGGCCAGGGAGAGCGCGCGGCTGAACGGGCCGGTGGCGAGCGCCTGCGCCAGCTCCCGGCCGGCGGGTTCCGGCGGTGGCACCGCGAACAACGGCATCGGCGGTCCTCGGCGTCGGTGCGGAGAAACGGGTGCGCCGTCCGGCGGATCGCGCCGTGGTGGCCGGGACGTCCGGTGGTGCCGGACCGTCCCCGGTTTAACAGCCGCGGACGGCGGCTGTCACCCGACGAACGTCGGCCGACGGCCGCGCAACCCGCCGAAAGATCCGTTCTGTTCCGTTGATCGACTCGGATCTTCGGGCGCTTACCGGGGACACACCGTGCGCTTACGTTCAGTGAGTCCCCACCGGTTCCGCCTCCAAGGAGTTCCCCATGCGCAACCCCTCCGGCCGGTTCGCCCGCGCCGCCGCGCTGCTCGTCGGTTCGTGCGCCGCGGTCAGCACGCTCGCCGCGGCCCCGGCGTCGGCGAGCACCCCGGTCACGCCGCTTTCGCCGGCCGCCCAGCCGTCGATCATCGGCGGCAGCACGGCCCAGAACCCCGGCTACATCACGCGGTTCAACGGGCACGCCAACGGCTACACCTTCTTCTGCACCAGCACGCTCATCGGTACGCGGTGGGTGCTGACGGCCAAGCACTGCATGTACGACAACAACGGGCGGCGCCTGACCGACATCGACCTCTACGTCGGTTCGAACAGCGCTTCCGGCGGCGTGCACGCGAAGGCGTCGACGACGTACGTGTACTCCGGGGGCGACCTCGCCCTGATCAAGCTGAACGCCGACGGCGGCGGCACGTTCGCGCGGCTCGCCGGCAGTTCCTCCGACGCCCAGGAAGGCGACGCGGCCCGCGTCTACGGCTGGGGCGCGACCCAGTCCACCGACGAAGGCAACCACCAGTCGTCCGTGCTGAAGCAGGCGGCGGTGCAGATCGCCGACACGAGCGCCACCGACTACTTCGGCGGCCCGGCGATCGCGGCCGACACCCCGAACGGCGCCGTGGCCGGCGGCGACTCCGGCGGCCCGATGATCGACGACGGCGTGCAGGTCGGCGTGTGTTCGACCAGCGACCGGTCCAGCACCACCACCTACGGCAGTGTCGCGGCGGGCCGCAGCTGGATCCGCCAGGTCAGCGGCATCTGAGGCGGCCCGGGGTCGCCGGCCGGGCTCCCCCGACCGGCCGGCGGCCCTGTGTCACCGGTCGAGCCGAACGGAATCGAGCAGTTTCAGCGCCGCCTGCTCGTTGGCGTGCGAGCTGTCGACCTCGACGGTGTAGGCGCCGACTGTCCGGTGCCGGTGCAGCGGCAGCGGGTCGTCCGGGACGGAACTTTCGGCGAACCTGCTGGTCAACGACACGGTGAGCGAGAGGCACCGGCTGTCGACCGGGAGTTTCGCCACCTCGGGATCGGGACACAGCATCAGGGTGTTCGTTTCGGGCTCGCTGGTGAACGTGTCGACCTTCTGCCCGTCCGGGATGGAGACCGACTTGAGCGGCGACGCGAGCACCGGCGGCGTCGTCCGGATCTTCCCCAGCAGGGCGAGCATGTCCGCAGCGGTCACCGGCTTCGTGGTCCGCACCCAGATCCACCGATCCGGTCCGTCCTGCCACCGGACGTCCCGCGGGTTGGCGAGCTGGCCGGCCGCCGAGGGCTTCGCGAGCAGCGTCCCGTGCGGCGCGGCGCCGTCCCGGACGTCGATCTCGAACGCGTACCGCTGGGCCTGCCCGTAGTGCAGCGCGGCGACGTGCGGCTGGATCGACCACATCGCCAGGGTCCAGGAACCGTCGTCGAGGCTGATCGCCGGTGGCGCCGGCGGCACCTTCTCCGCGGCGGGCGCCACGGCGTCCACGGCGGACGCCGGACTCGCGAGCGTGGCCGGCGGCGTGGTGCGGTTCACGAGGGCGATGGCGCCGGTGCCCAGCGCGGCCACGGTGAGCACCACCGCGGCCACGCCGGCCGCGCGGCGCCGCCGGATCCGGCGGGTCGCGACGGCGAGCACGGCTTCCGGATCGGGGGCCAGGACTTCCTGGGCCCGCAGCGCCCGGCGCAGCTCGTCGAGGTCGGTCATCACACGCTCTCCTTGCCTTCGTTGACGCCTTCGTCGAGGTGGACCCGCAGGGCACTCAGCCCTCGTGAGATGTGGCTGCGCACGGTCCCGGGCGCGCAGCCGAGCACCGCGGCGATCTCGTCGTCGTCGCGGTCCTCGTAGAACCGCAGCACGATCGAGGCGCGCTGGGCGCGGCTCAACCGGGCGAGCGGCCCGGCGAGCTGGTCGGCGTCGCTGATCCGCCACGCCGGATCGGGTGCGATGGGTTCACCGAACCGGCTGACATCGGCGGTGACGTGCACGGACCGCTGGTACCACCGGCGGCGCCAGGAGAGGTAGCCGTTGACGACGATCTTCCGCATGTACAGGTCGGGCCGGTCCACCACCGCCATCCGCCGCCAGCCCTGGTGCGCACGCACGAGCGCGTCCTGCACGACATCCTGGGCCAGTTCCCGGTCACCGGTCAGCACGGCGGCGAACCGCACCAGGCCCGGCAGCTGCTCACGGGAGAACTCTTCGAACTGCACACCCTCAAAACGCCGCTACCCCGGTGATCTGTTGCAGTCGCGTCCGGGAAATCGCGGATGGGCCCGGGGGCCCGGCGGAGCCTGGTGCACGCTCAGGCGCGTGACGTGCAGAAAGCTGTAATGAACTCCCGGCTCGGACCGACTTCGTGCTCATGCTGCATGGTGCGCTTCCGGGTGAGCCGGAGCCGATCACCGTCGACGGGCCACGCTGGGCGGCCGCGCTCCCGTCCGGTGCCTGGCCGGCGGACTTCGCGTCGACCGGGAAGGTCAGTCGCAGCGAGGTTTTCGCCCTCGCCGAACGCTGGCGCGCGCGGCACGTCTCGAGCGCGCAGTTCACGGCGGGGGTATTGGCCTGGGGACACGGGATCCGCGGGTACGGGCCGTTCCGGACCGGCCGCATCCTCGCTCAGGAAAAGGCCGCCGAGCGGCTGGAAGCCGCGCTCGCCGGCCTGCGTCCGCGTGCCCTCACCCCGGCGGTGCTCGAGGACTGCTACGAGCGGTTCACGACCACCGCGAAGGTCACGGGCCTCGGAGCAGCCTTCTTCACGAAGCTGCTCTACTTCGCCGGCTACCGCCGCGGCGAAGGCGGGATCCAGCCGTTGATCCTGGACCGGGTCGTGGCGAGCCGGCTGCCCGCGTCGGCGGGACCCGCCGGGAAATATCGGACGGGGTGGTGGGCCGGCACCTGGTCGGCTTACCTGCGCTGGGCCGCGGACCAGGCCGCCCGTCCCGAGTTCGGCGGCGAACCCGACCACGTCGAAGTGGCCCTCTTCACCGGCGCATGGACTCCGTGAGCGCACGCGTGCCGCCGGGGGATCTCGACCGCGGAACGCCACTAGGATCGCTCGGCGTGCCGGCCAAGCGAAGTCCCCGGGTGTTCGTCTCGTACGCCGACGACTCCGGTGCACACACCGACACCGTCCACGAGTTTGCCGCGCAACTGCGCGGCAAACTCGGCATCGACGTCCGCCTCGACGTGTGGGAGCGCGATCGGCGGCGCGACTGGCTCGAATGGGTCGTCGACCAGATCGACCACGGTGACTTCGTGCTCGCCATCGGCTCGCCCGAGTACAAGCGGCTGGCCGCCGCCGACGGCGAGTCGCAGAACCACGCCCGGTTCCAGCTCGCCATGCTGCGCGAGCACCTGGCGGCGGATCGGGCCCAGTGGCTGCCCAAGATCCTCCCGGTCGTCCTCCCCGGCTGCTCCGCCGACGACCTGCCCGCGTTCCTCCAGCCCTACTCCGCGACGCGGTACGCCATGCCCGCGCAACTCGACGAGCTGCTGCGCGTCCTGACCGGTCAACCGCGGCGCATCCAGCCCGAACTGGGACCGCTCGCCGACCGAGACGGGTTGTTCCGCTCCCCCGTGCTGAGCGACGAACTCAGCCGGACGCTGGTCGAGGCCGCGGAGGGCCTGGCGGGCGCCGTCGCCCACCTCTGGAAAGGCGAGTCGGAGCGGCTCGGGCTGGACGACCCGCGGCCGCTGGTCACCCGGTGGCGCGCCGACGGCGGCGAATTCGACCGGATCGGGCCGTTCTTCCTCCGGAACGTGCCGTCGCGGCGGCTGCTCGTGCTCGGCCGTCCCGGGTCCGGCAAGAGCGTGGCCGCGATCCGGCTGGTGTCCGACCTGCTGGGCGAGCGGGCCCGGGGCGGCCCGGTGCCGGTGCTCGTCCCGGTCACCGACTGGCACCCGGGCAAGCTGCACCCCTTCGACTGGCTCGCGCGCCGCCTGGCCCGCGACCACCGGCTGGGCCGGACCGTCCGCTGGGTCGACGGGACGCGCATCACGCTGGCATCCGCGCTGCTGGAAGTGGCCCTGGTGCTGCCCGTCCTCGACGGCCTGGAGACCATCGCGCACGACCTGCGGCCCGAAGCGATCGCCGCGCTCAACCGGCTGGGGTCGTCGGTTCCGTTGATCGTCACCTGCGGCTCGGCCGAGTACCGCGAACTGGACGCCGCCGGTGTCGGGCTGGCGCGCGCCACCCACGCCGAACTGCTGCCGCTCGACCGCGACGACGTCGAAAAGTACTTGGCCGAGACGGTCCCGCGCGGGGCGTCCCGCCTGGCGCCGCTGTTCGCCCGGCTGCGCGCGGAACCCGCGCCGACACCGCTGCTCGTGTGGCTGCTCCGCGTGGTCCACCAGGACCTCGCCCGCGATCCCGCTGAGCTGTCCGACCGAGTCCGCTTCCCGGACCCGGATTCGATCGAGGCCCGCCTGGTGCAGCACCTCGTCCGGGCGGTCTACCCGGAGCACCCCGGTCGCCGTCCCCACGGCGCCTTCGCCCGGGTGCACCACAGCAGCGTGCAGCGCTGGCTGGCGCACCTGGCCTCGACCGGGACGGCGGACATCGCGTGGTGGCAGCTCGACCGTCCCGTCCGGTGGATCGCGCCCGCCTGCCGGGTCGCGGCGGGCGCCGCGCTGGGGTTCGGGCTGGTCAGCACGGCCGGCGTGGTGCCCGGGCTGGTGGCCGCCGCGGTGGTCGGGCCGGTCGCCGGCAGCTCCCGGTACCTGGCCCGCTTCAACGTGACCGACGTCGAAACCCCGCACGCGTTCGACGGCTCGAGGTCCAAGCTGCGTGCCGAGGCGGGCGACTTGGTGAAACTGCTGGGGAGCGCGGTGCTGTTCGCGGTCGGCGTGCTCGCGTTGCTCGTCGCCGGCCGCAGCGTCGCGGCGGGATTGGTGCACAACCTCCGCGCGGCCCTGGTGCTGGCGGCGCTCGCCCTCGGCGGCGGTTTCCTCGCGTGGCGGTTCGGCCGCCGGCTGGGGCACCGGATGCGCCACGGCCGCAGCGACGGGTTGGTGGTGCTCGCCGACCTCGAACGGCCGACGAGTCCCGGCGGCACCCTCCGCGCGGACCGGAACGTGGCCCTGGCCGGCACCGGGACCATGCTCGCGATCGCGGCGGTGTTCGCCGTGCTGGGCGTCGAGTACGCGGTCCGGATCGCCCTCGGCTACGCCGCCGCGTGGCTGTTGTTCAGCGCGTACGCCAGGTTCACCGTCACCCGGCTCGTCCTCGCCGGCCGCGGAAAGCTGCCGTGGCGCCTGTTCGCCTTCCTCGACGACGCCCGGAACCGCGGTGTCCTGCGCCAGTACGGAGCGGTCCACCAGTTCCGCCACCAGCACCTGCAGCGCCACCTGGGCGGCCGGGGATAGCCCGGGTTCGTCAGCCGGTGGCGCCGGACTCGAGCGCCGCGAGGTCGCGCACGGCGTACCGGTGGTGCTCGGCTTCTTCCTTCAGCACCACCTTGAGGCAGCGGCGCACGACGTACTCCTGATCGGGGTACCCCGCAGCCGGCTTGCGCCCGCACACCCGGTCGAGCTCGGCCGCGGTGAGCCCGTCGACGACCCGCCGCATGGCGGCCATGCGGGCGAGCCGCGGCGCGAGCACCTCGTCGAGAGCAGGTCTGGCGTCGACGGTGAGACCGAGGTTCGCCGCTCGGTCCGGTGGCATTCCCCCGGCGGGCAAGCCCAACGGGTGATAGGGCGCTTCCTCCTCGAGCACGGCGTTGCCGAGCCAGGCGTCGGAGGCGAACAGCAGGTGCCGCTGCGTCTCGACGAACGACCACTCGCCGTCGACCCGCTCGTGCAGTTCGGCTTCGGGCCGCAGCCTCGCCCGGTCGAGCGTCGCGCCCCAGAGGGTCTCGACGGCGTCCCAGGCAGCGCGGTAGCCCTCGGGTGAAGCCGCATCCCGCGCCAGCACCCGCGCGGGGTGCCGCCGGTCGAGTTCGGCCTCGACGTAGGCGGTCACGTCGACGTCGTTGACGACGAGTCGCTCGAAGTCACCACCGAGGTAGACGTCGCCGCCGTAGCAGTCGACGATCTTGAGCCCGGTCACCTCGCAATCGCGGACCTCGAGGCCGGCGAGGTCGCAGAGGTGGATCCGAGCACCGCGGAACCGGTCGGTGCGGACGTATTCGGAAACCATCGCAGCAGTCTCGCGCACGGGTCACGTGGCGGACACGCCTACCTGCAGCCGAACGGAGGCGGCTCGCACAGCGCGACCGAGACCACCGCGGGCAGGCCACGGAGGTAGCCCTCCAGTGCTCCTTTGTCCTGTGTGGACAGATCGGGCCGGAAGAAGACCGACCATTCGGGCCCGGCCTGGGTGCTGCCGCTGCTGATGTCGGTGGCTCCGAGGCCGAAGCGCGGCGGATTGTCCAGCAGCGGCCTCAGGGTGTCGCTGTTTTCGGCGTATCCGCGCCGGTCGAACTGCACGACGAAGGCATCCATCGGACGGAACGCCCGAACGTCCGCGACGACCCAGCCTGTGACCGACAGCACGGCGATCACCAGCGACGTCGTCCCCCACAGCACCGTCCGCCGGCGTTCGGCCCACCCCGCGGCCAGCACCACCAAACCCGCGGGAACGAAGACGATCAAGCCGAGCACGGCGAAGAACACGCCGCCTACGAACAATCCCCAGCCCACGACGGTGCAGGCCGAGCGAAAGTAGCGGCCGTTACCCGCGAAGAACAGCGGTACCACGGGAACCGGGACGAAGATCGCATAGCCCCCCAGCAGGTCAGGAGCGGCGCCCGCAATCGCCAACGCCGCCCCGCCGGCTGCAGTCAGCACCGCGAGCACGATCAAGCCCCGCCGCCACCACGCGACGGGTTCGCCATCGACTTGCACATCATCGGACATCACGTCATCCCCCTCGAACACATGAGTTTGAGCGATCGCTCAAACTTCAGGCTACGGCGATTTGAGCGAACGCTCAACCCAGTGATTCAGCGGACATCGCCTTGACCGAACCCGTGCCCCGAACCACCATGGAAACTATGGAGACGGACATAGTTTCCCCAGTTTCCGACCGGCTTCGCGTCGAGCTGATCCTCGACGCGGCGAGCAGGCTGTTCCTCTCCCCCGGCGCGGGGCGGATGAGCATGGACGATCTCGCCCGCGAGCTGGGGATGAGCAAGAAGACGCTGTACCGGCACTTCCCGGACAAGCGCAGCCTGCTGACCGCCGTGCTGGCGAGGCAGTTCGATGCCATCGAACGAGCCCTGGCCGCGGCAGCCGAGGAGACGCAGGACCAGCCGTTCGCCGAGCAGGTCCGGGGGTTCCTGCTCGCGGCGGGCCGGGAGCTCGAGCGGATCGGCGCGGCCCAGCTGGCCACCGGACGCGGCGATGCGGTGCTGCGCAAGTACGTCGAGCAGCGCATCGACGAAGTCGTCTACCAACGCCTGGACGCCCTCTTCCGCGCCGGGCACCGGCGCGGGATGCTGTCCGCACCCCCTCGGCTACTCGGCGAAATCACCCGCGGCGCGGTGGAGCGGCTGCTGAACTCCCCGCTGCCGCGCGAACTCGACCACAGCGCGGCCGATCTGCTGCGGATGGCCGTCGACACCGTCCTCTACGGGGCGCTCCGCCCCGGCGACGAACAGGAGGTCAGCTCATGACCAGGGTTGCCCTGATCACCGGGTCCAGCAGCGGGATCGGCGCGGCCACCGCGCGCCTGCTGGCCGAGCGCGGCATGCGGGTGGTGATCAACTACCTGCACAGCGAGCAAGCGGCCCAGCAGGTCGCCGCCGAGATCGAAGCCGCGGGCGGCGAGGCCATGGCCGTCCAGGCCGACGTGCGCGACGTCGCGGCGGTCGACGCACTGGTCGAACAGGTCCGATCGGCCTGGGGCGGGATCGATGTGCTGGTGCACAACGCATTGACGCCGTATGCGATCAAGTCGTTCGAGGAGATGACCTGGGACGAACTGGGCGGCAAGCTCGACGACGAGCTGCGAGCCGCGTTCGTGGTCACCAAGGCGGTGCTGCCCGCGATGACCGCCCAGCACTGGGGCCGGCTGATCTACCTGGGCACCGGCCTGAGCCGCCAGCCCCGCGCCGGCATGATCGCGCTGGGTACCGCCAAGGCCGCGCTCACCCAGTTCGCCCGCTACCTGGCCCAGGAGCTCGGCCCCCAGGGCATCACCGTCAACGTCGTCGAACCCGGTCCGGTGGCCGAAACCAGGATCTCCCACGTCCTCGACGACGAGCAGAAGCGGCGTCAGACGGCCGCCACCCCGCTGGGCCGCCTGGCCGTCCCGGCGGACGTGGCCACCGTGGTCGCCTTCTACGCCGGCGAAGACAACTCCTTCATGACCGGCACCACCGCCGCGGTCAACGGCGGCATGGCGATGTACTGAGGAAGGACGGTCATGCCCACCATCGATCTGGCTTACGTCGGCCGAGGCCTGCACGAAGAGCTCGTCGCCTACATCGCCGACCAGGAGGACCTCTACGCCGCGGAGGACGTGCGCGTGGCGCTGCACGACGGCTGCGCCTGGGACATCGAGCGGCTGCGCCACGGCGCGACCATCGGGCTCGGCCGCGCGCTGCTGTCCAGACTGGCCGACGGGACCCCGTGGGTCGCGCTCACCGTCAACACCGACCGCCCGCTGTTCTGGTTCCTGGCCCGCTCCGGCACGTCGCTGACCGACCTGGCCGGCAAACGGCTGGCGGTGCACGCCCCGCACACCCCACCCGGCTGCTTCGCCCGGATCGTGCTGCGCCAGGCCGGTCTCGACCCGGACCACGACGTCGACTGCGTGGTCCGGCAGCCGGGCGACTACGGCATGGACCTGCGCCGCTTGCGGTCCGGCGAGATCGACGCCGCCTACGTCGGCAGCACCATGGCCCCGGAAGCGATCGCCGCCGAACACGGCTGGCACCTGCTGGCCTGGGTCGGCGACCACTTCCGGATTCCCACGGTGGGCGTGGCTGTCGACCCCACGTACGTCTCCCCGGACGACCCCGCGGTGCAGGCGATGATCCGCGCCCACCGCCGCGCGCTGCAGGTGATCCACGACGACCCGGACACCACGGTGCGGCACCTGCGGACGTTCCTGGGCGGCCAGACCGAGGCCGAAGCCCGCGCCCACTACGACAGGTTCATCGCGCCGTACTTCACCACCGACGGGCAAGCGGATCTCGCCGTCGGGGCCGCCGGCATCGCTGCGATCGCGGACGAACTCGGTGTGCCGGAAACCGTTGCCGCGGAAGAGTTCTACCGCACCGAGCACGACTGAGCGGGCACACTGTCATGAGGATGAGCGTGATCATTGACGGAATGCGGCGCAGTCGAAGCCCACATCGCGCATCTTCTCGCCCGAGAACACAACCATGATCTCGTTGCCGCCGACGAACACCCGCCGCCCCTCCGGCGGGTCGGGAATGGCAGCGACGAACCACACCGCCCCCGCGGCGAAGTCCAGACGCACTGCCATCGGCACGTCCACGGCTCCCACGGGCCCGACGCTGCCGTCGACCCGACGGCCCGTCCCGATTTCCACCCGCTCCCAATGCACGGCGGTCCCGAGAACCGGCGTGTTCAGGTATCGATGCCACGGGCTCCCGAGGTCGACATCGGGGCCGATGCGCTCCGGACCTTCGTCGCCCCAGCTGAGATGGTCTTCGATCCGGCCGTCGAGGACTTCGACCCCGTAGGTGTAGAACGTATCGGTCCAGGTGACGGTCGCCGGCCCCGCGTCGGCGACGAGCCCGACGCCCATCACCGCGTGGTGCCAGCTGCCGTAGTCCCATCGCGCGGGTTCGGAGGCGAAGTTGTGGACATCCCAGTAGTCCACCGCCGAGATCCGGCGGCCCAGCAGCCCGTTCAGGCTCGCGTCGAAACGCGCGCGCGGATCATCGGCTTCACCGTCCGGTGGTGACACGATGGCTTCCGTCAGCGGCTCGCCGCGCCGGGCGCCTGCTGGGACGTGCGCCACTGTCCACCGTGGACACGTCCGGGCACTTCACCGGTGTAGGCCCCGATCAACTTCCACCACAGCTCGAAGCGCTGCCCTTCCAGCGGTTCCGCAGCCAAGCCGACGGCCGGGTTCGTGGTCATACGCGTCATCCTGCCACCAACGGCCACCCTCGGACGACCGGGTTTCACCGGCTGCGTCGTCGGCCAACGATGGAAGACAGCAATTGCCCGCGCCACGTGCTACCTCTCGAGCTGGTTAAGCAAAGACAACGCTTTCCGCATCTCCGACCCGTACTCCGCCCCGTTCCCGCTCAACGATCCGGAAGCTCCGGGTCAGGAACCACGGAATCCACCACGGCACCGGGCCACACCTGCGGTGCAGGACCGAACGCACGTCGGGCCGCTCGAACCGCCAGGGCGGCGACCGTCGCGTTGGCACCACCGCCGATCACCGCGCCGATGCCGAACGGAGCCACCCGGCCGAGCACGATGACGCCCTGCTTGGTGCCGTACTTGGTGACGAAGTTCCTACCCAGGACGCTGTTGATCTGGTTCAGCCTCGACATCGGCACCTTGCTCACGAGCTGGCGGGCCCAGTGCTGACCGGTGCGCTCGGCGGCCTTGCCGACGATGGTCGAGGAACCGGACTGGCCGAGCAGGATGCCCATGACCAGCGTCCGCCGGCGCTCGATCTCGTCCAGCCGGACCCCGTGGACCTCGGCGACCGAGAGCACGAACAGGACGCTCAGCTCGAGCGAGGAGAACGCCTCGCCCGCCGACAGCGCCAGTGCCACCGCGGTGCCGACGGCGGGCGCGGCCGCGGAGGCCCCGACTGCGGCTCCAGTACCCGCCAGGGCGCTGACGAACATCCGCTCCAGGGTGCGCACGACCTCCGCCGGCGTCGCGTCCGGGTTGCGCTGGCGGGCCCGGGCGATGTTCTTGCGCACCAGCGGTGCCTGCACGCCGATGGCCTTGTCCAGCAGCGCGAGGACCGGCCCGCTCGATGCCGGCACCGGTCCGTCGAGGGCGTCAGAGGCCACCGCGAGCTCCCTTGCGTCGTCAAGTTGCCGCTCAGTCTCGCAGCGCCCGGCCGGACACCTTCGCGCGGCGGCAGCAAACCGGCATACTGGCTGGCCGACACGCGAGTTTCGTTGTTGAGCTCCACCCGATGCCACTCCACGCCGCACCCAGCAGGAACGTCGCGAACAGGCCGAGGCCGCGCTACTGGCCGCCGCCGGGGAATTGGTCGTCGAGCAGGGCGTCCGGGCGCTCACCCTGGCCGACGTCGGGGCACGCCGGGTACAGCCGCGGCATTGCGCTGCAACGGCTTCTGGACCCCGGCAGCGTCGCCCCCGAGAAGCTGCGCCACAGCGTCACCGAACACTGGCGCCGCGCACTCGCCGCCCCGCCTCAAGCCAGGCGGAAACTCCCGGTGCACGGGTAGCCCGGGACGCCCGCCTTCGCCGGCTTGCCCGGCTGCGGGTAGCCGAGCAGCCACAGCTGCCCGGTCGTCGCCACGTTCGCCGCCAGGGAGACGTCGGCCAGGAGCCGGAAGCGGGTCTGCCGTCCGTCGGGGTGCAGGGCCCAGCCGGTCAGCCGGCTCAGACCACGCCGCCGCGGCGCGAACGGCGTGTCGAGTGCGACTCGCAGCTCCACCCACACGTCCTCGGTGATCGGACGGCGGATCCGCAGCACGCCGACGAGCACCAGCACCCCCAGCATCGCCAGCACCAGACTGCCGCCGGCGATGCCGCCCACCGCGGCCGGACCCGCGACGGAGTTCTCGTCGAACTGCAGGTTCGGCACGACGGCCACCCCCGCCGCGCCCAGCACCAGGTACGTCACCCCGGCGACGGCCACCCGCCGGATCCGGTACGCCCGGTGGGCGGCGAGCACGGGATCGAGCCGCGGCGGGGTCGGCCGGCGCGAAACGGGTTCCGCGGGAGCCGCTCCCCGCCCTGGCGCGTCCTCGATCCGCGCGGCCCGCAACGACATCGCGCCGGGCAGCCGCACGAACACCCGCCGTCCGGTGCCGAGCACCCACAGGCGCCGCTGGCCGGCCAGCTGCACCCTCGGTCCGTCGGCCAGCCGCGTCCGCAGCCACCGCCCGTCCGGCAGCCGGACGCTGACCCGCGTTCCCTTCACCAGCAAGCCATCCGAAGCGACGTCGAGCCGGTGGTACGGCTCCCCGAACCGCCGCCGGACCCGCAGGTAGACGCTCAGCACGTAGCTCCACAGCACCAGCGAAGCGCCGAAGGCCCCGAAGTAGATGTAGGGCAAGCCGTCCGCCCGCCGGTCGGTGGCGACGAGCAGCACCCCCCATGCGACGAGCGCCCCGCTGAGCCCGATGCGGACCACGATCGCCGTCGTCAGCTGCCGGACGAACCCGGCGAACAGCACCTCCGCCCCCGACGGCACGTTCGGCACGGGTTCGTGCACCCGGACCCGGTCCACTCCGGAAGCGATGTCCACGACGCTGTCCCCCTCGGCCCGATTCCCCGGCCGCGGCAGCCTACCGGGGTCCGTCGGCGCCGTGGACGGTGGACGACGGGCTCAGCCGCGACGGTGCTCGCCGGGCGGGATCGCGTGCGGTGGGAAGTCGCCGCCGAGGCCGAGCCGGGTCGGCCACCGGGCCACCGGCCACCCGCCCGTCGAGCTGCAACCCCAGCTCCACGCCGCCCGCGCAGGCCGGCTGGCGCCGATCGCTTGACCTTGACACTGTGACAAGGTCTTCACTGCGGAGAGGAGGTGGTCACCATCAACCACGCAACGGACACCCGCCTGCTCGCCGCGCTCAGCGCCGGGAGCTCGTCCACCCGGCTGCAGGCCGCGCTCGCCGCCGGAACGCAGGCCGACCCCGCGCTCGCCGACGCGCTCGTGGCTCGGTGCGCGGTCGAGCCGGACTTCTTCGTGCGCGACATGCTCACCTGGGCGCTGACCCGGCTCCCGGCGGAGCTCACCGTGCCGAAGCTGGTCGCCGAGCTGACGTCCGGGCGGGCGCAGGCGCGCAGCCAGGCGCTGCACACGCTGTCCAAGATCGGCGACCGGACGGCGTGGCCCGCGCTCACCCGGTCGCTGCTGCACGACGCCGACGAGGAGGTCGCGCGCAGTGCCTGGCGGGCCGCCGTCGTCCTCGTGCCACCCGGTGAGCACGGGGCACTGGCCACGGAACTGGCTCGTGAGCTCGGCCGGGGTGACCGGGCCGTGCAGCTGAGCCTCAGCCGCGCCCTCGTCGCGCTCGGCGACGCGGCCGAGGCGGCCCTGCAGCCGGGCCTCGCCAGTGCCGACCCGGGCGTGCGCGCCCACGCCCGCGCCACGCAGCGGCTGCTGGCCGACCCGGACGCCGGGTTCGACCTGGCCGTCGACGAGGCGAAGCGGATCGTCGCGCTCGGGCCCGAACGGGCCGGGAGCACCGCGTGCTGATCGGCGAGGTGGCCCGCCGGTCCGGGGTGAGCACGCGGATGCTCCGGCACTACGACTCCCTCGGGCTGGTGCGGCCGACCGGCCGGACCGTGGGCGGCTACCGCGAGTACTCCGAGGCGGACATCCGCCGGATCTTCCACGTCGAAGGCCTGCGTTCGCTCGGGATGTCGCTGCGGCAGATCGGCCAGGCGCTGGCCGACCCAGCCTTCACCCCGGCCACGCTGGTCAGCGACCTGATCCGGCGGACCGAGGACCGGCTGCGGCGGGAGCAGGAACTCCTCGACCGGCTCCGGGCGATCGACGCGTCGGAGCCCGCGGGCTGGGACGGCGTGCTGCACGTCGTCGAGCTGCTGCACGAGCTCGATTCCCCGAGCCCGTCACGCCGGCAGCAGGCCGCCCTCGCGCCGATCGAGGACGTGTCCCTGCTGGCCAAGGCGGTCCTGACCGAGGCGCACCCGAACGTCGCCGGCGCGCTCCGCTGGGCTCTCGCCCGGGCGGGCGACGACGGCCTGGCCGCGGTGGCCGCCGGACTGCGCTCACCCGACGTCGCCGTCCGGCGGCGCGCGGTCCAGGCGATCGCCGAGCTCCCCGGCGACGAAGCGACCGCGGTGTTGGCCGGCGCCCTCGACGACGCCGACCCGGACGTCCGCCGCCACGCGGCACTGGCCGCCGGCCGCCGCGGGACGCCCGCCGCGGTGCCGGTACTGGTCGCGATGGTGGCCGAGGGCACCAACGACGTCGAAGCCGCGGAAGTCCTGGGCGCGCTGGCCCTGGAGCCCGGCCGCGGCCGCCGGATCCTCGACGCACTGGCCGGCGAGCTCACCGCGGCCCCGGCGGTCCGGATCCGGATCACCCAGGCCCTCGCCGAGCTGCCGGGCACCCTCGCCCACGACGTGCTGCGGCGGTTGGTGGACGACGAGGAGCGAGCGGTCGCCCTCCTCGCCACGGCCTTGCTCGACGGGCAGTCCACCGGCCGGTGACGACCGCCGGCCCGCGCCGCCACGCTCCGATCGGCGAACGCCTTCGGTAACCCGCGGCGTGCCCATCCCGGGCTATCCCGGCAGCTTCCGGCCACCCGTCGATCCCGCTGTCCCGGTCGACGCGGCGCGGTTTTGGCCCGCGTTCTTCCTCGTCGCCGGAGGTGCCGAGCCGGCGCCGACCGCGTTCGGTGTCGATTCCGCCGGGGCCGAGTCGCTCGCGTCGCCCGGCAGCTGGCCGGTGTTCAGCCCGCCCGCACGCGACCACCGGATCCACGTCGTGTTCCGGAACTGCCCCGAAGGCGCCGGCATCGACTACCTGCTGTCCCCAGCGGACGGTGGCGCAGTCCTGCGGTTGGCCGCACTCGAGGGGCACTTCCGGGGCCTGGCCTTCTCCTGGCCCGAGGTCACCGCGGTGGCGGCCGACCTCGCCTGCACCGCCGCGGAGCGTCTGCTTCTCCTGCTGCCCGCGTGCGGCCGACCTCCCGGCCGAAGCGATCGAAGTCATTGCCGCCGCGCTCGGCGCGGTGGGCGCGGCCACCGGCCTGACCGGACTCGCCGCCGAACTCCTCGACGGCTGGGGTTACTGGGCGCCGGCCCGCGCCGCCACGCCCCGATCGGCGGACGCCGCCGGACCCGCGGCCCACGTTCTTAACGCGTTGCTCACCGAAGCGTTCACGCCTCGCCGGCCGTGACCGCCTTCGCTCGATAAGTCGACTTCTTCGCCTGATTTCCGCACACGCCCATCGAGCACCACCGCCGGGTTCCCGGCCGGGACGTGTCCAGGAACAACGCGCCGCACCGGGCGCCCTCGCAGCGCCGGACCTTCGCGAACTCCGGTGACGTCACCAGCTCCAGCGCGTCCCTGGCCAGCAACGCCAGCATCGCCGACGCGGGATCCGCGGCCTGCCAACGCAGTTCGCCCGACGGCGTCAGCGAAGGCGCCGGAACCGGAAGCGCCGCGAACCGGTTCAGCCGCTGCCGCGTCGATGGGCGCGGCGAGGTCGTCAGCAGCTCGTGGATCGCCTCGCGGACCACGCGGGCGTCGTCGGCCGTCTCCGGGTGGACCGGCGACGGGAACGGGCCGAACTGGTCGATCCACGCCCCCCACGCCGGCGCGTCCGGCAGTTCCTCCGTCTCCGACGGCGTTCCCCGGTACCGGAGCGTGCGGACGAAGTCGAGGCACAGGCGGCCCGCTCCCGAGCGGAATCTCTCCGTCATACGGGTCACAGTACGCCGGAACCGGTTTGACTGGTACCGTCGGGAACCGATCAAACCGGTTCCGACTCTGGGGGCGCGCGCATGACCGAGACCGAACAGAAGGCCCCGCCCGGCTGGCTCGTGCTGCTGCTGGCCGTCTCCTGTGGACTGACCGTCGCCAACCTCTACTACGCCCAGCCGCTGCTCGCCGAGCTCCGGCAGGCGTTCGGGATCGGCGAGGCCGCCGCCGGCGGGGTCGTCACCGCCACCCAGATCGGTTACGCCGCCGGCATGCTGCTGCTCGTGCCGCTCGGGGACCGGCTCGAGAACCGCGGCCTCGTCGCGACCCTGCTCGCGGTCGCGTGCGCCGGCCTGGTCGTCACCGGCGTCGCCCCGGGGTTCGCCGTGCTGCTCATCGCCTCGCTGGCGGTCGGCGCGGCTTCGGTGGTCGTGCAGATCCTCATCCCGTTCGCCGCCGACATCTCCCCCGACGCCATCCGCGGCCGGATCGTCGGGCGGGTCGTCAGCGGGCTGCTCTTCGGGATCCTGCTCTCGCGGGTCGTCGCCAGCCTGCTGGCCGAGGTGACCAGCTGGCGCGTGGTGTTCCTGATTTCGGCGGCGGCGATGGCGGCGCTGGCCCTCGTGCTGCGCTTCATCCTGCCGCCCCGCGCGCCCAAGACCGACGTCCGCTACGGCGAGCTGCTCCGCTCGACGTTCGCCATGGCGCGCAAGCACCCGCCGCTGCGCCACCGCGCGCTGTACCAGTCGGCGATGTTCGGGTCGTTCAGCGCGTTCTGGACGACCATCGCGTTCGTCCTCACCGCGCCGCCGTTCAACTACTCCCAGCTCGGCGTGGGCCTGTTCGCGCTCGCCGGAGCGGCCGGCGCGGCGGTGGCACCACTGGCCGGCCGCTGGTCCGACCACGGCCACGGCCGGCCGCTCACGGCGGGGGCGTTCGTGCTCTGCGCCGCCGCGTTCGCACTCGCCGGGTTCGGCGCGCACAGCGTGATCCTGCTGGCGATCGCGGCGATCGCGGTCGACATGGCGGTCCAGACGACGCTGGTGGTCGGCCAGCACACGATCTACCAGCTCGACCCATCGGCCCGCGCCCGCATCAACAGCGTCTACCTGGGCACGTTCTTCATCGGCGGCGCAATCGGCTCCCAGGCGGGTTCGATCGCCTACCACCTGGGCGGCTGGACGGCGGTCGTGGTGTTCGCCGGCGCGCTCCCGCTGCTGGGCCTGGCCGGGATGACCCGCACCCGCGTCTGACAGCGCGAGTGATCGCGCCCGGCCGCTCCCACCACGCGGCGGCACTCGCAACGCGAGCGACGGCAGGCGTCCTGGGCCCCGCACCGCGCCCAGCGAGCGAGCCGAAGGCTCGCGCGAGCGAGGACCTCGTCCCAGCCCGCTCCACCACGCCGCCGCAGTTCCCAGCGCCCAGGAGCCGGCGCAAGCAAACCCACCCGGCCAAACCCGCCCGCGCGGCCGCGCCACCCGACCCCGCCTACTGAGCCAGCAACCCCAGCACCAGCGCCAGCGGCGGCCACACCTCGCGCCCCCGCCGGGTGCACGCGAACGCGCGCTGCCGCACCTCCGGCCCCGCCAGCGGCAGCACCGTCACCCCCGCCTTCGGGGCCCGGGCCGCCGGCAGCAGACCCACCGCCGGGGCCGGGCCGGTCGTGATCAGGTCCTCTACCAGGTCGAGGCTGTCCGCCCGGTGCGTCAGCACCGGCGTGAACCCCGCCATCGCCGCCAGGCGGCGGACCACGTCCTCGTCCGCGCCGTTGCGGGAGTTGACGATCCAGCCGTGGTCGCGGAACGCCTCGAACACCGCCACCGTCCCCTCGCCGCGCACCCGGCCCGCGTCGCGCGCCGGGACCCCGAGCCCCCACCGCGATGTCCACAGTGGACGTACAGCCACCGTGGAGTCCGTGCCGGCCGGGGCGAGTTCGTAGTCGTAGGTGAGGGCGAGGTCGATGTCGTCGGCCAGCAACGCGGCGAACGCCTCGTCCGGTTCGTACTCGCTGATCCGCAGCTCGACCCGCGGGTGGTGGTCCGCCAGCGCGGCCGCCGCCGGCAGCACCGACCGCCGCACGGCCGTGGCGAACCCCGCGACGCGCACGGTCCCGGCCGGCTCCGCGTGGGGATCGAGGTCCGCGCGGGCGGCCTCCACGGCGGCGAGGATCGTCACGGCGTGCTCGGCCAGGCGCCGCCCCGCCGGGGTGAGCCGGACCCGCCGGCCGTCCGGTTCGAGCAGGGGCACGCCCGTCTCCCGCGCCAGCACCGCGATCTGCTGCGACACCGTGGACGTCGTCGTCCCGAGCACGTCCGCCACGGCCCGCATCGAGCCGTGGCGCGACAGCTCGAGGAGAAACCGGAGCCGGCGGGTGTCCACGTCGGCATCGTCCAGGAATTCCGGACGGTATGTCCATCATCGCCAAGTGGACACGAACGGTTGCCCCCGGCTTTGCTGGACGGCGTGCCATCCACGTCCCGCGCCGGAGCGACCCTCGCGGTCGCCGCCATGCTCTGCGTCCAGCTCGGTCTCGCCGTGTCGGTCGGCCTGTTCGACCGCGTGGGTCCCGAAGGCGCGGCGTGGCTGCGCCTGGCGTGGGCCGGGGTGCTGCTGCTCGTCCTGGTCCGGCCGCGCCCGTCGTCGTTCCGGCGGAGCACCTTTCTGGCCTGCTGCGGCTTGGGCGTGGTCACGGCGGGGATGACCATGCTGTTCATGGAGGCCGTCGCCCGGTTGCCGCTCGGCACGGCGAGTGCGCTGGAGTTCCTCGGCCCACTGACCGTCGCCGTCACGCGCGGCCGCGGCGGCAAGCGGCTGTGGCCGGTCCTCGCCGCGCTCGGCGTGGTGCTGCTGACCCAGCCGTGGCGCGGCGGCGCCGACCTCGCGGGCGTCGGCTTCGCGCTCGCGGCCGCCGTCTGCTGGGCGTGCTACATCCTGCTGACGCAGCGGGTCGGCGACGAGGTGGCGGGCGTGCGCGGGCTCGCGGTGTCGATGCCGGTCGCGGGCATCGTGGCGACGCTCGTCTACGGCCCGGAGGTGATCGGGCACCTGACCTGGCCACTGCTGCTCACCGGCCTCGCGCTCGCGGTGCTGCTGCCGGTGGTGCCGTTCGCGCTCGAAATGCTGGCGCTGCGGCGGCTGACCGCGCCCGCGTTCGGCACGCTGATGAGCCTGGAACCGGCCATCGCCCTGACGATCGGGTTCGCCGTGCTCCACCAGGTCCCGGACGCCGGGGCGGTGGCGGGCGTGGTGTTCGTCGTGGCGGCCGGGATCGGCGCGGAACGCACCGGGACGCGGGAGCCGGCCGGGCAGCCGGTCTAGGCGAAGACCTCCCGCCGCGCGGCCACCCAGTCCGCGTACGTCGTTCCCGGACGGCCCAGCAGTTCCTCGACTACGCCGGTCGGCACCTGCGGGTGCCGCAGGGTTTCCTCGAAGCCTTCGAGCAGCCAGCCGACGGCCGCTTCCGGGACGCCGTAGGCGATCCACTGCGCCCGCTGCTCCGCGGGAGTCAGCTCGCGGAAGCGGATCTTCCGGCCCAGCACCGATCCCAGCGTCTCGACCTGTTCGCGCTGGCTGATCGCCTCCGGTCCACCGAGGACGTACGTGGCGCCGTCGTGGCCGTCCGACACCAGGACGCGGGCGGCCACCGCCGCGATGTCGCCGAGGTCGATGGGTGTCTGCGTCGCGTCGCCGTAGGCCGTCGCCACCTCGCCGGCGCGGACCATCGGCGCCCAGCCGAGCGTGTTGTTCATGAAAACGCCCGGCCGCAGGAAGGTCCGGGCGAACCCGGCCTCCCGGACGGCGGCCTCGACGGCGGCGTACTCGTGGCCGCTGGAACCCTCGTGCTCGTCGCCGACGCTGCTGCCCGACAGCGCGACGACCCGCTCGACCCCGGCGTCGGAGGCCAGTTCGCAGAACCGCCGGACGGTCCGGGCCATCGGCGCCAGGTACACCGCCGAGACCCCCTTCAACGCCACCGGCAGCGTCGACGGCCGCGCCAGCGACCCGACGACGACCTCCGCTTCCGCCGGCAGCTGCGCGCGTTTCGGGTCGACCGTCAGCGCCCGCACGGGCGCCCCCAGCGCCAGCAGTTCGTCGACCATCAGCCGGCCGACGCTGCCGGTCGCGCCCGTCACCAGGATCGTCATGGACACCCTCCTCGTTCTCGTATGTCGTACGAGATCGTACGGCATACGAGAACCCCGGCGCACATGACTTGCGAACTCAACGGGTCGGGCTGCGTACCTGGAGGGTCGGCGTGCGTACCTGGAGGGTCGGGCTGCGTACCTGGAGGGTCGGTCAGGAGGTGATGGTCGGCAGCTCGGGCGCGGCGACGTCGTAGACCTTGCCGTCCTGCGTCAGCAACGCCGCCAGGACCTTCGCCTTGCGGTCGGTCTGCTCCGCGGTGCCCCAGCGGACGATCTTCCCGTTGGCCAGGGTGAACTCCACGCTCGCCGGCGTCTTCGCCGTCGCCGTCGTGACCTGCTTCAGCAGCTGCTCCGGGATCACGCCGAGCACCGCGGTCACCGCGCGGGTCACCGGGTCGTCGGCCGACACCTTCGGGAGCTTGAGCTCCGGCAGGCCCGCCGGCCGGGCCGGGACCGTCTTGAACACCACGCCGCCGCCGTCGACCAGGTGGACGCCGTCGCCGCCCGGGCCGCTGTCGAAGAACGCGATCGCCGTCCGCTCGGTCACCGTGATGTCGACCGTGTTCGGCCAGGAGCGCGACACCTCGACCGTCGCGATGCCCGGCATCGCCGCGACCCGGTCCCGGATCTCGTCGGTGCTCAGCCGCAGCATCGGCTTGCCTGCCGGGACCGCCGCCACCGTCCGGACCTGGTCGGCGGGCACCGTGCGGGCCCCGCTGACCGAGACGTCCTGCACACCGAGCATCGAGCTGAAGAACAGCAGGTAGACCAGGGCCACCACGGTGAGCACGGACAGCAGCGCGACCCACCGGCGGCGGATCTCCACCTGCCGGTTGGGCCGGTTGCGGGCGCTGGGCTTGGGCCGCGCCGCGCGGGTCCGGCGGCGCTCCTCCTCGGAGCGCCGCCCCCGCCGTTGCCGGGCCAGGGCGGCGCGGTCCGGCACGTCCTCCGCGGCTGCTGCGGAGGCGGACGGACGGCGTTCCCGGGTCGGACTCATGACCTCAGCGCTTCTCCAGCTCGGCGAGGATCTCCGGCCCCAGCTGGGTGACGTCGCCGGCGCCCATGGTCACCACGAGGTCGCCGGGCTTGGCCAGGCCGGCCACCAGCGGCGCGGCCCGGTCGAACGCCGGCTCGTGGTGCACCGTCGCCGTCACCCGGTCGGCGATCAGCGCGCCGGTAACACCGGGCTCCGGCTCCTCGCGCGCGCCGTAGACGTCCAGCACGACGACCTCGTCCGCCTGCGAAAGCGCCTCGGCGAACTCCGCCGAGAACGTCTTCGTCCGCGAGTACAGGTGCGGCTGGAACACCACGATCACCCGCCCGGACCCGGCCGCGGTCCGCACCGCGCGCAGCTGCGCGGACACCTCGGTCGGGTGGTGGGCGTAGTCGTCGTAGACCCGGACGTCGCCGGCCCGGCCCTTGAACTCGAACCGCCGTCGCACCCCGCCGAACGCCGCCAGCCCCGCGACCATGCCGTCGACCGGCGCCCCGAGCTCGATCCCGGCCAGCAGGGCGGCGAGCGCGTTCAGCGCCATGTGCTCGCCCGGCACGGCCACCCGGACGTCGACCGGCTCGCCGCGCAGCGAGACCTGCACGATCCCGCCGTCGGGCAGCGGCTGGTAGGACTTGACCCGGGCGTCGTCTACGCCGTCGGCCTCGCGGCCGTACCGCTGCACCCGGACCCCGCGCTTCTCGGCTTCGTCGCCCAGCGCGGCGGCACCCTCGTCGTCGGCGCAGACGATCAGCAGCCCGGCCGGATCGAGGCGGTCGAGGAAGTCGGTGAACACCTTGGTGTAGGCCTCGGCCGTGCCGTGGTGGTCCAGGTGGTCCGGCTCGACGTTCGTCACCACCGCGACCGACGGCGAGTAGGCCAGGAACGAGCCGTCGCTCTCGTCGGCCTCGGCGACGAAGATGCCGCCTTCGCCGTGGTGGGCGTTGGCGCCGGATTCGTTGAGGTCGCCGCCGATGGCGAACGAGGGGTCGAGCCGGCACTGCTGCAGCGCCACCGTCAGCATCGACGTCGTCGACGTCTTGCCGTGCGTGCCCGCGATGCAGGCGACGCGGTGACCCGCCATCAGCCCGGCCAGCGCCTGCGCTCGGTGCAGCACCGGGATCCCGGCTTCGCGCGCCGCGGCGAGTTCGGGGTTGGTCTCCTTGATCGCCGTCGAGACGACCACCGCGGACGGCGGCTGCGAGAGCGCCGAAATGTTCGCGGCGCTCTGGCCGACGAACAGCTCTGCGCCCTGCGCCCGCAGCGACAGCAGCGCGCGCGACTCCTTGGCGTCCGAGCCCGACACGAAAGCGCCGCGGGCCAGCAGGATCCGCGCGATGCCGGACATGCCGGCCCCGCCGATCCCGATCAGGTGCGCCCGGCGCAGTTCTTCCGGCAGCTCAAGCACGGGCGGCCTCCAGGACGATGCGGGCGAGGGTTTCGTCGGCCTCGCGGTGGCCCATGCCGACCGCCGCCGCGCTCATCTTCGCGACCCGGTCGGCGTCGGTGACCAGCGGGACGACCAGCTCGGCGACCTTGGCCGGGGACAGGTCGGCGTCGGCGACCATCAGCGCGGCCCCGGCGTCGACCGCCGGACGGCCGTTGGACGCCTGCTCGCCGTTGCCGATCGGCAGCGGGACGAACACCGCGGGCAGCCCGACCGAGGTCACCTCGGCCACGGTCATCGCACCCGACCGGCAGATCGCGACGTCGGCCGCGGCGTAGGCCAGGTCCATCCGCTCCAGGTACGGCACCGGCACGTACGCCGGCTTCCCGGGGAACTCCTGCACGACCAGCGTGTTCTTCGGCCCGTGGGCGTGCAGGACGCCGACGCCGGCGTCCGCGAGGTCCTTCGCCGCACCGGACACCGCCGCGTTGATCGACTGCGCGCCCTGCGAACCGCCGAACACCAGCAGCGTGGGCGCGTCCGGGTCGAGCCCGAAGTGCGCGCGCGCCTCGGCCCGCAGCGCGGCCCGGTCCAGGGTCGTGATCGACCGCCGCAGCGGGATCCCGACGACCTCGGCCTTCGGCAGCGGCGTCCCCGGGACGGCGACCGCGACGCGCGCGGCGAACCGCGCACCGACCTTGTTCGCCAGACCGGCCGACTTGTTGGCTTCGTGCACGACGATCGGGACGCGCCCGCGCGCGGCCAGGTAGGCCGGCAGGGCGACGTACCCACCGAAGCCGACGACGACGTCCGCGCCGACCCGGTCCAGGACCTCGCGGGTCTTGCGGACCGAGTCGCGGACCTTCAGCGGCAGCCGGACCAGCTCGGGCGTCGGCTTGCGCGGCAGCGGCACCGGCGGGATCAGCTCGAGGGGGTAGCCGCGGGCCGGGACCAGCTTGTTCTCCAGGCCGCGCTCGGTGCCGAGCGCGACGACCTTCGCGTCCGGGCGCAGCCGCATGACGGCGTCGGCCAGGGCGAGGGCGGGTTCGATGTGTCCTGCGGTGCCACCTCCGGCGACCACGACCACGGGTGCTTTGCCCGCGGCGGCTCGCTCGGTTCCCTTGACGGGCTTACTCACCTATGACCTCTCCGGTTCGCGGTACTCCGGGTACCACGGCTCGCTGTTGTCCGCGCGGCCCCGCCGCGAGACGTGCTCGTGCGGGCCGTGCTCGTCCGTGCCGCGCTGCGGCGCACCGGTTCGCGGACCGACCTCCGTCGTTCCTGCGCCGGCGCGGGCCGGGCCGCACGGGGCGCCGGCCGGGCCGCCTTCGCCCCACTCCGCCCCGCCGCCTTGCGCGTGGCGGGCGGGCGGTACGGGTCGGGCGCGGGCAGCCGCAGCAGACGCCCGAATTTACCCGGCCCCTGTGTGCGCAGCGCGGCCACCGCCTCCGGTTCGTGCCGAGCGGCGTTCGCGAGCACGCCCATGATGAGCATGGTGATCACCAGCGAGGTGCCGCCGTAGGAGATCAGCGGCAGCGTGACGCCGGTGACCGGCAGCAGGCCGACGACGTAGCCGATGTTGATGCCGGCCTGGGCCACGAGGAACACCGTCAGCGTGCCGGAGACGATCCGGATCCACGGGTCGATGTTGCGGGTGGCGATCCGCAGGCCGACGACGGCGACCCCGCCGAAGAGGACGAGCACGACGACGCAGCCGATCAGCCCGAGCTCCTCGCCGATCAGGGCGAAGATGAAGTCGTTCTGCACGTTCGGCAGGTAACCCCAGTTGGACGTGCCCTGGCCGAGGCCCTTGCCGAGGAACCCGCCGTCGGCCAGCGCCAGCTTGGCCTGGTTGGCCTGGAAGCCCTCCGCGCTCGTGTCGGCGTCCGGCGAGAGGAACGACATCACGCGGGCGAGCCGGTAGGGCGCGATGAGGGCGAGCACGAGCACCCCGGCCAGGCCGCCCGCGAGGATGACGCCGAACAGCCGTTTCGGCGCGCCGGCGAACCACAGCAGGGCCAGCAGGACGACGGCCAGTGTCACCGTGCCGCCGAGGTCGGGCTGCAGCATGACCAGGGCGAACATCAGCAGCGCGATCGGCACCACCGGCACCAGCAGGTGCCGCCACTGGTGGATCACATTGTACTTGATCACCAGGATGTGGGCGCCCCAGAAGGCCAGCGCGACCTTCGCGGCCTCGACCGGCTGGAAGGTGAACTCGCCGATCTTGAACCAGCCCTGCGAGCCGTTGACCGTCGACCCGAGCGGGGTCAGCACCAGCACCAGCAGGCCGAGGCAGACCACCGTCGCCGTCGCCGACATCCGCCGGATCCGCTCCAGCTTGACCCGCAGGCCCAGCCAGAACACGACCGAGCCGAGGGCGACGAACACGAGGTGCTTGACGAACAGCGAGTACACGCCGCTGCCGGTCTTCGGGTTGTAGGAGGCGACCGACGACGCCGAGAGCACCATGACGATGCCGATGACGGTGAGCACGCCGGTGAGGGCGAGCACCAGGTGGAACGACGCCAGCGGCCGCGAGAGCCACGCGGTCAGCGCGGTCCGGACGGCGACGAAACCGCTCTCCTTGCGCTCGCGGCGCGGGCGCTTCGGCGGCGGTTCGGGCTTGGGTTCAGCTGTCGTCACTCGGCTCCCCCGCTGCGTCGTCGCGGAGGACACGCACGGCCGCGGCGAACGCGTCGCCGCGCTCGCCGTAGCTCGAGAACATGTCCAACGACGCCGCGGCGGGTGCCAGCAGCACCACGTCACCGGGCCGGGCCATCGCGCTGGCCGCACTCACCGCCGCAGTCATGGGTTCATCGTCACCCGGACGGAGGCTGTTCACCGGGACATCCGGCGCGTGTCGCGCAACCGCGGCGGCGATCACGGGTGAATCCACGCCGAGTAGCACAACCCCGCGCAGGCGGCCTGCGATGCTGCTCACCAGCTCGTCGACCGAGGCGCCCTTGAGCTGGCCCCCGGCGATCCACACGATGCTCTCGTGCGCGCGCAGCGACCCGGCGGCCGCGTGCGGGTTGGTCGCCTTCGAGTCGTTGACGTACCGGACCCCGGCCACCTCGGCGACCTCGACGGCCCGGTGCGGCGCCGGCTGGTACTCGCGCAGGCCCTTCAGCACGGCGTCCGGCGAGACGCCGTGGGCGCGGGCCAGCGCGGCCGCGGCGAGGGCGTTGGCGACGTTGTGCGGGCCCGCCGGGCGGACGTCGGCGAGGGTGGCCAGCGCCTCGGCGCTGTTGTCCGGGTCGGCGACGAAGGCGCGGTCGACCAGCAGGTCCTCGACCACGCCCAGTTCCCCGGTGCGCGGGGTGTCGAGCTGGAAGCCGACGCGGCGGGCGCTCTCGGGCGCGTGCTCGGCGGCGATCCGGGTGGACCAGTCGTCGTCGGCGTTGTGCACCGCGACCTTGGCGCGGGTGTAGACCCGGCCCTTCGCGGCCGCGTACTCGGCCATCGAGCCGTGCCAGTCGATGTGGTCCTCGGCCAGGTTCAGCACCACGGCGGCGTCCGGGGCCAGCGTCGAGGACCAGTGCAGCTGGAAGCTCGACAGCTCCACGGCCAGCACGTCGTAGCCCGCCCGCACCGCGTCGAGCGCCGCGTAGCCGATGTTCCCGCAGGCCACGGCGTTGCTGCCGGCCGACTTGAGGATCGACTCCAGCATGCCCGCGGTGGTCGTCTTGCCGTTGGTGCCGGTCACGACCAGCCAGGACGGCGGGTGCTCGCGCAGCTGCCCGACCCGCCAGGCCAGCTCGACGTCGCCGATCACCTCGACGCCGGCTTCGGCCGCGGCCACGAGCAGCGGCGACGTCGGCCGCCAGCCGGGACTGGTGACGACGAGTGCCGTTCCTTCCGGTGGCTCGGTCAGGCCCGGCACCAGCTCGGCGCCCAGGCCTTCGAGCTCGGCGAGGCGCTCGGCGTTGCCGTCGGTGACGGTGACGCGCGCACCGAGCTCGACCAGCACCGGCACCACCGACTTACCGGTGACGCCGGCTCCGGCGACGAGAACGTGACGACCGGCAACATCCATGTCAGCCGCCAAGACCCAGCTGTTCGCTGTAGAACAGGCCGAGCCCGAACATGCAGCAGATCGCCGAGAGCAGCCAGAACCGGATGATCACCGTGGTTTCGGCCCACCCGGCGAGCTCGAAGTGGTGGTGGAACGGCGCCATCCGGAAGAGCCTGCGCCGGGTCGTCCGGAACACCGCGATCTGCGCGACCACCGAGATCATCTCGACCATGAACAGGCCGCCGATGACGATGGCCAGCAGCTCGGTGCGGGTGGTCATGGACAGGCCGGCGACCAGGCCGCCGAGGGCCAGCGAGCCGGTGTCGCCCATGAAGATCTTCGCCGGGGCCGCGTTCCACCACAGGAACCCGACGCACGCCCCGGTCGCCGCGGCGGCGACCACGGCCAGGTCCAGCGGGTCGCGGACGTCGTAGCAGGCGGCGGCCGGCGCGTTGGCGCAGGACAGCCGCTCCTGCCAGAACGAAATCACGACGTAGGTGGCCAGCACCATCGCCGCCGCGCCACCGGCCAGGCCGTCGAGGCCGTCGGTGAAGTTCACCGCGTTCGACCAGCCGGAGATCACGACGTAGCAGAAGATCACGAAGATCACCGACGGGAAGGTGATCAGTGCGAGGTCACGGACGTAGGAAAGGCTCTCCGACGCCGGCGTGATGCCGTGCTGGTTCGGGAAGTTGAGCGCCAGGACCGCGAACGCGATGGTGACCACGAGCTGGCCGACCAGCTTCGCGGTCTTGTTCAGCCCCAGGTTGCGCTGCTTGCGGATCTTGATGAAGTCGTCGAGGAACCCGACGACGCCCAGGCCCACCGCGAGCATCAGCACGAGCAGCCCGGAGGCCGTCGGCGCGCCGCTGCGGGCGTTGAACATCCAGTTGATCAGGTGCGCGGCGAAGTACCCGACGACCATCGCGATGATGATCGCGACCCCGCCCATGGTCGGGGTACCGCGCTTGGACTTGTGTCCCTGGGGGCCTTCCTCGCGGATCTCCTGGCCGAAGCCCTGCCGGGAGAAGACCCGGATCAGGTAGGGCGTGAGCAGGATGGAGATCAGCAGGCCCGCCGCGGCCGCGATCAGGATGCTGATCACGCGTCACCACCGTTCGAGCGATTCTCGGAGTTGTCGGTTTCCCGGGGTTCGAGCAGGGCTTCGGCGACCCGCCAGAGCCCGGCGGCCTTGGAGGCCTTCACCAGCACCACGTCCCCGGGGCGGAGCTGATCATGCAGCAGGGCGATCGCGGCCTCGACGTCGGGTACCAGAGTGGATTCCTCGCCCCAGGAGCCCTCCTGGAACGCCCCCTGGTGCATGGCCGCCGCCTCGGGCCCGATCACGACGAGCTTGGCGATGTTCAGCCGGACGACGAGCCTGCCGATCTCGTCGTGGGCGTTGACCGAGTCCGCGCCGAGCTCGCCCATCACGCCGAGCACGGCCCAGGAGCGGCGGCCGGTCTCCCGCGTCATCGCGGCGAGGGCCTTCAGGCCGGCCCGCATCGACTCGGGATTGGCGTTGAAGGAGTCGTTGAGGATCGTGACGCCGTCCGGCCGCGTGACGACCTCCATGCGGCGCGCGGACCGCCGTTCGAGACCGGAGAGCCGGGCGGCGATGTCCGCGGCGCTCACGCCGAGCTCCAGCGCGACCGCCGCGGCGGACAGCGCGTTGCCGACGTGGTGCTCGCCGTGCAGCGGCAGCTTGACGTCGGCCTCGCCGGCCGGGGTGATCAGCCGGAAGGAGGCGCGGGCCTCGTCGTCGAGGGTGATGTGCTCCGCGCGGACCTGCGCGGACGGGCTTTCGCCGACGAACACGACCCGGGCCTTCGTGCGGCTCGCCATGGCCGCGACCAGCGGGTCGTCGAGGTTGAGCACCGCGACGCCGTCCGCGGGCAGGGCTTCGACGAGCTCGCCCTTGGTCTTCGCGATGCCTTCGCGCGAGCCGAACTCGCCGACGTGGGCGCTGCCGACGTTGAGCACGACGCCGATCTTCGGCGGCGCGATCTCGGCGAGGTGGGCGATGTGGCCCGGGCCCCGCGCGGAGAGCTCCAGCACCAGGTGCCGGGTGGCCGCGTCGGCCCGCAGCGCCGTCCAGGGGTGGCCGAGCTCGTTGTTGAACGACCCGGGCGGCGCGATCGTCGGGCCGAGCGGCTCGAGCAGCTGCGCGATGACGTCCTTGGTGGAGGTCTTGCCGGAGGACCCGGTGACGCCGACGACGGTCAGCTCGCCCTCGGCGAGGCGCTGCACGACGTACCGGGCGAGCTTGGCCAGCGCGGCCAGCACGGCGGCGCCGGAGCCGTCCTTGTCGCCGGTCAACGCGACCGACCGCTCGTGGGCCTCGCCCGCGGGCAGCGGCGGCACGACGATCGCGGGCGCGTCGACCTCCCGGGCGGCCAGCACGGCCACCGCCCCGGCCTCGACGGCCTGCGCGGCGAAGTCGTGGCCGTCGACCTTCTCGCCGGGCAGCGCGACGAACAGGCCGCCGGGCGTGAGCTTCCGGGTGTCGAACTCCACGGTGCCGGTCACCTGCGCGCCCGGCTCGGCTTGGTGCAGCCGGCCGCCGACGACGTCGGCGATCTCGGCCAGGCTGAGCACGATCACACACTCACCTCGAGTTTGTTGCGGATGGCCGCGGCCAGCTCGTCGCGGTCGGAGAACGGGTGCACGACGCCGCCGGCCTCCTGGCCGGACTCGTGCCCCTTGCCGGCGAGGAAGACGATGTCGCCCGGACCGGCGAGCGAGACGGCGTGCGCGATGGCCTCGCGGCGGTCGCCGATCTCGACGACCTGGCCGCCCTCGGCGGGGCCGACCGCGCGGGCGCCGGCCAGCATGGCGGCGCGGATGGCGGCCGGGTCCTCGGAGCGCGGGTTGTCGTCGGTGACGATCAGGACGTCGCTGCGGCGGGCCGCGGCCTCGCCCATCATCGGGCGCTTGGCGGTGTCCCGGTCGCCGCCGCAGCCGAGCACGGTGATGATCCGGCCCTCGGTGCGGGCCCGCAGCGCGTCCAGGCCCTGGGCGACCGCGGCCGGCTTGTGGGCGTAGTCGACGACGGCGGTGAACTCCTGGCCGACGTGGACGCGCTCCATCCGGCCCGGCACCTGCACCTGCGCCAGCCCGGTGACGATGTACTCCAGCGACACGCCCGCGGTGCTCAGGATGGCGGCGGCGAGCACGGCGTTGGCGACGTTGAACTCGCCGGGCAGCGGGAGCCGGGCGGCGGCGCGGGCGCCGTCCGGGCCGCGCAGGGTGAACGTCTGCTCGCCCTGCGGGGTGGCCTCGATGTCGGTGGCCTGCCACGCGGCGTCGGTGCCCGGGTCCGTGGTCACGGTGATCGTCTGCGGCGTGAGCAGGGCCTGGCCCCACGCGCTGTCGACCACGACGACCTCGTGCGTCGACCGGCCGTCGAACAGCAGCGCCTTCGCCTCGAAGTACTCCTGCATGTCCTTGTGGAAGTCCAGGTGGTCCTGGGAGAGGTTGGTGAACGCGCCGACCGCGAACCGGGTGCCGTTGACCCGGCCCAGCGCGAGCGCGTGGCTGGAGACCTCCATCGGCACGTGCGTGACGCCGCGTTCGAGCATCACCGCGAGCAGCGCCTGCAGGTCCGGCGCCTCCGGCGTGGTGAACCCGCTGACCAGGCGCTCGCCGGCGATCCGGGTCTCCACCGTGCCGATCAGGCCGGTGGTCAGGCCCGCGGCCTGCAGGCCGGCGTCGACCAGGTAGGACGTCGTGGTCTTGCCGGAGGTGCCGGTGACGCCGAGGACGGCCAGCTCGAGGGACGGCTCGCCGTAGATCCAGGCGGCGATCTCGCCCAAGGCGGCGCGCGGGTCGGCGTGGACCAGGATCGGCACGCCGGCGTCCCGCAGGGCGGGCCGCTCGGCGCCGGCGGCGTCGGTGAGCACCGCGATGGCCCCGGCGGCGACCGCCTGGTCGCTGAAGTCGGCGCCGTGGGCGCGGGCGCCCGGGAGGGCGGCGAAGAGGTCACCGGGCAGCACGTGCTGCGCGCGCAGCGTGGTGCCGGTGACGGTGAGCTCGGCCGCGTCGGGCGAGCCGGCGATGAGGCGCGCGTCCGCCCTGGCGAGCAGCGTCGCCAGCGGGACCGGGTCGATGCGCGCCGGGCGGGGCGGCGCGGGCACCGCTTTCACCGGGCTTTCCGGCACCTGGGAACTGGACGAGGACACGGACACGGCCAAGAGGCTACCGGCGGCCGGTTCGGGCACCCGCACGCGGTACGGCGATTGCGGGCGGCTGAGGCACATGTGCTAGACCCCCGCTCGCTCCCCGTTGCCCCGCAACACTTTTCCCGCCGCCGACCGATGTGGACGCTCGACCGTCAAGGCCCCCTCGGGTGAGGGGGCCTTGACGGACAGTGCCTGCCCTACGGGGCGATGATGAGCGGGACCTCCGGCGACGGCCCGTCCGACAACGGAATCTGGTACCGCTGCGTCAGGTACGACGCGATGGTGTGGAACAGCGGTGCCGCGGAGTGCCCCACCGGCAGCGTCGTGTCGGGTGCGTCCAGCCGGATGCCCACGACGAACCGCGGGTGGTCGGCGGGCAGGATGCCGGCGAAGGTGATGTTGTACAGGTGGTCGCTGTAGGCGTGCGTCCGCGGGTCGACCTGCTGGCCGGTGCCGGTTTTCCCGGAGATCTGGTAGCCCTCGACCGCGGCCGTCGGCGCGGTGCCCTTCTGCAGGCCCTTGCCGTTCTGGGCGACCGCGCGCATCATGTCGCGCACCGTCTTGGCGGTCTGCGGCCCGACCACCCGGACCGTCTTCGGGGCCGGCTCGGGCACGGTCGTGCCGTCCGGGTTCACCTTGGCCTTGACGATCCGGGGTTCGACGCGCAGGCCGTCGTTGGCGATCGTCTGGTACATCCCGGCCATCTGCAGGATGGTCATCGACAGGCCCTGCCCGATCGGCAGGTTGCCGAAGGTGGTCGCCGACCACTGGCTGCGGGCGGGCACCGAACCCGCACTCTCGCCGGGGAGGCCGACGCCGGTGCGCTGGCCCAGGCCGAAGGACTTCAGCAGGTTCGAGTAGCGTTCCTCGCCGATCTTCTGCGCCAGCAGCAGCGTGCCGATGTTGGACGACTTGGCGAAGATGCCGGTGGTGGTGAACGTCTGGGTCCCGTGCGTCCAGGCGTCGTGCACCGTCTTGTCGGCCACCTGCAGGGCGCCGGGCACCTCGACCGTCGACTCCGGCGTCGCGATGCCGTAGTCGATCGCCCCGGTGGCGGTGACGAGCTTGTTGACCGACCCGGGTTCGAACGGCGTGGTGACCGCGGGGTTGGCCAGGTCGTCGGTGGTCCAGGTGCTCTGGTCGTTGGGGTCGAACGTCGTGTTGTTGGCCAGGGCGTAGACCTCGCCGGTCTTGGCGTCGAGGACGACCGCCTGCCCACCCTTGGCGTGCGACTGCTCGACGTAGTCCGCCAGCTGCCGCTGCACCTCGTACTGCAGGTCGGAGTCGATGGTCAGCTCGAGGTCCGAGCCGGGGACGGCGGCCTGCAGGTCGCGCTCGGTGCCCGGGATGACGACGTTGTCGCTGCCGTTCTTCGTGTTGACCAGCATCCGGCCCGGCGTCCCGGCCAGGTCGTTGTCGCGCAGCAGCTCGAGCCCGACGAGGCCGTGCAGGTTGTGCTTGGAGACGTCCTGGTCTTCGGAGCGCCAGTTCGCGGCGCCGACGATGTTCGCCGCCAGGCTGCCGCCCGGGTACTCCCGCAGCGCGCGCTTCTCGACACCGATCCACGCGAAGTGCTTCACGATGTCGGCGGCGATGGACGGCTCGACGTTGTTCACCAAGTAGGTGAAGGACGCCTGCTTGTGGAACAGGTCGAGCAGCTGCTGCTCGCTGATCACGTTCGGCAGCTTGCCCGCGATGTACTTCGCGGCCGCGGCGGTCTCGCTGTCGAAGGTCTTCGCCGTGCCGGGGTTCTTCGCGGCGAAGTCGTCCATGCTCTTGTGCAGGGCCTTGAGGTTCACCGAAAGGGTGCGCACCTCGACGCTGAAGGCGAGCTTCGCGCCGTTGCGGTCCACAATGGACCCGCGCTGGGCGGGGATGTCGATGGTCTGGGCGCGCTGCCGCTCCGCCGCGGCCGAGAGCGCCGCGGCGTCGAACCACTGCACCTGCACCAGTTTCACGCCGGCGACCAGCAGCACGGCGACCAGCAGCAGGCGCACGGCGGAGAACCGGCTGCGGTGCCCGCCGTTGCCGCGGCGGGCGGCCGCGCTGCGGGTGCCGGCGGCGTACGTCCGCCGGGCGCTGCCGGCGGCCCGCGCGCGGGCCTGGCTGCGGCCGGAAGCCATCACTGGCCGGCTCCCGGCTGGGCCGGCGGCGGGGCGGGCTGCTCTTCGGCGGGCACAGCGGGCTGGTCGCCCTCGATCGGCGCGCCCTGCTGCGACTGCGTGCCCGCGGCCGGCGCGGCGGGCGGTGCGGCCGGCACGACCGGGGCGTCCGCCTTGGCCTTCTTGGGCTCGCCGACGAGCGAGGTCTTCCCGTCCGGGCCGACGACGATCCGCGCCGGGTCACCACCGGGCACCATGCCCAGCTGCTGGGCCGCGGGGGCCAGCGAAGCGGGCGACTCGGCCTTGGCGACGTCGCGCTGCAGCTGCTCCTTCTGCTCGGCCAGGTTCGCGTTGGTGGTGCGCAGCTGCTCGAGCCGGTAGGAGTCGGCGATCGCCTGCGTGGTCAGCCACAGCGTGGTCGCCACCCCGGCGGCCAGCAGCGCCATCATCATCAGCACGAAGGACGCGCGCGACTTCGGCAGCAACGACTTCAGCTTGAACTTCGGCGGTTCCGCCTGCTCGGCGGGCCGGGGCTTCGGCTCCGGGCGCGCCTCGCGCTCCTTCAGCAGGTCGGCGCGCTGGGCGCGGCGCGCGTAGGCGCGCTCGGCCGCGGACGTGCGGCCGCGCGACCCGCGCCGGGGCGCGCCCGGCTGCGGGTCCGGCTCGACGCCGGTCGTCGAGGTGCGGGCGGCCTCGGTGCGGCCCCGCGTCGCCGGCGCGGCCCGGCGGCGGGACTTCGCGGGAGCGGTCATCGCGGCTCTCCGATCCTCTCTGCGGCCCGCAGCCGCACCGAAGCGGCGCGCGGGTTCCGTTCGATCTCCTCTTCGCCGGCCTTCTCGGCGCCGCGCGTGAGGAGCTTCAGCTCCGGTCCGTGCCCCGGCAGCTCCACCGGGAGCCCTTCCGGGGTGCGGGACTTCGCGAGCTCGGCCAGCGCTTGCTTGACCAGCCGGTCCTCCAGGGACTGGTACGACTCGACGACGATCCGCCCACCCACCTTCAGCGCGCCGAGCGCGGCGGGCATGGCGCGGCGCAGCACCTCCAGTTCGCCGTTGACCTCGATCCGCAGCGCCTGGAACGTGCGCTTGGCCGGGTGCCCGCCGGTCCGCCGGGTGGCGGCCGGGACGGCGTCGTAGAGCAGCTCGACCAGGCGCCCGCTGTTCGTGAACGGCTCCTTCTCCCGCGCGGCCACGACCGCCTTGACGATCCGCTGCGCGAACCGTTCTTCGCCGTAGTCGCGCAGGATCCGGATCAGCTCGCCGGGCGCGTAGGTGTTGAGGACGTCGGCGGCGGTGAACCCGGTGGTGGGGTCCATCCGCATGTCGAGCGGGGAGTCCTTGGCGTAGGCGAACCCGCGTTCGGCGCGGTCCAGCTGCATCGACGAGACGCCGAGGTCGAACAGGATGCCGTCGGCCTTGGCGATGCCCAGCCCGGCGAGGGCTTCCGGCAGCCCGTCGTAGACGGTGTGGACGAAGTCGACGCGGTCGCCGTGGCGGGCCAGGCGTTCGGCGGACTTCTCGAGCGCGGCGGGGTCGCGGTCCAGCGCGACGAGGCGCAGCCGCGGGAACGCCTCCAGCAGGGCGTCGGAATGCCCGCCGAGGCCGACCGTCGCGTCCACCAGGACGCCGTCGCGGTCGGCGAACACGGGGGTGAACAGCTCGACGATGCGCGCGAGCAGCACCGGGACGTGCTCGGGTGCCGTCATGTTCCCTCCCCCTCTCTCGCCTGGGCGGCCCGGGGGAAATATGGCGGATGCCGTCAGGTCCCTGTCCGCCCGCTGCGGACCTGGTACCGGGGAAGGTGCACCAGGGCTGTTGAGCGGACAGAGGCCTCACGGCATCCGGGTGGGCTTCCCCTCCACGCGCGGGCGGCGAACCCCTCGTCCCCCGACGACGAAGGTGCACCGCGACCGCACGCCTAGAAGACGCCCGGCAGTACTTCCTCTCGAGCCTTCGCGTAGCTGTCTTCGTGCTCCTCCAGGTACGCCTGCCACGCTTGGGCGTCCCAGATCTCCAGCCTGGTGATCGCCCCGATCACCACGCACTCCTTGCTGAGCCCCGCGTAGCGGCGGAGCTCGGGCGCGATGGTGATGCGCCCCTGGCCGTCAGGACGTTGCTCGTCCGTGCCGGCGAACAGGTAGCGCTGGTAGGCCCGAACCGCCTCGTTCGTGAACGGGGCCTCGGCGACCTTGCGCGCCATCTGCTCGAACTCGGCGCGGGGGAAGACGAAGAGGCAGTGGTCCTGCCCCTTGGTGACCATCAGCCCACCCGCCAAGGCGTCACGGAACTTCGCGGGCAGCGCGAGCCGCCCTTTGTCGTCCAGCTTCGGGGTGTGGGTGCCGAGGAACACGACCTCCACCTCCCTACCGCCCACGGTGGCGAACCACCCCGGACGGCCACGGGGCTTCCCTTCCGCCCCACTGGCCACCACCGTACCCCACTTTTCACCACAGTCAACGCGAGAAACCGGCGGCTCACTCCGTCGAGTGTTCTATTTGCGCAGGTCAGCAGCGTGGGGCCGGGTGGGGGGTGTAGTGGGGGACGGTGGCCAAGATCCCCCGCGCCGGGGGCCGGAGCAACCTCAGCTGTTCCTGATGCGTCCGCATAACGGCCGCGAAAGAACCCTCCCACCCTCCCCGTGGGCCAAAGTGGGGAGCCAGGCGGCCCCAGAGTGGCCCAAAGTGGGGAGCCCAGGTGGGCCCCAGTGGGGGCCGCCCGCCTCCCGCACCCCGTGCTCACCCCCGCAACTCACGTGCCCCAACCCGTAACCCGCGTGATCAGGCACGGAACTCGCGTGATCAAAGCCGTAACTCGCGAGTTCCGCCCCCAATCACGCGAGTTCCGCCTCCAATCACGCCAGTCGCGTCCCCCAGCACGCCAGTTCCGCCCCGGATCACGCCGTGATGCCCCTCCAATCACGCGTGATGCCCCTCCAGACACGCGTGATGCCCCTCGGCGCTCAGTCCTCCGGGTTGAACAACGCCGTGACGCGGGCCGCGAGGCGGGTGCTGTCGACCGGGGTGACCGTCACCCACTCCTGCCCACCCCGGCCCGGGGTCTTCGTCGCGCAGTACGCGCCGACGTCGGTGTCGAACCACGTCAGCCCGCCCACCCGCTCGACCCGGCCCGACCCCGACCGGCGGCTCACGCTGAACTGCCCCGCCGCGTACACCGGCCGCGCCTGGATCGCCCGGACCTCCTCGAGCTGCGCCGACGCCGTCCCCGAGGCGGCGTCGGAAGAGAGCGTCGACGCCGGGAGGCTGATGCCGTAGCCGGGGCCGGCCGCCAGCTCCGGCAGGACGTCGACGATCGCCGACGCGAGCTCGCCCTCGCGGATCGAATCCAGGCCGATCGTCTGCTCCGGCTGGGTCGCGAGGACACCGCGGCCGCCGCGGGCCGCCGTCACCGCGCGGAACGGTGTCGCCGCCGTCATGTCGGCCAGCGCCTCGCACGCGACGAACACCTCCCCGCCCGCGAGCAGCTCCAGCCGCGCGGCCAGCGCCGGCTCCAGCCGGGACCCGTCGTACAGGCCGCGCTCGGCGAGGTTGCCGTAGACGGCCACCCGCACCTCGGCGCGTTCGGCGTCGGTCACGCCGACGCTGCGGACGCTGAGCGGCTCCGGCGGCCGGTCGTGGCCGAGGTCGGTCCAGAGGATGTCGAACGCCGACGCCGAGACGCGGATCAAGCCCGCCCCAGCGATGGCGGCGCGGGGAACGCCTCCGCGGGCACCTGGCCGTGCAGCGCGGTGTCCCGCGTCCGCAGCACGTCAATGGCCTTCTGCCGCGCGGCCTCGGCCTCGGCGCGGCGGGCCGCCATCTCCCCCGCCAGCCCGGCGAGGACGAGCACGTTCCCGCTGGACGCCGCCTCGCGGATCATCGACGCCGGGTCGTAGGTCACCGGCGGCGGCATGTCGGCCCGGGCCCGGGCGGCGACGTCGGCCTGCGCGCCGACGGCCCGGCCCACCGACGCCGAAACGGCGGCCGAGTGCGAGAGCCACTTCGCGGCCCGGCCCAGCGCCGCCCGCGCGGCGTCCCCCGCCTGGCCCCGCCAGTGCTCCTCCGAGGAAGCGACCAGCGCGGCGACGTCGGCGGTCGACTCCTGCAGCCGCTTCGCCAGCCCGTCCCAGCGCGCGCCCGCCTCGCCGGCGGCGACCGGGTCGTTGCCGCGCTCGACCTCCGCGGCCATCGCCTCGTGGCTGTAGGCCTCGTACCGCGCGGTGGGCACGGGGGGTTCGGACACGGCGCACCTCCTGGTCAGGGCAGCTTGGGTTCGACCAGCCCGGCCACCGTGCCCGCGCGGCGGCACGCGAGCGGGGTGTCCGAGAAGCCGGTGTTGCTGACGTCGATCTGCACGCTGGCGCCGTCGCCGACGCCGAGCAGGACGGCACAGGTGCCGTCGGCGGCCTTCTTGTCGGCGACCTTCAGCGCGGGGTGCCGGCCGACCGTCGTCTTGGTGGCGTTCTTCTTCGCGACGTCGAGATCGGCCAGGCCGTGCTTCTCGTCGAAGGTCACCGTGACGCCGAAGGTGCCCGGCACGGTCCAGTCGCACGCCCGGGCGCCGGCGATGTCCTTGGGCTTCCCGAGCACGTTCACCCCCGCCGCCGACCGGTCCTGCGGGCCGAGCAGGGCGCAGGGATCCAGGGCACCGAGCCCGGTGGGCGAAGCGGACGGCGGCGGCACGGCCGGCGCGGACGCCTGCGCGGAGGTGTGCCCGACGGCGGCGGTCGGGGTGGTCTGCTGCCCGCAGGCGGCGAGGGAAAAGAAGAGCAGCCCGCACGCGATCGCTCGGCCCTTGCTCACCGGCTCAGCCACCCGTGCAGTCCACGCCCTCGGCGGCGGCCTCGTCGGCGTGCTGGTACTTCGCCAGCGCCTCGCCGATCCGGTGCTTGAGCGTCTCCAGCTCCCTGCCGAACGCCGTGAGCTGCTGCACCGCCGAGCCCTGGCCGCCGATGCCGTACTCGGCCATGAATTCGCCGATCTCGCCCGCGTACCCGCCGCCCAGCGGCACCGTGCGGCCGAGCACCTTCGCCTCGCGGACCATCTCGCCCACGACGTCCTGCAGCTGACCGAGCTTCGCGTAGGCGTCCGTGGCCAGCTCGGGCGCGACCGCGAAGCCGCGCACGTCGAAGGGCGGCTGCGTTCGCACCTCGCTCATAAGGGGTTACGCCTCTCCGTAGCCGGGCGACCTCGAAACGCAGCATACGACAGAGCAGGGTGTCAGCGGGAGCACCCAGAATCGGGTGAAGGGGCACCCGTTCGGGGTATCGTCCCTGCTTGCGCAGTGTCATCACCCGCGGTACCGGAGGTGCTCGCGGGGTTCCGCCCCCCGGTTCGCCCGGGTTTGACACACTGGGTGGAAGGCTGGTCGCTGCGCGCGGACAGCAGCGAGGGGGCCGTTCGGCCCGGCGGTGCGCACAGTGCGCGCGGCCACGCGCCACCAGGAGGTCGAGTGACGTCGAGAATCCAGTCTGCCGCGCCCGGATCGGGCGAGCAGGCATCCGGGCGGCCGCCTTACCCGGCGGAGCCCGCGGGCAACGGCCGGGTCCACGGCCACCCCGGCAGAGTCCCCCTGGACGAACTGCACGAAACCGCCCGGCGGATCGCCGCGAACGTCGAGCGCGTGCTGGTCGGCAAACCCGACGTCATCCGGATCGCACTGGTCACGCTGCTCGCCGAAGGCCACCTCCTGGTCGAAGACGTGCCCGGCGTCGGCAAGACGTCGCTGGCCAAAGCACTGGCCCGGTCCATCGACTGCACCGTCAGCCGCATCCAGTTCACCCCCGACCTGCTGCCGAGCGACGTCACCGGCGTCTCCATCTACAACCGCCAGTCCGGCGAGTTCGAGTTCCGCCCCGGCCCGGTGTTCGCGAACATCGTGGTGGGCGACGAGATCAACCGCGCCTCGCCGAAGACGCAGTCGGCGCTGCTGGAGTGCATGGAAGAGCACCAGGTCACCGTCGACACATCGACCTACCACCTCGACGAGCCGTTCATGGTCATCGCGACCCAGAACCCGATCGAGATGGAAGGCACCTACGCGCTGCCCGAAGCCCAGCGCGACCGCTTCACCGCGCGGGTTTCCATCGGCTACCCCGACCAGCAGGCCGAGCTGGCCATGGTCGACGAGCACGCCGGCCACAACCCCCTGGACGACCTGCAGCCGGTGTCCGACGGCGAGACCGTGCACAGGCTGATCGAGACGGTCCGCGGCGTGCACATCGCGCCGGAGGTGCGCCGGTACGCCGTCGACGTCGTCGCGGCCACCCGGCAGGTCCCGGAGATCCGGCTCGGCGCGTCCCCGCGGGCGACGCTGCACCTGGTCCGCGCGGCGCGCGCGCAGGCCGCGCTGTCGGGCCGCGACTACGTCGTGCCGGACGACCTGCACACGGTGGCGGTCCCGGTGCTCGCGCACCGCCTGGTGCTGACGACCGAGGCGCATGCGGCCCGCCGGTCGGCGACCGACGTCGTGCGCGCGGTGCTGCACCGGGTGCCGGTGCCGCAGGGTACCCGGCCCTAGCTGGTGACAGCTGGGGCTTCGCCCCAGGTCGGGGGCTCCGCCACCCGGACCCTCGAAAGAGTTGTGCACCGCCCGAAGGGGAAGAGAACGGCATGCTGCGTGCCCTGTCCGGCCTGACCACCCGCGGCCGCTGCCTCCTGGCCGCGGGGATCGCCGCCGCGGTGTGCTCGTTCGTGCTCAACGAACGCGACCTGCTGCGCGTGGCGGTGTTCGTGGTGGCGCTGCCGCTGCTGGTCGCCGCGTTCATCTCGGCGACCCGGCTGCGCATCGGCGCCACCCGCACGCTGCGCCCGCAGCGCGTCGCGGTCGGCGGCAACGGCGAGGTCCAGCTGGAGCTGTGGCGCAGCGGCCGGCTGCCCGCGGGCGAGATCCTCCTCGAGGACGGCGTGCCGTACGCGCTGGGCTCGCGGCCGCGGTTCGTAGTCGAGCGGCTCCCGCACGACAGGCGTGTCGCCCTGCGCTACCCGCTGCAGCCGGTGCTGCGCGGGATCCAGCAGGTCGGGCCGCTGCGCGCGACGATCACGGACCCGTTCGGGCTGTGCGAATTCGAGCGCGAGCTGATCGGGCACTCGCGGCTGGTCGTGGTGCCGCGGGTGGTCTCGCTGTGGGGCCTGCCGAGCGGCGCGGGCATCGGCGTCGGCGACGACGGCACGGTCCGGCTGCACGCCGGCCAGGGCGAGGCGGACGTGATCGTCCGCCAGTACCGCCAGGGCGACGACCTGCGGAAGGTGCACTGGCGCTCGACGGCCCGCCGCGACGAGATCATGGTCCGCGTCGAGGAACGCCCGTGGCGCGGCGGCACGACGGTGCTGCTGGACCACCGCGCGGCGGCCCACCACGGCACCGGCCCGGCGGCGAGCCTGGAGTGGGCGGTGTCGTTCGCGGCGTCGGCGGCGCTGCACCTGCGCCGGTCGGGCCACCGGGTCCGCCTGGTCAGCGAGCACGGCGTCACACTGGCGGACACCCCGGGCGACGGCGGCGACCACTACGACCACGTGGTGCTCGACGCGCTGGCGGCCCTGCAGCCGGCCCACCAGCGCGACATCACGCTGGCCGGCGACCCGGCGGAAGGCCAGGAGCTGATCGCGGTGCTGGGCACGGTGAGCACGGAGGCGGTGCACGAGCTGACCCAGTTCCGCCCGCGCGGGATCAGGAGCCTCGCGGTCCTGCTGGACACGCCGACGTGGTCGGCGGGAGTGAGCGCCCCGGAGCAGCGAGCGGCGGCCACGGAGGACTCGGCAGCGCTGCTGCGCGCGGCGGGCTGGGGCGTGATCGTCGCCGGACCGGGTTCACCGATGCCCCAGGTGTGGGCCGAACTGTGCCGCAGCGGCGCCCGCCGCGGCACGCTGATCGGAGGGCCGCGATGAGCGCCGCCACGGAGGGCCACTCCCGCCCCACACGCCAGGCCGCCCAGCGGCTCGCGCCGATTCGCCGCGGCGGGAACTCGATGCCGACCACCGCTCACCACGATTGCGGACGGTCGCACCACAACGTGCGGCTCGCCGGGAGCTCCACACCAGCCGCAGCCCACACCAGCTGCAGCCACTCCACGCCCAACCGCGGCGCGCTGACCGCGTGCGCCCAGCCGCGCCACAACGTGCGAATCCTCCCGGCCGCACCCCATCCGAGCCGCACCTGCCCCACATCCCGCCGCATCTCCATCGGGGGTCCGCGATGAGCACCGCCGCACCGCCGCGGAACGTCGAGCGGCCCTCGCCCCGGCCCGAACGGCCGCTTTCCGCCTGGCGCAGCAGCGTTCTCGCGCCCGTCGCCGCCGGGGTGGCCACTCTCTGCGCCGCGACCTCGGTCAGCAGCGTCGTCTCCGGGCTGGCCTGGTTCGGGTACCTCTTCGTCGCCGTCCTGCTCATCGGGGCCGCCGGGCTCGCGCTCCGCTCGCTGCAGGTGCCGACCGTCCTGGTCGGCTTCGGGCAGCTGCTCGTCCTGCTCTTCCTCGTCACCGGCGCCTTCACCACGCACGGCATCCTGCAGGTCATCCCCGGGCCGGAAGCGTTTTCCGAGATCGGGACCACGCTCTCGGCCGCCGCGGAGCAGATCCGCGTCGGGCTGCCGCCGGTCGAGGGCAGCCAGCCCATCCTGTGCCTCGTCACCATCCTGATCGGGCTGGTGGCCGTCCTCGTCGACACGCTGACCGTGGCCGCCGCGGCGCCCGCGGCCACCGGGCTCGTGCTGCTCTGCGTCTACGCCGTGCCGGCCGCGCTGAGCGAAGACATGCTGCCGTGGTGGACGTTCCTGCTCGGCGGCTCGGCGTTCGCCGGCCTGCTGGCCGTCGACGGCAACCACCGGCACCGGCGCTGGCGCACGCGGGAGGCTCCCGGCAGCAGCGGCAAACCGGGCGTGCTGTCCGCGCCGGTCGCGGTCGTCTGCGCGGCGATCGTGCTCGGCCTGCTCGGCGGGGCGATCACCTGGGTCGGCACCGTCGGGCGGATGCCGTTCGGCGGCAACGGGAACGGCGCCGGCGCGGGCTCCGGCGGTTTCGGCATCCAGCCGTTCACGGAGCTGCGCGGCATGCTCGACCAGGGCGCGAACCACGAGCTGTTCAAGGTCCGCGGCCTCGGCACGGACCGACGGCTGCTGCGCGCGATGACGCTCGACACCTACTACCCCAACAAGGGCTGGGGCCTGCACGACGAAGGCCGTTCGCAGCAGGGCATCCCGGTCGGGCCGCAGCTGCCGGCCGCGCCGGGCGACGACGGCACCGGTGCCGCGCGCCGGATCGACATCGAGCCGACCAGCTGGCGGGACAACTGGCTGCCGGTGTTCGGCGCGCCCCGCGTGCTCGACGGGGCGGCCAACGGCTACCTCTACGACCCGGTCAGCGGCACGGTGTTCACCACCCGCAGCGAGGCGCCGCCGGCGTACACCGAGTACGCGTCGCTGAAGGAACCGACGGCCGCCGAGCTGCGGGTGACCCCGCGCGTCGACGACCTGCCGCCGCGCTACACCCAGCTCGACAAGGTCGACGACCGCGTCCGCGCGAAGACCCGGCAGCTGATCGCCGGCGCGTCCAACGACTTCGACCGCGCCTCGGCGATCTGGCGCTACTTCACGGCGCAGAACGGGTTCGTCTACGACACGAAGACCGCGCCGGCGAACGACGCCGACGCGCTCGCCGACTTCATCCTCAACGGCAAGCGCGGCTTCTGCGAGCAGTTCGCGTCGGCGATGGCCGTGATGCTGCGGGTCGCGGGCATCCCGTCGCGGGTGGCGATCGGGTTCACCCCGGGCACGCAGGTCAACGACTACCTGTCGATCAGCACGCAGGACGCGCACGCGTGGGTCGAGGCGTACTTCGGCGGCAAGGGCTGGGTGACGTTCGACCCGACGCCGCTGTCCGACGGCCGCGGCATCACCCCGTCGTACCTGCAGGCCGGCCCCCAGAACGGCGACCAGCCGGACGACACCCAGGTCGCGCCGACCACCGTCCAGCCGAGCGTGGCGCCGACCAACGCCCCGCAGGACAAGGACCGGAACGTCCCCGCGCCGACGGCCCAGACCGATTCGGGCAGCGACGACTGGCTGTTCGACCTGGCGCTGGCGCTCGCCGCACTGGGCGCGGCCGCGCTGGTCGCGGCGGCCCTGCTGCGGCGGCTGCTCGTACCGCGGGACGGTGGGCCACCGGCCGACGACCGCAGCGAGGGCGCGCTGCTCGTCCGGGCACCGGCGGCGGCACCGTCCCGCTCGCAGGCGCTGCTCGGCTGGCTGCCGCTGCTGGCGACGGGGTTGTGGATCACCGCGCTCGCCCTGCTGGCGGCGACGGTGGCCTGGTGGCTCGGCCTGCTGGTGGTGGTGCTCCTGCTCGTGGTGGCGGGCCCGGCGATGATTCGCGAAGGGGTCCGCCGACGGCGGCTGCAGCGCATAGTCCAGCAGCAACCGGGTTCGGCCGACGCGGCGTGGGCGGAGCTGCGCGCGGAGTGCGCGGACCGCGGACTGCCGGTCCCGAACAGCGACACGGTCCGCGTGGCGGGCCAGAAGCTGGCGGCCAAGCACCACCTCGACGACGACGGCCGCGAAAGCCTCCGGACGGTGATCGGAGTGCTGGAGAGGTCCTGGTACGGCGGGGACGACACCCCCCAGCCGGAGCTCCCCCCGGCCTTCGACGGCCTGCGGCGAAGCCTGCGCCGCAACGCCCCCCTTTCGTGGAAGGGCAAGCTGTTCCCCCGCTCGATCTTCCGCAACCGCACCTGACCCGCACGGCCCGGCACACGTTCCCTGAAGGGGCATCACCCGTGATCAGAGGGGCATTAGCCGTGATTGGAAGGGCATCACGCGTGTTTGGAGGGGAATCTCCCGTGATCAGCCGGGCATCATCGTGATGCCCCCTTAATCACGCGAGATGCCCGCCCGATCACGCGAGATGCCTCTCCAATCACGCGAGATCCCCGCCCGATCACGCGAGTTACGCCGCTGATCACGCGAGTTACGCCGCTGATCACGCGAGTTACGCCGCTGATCACGCGAGTTACGCCTCTGATCACGTGAGTCGCGGGTTCAGTCACGCGAGTTCCGGTCTCGATCACGTCCGAGGTGATCGCCGCGTGGGCGCGAGCGAGGAGGCTGAGGGCCGGGCGCGCGGGCCGAGGTCCGCAAGAGGGCAGGATTGGGCGCCGGGTTCGGAGCGGGGCGCGGCTGGGATCACCCGTGTGGGAGTCACCCACTGTTACCGCAGCTAACCCATCAGCCTCGCGGAGTGGGTGAGAACACAAGAAGATCCGCGTCCCACCCGGAGCGGGACGCGGATCTCGTGGTCTTGCGGCGCTACTGCTCCTCGAAGCGCTGGCGGAAGCGCTCCTCCATCCTCTGGGTGAAGGAACTTCGGCGGCCCGACGGCTTGCCACCGCGGGCACCCGGTCCACCGCCCCGGCCGTCTCCGTCGGCGCCGTGCCGAATCGATGTGACGGCCATCATGACTCCGAAGAACATCACGAGGAACCCGAGCACGCTGATCAGCGGGATGTCGGCCACCCGGAACTGCGGCACCACCACGCCCAGCACCAGCAGGGCCACGCCCACTACGAACAGGGCGATGCCCTGAATACGCCGTCGGCGAGCGGGGCGACGCAACCGGGTGCCACGCACCGTGGATGCGAACTTGGGGTCCTCGGCATAGAGCTCGCGCTCGATTTGATCGAGCAGCCGCTGCTCATGCTCGGAGAGTGGCATCTTTCCTCCTCCGGCACAGCTGTCGCGGGCGCCGGGCCGCGCAACGTCCTGGACCCAACAGCCAACCCCAGGCGGGGTGGCACTGTCCAGGATACGAGGCCCGCGCCCGCACGACTACCCGATCCCGCACTCAGAAGGGATCGAATTGGGCTAAATCCTGCCCGAAGGGCATTGCGGACCGTCACCGTTGCCGATCGTGACCGTTTTGCGGCCCCACCGCCGTTGTGGCGGAACGCCGACGAGCCCAAGATCACCCTCCGTGCTCCCGCGGGCCCAGGAGCGACGCCGGCCGCACCGCCGCCGACCCGAACTTCGACCGCGCGACGTCGGCCGCCACCTCCGCGTCCCGCCAGCGCGGTGCCGGTGAGTCGAACACCAGCTGCTCCCCCGCCTCGCCCGTGTCCAGCCCCTCGACGCGGACGCCGATCAGCCGCACCGCCCCGGTCGGCGCGTGCTCGGTGAGCAGCGCCACGGCCACCGCGTGGATCTCGCGCGCCACGTCCGTCGCCGAGACCAGCGTGCGCGCCCGGGTGATCGTCCGGAAGTCGGCGAACCGCACCTTGATCGACACCGTGCGGCCGCGCACGCCCCGCGCCCGCAACGTCGCCCCCACCCGCGAAGACAGCCGCAGCAACTCGAGCTCGATCGCAGCACGGGAATGCAGGTCGACGTCGAAGGTGTGCTCCGCCCCGATCGACTTCTCCGGCGAGTCGACCACCACCGACCGCTCGTCCACCCCGTGCGCGAGCCGGTACAGGTGCTCGCCCATCGCGACACCCAGCGACTTCTTCAGCCGCTCCGGCGGGAACGCGGCGACGTCGGCGATCGTGGCCAGCCCCAGCCGCCGCAGGTGCTCCTCGGTCCGCGCGCCGACGCCCCACAGCGCCGACACCTGCAGCGGGTGCAGGAACGCCAGCGTCTCCGCCGCGGGCACGACGACCACGCCGTCCGGCTTCGCCATCCCCGACGCCAGCTTCGCGACGAACTTGACCTTCGCCACCCCCACCGAGCAGGTGATCCCGTGCTCGGCCGCGACCCGCGCGCGGATCTCCGCACCCAGCTCCGCCGGTGTCGCGCCCAGCCGCCGCAACGCCCCGCTGACGTCCAGGAACGCCTCGTCCAGGCTGAGCGGCTCGACCAGCGGAGTCAGCTCGCGGAAGATGCCCATCACCCCGTGGGACACCGAGCTGTACAGCCCGGACGTCGGCGGGATGTTGATCAGCTGCGGGCACAGCCGCTTCGCCGTGGAAAACGGCATGGCCGAGCGCACGCCGAACTTCCGCGCCGGGTAGTTCGCCGCGGCCACGACGGCCCGCGGCCCGCCGCCGGACACCACGACCGGCTTGTCCGCGAGCTCGGGCCGGGTCCGCAGCTCGACCGACACGAAGAACGCGTCCATGTCGACGTGCAGCAGCCCGCACCCGGTGTCGTCCGGCGCCGGCTCCCCCGGCCGGACGCGGAACCGGCCCATCCCGCCCGGCAACTCAGCATTTCGCCCCACACCCGGGACGCTACCTGCCACCACCGACAGTTTCGGACGGCCGGGGGAACGGCAGCTCAGGCGAGCCGCGCCACCGCGTGCAGCCGGCCGGCGACGTCCCGCAGCACCGGCGAGCTCGCCGCCGCCCGCTCGAACTCCGCCAGCTCGTCGTCGCGGACACCGCCGGGCACCAGGTCCGAGATCACCCGGTCGCCCTGCAGCAGCGTGACCGCCAAGCCGGCGGCCTCGAGGTCGGCACGCAGGCCGTCGGTGGTGAACCGGCGCAGCACCGTGTCTCCTTGGACGGCCCCGGCCGCGCTCTCCAGCAGGCGCCGGGCGTCGCCGACGCGGCCCGCGAGCGCGCGGTGGAGCACCGCCGCGTGGCGGTTCGCGACCAGCACCGAGACCGCGCCGCCGGGCGCGACCGCCGTGGCCAGCGCCGAAAGCACCGCGGCCGGGTCGTCCACGATCTCCAGCAGCCCGTGCGCCAGCACCAGGTCGGCCGAGCCGGCCTCGACGTGCCGCCCGAGCGCGTCGGCGTCGTCCGCGACCACCGTGATCAGCTCGGCGACGCCCTCTTCCTCGGCCCGCCGCTGCAGCGTGGCCAGCGCGTTCGGGCTCGGCTCGACGACCGTCACCCGGCAGCCCGCCGCCGCGAACGGCACCGCCCAGCCACCGCTGCCGCCACCCACGTCGACGACGCGGGGGTGCTCGGCACCCCGGGCGCGGGCGGCCTGGATCTCGGCCTCGAGCACCCGGCGGACGGCGCCCGAACCCCGGGCGGCCACGGTCTCCGTCTTCATGTCGCACAGGGTAGTGCCCGCGCCCGCCCGCCTCCCGAGCTCCTCCCTTCGAGTGAACGGCCCTTGCCCGGCGGCGCCTCCCCCGCGCACCCGTAGGCTGGTCTTCGTGCACACGGTCGCCGTACTCAGCCTCAAGGGAGGCGTCGGCAAGACGACGGTCGCTCTCGGTATCGCGTCCGCCGCCTTGCGTAGGGGCACGCGGACGCTGGTGGTCGACCTCGACCCGCAGGGCAACGCCACCACGTCGCTCGACCCGCCGTTCACCGACGCCACCCTCGCGGACGTGCTCGAGAACCCGACCCGGGCGATGCTGGAAACCGCGATCGCGCCGAGCGTCTGGAGCGAGGACGTGGACGTCCTCGTCGGCTCCGAAGAGCTGGAGCTGCTCAACGACCCCGACGCCGACAGCGAGCGCCTGGCGAACTTCTCGCGCGCGCTGGACGAACTGCACCGCACGCCGTTGCGCGAAACCCCGTACGAGCTGGTGATCCTCGACTGCCCGCCGTCGCTGGGCCGTCTGACGAAGTCGGCGCTGGTCGCCGCGGACAGCGCGCTGATCGTGACCGAGCCCACGATGTACGCCGTCGCCGGCGCGTCACGGGCCCTGGAAGCGATCGAGAAGATCCGCAAGGAGCTCAACCCGGAGCTGCGCCCGATCGGCGTCCTGGTGAACAAGCTGCGCGTGCGCTCCTACGAGCACCAGTTCCGGATCGCCGAGCTGCGCGAGAACTTCGGCTCGCTGGTGATGCCGACGGCGATCACCGACCGGCTCGCCGTGCAGCAGGCCCAGGGTGCGTGCAGCCCGATCCACGAGTGGCACTCGCCGGGTGCCCAGGAGATCGCCCTGACGTTCAACATGGTCCTGGCGAAGATCCTCCGCTCCAACCGGGCGGGACGGCACCGCATCGCCGGCGAGGAGCCCGAGGGCCCGGACTGGCCCGAAGGCCCGGCTCCGGAGACCCCCGAGGCACCGGCCGAGGTGACCGAATCCGCGGGGTGAGCCGTGCCCGAAGGTGACACCGTCTTCCTGGTCGCCCGCCGCTTCGCGAAGGCGATGACCGGGAAGACGTTGCTGCGCGGCGAATTCCGCGTACCCCAACTGGCCACTGTGGACCTCTCCGGCCGCGAGGTGCTCGGCGTCGGCACGGTGGGCAAGCACCTGTTCACCCGCTTCTCCGGCGACCTGACGCTGCATTCGCACCTGCTGATGGACGGGATGTGGGACGTCTACCCGGCGGGCGCGAAGTGGCGGCGTCCCGGCCACCACGCCCGCGTGATCTTCACCGCGGCCGACGTCCAGGTGATCGGCTTCCGCGTCCACGACCTGAAACTCGTGGCCACGGCGAAGGAACACGACCTCGTCGCCCACCTCGGCCCGGACCTGCTGGATCCGAAGTGGACGGACGAGCACCTGGCGCGGGCGGTCGCGAACCTGACCGCCGACCCGGGCCGAGAGCTCGGCCTCGCCCTGCTCGACCAGCGCGTGATGGCGGGCGTCGGGAACCTCTACAAGTGCGAAATTGCGTTCCTGCTCGGGGTGACGCCGTGGACTCCGGTGTCCGAAGTGGACGCCACGCGCACGGTCGCGCTGGCCCGCAAGCTGTTGCTGGCCAACGCCCTGGCCGGGCGCTTCGACCAGAGCACCACCGGGCACCTCGACCGCAACCGCAAGAACTGGGTGTACGAGCGCACCCGCCAGGGCTGCTTCCGCTGCGGCGGCAAGCTCCTGGTGCGGACGCAGGGCCACGACGTCCAGCGGCGGCCGACGTGGTTCTGCCCGAAGGACCAGGCCGGACCGTACCCGCCCCAGTGAGCCGGGGACGCTCGTGTTCGCGCTGCGCGAACAGCCCGCGGACCTGAGCAGTCCTGCGGACCGAGATCACAGAAATGACGTTGCACAGCACCGCGGACTTCACCTAGCGTGGCAGTACACGAGAAAGGAGGTGGTCCTAAGTTGTATTCCAACAGGACTCGTGAGGTGGCTGTCCGCTAGCGGATGGCACGTGGAGGACTTTGAGCAGCGATACAACCGAGCCACCTTCGGCTCATCGCCTGCTTCACGTGGTGCCTGATAGCGAATACCAGGCAGTCACCGTGCCTCCGGGGTTCCCGAGCACCAGTCCGGCTCGGGCTCAGGCGTTTGACGGCGCTTGAGAGCGACCCCGGGGGTCCCTTATTTCCCGCTCCTTCGGGCAGGTCCTGCCACCGGGCGTGGTGGGACGACCGTCCGGCGATCAGCGTTGCGGTGTTCTGTCCCCCGGACGGCTGATCCTCGCTAGCCTGGACGCATGCTCAGGCCCGACTACCCGATCACCACGGCCCGGCTGATCCTGCGCCCGTTCACGCCCGGGGACCTCGACGCGTTGAACTCCTTCCAGTCCCGCGCCGACGTCGCCCGGTACCTGTACTGGGGCCCGCGCAGCCGCGCCGAGTCGGCCGCCGCGCTCGCCAAACGGGTGCACAGCTCGACCTTGACGCAGGAGGGGCAGTTCCTGGCCGTGGCGGTCGAACTGGCCGCGACGGGACAGCTGATCGGCGACCTGAACCTCGAGTGGCTGAGCAGCGAACACCGCCAGGGCGAGATCGGGTTCGTCTTCCACCCGGACCACCACGGCAAGGGCCTGGCCGCCGAGGCGACCACAGAGCTGCTGCGGCTCGGCTTCGAAGACCTGGGGCTGCACCGCATCATCGGCCGCTGCGACGGCCGGAACACCGCGTCCGCCGCGCTGATGGAGCGCCTCGGCATGCGCCGCGAAGCGCACCTCAAGGAGAACGAGATCGTCAAGGGCGAGTGGGCCGACGAGCTCATCTACGCGATGCTCGAGGACGAGTGGAAGGACCGCGACTAGTGGGCACTTTCACGTGAAAGTGCCCGCTCGGGTCGCGGGTCCCGGGCGGTTTGGCAGCATGGGGGCGTGCTCTTCGACAAGATCGTCCGCCCGGCGCTGTACCGGCTGTCCTACCACGACCCCGAGCTGGTGCACGAGCGCACGATCGGCGTCCTCGCGCGGCTCGGCAAGGCCGCGCCCGTGCTGGGGGGCGCGTTCCGCGTCGACGACCCGGTGACCGTGCTGGGGCTGCGGTTCCCCAACCGCGTCGGCCTGGCCGCCGGGATGGACAAGAACGGCCGCGCGCTGCCGGCGTGGGCCGCGCTAGGCTTCGGGTTCGTCGAGGTCGGCACGGTGACGCGGCTGGCGCAGCCGGGCAACCCGAAGCCGCGGCTGTTCAGCCTGCCGGCCAGCGATGCGGTGATCAACCGCATGGGCTTCAACAACGACGGCGCGGAAGCGCTCGCGGCGAAGCTCGCCCGCGACGGCAAACCCGGCGTCCCGCTGGGGATCAGCATCGGCAAGTCCAAGGTGACGCCGCTCGAGGACGCCGTCGAGGACTACCGGTTCTCGCTGCGGGTGCTCCACCCGTACGCGGACTACTTCGCGATCAACGTCAGCTCGCCGAACACGCCGGGCCTGCGGCAGCTGCAGGACCGCACCGCGCTCGCCGAACTGCTCGGCGAGCTGCGTTCGACGTCGCTCGAGCTCGCCGGTGGCGGTGCGCCGACGCCGGTGCTGGTGAAGGTCGCGCCCGATCTGACCGACGACGCGCTGGCCGAGCTGCTGGAGGTCGCGCTGGAGCACGGCGTCGCCGGGATCATCGCCACGAACACGACGTTGGCGCGCGAGGGCATCGCCGCCGCGGAAAGCGGCCTGGCCGGACAGGCGGGAGGACTGTCCGGCCGGCCGCTGACCACCCGCGCGGCCGAGGTCGTGCGGTTCGTGCACGACCACACCGGCGGGAACCTGCCGATCATCGGCGTCGGCGGGATCATGGGCCCGGACGACGCGGTCCGGCTCGTCGACGCCGGCGCGTCGCTCGTGCAGCTCTACACGGGCTTCGCGCTGCACGGGCCGGGCCTGGTGCGCCGGGTCAGCCGGGGTCTCGCGGCCCGGCGGTAGACGCGAAGCGCACGTACCCGCGCCAGGATTCGTAGCGGTCCAGACCAGGTCCGTCCGCCGCCAGGCACCGGACGGCCAGCGGTGCGCTGCCGTCGTCCAGGACCACGCGGTCGAGCACGAACGGCTCCTTCAGCGACGCGGCGAAGCGGTCGAACGCGGCCGGGGACAGCCGCCAGCGTTCGCCGTCGAGGCACGAGCCGCCCTCGACGACGCCCGGCTGCGGCGGTTCGGTGTCCAGGAGCACCATCCGGTAGGCCTCGGTGGTCCGGACCGGCCCGGCGAAGCGGGCGCCGAGCGCGGTGAGGTCGGCGTTGAGCGGCTGGCCGCGCAGGTGCGCGCCGAACACGACGACGTCCTCGCCCGGCTCCGGGTAGGGCGTCATCGGCTCGTCCGTGCAGACAGCCGCCAGGTCGAGGGCGATCTGATCCTCGAACGCGCGCGTCAGGAAGGTGGCGCCGAACGGCCGTCGGTCGCCCGGCAGCACCGGGACGGTCACCGCGGCGACGTCGAGGAGGTTGGCGAAGGCGGTGCAGACGGTCAGGCGGTGGCCCACGCCGGCCGGGTCGGCCAGTGCCTCGGCGATTTCCGGGTGCTCCGGCACGGCCGGCACGACCAGGGCGTTGAGGCCGTCGAAGTCCGGTTCGGAGATCGGGGTGAGCACGGCCCCGGCCGCGGTCAGCCGCGCGACGACGGTCTCGAGCGCGAGGTTCGCCGCCTCGCCGAGGGGCAGGCCGGCGGGGTAGCCGATGCGGGGGTGCTCGCCCGCGCCGAGGCGGACGTCGGCGGGCCAGGAGCGGTCGCCGCCGGTCATCACGGCGAGGGCGCGGTGGGCGGTGACCAGGCCGTTGGCGTACACGGAGACGTCGTCGGGCAGCAGGCCCCGCGTCGGCTTCACCGCGGCGACGGCGTTCAGCGCGGCGGGGACGGCCCCTGCGGTGCTCAGGGCGAGGTCGACGACGCCGAGGGCGACGGCGACCGCCCCGCCGTCGCCGCCCACCTTGGTGCGGTCCCAGGCGGCGGGGATCGTGGCGGCACCGGTCTTGCCGAGTACGACGGCACCGGCGGCGGTGAGCCGCGTGACGACCGCGGCGCTGGTTTCCGGGACGCCGTGGCCGGACGGCTGCCCGGCGACGTCGATCCGGTCCTGCACGGCGATGACCGTGCCGGCCAGCGGCAGGGTTTCCCCGGCCTGGACGCGGGCGTCGACGGCCTTGGCGTCGACGAGGACGTCTTCGACGGCGCGGAGGGTGGTCCAGAGTTCGGGGCGGCCGGCCTCGGTGAGGCGTTCGAAGGCCGCGATGACGCGGTGGGAGGCGGTCGGCGGGGTGATCGGGACGGGGTCCGGGTCCGGCGGGAGCGTGTTCACGGGGCGTCCTTTCCTCGGCGGTCGAGAAAGTCCACTGTGTACGGTCGGCGCCGGCGAACCTCAGTCCACGGCGGGCCTCCCGGCGAGTGACACCTCGGCATGCATGACAGAAACGTTAGGTCGCGGACGTTTCCGTAGCCATCAGTTTCCGATTACGCGCCGGTTTCGGCACCGGAAGGTGAACAGGGCGCGACGCCGGGGTGAAACGCACGATCACGCACGCCGGGTGACGAAGACCCGGCTCGGCCATCCGGCCGCCCTCGAACGGCCGAACCAGGCACCCGGACGGCCCAGCGAACCCGCAACTCGCGTGATTGAGCCCGTAACTCACGTGATTGAGCCCGGCACTCGCGTACCTGGAGGGTCGGCTGGCGTACCCGGAAGGTCGGTCCGCGTACCTGGAGGGTCGGCTGGCGTATCTGGACGGTCGGACGCGGCCCGACCGTCTGAGTACGCAGGCCGACCGTCTGAGTACGCAGGCCGACCGTCTGAGTACGCGAGCCGACCGTCTGGGTACGCAGGCCGACCGGCTGGGTACGCGAGCCGACCCTCCAGGTACGGCGGGGGTGGGTCAGGAGAGTTCGCGGAGGGCCATGGCCAGGCCGGCCAGGCGGTCGGTGGCGTCGGTGAGGGCCTGCTTGGACGTCACCAGGCCGTCGCTCGAGGCGGCGACCGTGTGGCCGGCCGCGGCCACCAGGCCGCGGTAGCCCTCGAGACCGTCTTCGAGCTGCTCGCGGAGCTTGGTCACCGCTGCGTCGAGGGCCGCCTTCTCGCGGGCGGGTGCGGAGTCGCGGCCGCGCTCGATCGCCTGAATGCGGGCCGCCAGGCCGCGCAGTGCGGCCGCCGCCTCCGTGGCCGTCTGGCGGGCGTCCGCCACCGAGATCTCCGAGACCGGGGGCGTGCCCAGCGAGGACGGCACCGAAAGCTGACGCAGCAGCTCCGTCAGCGACGCCTCGCACTCGGCGAGCCGCTCCATCGGCTCGCGAGCCGCCGAGCGGGCGGGTGGCAGCGGCGGCGGGCCGGCCGGCGCCGACGGGATCGGGATGCGCTTGAGTTCGCGCAGCTTCAGGCCGGAGCGGACGCCGAACGTGCCGAACACGACGGCCCCGGCGAACGCGGTGATCGCCTGCGGCATCATCGGCGTCCCGGCGGCGCTGATCCAGCCCATGCCGGCGGCCAGGGTGAGGACGCCGCACAGGATCGTCAGGAGGATCCACAGCGTCAGCGCGCGAGACGTCCGGCGCTTGCGGCGTTCGAGCTTCGCGGCCGGGTGGTTCCAGCGGTCCCACTTGGCCCGGGCCTCGGCGAACACCGGAACCTGGTTCGCCACCGACGACCAGGTCGTGGCCGTCAGGTCGGGCCGCCGGACCGGCGGCCGCTGCAACGGGTTGGGGCGGGCGTACTTCCCGCCGGCCTGCTCGGCCGGCGGGAAGTACTTCTGCACCTTCTGGAGCTTCTCCTGGGCGCGCACCGCGTAGTCGGGCAGCTTCTCGATGTGCTTTTCCAGCTTCGCGCTCAGCTCGCCGAAGTCACGCCGTCTGCCCTGCTGCGCCATGGTGCTCGCCCCCTTCGAACGAATCGCCCGGTCAGGCCGGGTTCTTGCCCTGCTCGGCCTGCACGCGCGCCTGGATCTCGCGCTGGATGTCGGCCGAGCTGCTCGCCGGCTTCTGGGCCGCGCCACCGTCGGTCACCTGGGCGACCGAGTCACCGTGCATCGACGCGCGGATCTGCTGCAGCCGCGACTGACCGGCCAGCTGCGTGGTGGAGGCCTGGACCTCCATCATGCGCCCCTGAACCGAGTTCTGGGCGAGCTCCGCCGAGCCCAGCGCCGTGGTGTAGCGCTTCTCGATCTTGTCGCGGACCTCTTCCAGCGACGGCGTGTTGCCCGGCGCGGCCAGCTGGCTCATCTGGTTCAGCGAAGCGGAGACCTGCTCCTGCATCTTCGCCTGCTCCAGCTGCGAGAGCAGCTTCGTGCGCTCGGCCAGCTTCTGCTGCAGCATCTGCGAGTTGCGCTCCACGGCCTTCTTGGCCTGGGCCGCGGCCTGCAGCGACTGGTCGTGCAGCGTCTTCAGGTCCTCGATGCTCTGCTCGGCCGTGACGAGCTGCGTCGCGAAGCTCTCCGCGGCGTTCTCGAACTCGGTGGCCTTCTGCTCGTCGCCCTTGGCGCGCGCCTCGTCGGCGAGGACCAGCGCCTGCCGGGTCGAGGCCTGCAGCTTCTCGACCTCGCCGAGCTGCCGGTTGAGCTTCATCTCCAGCTGCCGCTGGTTGCCGATCACGGAGGCGGCCTGCTGCGTCAGCGCCTGGTGGTTGCGCTGCGCCTCCTCGATGGCCTGCTGGATCTGTACCTTCGGGTCGGCGTGCTCGTCGATCTTCGACGAGAACGCCGCCATCATGTACTTCCAGAACTTCACGAACGGGTTGGCCATCTCCTCCGCCTGCCTTCTTGCGTCCCACGGGCCTAGGTACTCGGGGTGTGGGGCGTCGCTCCCCTGCTGCCTGTCCAACGCACCAACCCCGGCGTCGGGTTCCATCGTGTCAGGTCGGCCACGTCCGTTCCAGGCGACCCGGCCGAATTCAGGGATCACCCCGATCACTACCCGTAGACAACGCGGACGGCCCCGGGCGGGTTGCCCGGGGCCGTCGGCCGAAATTCAGCGGTGAAGCAGCCCGCCGACTCGCGCCGGGCCGGGGGTCCGGGGGCTCGCCCCCGGCGGGGGTCTGGGGGCTCGGCCCCCAGAGGACACGGCGAGGAGGCTACGGCGAGCGCTCTCCGCGAGCACACCTCACCTGACCTCCGAGCGCTCTCCGCGAGCACACCTCACCCAGCCTCCCAGCCTCCGAGCCCGATCTACGCGGCGATGGTCGAGGCCAGCTTCGGCTGGCCGATCGTCGTCCGCAACGTCGTGTTCATCCGCGGCGCCGGGGAGATCCGCAGGTCGGCGAGGTCGTTGCCGATCAGCTCGGACATCAGGCGGCCGCCTTCGATGCCGGCTGCCGAGGCCTCGGCGCCCCGCTTCTCCCGGGGCGCGCCTTCCACGATCCGCTCGTCGACCGGTGGGACCTCGACGTTGTCGAGGGCCGAAACGTCCGCTGCCACGTTGTGCAGCAGTTCGCCGAGCGGAAGGTCCAGGGCCTGGCAGATGGACGCCAGCAGTTCGCTCGACGCCTCCTTCTGACCCCGCTCCACCTCCGAGAGGTAGCCGAGGCTGACCCTGGCGGCGCGGGAGATGTCGCGCAGCGTACGACGCTGGTTGGTGCGGGCATGACGGAGCCGATCACCGATCGCCTCACGCAACAGCACGGTCATCACGCGCCTCCCTTCCGAACAAGTACCCCCTACGTTACCCAGAGCGGTGCCCCGGGCGCAGGAGTTGGTGTGCACGTACGCCAAGGGCGAACGCGTGTTTCACGCCAAATGTTCCCCGAGCAGGGCAAACGCGGCCAAGACCGACTCGGTCCTGATCAAGTCGCGATCGCCGTCCAGGGCCAGCGTACGGACTGTGCGTGTTCCCGGCCCGGCGAGCCCGACGTGCACGGTGCCCGGTGCGACGCCGTCCTGCGCCGACGGCCCCGCCACGCCGGTGAGCCCGAGACCCCACGTGGCGCCGCACTTCTCGCGCGCACCCTCGGCGAGCTGCGCGGCGACCTCGGGGTGGACCGCGCCGTGCTCGGCCAGCAGCTCCGCCGACACGCCGGCCAGGACGGCCTTCAGCTCGGTGGCGTAGACCACCAGTCCGCCGCGCAGGACCGCGCTCGCCCCCGGCACCCTGGCGAGGGTCGCGCAGACGAGCCCGGCGGTCAGCGATTCGGCCGTCGCAACGGTCTCGCCGCGCGCGGTCAGGGCCGCGACCAGGTCTTTTTCGTCCACCCTCAGCTCCCGGTGACCCGGCGCCCGGCCGCCCGCAGCCGCACCGCGCGCACGAGGTAGTCGACGCCGGTGACGACGGTCAGCACCAGCGCCAGCCCCATCAGCGCCCACCGCACCGGGTCCGCGCCGGCCGGCAGCGGCAGCAGGTACGCCACGATGGCCGCGATCTGGGCCATCGTCTTGGCCTTCCCGCCCCGGCTCGCCGGGATCACGCCGTGCCGGATCACCCAGAACCGCAGCAGCGTGACGCCGATTTCGCGGACGGCGATGACGATCGTGACCCACCAGCCGAGCTCGCCGAGCACGCTCAGCCCGACCAGCGCCGCGCCGGTGAGCGCCTTGTCCGCGATCGGGTCGGCGATCTTGCCGAAGTCGGTGATCAGGCCGTACTTGCGGGCCACCCAGCCGTCCAGCTGGTCGGTGGCCGAGGCGATCGCGAACAACCCGGTCGCGATCGCGCGCCAGGTCGTGTCCTGGCCGTCGCCGACGAACAGGGCGACGACGAACAGCGGCACCAGGACCAGCCGCGACAGCGTCAGGAGGTTCGCGACGTTCAGCGTCGGGACCGGGGTCGGCGCCGGAACTCCGGCGGCGGCTTCGTGGGTGAGGCCCTCGTCGGCGGCGTCGCTGGGGAGCGCACTCACCGGTCGGCGTCCGGTACCGCGCGGACGATCAGGTCCACGCCCGCCGAGTCCACGACCTCGCACCGGAGGAAGTCGCCGACCTGCGTCTTTTCGGGCGCGTCGAGGATGATGCACTCGCCGTCGACCTCCGGGGCCTGGTGCGCGGCGCGGCCGGTGAGCTCGCCGTCGTCGTCCAGCTCCACCAGGACGTCGACGAACGTGCCGATCCGGTCTTCGGCGCGCTGCGCGGTCAGCTCCTCGACCAGCGCCGAGATCCGCGTGACGCGCTTGGCCACCTCTTCGGGGTCGAGCTTGCCGTCGTAGCCCTCGGCTTCGGTGCCGTCCTCGTCCGAGTAGCCGAAGACGCCCACGGCGTCCAGGCGCGCGCCCGTGAGGAACCGCTCCAGCTCGCTCAGGTCGTGCTCGGTCTCGCCGGGGAAGCCGACGATGACGTTGGTCCGGATGCCCGCCTCGGGCGCGTACTCGCGGATCTGCTCGCACAGCGCCAGGAACGAGTCCGTCGAGCCGAACCGGCGCATCCGGCGCAGCACCTGCTCGCTGGAGTGCTGGAAGGACAGGTCGAAGTACTCGGCGACGCCCGGCGTGGTCGCGATGGCCTTGACCAGCTGCGGGCGCGTCTCGGCCGGCTGCAGGTAGGACACGCGGACGCGCTCGATGCCGTCGATCTCCGCCAGCCGCGGCAGGAGCCGCTCCAGCGCGGTGGCGCCGTCGCGGCCGAAGTCCTTGCCGTAGGACGTGGAGTTCTCGCTGACCAGGAACAGCTCCTTGACGCCGTGCTCGGCCAGCCACAGCGCCTCGGCGACGATCTCGTCCGGCTGCCGCGAGACGAACGAGCCGCGGAAGGACGGGATCGCGCAGAAGGAGCAGCGCCGGTCGCAGCCGGAGGCGATCTTCAGCGCCGCCACCGGCGAGTCGTCGAGGCGCGTGCGCAGCACCCGCGGGCCCCAGCCGTGGCCGGGGACCTCGACGGTCTCCGCGGCGGCGGGCCGCTCGACCGGGCTGATCGGCAGCAGCTTGCGGCGGTCGCCCGGCGTGTGCGAGGCGATCTTGCGGCCGGCGACGACGTCGTCGAGGCGGTCGGAAAGCGCGGCGTAGTGGTCGAAGCCCAGCACCGCGTCGGCCTCCGGGAGGCTGTCGGCGAGCTCGTGCCCGTAGCGCTCGGCCATGCAGCCGACGGCGACGACCTTCTTGCCCGTGTCGGACGCGGCGAGCAGCGTGTCGACGGAGTCCTTCTTGGCCGACTCGACGAAGCCGCAGGTGTTGACCACCACGACGTCGGAGTCCTCGGGATCGGCCGCCAGCTCCCAGCCGCCGGCCGCGAGCCGGCCCGCGAGCTCCTCCGAGTCGACCTCGTTGCGGGCGCAGCCCAGGGTCAACAGGGAGACGCGTCGGGTGGCAGCTGGGTCCGCGGCAGGGGAAGGCACGACGTTCAGGGTAGCCGCCGGTCCCGGACGGCCCGAAGACGGCGTAGCCCGGTAGTGGCCACCGGAGCTCCGGGCGATGTGGCAGGGTTGACGCTCGTGCCGTCCGACTCGCCCCGCCCGACCGTCCGCCGCGCCCGGATCGCCGACGTCCGCAAGATCAAGGCCCTGGTCGACTCGGACGCGGGCCGCGTCCTGCTGGAGAAGGACCTGGTCACGCTGTACGAGGCGGTCCAGGAGTTCTGGGTCGCCGAAGTGGGTGACGAAGTGGTCGGCGCGGCCGCGCTGCACGTGCTCTGGGAGGACATCGCCGAGCTGCGCACGGTGGTGGTCGACAAGGCCGCCCGCGGCCAGGGTGTCGGGCGCGTGCTGGTCGCCCGGCTGGTCGACGAAGCGCGTGAGCTCGGTCTCAGGCGGCTCTTCGTGCTGACGTTCGAGACCCGCTTCTTCGCCGGGCACGGGTTCGTCGAGATCGACGGCACGCCGGTGTCGCACGAGGTGTACGAGGAGATGCGGCGCTCGCACGACACCGGCGTCGCCGAGTTCCTGGACCTGCCCTACGTCAAGCCGAACACCCTCGGCAATTCGCGGATGCTGCTCGAACTCTGAGTGAAAACCTCCTTTCGGGCGGTGACGGCCACCACTGCCCTGCCCGAAGCTGATCGCGCACTCGTCCACCGATCGGCAAGGAAAACACCGAATGCGCGCGACACTGCGGAACCTGGGGGCCACCGTGACGGTGGCCGTTTCTGTCGGCGCGGGCGCCCTGCTGGGCACCGGCACCGCGGCGGCCGTCGACATCCCGACGGTCACCGACCAGTACCTCTTCAGCACCTCGCTGTCGAGCTTCGAGACGATCCGGAATTCAGCGCCCTACAACGGCCAGCTCGACTGGTCGTCCGACGGCTGCTCGTGGGCGCCGGACAACCCGTTCGGCTGGAAGTTCCTGCCGGGCTGCCACCGGCACGACTTCGGCTACCGCAACTACAAGAAGCAGGGCCGGTTCACCGAGGCGAACCGGCTGAAGATCGACGACAACCTGTACACGGACCTGAAGAGCGTCTGCGGGTCGAACATCGCGTGCAAGGGCGCGGCGTGGACGTACTACGAGGCGGTCCGCAAGTTCGGCGGCTGAGCGCGCGTCCTGGCCCGGGTGTGCCTCGCGCATCCGGGCCAGGACGAGTCAGCTCGGTGGCTTGCCACGCCTGCGCCAAGGCAGCGGGCGCCCGAAGGACCACAGCCCGCGGGGCGATCGCCCGGAGGAGCGACCTGTCGCACCTCCTCGGTCTGCCAGCGAGGAGGTGCGAGGCGAGAGCCGGACGGCAGCCGCCGTTTTGGCGGCTGATCCGGCCGATCCGGGCCAGGATGGTGATCATGGAGATCGATCACCTGCTCAGCACGACCCGCGCGGTGCGCCGCAAGCTGGACCTCGACCGGCCGGTCGAGCCGGAAGTCCTCGAAGAGTGCCTGAACCTGGCGCTGCAGGCGCCGACACCGGGCAACGTCCAGGCGTGGCGCCGGCTGGTCGTGCGCGACCAAGCGTGAAGGACCCGCAGGCGGTGGCGTACACGACGGTGCCGGACTTCAAGCCCGCCGCGCGCACCCCGCTGTCCGACGTGGCCTACCTCGACCACTGGGGCACGCCGCTCAGCTGATCCGGAGCGTCGCTTCCCCGGCGTCCTCGCTGACCGCCACGAGCTCGATCCGGCTGGCGGCGAACGTCGTCGCCTGCGGGCCGGTGCGCGGGCCGCTGTGGAGCTCGGCCGTGGTGCTTTCGCCGTGGCCGGGCTCCTTCAGCAGGAACGCCAGCGTCGCCTCGCCCTCCCAGAAGCACGCCATGCCGGGACGGCACCGCGAGTCGGCGACGAGCCGCGTGTAGCGCACGGTCAGGTCCTTGCCCTGCACGGCGGCCTCCTGCCCGAGCCGCAGGGTGACGTCCTGCCCGGCGGTGACGCTCACGGCCGGCGAGGCCACCGCCCGTGGAGCCGGGGCGGCGGCGACCGAGCTCCCCACCGTGACGACGGCGAAGGCGAACAGTCCGGCGAGGAATCGCGGTAGGTCCACGTGCACAGGACGGAACCGGGCGAGCACGGGTTGCACCGCTACTCGTCCTCTTCGCCCGCGTCGGCGTCCACCGGGCCGCCGCCGCGGATCATGAACAGGACCGACTCCAGCTCCTCCGGCTTGATCAGCACGTCACGCGCCTTCGAGCCCTCCGACGGGCCCACCACGCCGCGGCTTTCCAGCAGGTCCATCAGCCGGCCCGCCTTCGCGAAGCCGACCCGCAGCTTGCGCTGCAGCATCGACGTCGAGCCGAACTGGGACGTCACGATCAGCTCCGCCGCCTGCAGCAGGACGTCGAGGTCGTCGCCGATGTCCGGGTCGATCTCCTTCTTCTCGCCCGCCTTCTGCGCCGTCACGCCGTCCTGGTAGTCCGGCTGCGCCTGCTCCTTGGCGTAGTTGACGACCGCGGCGATCTCTTCGTCGCCGACGAACGCGCCCTGGATGCGGACCGGCTTCCCGGCGCCCATCGGCAGGTAGAGCGCGTCGCCCATGCCGATCAGCTTCTCCGCGCCCGGCTGGTCGAGGATGACCCGCGAGTCGGTCAGCGACGACGTCGCGAACGCCAGCCGCGAAGGCACGTTCGTCTTGATCAGGCCGGTGACGACGTCGACCGACGGCCGCTGCGTGGCCAGGACCAGGTGGATGCCCGCCGCGCGCGCCTTCTGGGTGATGCGGACGATCGCGTCCTCGACGTCGCGCGGGGCGGTCATCATCAGGTCGGCGAGCTCGTCGACGATGGCCATGATGTACGGGTACGGCCGGTACTCGCGCTCGGACCCCGGCGGCGCGGTGATCTCCCCCGAGCGCACCTTCTTGTTGTAGTCGTCGATGTGCCGGACCTTGTTGACCTGCATGTCCTGGTAGCGCTGTTCCATCTCCTCCACCAGCCAGGCCAGCGCGGCGGCCGCCTTCTTCGGCTGGGTGATGATGGGCGTGATCAGGTGCGGGATGCCTTCGTACGGCGTCAGCTCGACCATCTTCGGGTCGATCAGGATCATCCGGCACTCGTCCGGCGTCGAGCGCGCGAGGAGCGACACCAGCATCGAGTTGACGAAGCTCGACTTACCGGAGCCGGTCGAACCCGCGACCAGCAGGTGCGGCATCTTCGTGAGGTTCGCGGTGACGAAGTGGCCCTCGATGTCCTTGCCGAGGCCGATCACCATCGGGTGGTTGTCCTTGACCGTGGACGGCGCCCGCAGGACGTCACCCAGGCGGACCATCTCGCGGTCGGAGTTGGGCACCTCGATGCCGACCGCGGACTTGCCGGGGATCGGCGCCAGCAGCCGGACGTTGTCGGTGGCCACCGCGTACGCGATGTTCTTCGTCAGCGCGGTGATCTTCTCGACCTTCACGCCCGGGCCGAGCTCGACCTCGTAGCGGGTGACCGTCGGGCCGCGGGTGAAGCCGGTGACCTGCGCGTCGACGTTGAACTGCTCCAGCACGCCGGTGATCGCCTCGATCATGGCGTCGTTGGCCTTGCTGCGCGACTTCGGCGCGTCGCCGAGCTTCAGCAGGTCGGGCGGCGGGAGCTGGTAGTCGCCCTCGACCGTGCGGGTGACCGCGAGCGGCGGTTCCGGGGCCTTCTTCGGCTTCTTCTCGACGACCTCGGGCGCGGGCTTCGGCTTGGGCGGCTTGATCGGCGTCGGCGCCTCGGCCAGCATCGCGTCGATGTCCAGCTGCTCGGGAGCGGCGTCGGCGGACTGGCGGCGGCGCGACGGCTTGCGCAGCCGCGCGGCCTTCGGATCGGCGTCGGTGACCTTCTCTTCGTCGGTGGCGAAGCCCGGCTGCTGCGCTTCGGCCTCGGCGATCTCGTCTTCGTCGAGACCCCAGTTCCGCAGCCGGTGCGGGATCTCGCGGACCGGCGTGCCGGTGAACACGAGCACGCCGAAGAACAGCGCGAGGATCAGCAGCGGCACCGCGACCCAGGTGGTGACGCCCATGGTGAGCAGGCCGCCGGAGAAGGCCCCGACGATGCCGCCGGCGTACATCCGGCCGTCGTTGGTCTCCGGCAGCGCGGTGAAGATGTGCAGCATCCCGAGCACGGACAGGACGACCATGATCGTCCCGACGACCATCCGCGGCCGCGTTTCCGGGTGCGGCTCGGACCGCATCAGCGCGACGGCCACGACGACCAGCACCAGCGGCAGCGTGACGGCCCCGGCGCCGAGGACGGTCCGGGTCGCGATCTCCACCCCGGTACCGATGGGCCCGGCGGCCCGCCACCAGACCCCCACGGCGGCGACGATGGCCAGGGCGATCAGGCCGAGCGCGAGCCCGTCACGGCGGTGTTCCGGCTCGAGTTCGCGGGTGCGGCCGACCGTGCGGGCCAGCGTGCCGAGGCCCTTGGCCAGCAGGTTCCAGGTGCCGCGGACACCCTTGCCGAAGATCCCGGGTGTCTTGCGCCGGGAGCGTGGCGGTGGTTTGCGAGTGGACGACGTACGCGGCTTCGCAGGTGTACGCGGCTTACGCGCCGCTGCCCCTTTCGCGCCGCTTCCCGTGCTTCTCTTCCTCGTCGCCGACCCAGCCATGCCGTTTACGGTAACCGGCCGTGGCGGTTCGTCCCACGCGCCACTCTCGGCCCAGGGTGAACTTCTGCCGCACACCGCGGGTTGAGCGGCCATCCGGGTGAACTGATCCGCCCAGTGCGCAAACGGGTGAAATCGGCGTCTGCCATGCTCTGCCCCATGGTCGCGCTGAACTCCGACAACACCGCCCGCCGGGCGCCCGCCATCTGGCGGACCATGCTGAACATCGACCGCGGGCTGGTGAACCTCGTCGGGCGGCTCACGGTCACCGGCCGGGTGCCCGCGCAGCTGCGGGGCAAGCCACTGCTGATGGCCGCGAACCACATCGGCGTGTTCGACGCCTTCGTGCTGATGGCCGCGTGCAAGCGGATCGGCATCAACCCGCGGTTCATGCTGGCCGGCGGCATCCTCGACGCGCCCGTCATCGGGCCGGCGCTGCGGGTCAGCGGGCACCTGCGCGTCGACCGCAAGCACGCCGGGACCGCCGTCGGGCAGTTCGCCGAGGCCGTCGAGGCGATGAAGACCACCCGCGAGCCGATCATCGTCTACCCGGAGGGCCGGATCAGCCACGACCCGGGCCTGTGGCCGGAGCGCGGCAAGACCGGCGCCGCGCGGCTGGCGCTGGCGGCGGGCGTCCCGGTGATCCCGATCAGCCAGTGGGGCGCGCACGAGGCCGTCTACTGGGGCACCGAGACCGTCAACGGCCCGGCCGACCTGGTCCCGCTGGCCCGCTCGGGCCTGTCCGCCCCGCTGCGCCGGCCGCGGTTCCAGGTGCACTTCGGCGACCCCGTCGACCTCTCCGACATCGACACGCTGCGGCCGGGCGCCGGCGTGCGGGCGCACGCGAAGATCATGCAGGCGATCACCGACGGCCTCGTCCCGCTGCGCCGCGGCGAACTCGACCGGCCCCGCTTCCACGACCCGACGCGGCCCACCGACACGGTCAGCCCCTGGAAGCCGTCGTCCGGATCGTGAGACACGCGGGCGCGCGGCCCTAGAGTCGGCGGACGTGAGCACACGGATACTCGTCGTCTACTACAGCTCGACCGGGAACACCGCCGCCCTCGCCGAGTCGCTCGCCGCGGGCGCGCGCGAGGCCGGGGCCGACGTGCGGGTGCGGACCGTGCCGGAGACCGTCCCCGCCGACGCCATCGCGCGGAACCCGCGCTGGCAGGCCTGGGTCGACGCCGGGCCGCACCACGAACTCGCCACGCTCGGCGACCTCGAGTGGGCCGACGGCCTGGCCGTCGGCAGCCCGACCCGGTTCGGCGGGCCGGCCGCCCAGCTGAAGTCCTATTTGGACAGCACGGGTGGCCTGTGGGCGCAGGGAAAGCTGGCGGACAAGGTGGCGACGTCGTTCACGACGGCGTCCACCGCCCACGGCGGCCTCGAGTCGACACTGCTGGCGATCAACAACGTCTTCTACCACTGGGGCGCGATCGTCGTGCCGCTCGGCTACACCGACCCACACCTCAAGGAGTCCGGCAACCCCTACGGCGGCTCGTTCGTTTCCCGCAAGTCGGCGGCGCCGGACGACGTCGCGCTCGACGCCCTGCGCCTGCAGGGCCGGCGGCTGGCCACGATCACCACGCACGTCGCGACCGGGCTGAAGCAGCCCGGATAACCGGGAAAAGGGTTTCGGCGGTGACACCGGGGCACCTACAGTCGCGACGGTGACCACCGAACTGCCCGTCCTCACCCCGCCCCGGGTCGCCCACCGCGGGCGCGGGACCGCCTACGTCCTGCTCGCCGCGCTGTTCTTCAGCACGTCGGGCACCCTGGGCAAGTCCGTGATGACGGCCGGGATCACGCCGCAGCAGGTGGCCGCGGCGCGGATCGCGCTGGCCGGGGTCGTGCTGCTGGCCGGAGTGGCGCTGGTCGCGCCGCGGAAGCTGCGGGTGCGCCGGGTGGACCTGCCCGTCCTGGCCGGCTACGGCCTGCTCGGCGTCGCCGGTGTCCAGCTGCTCTACTTCGTCGCCGCGGGGCGGCTCCCGGTCGGGATCGCCATCCTGCTGGAGTTCGTCTCGCCGGTGCTCATCGCGTTGTGGGTCCGGTTCGTGCGGCGGCACCGGCTGCCGCGGGCGGTGTGGGGCGGCATCGCGCTGGCCATGGTGGGGCTCGCGCTCGTCGCGCAGGTCTGGGACGGCGTCACCTTGGACGGGCTCGGCCTGCTCGCCGGCTTCGGCGCGGCGCTGTGCTCGGCGGCCTACTTCCTGCTCGGCGAACGCGCGGTGGCCGGCATCGACCCGCTCGGCCTGGTCACCTGGGGCATGGTGGTCGGCGCGGTCGCGATCAGCTTCGCCGCGCCGCCGTGGACGTGGCCGGCCGCGCTGCTCGACGTGCCCGTCGGGTTCGGCGCTTGGCACCCGCCGGTGTGGCTGCTGCTGACGCTGCTGGTGCTGGTCGCCACGGTGCTCGCGTACTTCTGCGGCATTTCGGCGCTGCGGCACCTGCCCGCGTCGGTGGCGAGCGTGCTCGGCCTGGTCGAGCCGGTGATCACGACGGCCGCGGCGTGGGTGCTGATCGGCGAGGAGCTCGCCTGGCCGCAGCTGCTCGGCTCGGCGATCCTGCTGGCCGGCGCGTACGTCGTCCAGCGCAATTCGGCGGTCCTCACGGCCTGAAGTTGCGCAAATACTGCACCGGACGAGCCGCGGGTGCGAAAATTCCGCGATCCGGGTCCTCTGCGGGGAGGTAGCACCTTGGCGACCGAATCCGGGCTGCGGCCCGATCTGCGGCAGCGGCACGTCCGGATGATCGCTCTCGGCGGGATCATCGGCGCGAGCCTGTTCATCGGCAGCGGCGCGGTGATCCACACCGTGGGCCCGGCGGCGGTGCTGTCCTACGCCATCGGCGGGCTGCTCGTCGTCCTGGTGATGCGGATGCTCGGCGAGATGGCGACCGCGGCGCCGTCGCTGGGCTCGTTCATGGAGTACGCGCGCGACTCGCTCGGCGGCTGGGCGGGGTTCACCATCGGCTGGCTGTACTGGTACTTCTGGGTCGGCGTGGTGGCGTTCGAGGCGGTGGCCGGCGCGAAGATCCTGCAGGGCTGGATCCCCGGTGTGCCGCAGTGGGTGTTTTCCCTGGGGCTGATGCTGCTGCTGACGGCGACGAACCTGGCGTCGGCGCGTTCGTTCGGCGAGACGGAGTTCTGGCTGGCGTCGATCAAGGTCGCCACCATCGTCGTGTTCCTGCTGCTGGGCACGCTGTTCGTGCTCGGGCTCTGGCCGGACGCGCACTTCTCGGTGGGTAACATCGGTCTCGACGGCTTCGTCGCGAACGGGCCGTTTTCGGTGGTGCACGGCGTGGTCATCGTGATCTTCTCGTACTTCGGCGCCGAGATCGTGACGATCGCGGCGGCGGAGTCCGACCAGCCGGAGACGGCGGTCCGCAAGGCGACGTCGACGATCGTCTGGCGCGTGATCGTGTTCTACGTCGGTTCGGTGGCCCTGCTGGTGATGATCACCCCATGGCGCGAAATCCGACCGAGACGAGCCCCTTCGCGGCGGCGTTCGGCCGCTTCGGCGTCCCGGCGGCGGCGACGATCGTGTCGGCGGTGGTGCTGACGGCGGCGCTGTCGGTGCTGAATTCGGGGCTGTACACGGCATCCCGGATGTTGTTCGCCCTGCGGCGCCACGGGTGGGCCCCAGGCTGGGTAGCGGACACGAACGCGCGCGGCGTGCCGTGGAAGGCGATCCTGGCGTCGACGTCGGTCGGGTACGTGGCGGTGGTGATGAGTTACGTGTCCCCGGACAAGATCTTCTACTTCATCATCAATTCGGCGGGCGCGGTGGCGTTGTTCGTGTACGCGATCATCTGCGGCTCCCAGATCCGCATGCGGCGTTCTCTCGAAGCTTCGGAGCCGGAGAAGCTGAAGCTGCGGATGTGGGGATATCCGTGGCTGAGCTGGGTGACGTTGGCGTTGACGCTGGTGGTGGTGGCGTCGATGTTGTTCGTGGACGAGGACGCGCGGGCGCAGTTGTACCTGAGTTTGATCAGCCTGGCGGTGATCCTGGGGGTTTACGCGGTCATCCGCCGGCGATCCTCGACAGGGGCGGCAGATCCCCGTGAGTGAGAGTCGTGCGGCCGCCGAAGATCCCGAATCGCAACCAACGACGCTTGGTGATCGCAATCCGCTTCCGAATCCGACACGACACGGCAACTTCGGCAACCTTCCACCCTCACTCCGGTAACAAGCCGCCCGCCGCGCCGTTGATATACGGCAACTGCAAGCGGAGAGGGTCGACATGGGGAAGACACGAAGGTGCGCACGAAATCACGTCAAAGTCGAAGATGACCCGTTCCGCTCTCCTTATCAGCGAGACCGCGATCGGGTGCTGTATTCGTCCGCGTTTCGGCGTCTGTCCGGCGTCGCCCAAGTGGCCGCGGTCAACGAGCAGCGAGTTCTGCACAACCGTCTCACCCACAGCCTGAAGGTCGCCCAGCTCGGCCGTCGGCTGGTCCAGCAGCTGAAACACGGCGAATCGAGGGACGAACGGGAACTCCGGAAGCTGGCCGGCGTCAAAGCGGACGTCGTGGAGACGGCCGGTCTCGTGCACGATATCGGCCATCCACCGTTCGGGCACATCGCCGAGCCGGTCCTCGACGCCTGCCTTCGTCGCACCGACGGCTTGGAAGGCTTTGAGGGGAACGCCCAGTCGTTCCGGATAGTAACGAAGCTCGCCAGGCGGAGGACCGATTATCCGGGCCTCGACCTCACTCGGGCGACCCTCGACGCCATGCTCAAGTACCCCCGGCCGAGACCGATCTCCGCCGGCGATGCCTTGGGCGTCCCGCCTTGGACGGACCGCCGCTTCGGCAACAAGTGGGGCGCGTACTCGAGCGAGCTCAGAGACTTCCGGTGGGCACGGAAGGGCGCTAGGGCCGAAGTCAGATCGGCCAACGCCATCCTGATGGATTGGGCCGACGACATCACCTACGCGACCCACGACATCGAGGATTACTTCAGAGCCGGTCTGATCCCCCTCCATGATCTGCGCAGGGACAGCTCCCGCATCGCCCGGCACGCCCATCGTCGGCTGGGTGGTATGGCGGACTTCGATGCGGCCAGGTTCGACGCCGCACTGAAGCAGGTCATCAAGCGGTTCGAAATGGGAATCACCACATCGTGCTGGGATACGCGGCAGAACCGCTCCGCGATGAACGCGATAACGACGATGAACCTCACGGAGTGCGTCGGCGCGGTTTCCCTGGTGGCCGAACCTCCTTATGTCACGGTGGAAGCAAGTTGCCAATACCTCGTCGAAGCTCTGAAGGAGCTGACTTGGTTCTACGTCATCGACAGACCGTCGTTGGCAGTGATGCAGAAGGGGCAGAAACGGATCGTCCAATCGCTCTACGACCGGCTCCGCGACTGCCTGGCCGAGTCACCGAAGAGTCCTCGGTTGCCGATCCAGCTTCGCTCGCTCTACCGGGACCTCGGGCATGACAGCGACTTCGCCTCCGCCTATGCACGATCTTCCGAAGCCCGGGAAGCGCGCGCGGTCGTCGATTACATCTGTGTGCTGACCGAAGCGCAAGCCGTCGACCTGGACGAGCGATTGAGCGGCCGCTCGCACAGCTCCATGTTCGGGGCCTGGTTCAGCTAACCGCCGGCGATCCTCGACAGGGCCCCGAAGAACACGTCCGTGATCTTCGCCGGATCGGGGGCCACGAACGCCTGGCCGCCCGTGGCCGCCGTCAGCTGGTCCAGTTCCGCCTTGTCCGCGTCCGGGCCGATGCCCACTCCGATCAGCGGGATCGGGCGGCGGGGGTCCTGCAGCTTGGCCAGTTCCGCCAGCACCTCCTCGCGGGAAATGCCGTGCGGGTCGTCGTTGTGGCCGTCCGTCATCACGATCACCAGGTTCAACCGGCCCGGCTCCCACTCCCGGCGGGCCGTTCGATACGTGTCCAAAACGCTGTCGTACAAGCCCGTTCCGCCGTCCGGGGTCGCCTTCACCTGGGCCAGCTTGTCCAACGCTCCGCTCGCCAGGTGCTGGGCGACCGACGCCATCGGCAGCAGCTCGCGGTAGTCCTTGTCGCCGTCCAGGCGGGTCGAGAACGCCAGCATGCGCAGCTGGGTCGCCGGCTTGAACAGGCGCATCGCCTTCGCCGCCGCCTGCATCGTCACCTGCATGCGGTCCAGGCCCGTGCCCGGGACCTGGGCGTTCATCGAGCCCGACACGTCGACCAGCACCTGCACCCGCGCGCTCAGGTTGATGCCCGCCCACTGGTTGAGCAGCTCGTCGACCACCGGCGCCGGCGGGAGGTTCGCCACGCGGATGCCCTCCGGCTGCACCCGCGGGTCGTCGGGGTGGTCGCGCAGCGCCTGGCCGCCCGCCGCGCGCAGGCCCGTCCGGGCGATCGCGTCCGTGCCCGCGTCGCCGAGCGCCGCCTCGCGCAGGGCGTCGATGATCGGGCGCTGCTGCGGCGTTATGCCGCCCAGCTCCGCGAACGGGTAGTCCAATGTGGGCACCGCCGTCGAATAGACCGCGACGAGCGGGGACTTCGCGTCCTCGACGTTGTGGCGCAGCAAGGAGTTCTCCGACGCGGGGAACGCCGTCACCGCGGCCGCGCCGCCGCCGTCGCTCGATCCCGGCAGCCGCGCGATCAGGTCCGTCTCCGCGCCGAGGGTGTTGGCCGAGAACCGCCGCAGCGTCGCCACGTACGCGGCCGATGGCTCGGGTGATCCCTTGACGCTGTCCCGCAGGCCGAGCAGCGCCATCGCCCCGACCGGGTCGCGCGCCGGGTCGGACATGCCCGGGACCACGCCCGGCGCCGCCAGCACCTCCGCCCAGGTCGGCGCCCGCTCGGGCCAGCCGAGACCTTTGGCGACGTCCGCCGCGACCGCCAGGACCACCGGCGAACTCGCCACCGACGCCCCGCTTTCGGGCACGTCGGAGGCGCCGAGCTGGTGGGCGCGGCGCAACGCGAGCGTGGAGTCCGGGACCCAGACCTGCGGGCGCGGGCTGCCGTCGGACAGCGCGAGCCGCTCGGCCGCCGGGGTCGCGTCCCGCGTCTGGATCTCGATGCTGCCGCACTTCAGGTCGAGACCGTGCGCGACGAGCGACAACGCGGGTGCGATGTCCGGCGACGCGGTGACGAGGACCTTCGCGGGCTGTTCGCACGACGGCCGGGCGCGCACGGTCGTCACGGCCGCCCACGCGCCGGCTCCGAGGAAGAGTACGAGACCGGTCGCGAGGGCGGGCACGAGCAGCCGGTGTCGTCTACCGTCCGAATGACGTCCCATCGGCGCGGCCTCTCTGCGCGAGGCGGGGTGGGATCAAGGTTATCCCGCAGCAAAGCGGCGGTTCGTGGTCCAGACGGCCTAACAGCTGGGCCGTGGAAGCAGTGAAGGCCGCATCGGGGGCGCGGAGTCCCTCGATGCGGCCTTCACGGGCCGGAAAACCTAGACCGGGATGACGGTCGGGACGATCATCGGGCGGCGCCGGTACGTGTCGGCCACCCAGCGGCCCACCACCCGGCGGACCGCCTGGGCGATCCGGTGCGTGTCGGTGATGCCTTCGGCCTCCGTGCGCGCCAGCTCCATCTCCACCAGCGGCACGACGGCGGCGAGTGCCTTCGGGTCGTCGGAGAAACCGCGGCCGGACACCGTCGGGCTGCTGACCGCGCGGCCGGTGCTGGAGTCCACCGCGACGCTGATCGAGATGAACCCGCCTTCGCCGAGGACCAGGCGGTCCGACAGCGTCGACTCGCCGACGTCACCGACCGAGAGGCCGTCGACGTACACGTGCCCCACCTCGACGCGGCCGGTGCGGGACGCCTTGCCGTCGACCAGGTCGACGACCACGCCGTCCTCGGCGATGACCACGTTCTCCGGCGCGACGCCGGTGCGGATCGCCAGCTCGCCGTTCGCGCGCAGGTGCTTCCACTCGCCGTGGACCGGCATCACGTTGCTCGGACGCACCGCGTTGTACAGGTAGAGCAGCTCCCCCGCCGACGCGTGGCCGGACACGTGCACCTTCGCGTTGCCCTGGTGGACGACGTTCGCACCGAGCCGGGTCAGGCCGTTGACCACGCCGAACACCGCTGTCTCGTTGCCCGGGATCATCGAGCTCGCCAGCACGACGGTGTCGCCCGCGCGGATCGAGATCTGCCGGTGCTCGCCGCGCGCCATCCGCGACAGCGCCGAGAGCGGCTCGCCCTGCGAACCCGTCGAGACGAACAGGACCTTGCTCTCCGGCAGGGTGCTCGCCTGGTCGAGGTCGACCAGCAGGCCGTCCGGCACGTTGAGCAGGCCCAGCTCGGCCGCGATCCCCATGTTCCGGACCATCGACCGGCCGACGAACGCGATCCGGCGCCCGTGCCGCTGCGCGGCGTCGAGGACCTGCTGGACGCGGTGGACGTGGCTGGCGAAGCAGGCCACGATCACGCGCTGGTCGACGCGGCGGATGACGTCGTCGAGGACCGGGCCGATGTCGCGCTCGGGCATGACGAACCCGGGGACCTCGGCGTTGGTCGAGTCGACGCAGAACAGGTCGACGCCCTCGTCGCCGAGCCGGGAGAAGCCGGCCAGGTCGGTGAGGCGCCCGTCCAGCGGGAGCTGGTCGAGCTTGATGTCGCCGGTGTGCAGGACCACGCCCGCCGGGGTGCGGATCGCCACCGCGAGCGCGTCCGGGATGGAGTGGTTCACCGCGAAGAACTCGAGGTTGAACGCGCCGACGTCGCGGCGCTCGCCCTCGCGGACCTGGATGAGGTTCGGCCGCTGCCGGTGCTCCTTGGCCTTGGCCGCGAGCAGGGCGTTGGTGAACTTCGAGCCGTAGATCGGCAGGTCCGGCCGCAGGCGCAGGAGGAACGGGACGGCACCGATGTGGTCTTCGTGCCCGTGGGTGAGCACCAGGCCGTCGATGTCGTCGAGGCGGTCCTCGATCGCGCGGAAGTCCGGCAGGATCAGGTCGACGCCGGGCTGGTCGTCCTCGGGGAAAAGCACCCCGCAGTCGACGATGAGCAGCCGGCCGCCGTACTCGAAGACGGTCATGTTGCGCCCGACTTCGCCGATACCACCCAGCGCGACGATGCGCAGGGCTCCTTCAGGCAGAGCGGGCGGGGCGTTGGTGGGGCCTGGGCCGACGAGAAGTGAGCTCACCGAGGCAGGGTCCCAACGCTGGTGTGCGAGGTCGGCGCGACGTAGGCCGCTCGCGAGTCTGCTTGTGCCACCCGCTCACCATGCCAGTCCTGGGCCGCCGTGTCGCCCAGCGGCACGCCGCCCTGGGCAAGATCAGCAGCGATCGAGGCCGTCTGCTCGGCGGTGGGCGCCACGATCGGCAGCCGCGGGTCGCCGATGTCGAAGCCGCGCAGCCGCAGCGCCGCCTTGCTGAAGGCGACCCCGCCGACCCGCGACATCGCGCGCAGCACCGGCAGCATGCCGCGGTGGTTGGTGCGCGCGGTGGAGGTGTCGCCGTTCTCGTAGGCGTCGAGCATGGCGCGGATCCGGCCCGCGACGACGTGACCGATCACACTCACCACGCCGACGCCGCCGACGGACAGCCACGGCAGATTCAGGCCGTCGTCGCCGGAGTAGTACGCGAGGTGGGTGTTGGCGATGACCTCGGAGCCGGCGATCAGGTCGCCCTTGGCGTCCTTGACCGCGACGATCCGGGGGTGCTCGGCCAGCCGCAGCAGCGTGTCGACCTCGATCGGGACGACCGAACGCGGCGGGATGTCGTAGAGCAACACCGGCAGCCCGGTGCTGTCGGCGACGGTGGTGAAGTGCGCGAACAGCCCGGCCTGGCTGGGCCGCGAGTAGTACGGGGTGACGACCAGCAGGCCGTGCGCACCGGCCTCTTCGGCCTGCTTGGCCTGCTCGATGCTGTGCGCGGTGTTGTTGGTGCCCGCGCCGGCCACGACGGTCGCGCGGTCGCCGACGGCCTCGACCACGGCGCGGATCAGCTCCTGCTTCTCCGCGTCGCTCGTGGTCGGGCTCTCGCCGGTGGTGCCGTTGACCACGAGGCCGTCGTTCCCCAGCTCCACGAGGTGCTCGGCCAGCTCCTGCGCCCGCTTCAGGTCCAGCGCGCCGTCGGCGTCGAACGGGGTGGCCATCGCGGTGAGCACGCGCCCGAACGGCCGTCCGGGCGCTGCTGTAACAACCGGAGCTTCGCTCCGGGCCGGGGGCTCCGCCACCCGGACCCCCGAACTGCCTGTGGTAGGTGGGTTGGACATGGGAAGAAGGTACCCCGAGGGTCCGACGAAAACCGCGTCGACCTGGTCACCAGGAGGATTTCCCGGACGCGGCCGTTCGTCGCGGAACTTCTACTTGACCTTGGTCACGATCGGGGCGGTGATGGGGCCGCCGTCGGCCTTGGCGAGCAGGCAGTAGAACTCGCGCGCGGGTTCCTCGTTCTTGGCCGGCGCGGCTTCCCACTCGGCCTGGGTGGGCACGAGCGCGCGGTAGGTGAGGTCCGGTCGCTTGGTGTCGGGCACGATGGACGACCGGAAGGCGGTCGCGCACGCCGCCTCGGCACTGGCCGTCGCCGCGGGCAGGCCGGGGTAGGCCGCGACCTTGGCGTCGTCGGAGCTCCAGTTCTCGACGGAGATCAGGTTGCCGATCTCGTAGACCTCCAGCGTGTGGCTCTTGTCGCACTCGCTCTTGTTGTCCTGCTCGCTGATGATCGAGCCGTCCTGGACCGGGGTGTTGAAGCACCGGTAGTAGCTGCCGATGTCGGTGCGCAGCTGCCCGCCGACGCCGTAGGTCATGGTCGGCTGCTTCTGCTTGTCGGCGGCGGGCGTCTCGTAGGCCTTGCCCGCGAAGAACCCGCCGACCAGAGCGGCCACGACGAGCACCGCGGCGGCCGTCAGCCAGAGGGCGAGGCGGGACTTCTTCGCGGGTGGCTGCGGCGCGGCGGCGCCGAGCATCGCGGTGCCGTGCGGCGGCGTGGGCCGCACGCCCTGCGCCGTGGTCAGCAGGTTCTGGGTCTGGGCCGCGGTCAGCCGCGCGTCGGGGTTGGTGACGAGCAGGCCGAGGATGGCCGCGGCGATCGGGCCCTGGGCGCGGGTGAGGTACGGGATCTCGGTCATGATCGCGTGCAGCGTCGCGGCGGTGGTCGCGCGCTCGAACGGGATCGAACCTTCGACGGCGAAGAAGAGCGTCGCGCCGAGGGACCACAGGTCGGACGCGGGCATCGCTTCCCGGCCCTCGACGCGCTCCGGTGCCATGAAGGCGGGCGAGCCGACGATCATGCCGCTGGTGGTCAGCCGCGGGTCGTCGACGGCGTGGGCGATGCCGAAGTCGGTGAGCTTCACGCGGCCGTCCGGCGCGACGAGGATGTTCGCGGGCTTGACGTCCCGGTGCACGATCCCGGCGGAGTGCGCGGCCTGCAGCGCGGCCAGCACCCGCTCCCCCAGCTGCGCGGCCTGCGCGGCGGGCATCGGGCCCCGCCGGCGCACGAGGTCGGCGAGACTGGGTGCTTCGACGAGCTCCATGACGATGAAGGTGGTCCCGCCGTCGGTGACGACGTCGTAGACGGTGACGACGGCGGGGTCGTTGAGCCGCCCGCCGGTGCGGACCTCGCGCAGGGCGCGTTCGGAGAAGACGGCGGCGGATTCGGCGTCGGGCAGCCGCAGTTCCTTGACGGCGACCTGCCGCCCGATGACCTGGTCCTGCGCCCGCCAGACGACGCCCATGCCACCCCGGCCGAGTTCGCCGAGCAGGAGGTAGCGGCCGGCGACGACCCGCTGACCAGGCGTGACGGATGCCTGCGGCGGGTAGGGCCGGGTTCGTTCGTCGGTCACGGTGCTCCTTTTGGCGGCGGTCGCGCAGATGCTAGTCGGACCGCCGCAGGGCGCCGCGGGTTCCGCGGAATTCGTGACGTGAACCGGCCGGTTCGCGTACCTGGAGGGTCGGTCTGCGTACCCAGAGGGTCGGTTCGCGTACCCGGAGGGTCGGCCTGCGTACCTGGAGGGTCGGCGGGCCAGGAGGGAAGTCAGTGGTGGGTTTCGCCGCGGTAGGGGATCCACCGGTAGCCCGGGGCGAAGCCGCTGAACTCGGTGCGTTCGCCGGCCGCGGTCCAGATGTCTTCGCTGACCACGAGGCCGGGGAAGGTCGTCAGGTCCTCCTCGGCCATCAGTTCCGCGTACGTGCGGAACTCGTCGGTCTCGACGCCGGCGAGCGCGTACCGGTAGACCGGTGGGGCGGTCCGCAGCAGCCAGTAGAGCCGGCGGCCGGCCGCCGTCATCGCTGCCGCGTCCTCGGGCGAGCCGATCCCGGAGCGGCTGAGACCTTCCGGCACCACCCCGCACCACCAGCCGGTGCCGTCGCTGAAAACGCGCACCGGCCAGCCGTCGAAGTGGTGCGCGAGGTCGTGGGCGTGGTTCTCCCGCTCGCCGCACTCGGCGTTGAGGGCATAGATCCGGGCCATCGCGTTCAGCCGGCGACGGTGAGGTAGATCAGGACCAGGTTGAGGGCGATGATGATCGCCGCCACCACCCAGGCCGCCGCCGTCGTCAGGCGGTGGTTCGCGTCCTCGCCCAGCAGTGTCCGGTCCGCCGTCAACCGGATCAGCGGCACCAAGGCGAACGGGATGCCGAACGACAGCACCACCTGCGAGACCACCAGCGCCGCGCTCGGGTCCGCGCCCAGTGCCAGCACCACGATCGCCGGGGTCAGCGTCACCAGGCGGCGCAGCACCAGCGGGACGCGCTTGCGCAGCAGCCCCTGCATGATCATCGCGCCCGCGTACGCGCCCATCGACGTCGAGGCCAGGCCCGAGGCCAGCAGGCCGATCGCGAACATCAGCGCGATGCCGGGGCCGAGCGCCGAAGCCACCGCGCCGTGGGCGCCCTCGATGCTGTCCACGCCCGGCCGGCCCTGCAGGTTCGTCGCCGCCAGCAGCAGCATGCCGAGGTTGACCGCGCCCGCCAGCAGCATCGCCAGGCCGACGTCGGCCCGGGTCGCGCGCAGCAGCCGGCGGCGGCTGGCCGGTTCGAGCGGGCCGTGGCGGTCGCGGACCAGGCCTGAGTGCAGGTAGACCGCGTGGGGCATGACCGTCGCGCCGAGCATGGCCGCCGCGATCAGGATGCTGCCGGCGCCGTCGAACTTCGGGACCAGCCCGCCCAGCGTCTCCGCGGCCGACGGCGGCTCGACGAACAGGCTCGCCAGGAACCCGATTGCGATCACCGCCAGCAGACCGGTGACGACCCGTTCGAACGTCCGCTGGCCGCCGCGGTCCTGGACCGCCAGCAGCGTCAGCGACACCGCGCCGGTGATCAGCCCGCCGGCGACGAGCGGCAGGTCGAACAGCAGGTTGAGCGCGATCGCCCCGCCCACCACCTCGGCCAGGTCGGTGGCGATGGCGACGATCTCCGCCTGCGCCCAGTAGGCGAGCCGGGCCGGCCGGGACAGGCGGGCGCGCAGAGCCTCCGGCAGCGACATCCCGCTGACCAGGCCGAGCTTCGCCGACAGGTACTGCACGAGCACGGCCATCAGGTTTGCCGCCACGATCACCCAGACCAGCAGGTAGCCGTAGCGGGCGCCGGCGCTGATGTTGGACGCGACGTTCCCGGGGTCGACGTAGGCAATGGCGGCGACGAACGCGGGCCCGAGCAGGGCCGAGCCGGTGCGCAGGCGGGTCACCAGGCTCGGGCGGACTGCCTCGGTCACCGCCATGGAACCTGCCTCTCACCGGATGTCGGGAAACCCAAACCGAAGTTTAGGCACGCCGAACTTTGCTTTTCAAGGGTGACGACTCCCACCCTGACGCCGGAGTACCCCGAAAAGCCGTGAAGGCCACCTCCGGGCTTGCGGAGGTGGCCTTCACGGACAGCGGTCAGACGTGCGTGACCTCGTGCCCGGCGTCACGCAGGGCGGTGACAGCGTCGTCGAGGTCGGCGCCGCGGACCAGGATGTGGTCGGTGTCGTAGGTCGACATCGAGAACAGGGCGACGCCGGCCGCGGCCAGCTCGGAGGCCAGCGCGGCGATGATGCCGGTGAGCGTGAACTCCAGCGGGCCGCGGACCGAGAGCAGGCGCCACCCGTCCTCGGCGGCCGTGGCGCCGCCCGGCTCGCGGCCGGCCGGGCAGATCACCGACAGCTCTTCGGGTGTCCGCGTCACCGAGACGAACCCGTCGCCGGGCGCGAAGAGCTCGGCGGGCACCGCCGCGTCCGCGGGCAGCCGGACGACGGCGTACTCGCCGGGCCGGACGTCGATCGCGAGTCGCTTCATCAGGCTTCCAGCACCTTCGGGCTCGTGGCGATCTCGGTGCCGTCCGGCAGCGTCGAGATGGTGAAGTCGGCGAACACGTTCGCCGCGGCCTTCTGCAGCTGCCGCAGGCATTCCACGGCCAGCTCGCGGATTTCGACGTCGGCGTGCTCGGTCGCGCGCATGGCGACGAAGTGCCGCCACGCCCGGTAGTTCCCGGTGACGACGATGCGCGTCTCGGTCGCGTTCGGCAGCACCGCGCGCGCGGCCTGGCGGGCCTGCTTGCGGCGCAGGGTCGCGCTCGGGACGTCGGCGAACTTCTCCTCCAGCCCGGCCAGCAGCTCGGTGTAGGCGTCGACGCTCGCCTGCGTCGCGGCGAGGAACTTCTCGTGCAGCACCGGGTCGTTCGCGATCACCTCGGGCTCGACGAACTCGGCGTTGCGCTCCGGGACGTACCGCTGCGAGAGCTGGGAGTAGGAGAAGTGGCGGTGGCGGATCAGCTCGTGGGTCAGCGAGCGGGAGATGCCGGTGATGTAGAAGGTCACCGAACCGTGCTCCAGCACCGAAAGGTGCCCGACGTCGATGATGTGCTCGAGGTAGCCGGCGTTGGTGGCGGTCGCCGGGTTCGGCTTCTTCCACGACTGGTAGCAGGCGCGGCCGGCGAACTCGGCCAGCGCTTCGCCACCGTCCGCGTCGGTCGACCACGGCACGTCCCCGGGCGGGAAGAACTCGGTCTTCGCGATCAGCTGCACTCTGGGTGACACCGTTCCGGTCACGTCAGCACTCCTTCTCCCGGCTCTCGCGCAGCCTAACCGCGGGTGGGGCCGTCACTTCCGAGGGACACGTGACATCGCGGCCGCCTTGACTGACGTCACGAATGACGTCATAGTGGTGTCATGGACCTGACGCCGTACATCGCCAACCTTCGCGAGGACCTCGCGAACACGGCTGCCGCCGGGGACGAGCACACCCGGCGGGCGGCCGCGCTGCTGTCCTCCGCGCTCGAACCCGCCGTCCGCCTGACGCTGATGAACGCCCTCGCCGACCTCGCCGCCGAGGTCACGGCCGCACTGCCCGGCCAGGTGGTCGACGTGCGGCTCGACGGGCGGGACGTCCGCGTGGTCGTCACCGGCACCGCCGAGGAGACGACGTCACGCGCGACACCACGTGACACCACACCGCCACCACCGTCGTCGCCGATCGACGGCGGCGACATCAGCCGGATCACGCTCCGGCTGGTCGAGCAGATCAAGGGCCAGGCCGAACGCGCCGCCGCCGCCCAGGGCGTCTCGCTGAACACGTTCGTTTCGCAGGCCGTGCAAGGCGCGCTGGGCCACGGCGTGCTCGGCGGCGGCGGGGGCAGCAAGCACCAGGGCAAGGGCGGCGGGTCGCACCTGCACGGCTGGGTCGAAAGCTGAGGGGACGAGACGATGAGTGAAGAACAGACCACACCGGCCGGCGAGCCGGACGACGAACTGGTCCGGATCGACGAGTTCCAGACCGACGTCCCGCTGGAGCTGGACGTCAGCGTCACGATCGGCCGGGTCGAGATCGTCCTCGAAGGCGATTCCGGCGCCCGCGTGGAGCTGCGGCACGACCGGGGCGAGCAGCAGCCGTGGGTGGCGGGCGTGAACAGCCTGCTGTCCTGGGTCGGCGAGCGCTTCGGCGACCAGCTCGGTGTCGACCCGGCCGCCTCCCCCGCCGAAGCGGTGCGGCAGAGCCGGATCGAGAAGCTCGGCAACCGCCTGGTCGTGCAGGCGCCGAAGGCGTGGCAGCTGCGCAACGCCGCGCTCGCGGTGAAGGTGCACGCGCCGGCGGGCTCGCACGTCGAGGTCCGGGCGGGCGCGGCGGACGTCACGGTGACCGGTTCGGCCGGCCGCGTCGACCTGCTGACCGGCTCGGGCGAGGTGAAGCTCGACCGCGCCGACGGCTCGGCCACCATCCGCACCGGCAGCGGCGCGGTCCGGCTCGGCCCGACGCTGGGCGGCCTGCAGCTGCGCAGCGGCAGCGGTTACGTCGAAGCGTCGTCGATCACCGGCTCCGCCTCGCTGGCCACCGGCACGGGCGACGTCTGGCTGGGCGCGGTCTCGGGCGAGGTGATGGCCCGCACGGGCAGCGGCGACCTGTCGGTGGCCGACGCCGCCTCGGGCTCGCTCGACCTGATCACCGGGTCCGGCGAAGTCCGGATCGGCATCCGCGGCGGGACGTCGGCGGAGGTCGACCTGACCTCCAGCGCGGGCCGGGTGTCCAGTGAGCTGGACGTCGCGGACACGGCGCCGGAGGGTGGCGTGAAGCTGAAGGTGCGAGCCCGCACGGGCACCGGCAACGCCGTGGTGACGCGCGCGGCGGGCTGAGTAAAGGGGGAAGGACGGGCCGTTCCCGGTGGGGGTGCCGGGGACGGCCCGTTCGCCTGCACACAGGCTGCGGGCGTCGACGACGCCGGAAAGTCCATTGAGGACAACCGTCAGCGGACCAGTTTGCCCAGCGGCTCCGCCAGGTCGCCGCGGGGGCCGACCGTCACACCGGACAACCCCAGCCACTCCGCCATGTGCCGCAACTCCGCCGCCAGCTCCGGGAGCACCCGGGCCACGTCGACCCCCTCCTCCGCGAACGCCCCCTGGACCCGCAGCACCCCGGCCGCGCGGTCGGACTTCAGGTCCACCCGGGCCACCAACTCTCCGTCCAGCAGGAACGGGAACACGTAGTACCCGTACACCCGCTTCGGCTCCGGGACGTAGATCTCGATGCGGTAGTGGAACCCGAACAGCCGCTCCGTGCGGGCCCGCTCCCAGATCAGCGGGTCGAACGGGCACAGCAACGCCCGGCCCGGCACCGTCCGCGGGGTTCGGGCCGCCACGTGCCGGTACGCCACCTGCTTCCAGCCGCGGACCGCCACCGGCTCCAGCTCGCCCGACTCCACCAGCTCCGCCACCGCCTGGCGGGCCGGGGCCGGGCCCAGGCGGTAGTAGTCGCGCAGGTCCGTCTCCGTGGCCACGCCCAGTGCCCGCGCCGACCGCGAGATCAAGCCGCGCGCGCCCTCCTCGGCGGACACCGATTGCGCCAGGATCTCCGGGGGGACCACCCGCTCGGTCAGGTCGTAGAGACGCTCGAACGAGCGCCGCGTGCCCGTGGTCAGCTGGCCGATGCCGAACAGGTACTCGCAGACGCGCTTGACCTCCGACCGCTCCCACCACGAGCCCGGCCCGCGCCGCTGGGCGTCGGCCTCCACCGCTCGCTCGATCCCGCCCGCGCCGATCGGGCCCAGCTCCTTCACCACCGACAGGATCTCGTCCACCAGGCCCGGGGACTTCTCGATCAACGGCCCGTAGTGCCGCCACCAGCCGTCGCGCTTGGCGCCCGAGCGGATCAGGGGCCAGTCCTCGACCGGGAGCAGGCTCGCTTCGTGGGCCCACGTCTCCACCAGCATCCGCGGGCGGCGCGCCGAGTTCGCCCACGCCGCCTGGTCGAGCAACGCCGGGGCGTACGCGCCCAGACGCGAGAACACCGGCATGTAGTGCGCGCGGACCGCCACGTTCACCGAGTCCAGCTGCAGCAGCTGGACCCGCGACAGCACCCGTTTCAGGTGCTGGCGCGAAGGCACGCCGGACGGACGCGGGTCGGTGAAGCCCTGTGCGGCCAGGAACGTCTTCCGGGCCGTCGAGACGCTGATCGTTTGCATGGTGCGCTCATGGTGCCACCCACCACCGACAAAAACCGGCGCCCCGCTATCCATCCATGCCCCCACCACCGCCCTCAACGGAGGAGCTGCGCTCCGCTGTACTAATTTCAGGCCCATGAGCGACGCCGCCGTCCGTCCCGCCGATCTGTCCGACGCCGCGGAGATCGCCCGCATCCAGCGCGACACCTGGCACGCCGCCTACGAAGACCTGCTCGGCAAGCAGGCCGTGGCCCAGCTGGACGCCACCGACCTCGCCGGCACCTGGAGCGAGACCATCGACTACCCCGGCAGCCTCGTCTACGTCGCCACCGAGGGCGAGTTCACGGTGGGGTTCTGCGTCGCCGGCCGCGCGCCCGAGGACGAGGTCGCCCAGGCCGACGGCAGCCTGCCCGAGGACGCCGAGACGACCGGGCTGATCGCCACCCTGCTCGTCGAGCCGCGCTGGGGCCGCCGCGGGCACGCCGGACGGCTACTCGCGACGGCCGCCGCGGGCCTGCGGGCCGACGGCGCCTCCCGCGGCATCGCCTGGGTCGCCCAGGGCGACCACGCCACCCTGGGCTTCTACCGCCGGGCCGGCTGGAACCCCGACGGCACCGTCCGCACCCTCGACACCGGCGAGCGCACCCTCCGCGAGGTCCGGCTCACCGGCACCCTCGACCTGTCGCTGGCCTGAATCCCGGAAGATCACCCACCGCATCACGGCGTACATGAACACGCCCTCGCACACGCCCGCGAGCAGCCGCGAGACGTGGTATTCGACGCCCAGCGCCGTCAGCCCCGCGCCCACACCCAGCAGAAACGCCGCGTAATTGACACAGATGGCCACGATGTAAAGCACGAGCTGGATTCCGACGGCGGCGTGGGAATGGAAGTTGAACGTCCGGTTCAGCGCGAAGCTCAGCCCGAACGCGCAGGCGTACGCCACCGTGATCGCCAGCCACACCGGCCAGCCGAGCACCCCGTGGAAGACGGTCAGCAACCCGAGGTCGACGCCGAACGTCAACCCGTTGATGAGGCAGAAGCCGAGAAACGTCGGCGCGACCACCCGCGACAACCCGAGTGGCAGTACGCGCACGACGGCCCGGCAGAGAGCGCCGAACCGGTCAGCGGGCGTACGGGGTTGCTCGGCGGCCACCCCGTCAGTGTTCCGACGGGAGGTGACGGGCAGCCGTCCGGCAGGTGATCTTCTGGTGCCGACCACCCGCCGAAGACGGGGGCTAACCCCCGTGCGCGGAGATTTCGAACTGATAACTTGGAAGAACGCGAGCGGTTTTCAGGAGGTGACGGATGAGCTGGATCCTGCTGACGCTGGGCGTCGCGTTCGGTTCGGCCATCGTGCCCCTGATCAACGCGGAAGTGTTCCTCCTCGGGCTCTGCGCGAGCCAGCCGGGCCTGCACTGGCTGTGGCTCGGCGCGGCGGTGGCGGTCGGGCAGATCGCCGGCAAGACGCTGTACTACCTGGCCGCACGCGGGACGATCAAGCTGCCGAAGCCGCTGCACGACCGGTTGCACCGCGAGCGCCCGCTGACGCCCCGGCGCGTGCGCTGGCAGCTGCGGACCAAGCGCATCCGCGGGTGGGTCGATCGGCTGCGCGAGCGCTGCCAGCGGCACCCGCACTGGATGGCCGGGACGTACGGCGTGAGTTCGCTGGTGGGGCTGCCCCCGTTCATGGCGACGAGCGTGCTGGCCGGGCTGGTGCGAATGCGGCTCGCGACCTTCCTGACGACGGGACTCGCCGGAAGGTGGATCCGCTTCAGTTTGATAGCGGCTTCACCCGCGGTGTTCGCGGGTTGGCTGCACCACTGAGACCAGGGCGGACCAAGCGGCGCGCGAGACGGTGAGCTGGCCGAGGTGCCGGGCCTTGGTGTCGCGGACGCCGACAGTATCGGCGAGAAGAACCTCGACGCACTCTTCTTTCGCGGTGTAGCTCGACTTTCGCCAGGTGTACACAACGCCTCCGACCTATCGCGCCGCCTCCCGAAGCAGAGCTTGCGAGGCCTCTTCAGTGAATGCCTTGCCCTGCAAGAGCTTAACTAGCTTCTGATAGCTGGCGGTAGCCTCCAACTCGTTGATGAAGGCGCTGGCGTGATGGTGCTCGATGTAGACGATGGACGGATCGGCCGGGAAGTCGTAGAGAGTGAACACGCCCGCCTTACCCGGGTGGTAGCCCACATCAGCAGGCACAACGCGCACTGAAATGTTAGATGTAACAGCTAGCCGGAGCAGGTGGTCGATCTGGTCGGACATGATGTCCGGATCGCCGACCACCTCGCGGATCGCCTGCTCGGAGATGATGGCTTTGAGCCGAACCGGATCGTAACCGGAAAGAATGCGCTGCCGTTTCAGGCGCGCCACCAGCCGGGCATCGACTTCTTCCACGGTGATATCGGAGGCGGCGAGCAAAGCGCGGGCGTAGTCCGGGGTCTGCAGCAAACCCGGGATGATCAGCGGGGACCAGTTCGTGATCCGGCTGGCGGTCCGCTCGCACTGCATGACCCCGGTGAGCGCTGCGGGGAGATCCGCCGGGTTGGAGTCCAGCCAGTTCGGCTCCTTCACGTGCTGCACCAAGGCCAGGATCCGGTTGGTCACCACGCGATCCACCCGCAGGTACCCCAGGATCCGCGCCACCTCCTCGATCGGCGGCACCCGGACCCCCAGTTCCCACTGCGACAGCAACCGCGGATCCACTTCCAGCGCCCGGGCCAGCTCGCGCAACCCGAACTTCCGCGCCTCACGCACCTCACGCAGCGACGCGGACAACGCCCGGCAACCAGGAGAAGACGAAGTCGGTTTCATGCGGCAGATAGTACGAACGCCGCCCATTTCCCGAATGAACGACAACTGTCAGCGAAATGCCACACCGCCGCTACGGCGAAACGAAACCACCCACGGCGATCCGCACGAAACTGCGCACCAGCGGGTTGCTCGCCGCCTTCGGCCAGGCCACCACCAGCTCACTCGGCGGCCGGTCCGACACGGGGACCACGCGCAACCCCGCCGGCACCGGCTGGCCGGCCGGGGCCAGGGCGGCCGTGCCGTTCCACAGGACCGCCTGCAGGCACTCCTGGATCGTCCGCATGACCGGGGCCTCCTCGCCGGGCGGGCCGCCCGTCCAGTAGGCGGTCCAGCGGAGGTCGGTGCCGTCCGGGAGGCGGACCCAGCGGCGTCCGGCCAGCTCGGCCGTCGACACCTCGGCCCGATCGGCCATGGGGTCGTCGTCGCGGAGCACCACGCCCGCCCGGATGCGGCGCAGCACGTGGACGCCGAGGCCCGTGGTGTCGAACGGCGTGCGGGTCAGGGCCACGTCGACCGAGCCCGCGCGCAGGCCCGCCGTCGGGTCCGTGAGGTCCGTTTCGTGCACCCGGACGTCCACGTGCGGGTGCTGCTCGCGAAAGTGCGCGACCAGCCGGGCGCCCACCTGCTCCGCGGCGTCCGCCAGGGTGCCCACCGCCAGGGTCGCCGCCGCCGTCACGCGCTCCCGGATGCGGCCCGCTTGGGCCAGCAGCGCCACTGCCTCGTCGTACAGGACCGCGCCCGCGTCGGTGAGCGTGACGCCCTTGGGCGTGCGCTCGAACAGCGTCACGCCGAGCTCGTCCTCCAGCCCGCGCACCGCCCGGCTCAACGGCGGCTGCGCCATGTGCAGCCGCGTCGCCGCGCGGCCGATGTGCCGTTCCTCGGCGACCGCGACGAAATAGCGGAGCACCCGCAAGTCCATACCCCCACGGTATCGAGTTGCCGCAACCGGTCTTGGACCTCGCGGCCCCGGCGCGCCGATGATCGGGACCATGCGCATCGGCACCTTCACCTACGACACGACCCGTGAACTGCCCGGCGACGTCGAAACCGCGGCCACCCTGCCCGAGATCTTCGAACGGGCCGTCCGCGGCGAATTCGACGTCGCCGAGCTCGGCTTGACCTTCTACCTGCGGCTACTGGAAGGGGGCACGCCGTTCGTGGCGCTGCCGATCTTCCCGAACCGCGTGTTCCGGCACTCGTGCGTCTTCGTCAACACCCACTCGGGGATCACCGGTCCGGGCGACCTCACCGGCCGGACCATCGGCGAGTTCGGGACCTACGGGCAGGACTCGGGCGTCTGGGCCAAGGGCGTCCTGATGGACGAGTACGGCTTCCGGCCCGAAGAGAACCGCTGGGTGATCGGCGGGCTCGAACACCCGTCGGAGCCCTTCGGGTTCGTCCCGCACCCGCACCCCGGCGCCGTCGACGTCACCACGGCCGGCGCGGGGAAGACGCTGAGCGCCATGCTCGACAGCGGGGAAATCGACGTGCTGTTCTCCGCGAACGTCCCGCAGTGCGTGCTCGACGGCTCGCCGAACGTCGCCCGGCTGTTCCCCGACTTCCGGGACCGGGAGCGCGACTACCACCGCCGGACCGGGATCTTCCCGATCATGCACACCGTCGTCGTCCGGCGGGACCTGCTGCGGGACGACCCCGGCCTCGCCCGTCGCGTCTACACGATGTTCGAAACCGCGAAGGACGCCGCGGCCGAGCGCTACCGCCGCGGCCGGCGGCTCTACCAGGTGCAGACCATGCTCCCGTGGGCGAACGCGCTGGTCGACGACACGCTCGCCGAGTTCGGCGAGGACTGGTGGCCCTACGGCATCTCCGCCAACCGCACCGCGCTCGACACGTACCTGCGGTACCACCACGAGCAGGGTCTCTCGTCGCGGCGGTGGCAGGTCGAGGAGGTCTTCGCGCCGGAGCTAGCCGGCACTTGAGCGTTCGGCGGCTTCCAGGTCCACGGCCTTCTTCATCGTCTCGCGGGCCCGGCGCCGGTCCCCCGCGATGTCGTAGGCGTACGCGAGCTTGTACCAGACGCGCCAGTTGCCCTGGTCGGCCTCGACCTCGGCGCGGCGCTGCTCGAACCACGCGTCGGCCGCTTCGCGATCGACCCGGCCCGAGGGGCGGCGGGGGAGGTCGGAGACGTCCGGGAGCGCGCCTTCGGCGTCCAAGCGCCGGGACAGGCGCTGGACCTGCAGGCCGCTGCGCCAGGTCACCACGATGACCCAGACGCCCAGAACCGGCAGCAGGAGCACGCCGGCGCCAAGGGCGATGCCGGCCCCCGTGCCCGTCTTGAACAGCGCGAACGCCCTGTCCGCCAACAGGAACAGGTAGACGACCAGCGCCGCCGTCAGCAGCAGCGCCACGTTGCGGGCCCTCACAGGTCGAGGACGTTCTCCAGGCCGACCGTCAGGCCGGGGCGCTTCAGCACCTCGCGGACGCCGAGCAGCACGCCCGGCATGAAGGACGTCCGGTCGAGGGAGTCGTGGCGGATGGTCAGGGTCTCCCCTTCGCCGCCGAACAGGATCTCCTCGTGCGCGACCAGGCCCGGCAGGCGGACCGAGTGCACGCGGACCTGCTCGACCGTCGCGCCGCGGGCGCCGTCGAACTCGTCCGTCGTCGCGTCCGGACCCGGTGTCACGCCGGCCTCGGCACGCGCGGCGGCGATCATCCGGGCGGTGTGCGCGGCGGTGCCGGACGGCGCGTCGGCCTTGCGGTTGTGGTGCAGCTCGATGATCTCGGCCGAGGCGTAGAACTTCGCCGCCTGGGCCGCGAAGCGCATCGCCAAAACCGCGCCGAGAGCGAAGTTCGGCGCGATCAGCACGCCCAGCTGCGGCTTCGGCTCCAGCAGCGCGCGCAGGTCGGCCAAGCGGGATTCGCTGAAGCCCGTCGTGCCGACGACCGCGTGGATGTCGTGCTCGACCAGGTACTCCAGGTTGCCCATCACGGCTTCGGGGTGGGTGAAGTCGACGACCACCTGGGCGTCGGCCAGCGCCGCGAAGTCGTCGCCCGCGTCCAACGCCGCCACGAGCTTCAGGTCCGAAGCGCCTTCGACGGCCTTCACCACCGTCGCGCCCATGCGGCCGCGCGCACCGAGCACACCGACGTTGATGGTCATGAAGCGATCACCTCGTGCAGGTCGTCAGGAAGGTCGTCGGCGTGAGCGTACGGCCCGACGACCGCCGCCGCCGAGACCCCGCCCGGCCGCGCGAACAAAGTGCGAGCGAGCGCACACACGTCGTCGGTGGTGACCGCGTCGATGCGGGCGATCGTGTCGTCGACGCCCAGGTAGCGGCCGTAGTTGAGCTCGTTCTTGCCGATCCGCGACATCCGCGACGACGTGTCCTCCAGCCCCAGCACCAGCCCGCCGCGCAGCTGACCCTTCGCGCGGGCCACCTCGGCTTCGGTCAGGCCGTCGACGCCGACCTTGTCGAGCACCTCGCGGATGACGCCGGCGACGTCGCCGAGCTTCTCCGGCTGGCAGCCCGCATACACGGCCATGTGCCCGGTGTCGGAGTAGCTCGCGACCGACGAGTACACCTGGTAGGCCAGCCCGCGCTGCTCGCGGATCTCCTGGAACAGCCGCGAGCTCATGCCGCCGCCGAGGGCCGCGTTGAGCACCGAGAGGGCGAAGCGGCGGTCGTCGTGGCGCGACAGCGACCGCAGGCCGAGCATGACGTGCGCCTGCTCGGTGTCGTCGGTGTGCAGGGCCAGCTTCGGGACCGTCTTGATCCGGGCGCGGCCCTCGCGGGGCGCGATCGGCGTCGCGGTGCCGGCCAAGCGCTCCTTCAAAGCCTTGCGGACCAGCCGCAGGACCTGGTTGTGGTCGATGTTCCCGGCGACGGACAGAACCATCCGCGGCAGCGTGTAGCGGCGCTTGTAGAAGTTCCGCAGGGCCCCGGGCGACATCTCCACGATCGACTTCTCGGTGCCGAGCACCGGGCGGCCGAGCGCGTGGTCGCCGAGGATCGCCGTCACGAACGTCTCGTGCAGCAGGTCCTCGGGGTCGTCGTCGCGCATCGAAATCTCTTCGAGGACGACGCTGCGTTCCATGTCCATGTCGCGATCGGTGCAGAGCGCCTCGAACACGACGTCGGTGACCAGGTCCATCGCGAGCGGCAGATCGGCGTCGAGGACCTGCGCGTAGTAGCAGGTGTGCTCCTTCGCCGTGAAGGCGTTGAACTCGCCGCCGACGGCGTCGATCTCCTCGGCGATCTGCGTGGCGTCGCGGTGTTTCGTGCCCTTGAACAGCAGGTGTTCGAGGTAGTGCGCGGCACCGGCGACGGCGGCGGGCTCGTCGCGGGAGCCGATGCCGACCCACAGCCCGACCGTGGCCGAGCGGGACGCGGGCACGTGCTCGGTGATCACGCGCAGGCCGCCGGGCAGGACGCTGCGCTTGACGACCGCACCGTCCGAAGTGGACTCCAGCGTGCGGGTGGTGCCGACGGGCTGCTCGTGCCCGGAAACCTGCCGTGCCATGGGTTCCTTACTCAACTCGCCGTGAAGGCCACCTCGGGGACACCCCCGAGATGGCCTTCACGGATCAGAAACGAGCGGTGCTTACTTGGCTTCGGCCTTTTCGGCGTCGGCCGGCTTCTCGTCGCCCTCGGCCGGCTTGGCGGCCTCGTCGTCCTTGACCACGATCAGGCTGATCTTGCCGCGGTTGTCGATGTCGGCGATCTCGACGCGGAGCTTGTCGCCCACGTTGACCACGTCCTCGACCTTGTTGATCCGCTTGCCGTTGCCCAGCTTCGAGATGTGCACCAGGCCGTCCTTGCCCGGCAGCAGCGAAACGAACGCGCCGAACGCGGCCGTCTTCACCACGGTGCCGAGGAAGCGCTCGCCGACCTTGGGCAGCTGCGGGTTGGCGATCGCGTTGATCAGGTCGATCGCCGCCTCCGCCGACGGGCCGTCGGACGCGCCAACGTAGATCGTGCCGTCGTCCTCGATGGAGATGTCGGCACCGGTCTGCTCGGTGATCGAGTTGATCATCTTGCCCTTCGGGCCGATGACCTCGCCGATCTTGTCCACCGGGATCTTCACGCTGGTGACGCGCGGCGAGTACGGGCTCATCTCGTCCGGGCTGTCGATCGCCTCGGCGATGACCTCCAGGATGGTGAGGCGAGCGTCCTTCGCCTGCTTCAGCGCGGCGGCGAGCACCTCCGACGGAATGCCGTCGAGCTTCGTGTCCAGCTGCAGCGCGGTGATGATGTCCTTGGTGCCGGCGACCTTGAAGTCCATGTCGCCCAGGGCGTCCTCGGCACCGAGGATGTCGGTGAGCGCCACGTAGCGGGTCTCACCGTCGACCTCGTCGGAGACGAGGCCCATCGCGATGCCCGCGACCGGCGCCTTCAGCGGCACGCCGGCGTTGTAGAGCGCCATGGTGGACGCGCAGACCGAGCCCATCGAGGTCGAGCCGTTCGAGCCCAGCGCCTCGGAGACCTGGCGGATCGCGTACGGGAACTCATCGCGCTTCGGCAGCACCGGCACCAGGGCGCGCTCGGCGAGCATGCCGTGGCCGATTTCGCGGCGCTTCGGCGAACCGACGCGGCCGGTCTCCCCGGTGGAGAAGGGCGGGAAGTTGTAGTGGTGCATGTAGCGCTTGTGCGTCTCCGGGGACAGCGAGTCGATCTGCTGCTCCAGGCGAAGCATGTTCAGCGTGGTGACGCCCAGGATCTGGGTTTCGCCGCGCTCGAACAGCGCCGAACCGTGCGCCCGCGGGATCACGGCGACCTCGGCCGAGAGCGACCGGATGTCGGTGAGGCCACGGCCGTCCATGCGGATCTTCTCGGTGAGGACCCGCTGGCGCATGATCTTCTTCGTCAGGGCCTTGAACGCCCCGCCGATCTCCTTGTCGCGGCCCTCGAAGGCCTCGCCCTCGCCCAGGCCGACCTTCTCCAGCACGGCGGCCTTGACCTCGTCGGTCGCGGCGTCGCGGTCCTGCTTGCCCGGGATCTGCAGCGCACGGGCCAGGTCATCGGTGGCGATCGCCGCGACGGCGTCGTAGATGTCCTGCTCGTAGGCCAGGAAGACCGGGAACTCGCCGGTCGGCTTGGCGGCGACGTCGGCCAGCTTCTGCTGGGCCTCGCACAGCACCTTGATGAACGGCTTCGCGGCTTCGAGGCCGGCGGCGACCGCGGCCTCGTCCGGCGCCTTGCCGCCGGCGGCGATCAGGTCGAGCGTGTTCTCGGTGCCCTCGGCCTCGACCATCATGATCGCGACGTCTTCACCGACGATGCGGCCGGCGACGACCATGTTGAAGGTCGCCTTCTCCAGCTGCGACCAGGTCGGGAACGCGACCCACTGGTCCTCGATCAGCGCGACGCGGACGCCACCGACCGGGCCGGAGAACGGCAGGCCGGCGATCTGGGTCGACGCCGACGCGGCGTTGATGGCCAGCACGTCGTACGGGTCGTCCGGGTTGAGGCTCTGGACGGTGATGACGACCTGGATCTCGTTGCGGAGACCGTCGGCGAACGACGGGCGCAGCGGCCGGTCGATCAGGCGGCAGGTCAGGATCGCGTCGGTCGACGGGCGGCCCTCGCGGCGGAAGAACGCGCCGGGGATGCGGCCCGCGGCGTACATGCGCTCTTCGACGTCCACGGTCAGCGGGAAGAAGTCGAAGTGGTCCTTCGGGTGCTTCGACGCGGTCGTCGCCGAGAGCAGCATGGTCTCTTCGTCGAGGTACGCGACGACGGCGCCGGCGGCCTGCTTGGCCAGGCGGCCCGTCTCGAAACGAACGGTGCGAGTGCCGAACTTGCCGTTGTCGATGACGGCTTCGGTCTCGTGCACGGTGACTCCGGTGGAGTCGGTCATAGATGTTTCTCCTCTTTGGTTCCTTCGTACGACGCGAGTCTCCCACCCTGGGACCCGTTTCGCCTGAGGACGCTCGAGGAATGAGGCCGGTCTTCGATCGAAGTTCACGGGACGCTACCCGGGAACCACTACCGAGGACCGGCGGACGGACCCTCGTGCGCGCTCGCGCCGTTTGGTGTTGTTCCTGCGACGAGGGGGAGCGACCCGGTGGTCACTCCCCCTCGGTTGCAGCTATCGGCGCAGGCCGAGGCGCTGGATCAGCGCACGGTAACGCTCGATGTCCACCTTCATCACGTAGTTCAGCAGCCGGCGGCGACGGCCGACCAGCAGCAGGAGCCCGCGACGCGAGTGGTGGTCGTGCTTGTGAGCCTTGAGGTGCTCGGTGAGGCCGACGATGCGCTTGGTGAGCAGCGCCACCTGGGCCTCGGGGGATCCGGTGTCCGAGTCGTGCACGCCGTACTCGGCCAGGATCGACTTCTTCTCTTCGGTGGACAGCGCCACTTGTGTTGCTCCTCGAGATAATCAGTGCCGTGCGGCCCCGGACGCCGGATGCACGCCGGGAAGACGGTCACGGCCGCCACGGACTGCAGCCGGACCCGATCGTTGAGGTTACCAGCCCGCTGAACTGCGTCTTCAGCTGCGTGGCTCCAGCGCGAACTTCCGGGCCACCCGGTACCGGGGGCCACCGGCCTCACGCTCGCTGGTCATCAGCGCCACCTCGGTGGCCGGCCAGCGCCGGCTCGTGAAGCTCTCGAGGCTCTTGGTCCAACGCGCGGCGAGCCCGGGTTCTTCCCGGGGGAACCGCGCGAGCGTCAGGTGGGCCCGGTAGGGCCTCGGTTCGGCGTCGGCGCCCGCGGCGTGCGCGAGCGGCGTCAGCTCCGGTCCGGTGGCAGTCAACCACAGCACCCCGGGGAACGTCGCGGCCTTTTCCAGCCGGACGTCGACCGCGCCGCGGCCGGCCAGGCGCTCGCCCAGCCGGGCGGCGCGCGTCCCGACGTCGTCCGGCCCGTAGTAGGCGAGGGTGATGTGCCAGCGCTCCGGCGGCTCCCAGCGCAGGCCGTCGCCGGGTTCGCCGAGGGCCGCGGCGACCTGCTCGACGACGTCGGCCGGCGGGAGCAGGGCGCTGAACAGGACCGGCATCAGGAGCCGTTGCCCGCCCGGCGGAGCAGGTCGGCGATGGCCGGGAAGTCGTCGTCGAGGCGCTTGGCGGCCTCGCCGAGGTCCTCGTCCTCGGCCAGGTCGCGCAGGTAGGCGAGGACCTTCTGGTCTTCGTTGACCACCGGGATGTTGTCGCGGCCGACGGTGGGCCGGGAGTCGCGGACGTCCTCCATCGCGGCCAGCATCGCTTCGCGGTTGCCGGCGGCGACCTCGGGGACCAGGATCTTGCGCTCGAGCATGATCATCCTGGCCAGCACGACCGGGTTGCCGATCTTCGCCCGCCGCCCGCTCATCACCTGGCTGAGCATGGGAGCGCTGATCCCGAGGACCTCGGCCAGGAACGCCTGCGAAACGTCGAACGCGACGACGAGCCGTCGCACGCGGTCGCCGAGCGGCTCCCCGTACCACTCACGCTGCAACGCGATGTTCCGCTGGACGATCTTGTGGTCCTCCACCAGCTCCCCTTATTTTTTTTCGCGCACACCGTCCGTGAGCATCTTGCCATCGCTGCCCCGGCCGTGACCGCGTTATCCCCTATTCGTCCCCGGTCAGGGCGTCCGGGGGCACCTCCAGTGCCTTTCTCGTCTCGACCACGTCGTCGTCGATCTGCGCGACGAGCCCGGCCGAGTCCGCGAACCGCACCTGGTCACGCAGCCGAGTCACGAAGTCGATGGCCACGTGCTGGCCGTAGAAGTCCTCGTCGACGTCGAGGACGAACGCCTCGACGGTCCGCTCGCGCCCCGAGAACGTCGGGTTGGTGCCCACCGAGACCGCGGCGCGCAGCCGACGTGTCGGATCGGCCGAACGGGTGAACCACGCGCTGTACACGCCGTCGGCCGGGACGGCGGCGAACCGCGGCGTCGAGAGGTTCGCCGTCGGGTAGCCGAGCTCGTGGCCGCGCCCGTCGCCCCGGACGACGATGCCCTCGAGGCGGTGCGGGCGGCCGAGGGCTTCGGCGGCGGCGAGGACATCACCGGCGTCGATGCAGGACCGGACGTAGGTGCTCGAGAAGGTGATCGCGGACTGGTCCTCTTCGGACAGTTCCTTGCCCTGCAGCTCGGCACCGAACGCCGCGAAGCCGAACCGGCGGCCGAGGGTGCGCAGCATGGCGACGTCGCCGGCCGCCTTGGCCCCGAAGGTGAAGTTGTCGCCGACGATCACCGCGGCCGCGTGCAGCCGGTCGACCAGCACCTCGTGCACGAACTCCTCCGGCTGCAGCCGGGACAGCTCGAGGGTGAAGGGCAGCACGCAGAAGACGTCGATGCCGAGGCTCTCGACGATCTCGGCCTTGCGCCGCAACGTCGTCAGCTGCGCCGGGTGGCTGCCCGGGCGCAGCACCTCGGACGGGTGCGGGTCGAACGTCAGCATCACGCCCGGCAGGCCGCGCTCGGCGGCCGCGGCCACCGTCCGGCTGATCAGCTCCTGGTGCCCGCGGTGGACACCGTCGAACACGCCGATGGTGACCACGCACCGGCCCCAGCTGCCGGGGAGGTCCCCCAGTCCACGCCACCGCAGCACGTCACACTCCCTGTCTCTCGGGCCCACCCTAGGCGGGCAGCAACACGACCACCGCGCGGGACACGCCTTGTTCGTCGGCGGCCAGTGCGAGCACCCGGCCGTCGGGTCCGAAGAGCCCGTAGGTGCCTTCGACGCCGGCCGCGGGGATGCGCTGGCCGTGCCGGACCGCCTTCGCCGTGGCGGCGTCGAGATCCCGGCGCGGGAACGCGGCGGCGACGGCGGCGTCGAGGTCGAGGCTCAGTTCGGGCTGTTCTTCGAGCTGGTCGAGGGTCCTCGCCTTGGCGAGGGTGAACGGGCCGACCGTGGTGCGCCGGAGGGCCTTCAGGTGGCCGCCGACGCCGAGGTCGGCCCCCAGGTCGCGGGCCAGGGCGCGGACGTAGGTGCCGGAGGAGCACTCGACGACGGCGTCGACCTCGACGTGGTCCTCCTCGTGCCGGACGCCGAGCACGTCGAAGCGGTAGACGGTGACCGGGCGCGCCGGGATGACGACGTCCTCGCCGGCGCGGACGCGGGCGTAGGCGCGCTTGCCGTCGATCTTGACCGCGCTGACGGCGCTGGGCACCTGCTGGATGTCGCCGGTGAGCTTGGCTATTCCGGTGGCGATGTCTTCGTCTTTCACGTTCGTGGTCTCGGCCTCGGTGAGGACTTCGCCCTCGGCGTCGTCGGTGGTGGTGCTGCTGCCGAGGCTGAGGGTGGCGAGGTAGGTCTTGCGGTCCAGCGCGAGGTGGCCGAGGAGCTTGGTGGCGCGTTCGATGCCGAGCACGAGGACGCCGGTGGCCATGGGGTCGAGCGTGCCGGCGTGCCCGACCTTGCGGGTCCCCATGATCCGCCGGGCGCGCGCGACGACGTCGTGGGACGTCATGCCGGCGGGCTTGTCGACGATGAGGAGGCCGGGAGGCGGGGCGGGGCGGCGGGGCGGTTTCGGGCTCGACACGCGGCAAACCCTACTGGCCGCTTGTTGGGGATCGATCAGGCCGCTCGGCCCGGCTCGGCAAGCGCCCCAAGGCGGCCTTGGTTGCTCCATCCATGCCCCCGCCGCCACCCTCAACGGAGGCCACCTTGGGGCGCTTGAGGCAGGCGCCGATCAGGCGGTGATTCCGGCAGGATGGGGCCATGCGGATCAACCACCAGGTCGTCACCTTCGACGCGGCCGACCTCGCGGCCGAAAGCCGGTTCTGGGCCGGGGTCCTCGGCGGGGAGGTGGACGAGGACGGCGACTGGCACATGGTGCTGGTGGACGGGGCGCCGCGGATCGGCGTCCAGCTCGCGCCCGGCCACACGCCGCCGCAGTGGCCGGACGGCCCGGTGAAGCAGCAGATCCACCTCGACCTGTGGGTCGAGGACTTCGCCGAAGCGCACGAGCACGTCACGGCCCTCGGCGCGACCGTGCTGAAGCCCGCGGCGGGCAGCACGTCCGGGGACGACTTCCAGGTGTACGCCGACCCGGCCGGGCACCCCTTCTGCCTGTGCTGGCTGGTGCCCCGGCGCGGGTGATCAGGCGGCGACGATCGGCGTCTCGGGGAGGGCCGCGTCCCAGCGGCGGCGGGTGATGCGGACCGGGAGCTCCTCGCCGCGGGCCTCGGCCAGGAACAGGTGGGCGCGCGTCCGGCGCCACCACACCAGCAGGCGGAACGTCCCCCACGCCAGCACCGCGACCAGCGCCAGCAGCGCCAGCCGGAAGTTTCCGCCGGTCAGCTGCAGGAGGACGCCGACCGCCAGTGCCGCGATCGTCGTCGCCACGAAGCCGCCGACGTTGACCACGCCCGTGGCCGTGCCCACGCGGCTCAGCGGGTTGTAGTCGCGGGCCAGCGCGAAACCGATCATCGACGCCGGGCCGCCCAGTGCGAGGAACGCGAACGCCGGGACCAGGACCGGCAGCGGCACCTGGCCCGGCCAGCCCAGCAGCACCGCCCAGACCAGCGCCGCTCCGCCGATGTAGCCGCCGACCAGGGGCATCCGCAGCGACGGGCGCCGTCCGATCAGGCCGCCGAGCAGCGGGCCGCCCGCCATCGAGCCGAACACGAACACCGTCAGCAGTGCGCTCGCCGTCGCCTTCGACTGGCCTTGGCCCTGGACCAGCCAGGGGACGCCCCACAGCAGCGTCAGGGCGTTCGGGGCGAACATCGTGCTGAAGTGGACCCAGAAGCCCAGGCGCGTCCCCGGCGTCCGCCAGGCTTCGGCGACCCGGCCCGCGAGCTCGCGCGGGCGGACGCTCTCGCGGACCGGCGGCTGTTCGCCCGCCGGGACGTCGCGGACCCGCCAGGCCACGACGACCGTGTAGAGGACCGTGACGGCTCCGACGGCGAGGAAGGTGGGCGTCCAGCCGGCGCTGTCGAGCACCAGCGAGAGCGGGACGGTCGCGGCGAGGTTGCCGATGTAGCCGACGGCCGCGGTGAACGACGTCAGCAGCGCGTACTGGCGGCCCGGGAAGTGGGCCGCGACCAGGCGCAGGACGCTGACGAACGTGAGTGCGTCGCCGAGGCCGAGGACGGCGCGGGCGAACAGGCCGAGGCCGTAGGAGTGGGCGACGCCGAGCAGGAGCTGGCCGGCGCCGAGGATCAGCACGGCGGCCACGAGGACGCGGCGGGGGCCGTAGCGGTCGACCAGGACACCGGTCGGAATCTGCATCGCGGAGTACACGCCGACCTGCAGGACGGTGAAGGTGCCGAGCGCGGCGGCGCCGACGCCGAAGCGTTCGGCGGCCTGCAGCCCGGCGACCCCGAACGACGTCCGGTGGAAGACGGCGAGGAGGTACACGGTGACGGCGGCGAGCCAGATCAGCCAGGACCGGGCGGTGGCACGGCCGGTGGCGGGCACGGCTTCCTCCAGGGTTGAGCGAGTTCAGGGCGCAGGACGCCCACGCTGCCGTCCTCAGTATTTGTAGCGCCTAAGCAACGAAGAACCATAGCCGCGACCCGGGTGGTTTTCCCCACAGGTAACCCCCATCACCCGAGCTCAGCGGGTCGGCCTGCGTACCCGGACGGTCGGCTTGCGTACCTGGAGAGTCGGCTTGCGTACCTGGAGGGTCGGTTCGTGAGCCGACCCTCCAGGTACGCAGGCCGACCCCCTGGGTACGCAGGCCGACCGTTCGGATACGGGGTCAGGTGGGGCGGGTGGCGCCGGTTACCGCCCAGGTTCCGGAACGCCAGCGGGCCAGGACCGCGGCCAGGCGGAGGAGCATGAACAGGGACAGGCCGGTCCAGATGCCCGTGAGGCCCCAGCCGAAGCCGAGGGACGCCCAGATCAGCGGGAGGAAGCCCAGGGCCGCGCTGCCGAGCGTCGCGTTGCGGAGGAAGGCCGCGTCGCCCGCGCCGAGCAGGACGCCGTCCAGGGCGAAGACCACGCCCGCGATCGGCTGCAGAGCCACGAAGAACCACCACGCGTGCGGGATCTCCGCCAGCACGCCCGGGTCGGACGTGAACGCGTGCGGCAGCACCCACGACAGCGCCGCGAACAGCACGCACAGGAAGCAGCCCAGCAGCAGCCCGTACCCGGTGATCTGCGACGCGACCCCGCGCGCCTGCCGCGCCGACCCCGCGCCCAAGGCCGCGCCGACCAGCGACTGCGCCGCGATCGCCACCGAGTCCAGCACCAGCGCGAGGAACGTCCACAGCTGCAGCACCACCTGGTGCGCCCCGACGGCCTCGGTCGACGTCCGGGCCGCCACCGCCGCCGCCGAGACGAAGCACGCCTGGAACGCCAGGCTGCGCAGCACCAGGTCGCGGCCGAGGCCGAGCTGGGCGAGCATCACCTTGAAGTTCGGCCGCAGCCCGACTTTCTCGCGCGCCAGGGCCGCGAAGAACAGCGTGGCCGAGATCACCTGCGCGACGACGTTCGCGATCGCCGAGCCCTCCAGCCCCAGCCCGGCCCAGTACACGAGCACCGGGCAGAGGACGGCCGAGATCCCGTTGCCCGCCAGGACGTACCGCAGCGGCCTCGCGGCGTCCTGCACCCCGCGCATCCAGCCGTTGCCGGCCATGGTGACCAGGATCAGCGGGGCCCCGAACAGCGCGATCCGCAGCCACGACACGGCGGCGGACGCGATCTCGTCATTCCCCGACAGCACCCGCGCGATCGGCCACGCCAGCAGCTGCCCGGCGGCCAGCACGAACAGCCCGACGAAGATCGCCAGCCAGGTCGCCTGCACGCCCTCGCGGACCGCGTCGGCCCGGCGGCCGGCGCCGTGCAGCCGGGCGGTGCGGGACGTCGTGCCGTAGGACAGGAACGTCAGCTGGCCCGACACCTGGGCCAGCACGACGCCGCCGAGCGCCAGCCCGGCCAGCGACAACGCGTCGAGGTGACCGACCACGGCCGTGTCGACCAGCACGTACAGCGGCTCGGCGGCCAGCACCCCCAGCGCGGGCACGGCCAGGCCGAGCACGCGCTTCGCCGGAACCCGCTCGGTCTCCTCCACGTTCACCACGAACCGGACTCTAACCGCCGCCACCGGCCGTTCTGACCGGCGGGAACCCGGGAACTTCCCGGCCCCGCCATCCGACGCGCTACAGCAGCGGTGCCCGCTCCAGCGCCTCGCGCAGGCCCGCCACGACCTCGTCGGCCGAACCCGCGACCGTGCAGCCCGCGGCCTGCCGGTGCCCGCCGCCGCCGAACTCGGCCGCGACCGCCGAAACGTCGATCCCGGTGGAACGCAACGAAACCTGCCACTGCCCCGGCTGCGCGAGGTCCTGTTTGAGCACCGCCGCGACGGCCGCCTCGCGCACCGAGCGGACGACGTCGATCACCGACTCGACCTCCTCGCCGCGGACCGTTCGGGCCGCGTCGATGCCGACCACGGCGTGCACGAAACCCCGGCCCTGTGCGGCTTCCGGCTCCAGCCGGGCCCCGCGCAGCACCGACGAGAGCATCGGCAGCCAGGCGAACGGGCGTTCGTCGACGATCCGCCGCACCACCGCTTCCGCCTCCACCCCGGCTTCCAGCAGCCGGGCCGCCATCCGGTGGGTCTCCGGGCTCGCGCGGCGGAACCCGCTCGTGTCGGTGACGATCCCCGCGTAGAGCCCCCGGGCGATCGGCTCGTCCAGCTCGGCACCCAGCTCGTCGAGGACGCGGAACACGAGGACGGCGCTGGCCTCGGCGCTCTCGTCGACGACGTGGCAGGTGCCGTAGAAGGTGTTCGTCGCGTGGTGGTCGATCACCAGCACGGCGCCGGCGAGTTCGACGCGCCCGGCGAGCCGGCCGAGCCGCTTCGGTGTCGGCGTGTCGACGCAGACGAGCAGTTCTTCGGAGTCCGGGAGCGCGTCCGGGTGGGTGAGCAGGCCGTCCTCGTCGAGCCACCGCAGCGACTCGGGAGCCTCGTCGGGCTCGCCGAAGGAGACGCGCACGCGGGCCCCGCGCTGCCGGAGCGCCCGGCCGAGGGCCAGCGCGCTGCCGAGCGCGTCCGCGTCCGGCCGCACGTGGCCGAGGATCGTCACGTCCCCGGCCGACGCGAGCAGCGCGGCCGCGTCCCGGATGTCCTGCGCCGAAGTAGGGGTCACGGTGCGTCACGCTACGCTCTGCGGGATGCCTGAGTACGCGATGCTGGTCTACCCGTCGGCCAACCGGGTCTACGCCGCCTCCGCCCCCGCGCTGCTGCGCGCCGAGCTGGCGGTGTTCGGCGCGGGTCTGGCGGCCGAGCTGTCCGCGATCGAGGAGGTCGAGCTCGGCGGCGTCGGTTACGTCCGCTTCACCAGCTCGGCACCGCTCGGCGAGCGCGACCTCGCGCTGCTGTCGAACCTCTCGTCGCTGTACGCGCTGTTCGAGCTCGGTGACGACGTCCTCCGGCCGGTCCGGGTGACACCGCTGGCGAAGGCGGACTCGGACCTGCTGACCATCCAGAAGTACGCGGGCAAGACGAACGAGCTGTTCACCAAGCTGCTGGTGAACGTCACGCTGATGGCGACGGCGGACCCGTTCCCGGCCGAGCCGAAGTACCTGCTCGACCCGCTGTGCGGCCGCGGGACCACGCTGAACCAGGCGATGATGTACGGCCTGCACGCGACCGGCCTCGACGTCGACGCGAAGGACTTCGAGGCCTACGAAGCGTTCATCAAGACGTGGCTGCGGAACAAGCGCGTGAAGCACACCGCCGAGTCCGGCCAGCTGCGGCGCAACAAGGCGCGGCTCGGGCGGCGGCTCGACATCGAGTACGCCCTCGACAAGGAAGCGTACAAAGCGGGCGACACGCGCAAGCTCACCTACTTCAACGCCGACACGCTGACCACCGACGAGGTGCTGCGCGCGAACTCCTGCGACGTGATCGTCACCGACGCGCCGTACGGCGTCCAGCACGGCAGCCACCGCGAGGCCGGGTTGCAGCGGAGCCCGCGCGACCTGCTCGCGGCGGCCGTTCCCGTGTGGACTCGCGTGCTGAAGCCCGGCGGAGCGCTCGGGATTTCGTGGAACACCACCGTGCTGCCGCGCGAAGAGCTGGTCGAGGTGCTGCGGAAGGCCGGGCTCGACGTCCGCGAAGGCGGGCCGTGGGCGGAGTTCGCCCACCGCGTCGACCAGGCCATCCTGCGCGACCTGGTCGTCGCGGTGAAACCGGCGTCCTGAGCTGCCCGGTCAGGAAGCGGTGAGCTCGCCCGGCTTGGGCGCCTGCCCGTTCGTCTCGGGCGCGGCCGCGGGCGGCGCGGTGGTCAGGCCGCGCTTCACCGAGTCCAGGATGGACAGTCCCTGGCCGACCAGCCCGGCGGCCATCTCGCCGAGGCCGTCGGCGCCGTTGAGGATGTTGACGTTCGCCCCCGACAGGCCCCGCCCGGCTTCCTTGACGATCTGCGGCAGCTGGTCGATCAGCATCCGGTCGAGCGCGACCCGGTTGTTCGACGCCGCGGCCTCCGCCTGCACGCGCATCTTCTCCGCTTCGGCGAGCGCGAGGATGCGGATCCGCTCGGCCTCGGCGTCGGCGGGCTTGATGACCTCGGCGACCAGCTGCTGCTGCCGCAGCTCGGCTTCGCGCTGGGCCAGCTCGGTGCGCGCGTCGATGACCTCCTGCTGCGCCTTCGCCTGCGCGAGCGGGCCGGCCTGAGCTGCTTGAGCCTGGGCCGCTTCGACCTCGGCGCGGTACCGCGCCTGCACGATGGACGTCTGCCGGGCGTACTCGGCCTGCGTCCGCTGCGACTCCTGTTCGGCCTCCGCCGCGGTCTTGTTCGCCACGGCCTGGGCGATTTGGGCGTCCCGCTGGATGGCGGCGTTGTGCGGGGCGGCCATCGCGGCGATGTAGCCGAGCTTCATGTCGTCGATCGACTGGATCTGCAGGGCGTCGACGGTGAGGCCGATCTTGGCCATCTCCACCGCGGAGCCGTCCAGCACCTCGGTGGCGAGCTTCTGCCGCTCGGTGATGATCTCCTCGACGGTCATCGACCCGATGATGGACCGCAGGTGCCCGGCGAAGATCCGGCCGGTCAGCACGGACATCTGGTCCTGGTCGGAGAGGAACCGCTGGCCGGCGTTGACGATGCTTTCGGTGTCGTTGCCGACCTTGAACGCGATCACCGCCCGGACCGTCAGGGCGATGGCCTGCTTGGTGACGCACACTTCGGTCACTTCGGCTTCGCACATGGCCAGCGTGAGGAACCGGACTTTGCGGAAGACGGGCATGACGAAGGCACCGTGGCCGGTGACGACCCGGAACGGCGACGCGCCCTTGCTGTTCTTGCCCCCGGAGATCAGCATCGCCTCGTTGGGAGCGGGCACGCGATAACCGAACATCGGCTGTCCTTTTCGCAAGCACTAAGAATCGGGATCCGAGGCGTCCCACGCCACGACGTCGACCGTGCGCCGTCCCCGGGTTTCCACGACCAGGACGGTCGTGCCCTTCGGCAGCTCCGTGTCGGACCAGGCAAGGAAGGTTTCCAGGCCGCCCCTGATCCTGATCAGCACCTCCCCGGGCCCCCGCTGCCCGCGGGTGCCGACGAGGAGGACTCCGGTGCGGCCGGACGGGGAAAGGTCGGAGTGCACAGTGCCGACCTCCCTCGGTGGCCGTCTCGGTGCGGGGAACACCCCGCTCGTTTCATTGTGCTCCCGCCGGAGGCACCCGGCGGCCACTGTGAGGTTCCGATCAGGCAGGCAACCGGACGGGCCGCTCGGGCGTACACGGCTATACTCGCAGACCGTGACCGTCGAGGAACGCCCCTTGCGCGCGGACGCCCGGCGCAACCGGGAGGCGCTGGTCGCGGCGGCGCGGGAAGTGTTCGGGGCCAAGGGGGTCGACGCCCCGCTCGACGAGATCGCGCGGCGCGCCGAAGTCGCGATCGGCACCCTGTACAACCGGTTCCCGACGCGGGCCGACCTCGTCGAAGCCGCCTTCCTGCCGTCGCTGCAGGAAGCGCACGCCGTATTGGACGAGGCTCTCGCGTGCGTGGACGCGTGGGACGGTTTCGTCCTGTTCCTGGAGCGTTCGGTGCGGATGCAGGTCTCCGACCGCGGCTTCACCGAGGTGTGCTCGCGGACGTTCGACCCGGCTTCGGGACTGGAGAAAGCCAAACAGGCCAACGGTTCCCGGATCAACCGGATCATCGCGCGCGCCCAGGAAGCGGGGGCGCTGCGGCCGGACTTCCGGGCCACGGACCTGGCGATCGTGTTCGCCGCGGCGACCGCCACCCCGGACTGGCGGCGGGCGCTCGGCATGGTCCTCGACGGCCTACGGGCCCGATGAGCTGGCTCGCGGACACCGCCACCTCGTACGACACGGTGGCCTCGAGCTACGCCGAGTGGGTGTCGGACGCGCTCGAGAAGCAGCCGTACCTGAAGGCGGCGCTGACGCTGTTCGCGGCGCAGGTCGACGGGCCGGTGGTGGACGTCGGCTGCGGTCCGGGGCACTTCACGGCGTACCTGGCTTCGCTGAGCGTCGACGCGTCCGGCGTCGACCTGTCACCGGGGATGGTCGACCTGGCCCGCCGGTCACACCCGCAGCTGCGGTTCGAGGTGGGGTCGATGACGGACCTGGCGCTGCCGGACGCGTCGGTCGCGGGAGTGCTGGCGTCCTGGTCGCTGATCCACGTCCCGGACGAGTCGGTGCCGGTGACGTTGGGGCACTTCCACCGCGTCCTGCGGCCGGGAGGGTTGCTGATGATCGGGTACCACGTGGGGGTGGGCACCCGGCTGAAGACGCAGGGTTACGGCGGCCACCCGATGCGGGTCCACGTCCACCTGCGGCAGCCGTGGTGGCTGGCCCGGCGGGTGCGGGACGCCGGGTTCACCGTGGACGCGGAATGGCTGCTCGATCCGGAGGCCGAGGTTTCGCAGGCGATTCTGTTCGCTTCGAAATAGCGTGTCCGTGAGTTACGCTTCGCCCATGCAGATGGGGGTTTTCCGCCGGTTCGGCGTGTTCGTGACGATCATTCTTTCGGCGCTCGCCTCGACACTGCTGCTCGGCGCGTCCGCCGCGCACGCCGCGCCACCGCCGCTGGGCAAGCAGAACTGGGTGGTCAGCGTCGCCGGGTTCACCTCGGCGGCCGGCAGCAACTACCTGCGGCTGGGCTACCTCGTGTTCGATCCGTCGAGCAACGCCGTCCAGCACAACTTCTGGACGTGGAGCCAGCGCGATTACCCCGTTCCGGTGAACAGCGGGGACGTCTACTACTGCGGCGAGTTCCAGCCGGGCACCAACCCGCGGAACAACTGCCCGATCAAGACCGCGCCCGGGTTCACCGGTGACCCGAACGGCCACTTCACCGGCACGTACGCCTACGACTCGGCGTCCGGTCAGGTGACGATCACCTGGACGAGCAGCACGATCAACGGCTCGACGACCGCGGTGAACCTCGGCGAGACCTGGGCGGTCTCCGAGCTGCACCCCGGCCTGGGCCGGATGCAGCTGGTGACCGACACCTACTCGATCACCGGCGGCTACGCGTACGGGAGCAACGCCTCGCTGGCGCAGACGAGCAAGGCGTCGATGAGCACGATCCGCGCCACGCAGCGGTCGTACCAGTACGAGGCCCACAGCTGGAACAAGCTGAAAGTCACCACCGTGGCCCGGGGATCGGGCAGCAGCTTCACGGTGGGCCCCACCTGGAACGCCTGCACCGACGGCTCGTGCCTCGGGTATGTGCAGAAGAACGCGGGTTGCGACGCGGCATCCTGCTGCCCGAACCCGGGGACCGCCGAGTACGACGCGTGCGTGAAGAAGCTCGCCGACAGCGGCGACCGCCGGTTCTACTACCTGACCGGCGATTTCGGCGGCCGGCGCAACAGCTACGAGTTCTGGTGCGAGTGCCTGTCCTACGACGGGTGCTACCTGGGCAACAGCCACGTGCGGCCGCTGCTGCAGGTGATCGACGACTCGGGGGCGTTCCAGGGCTGGGTGGGAGCCGAGGTCAGCCCGGACCGGAGCGGCACCCGGGAGATGGACGGCGAGTACTACGGCGCTTTCGCGATCGTGGCCTGACGCCCGGAGAACCGGTCACGACAGGCGCTGCCCGACGAACTCCAGGACGTCCGGCAGGATCCCCCGCCAGTAAGCGTCGTCGTGGCCGCCCGGGGAAAACCGGGACACCTCCGGGGAAACCGCCCGCACCAAGCGCCGGTCCGCGGCCAGGAACGGGTCCGACTCACCGCACCACACGCCCAAGCCCGTGGGACGCAGCTCCGCCGGGTGCAGCAGGGGTTCCTCCGCGCGCCAGTTCGCCTCGTCCGCGAACACCTTGCGGCTGCGGGCGTCCGGCCAGCTGACGAACAGGGCGGCGCTCACCGTCGCCACCGCCTTCAGGTCCGGGTGGGTGCGGGCGAGCCGCAATGCGCCGAAGCCGCCCATCGAAATGCCGAACACCGCCGAGGGTGGACGCAGGTCGCGGGCCGTCAGCCAGGCCGGGACTTCGTCCGTGAGCATGCGCTGCGGGTCGTCGTCACCGCCGGTTTTCACCCAGTAGTGGTCGCCGTCGAGGGCGGCGATCGCGAAGGGCGGCGTTCCGGAGCGGACCGCCGCGGTCAGCAACGCCGGGACGCCCAGGGAGAGGAACGTCCGGGCCTGGGCGCCGCGGCCGTGCAGGGCCAGGCACACCGGCAACCCCGAAGCCGGGACGCCTTTGGGCGTGATCAGGACCAGGTCGACGTCGGTGCCGCGGGCCGCCGAGGGCATGCGCTGGACCGTCACCGGTCCGGGCAACGCCGCCGGGCGAGTCGGTGCCGGCACCGGAGGCGGGCCAGGAGGGGGTTCCGGAGACGAGCAGCCCGCCAGCAGCGCCAGTGCGCTGCCGGCGAGCAGGCCGCGGCGGGAAAGCACGGGTCAGCCCCGGCTCTCCTCCTCCGCGAGCTCGTCGTCGTCTTCGGTCTCTTCGCGCGGGGCCTTGTACGGGTCGGCGTCGCCCGCGTGCTGGGCGCCGGTGGCCCGGCGTGCGACCTCGGCGTCGGCCTCGCGGGCCTTGGCCAGGAGGTCTTCGATCCGCTTCGACTCCTCGGGGATCGTGTCCGCGACGAACGTCAGCGTCGGCGTGTAGCGGACGCCGGTGCCCTGCCCGACCTTCGTGCGCAGCACCCCGCGCGCCGATTCGAGCGCGGCCGCCGCGCCCGCGAAGTCCGGGACGGAGTCCAGCTTCTCGCCGAGGACCGTGTAGTACACCGTGGCGTCGTGCAGGTCGCCGGTGACCTTCGTGTCCGTGATGGTCACGTAGTCCAGCCGGGGGTCCTTGACCTCGTGCTCGATCGCCGACGCGACGATCTGCGAGATCCGCTTGGCGAGCTTGCGAGCCCGAGCAGGATCAGCCATGTCGTTCTCCTAGGGAAATCTAATCGTCCGGGCCGAGCAGCCGGCGGCGCGCGGACAGCAGTTCGAACTCCGGCCGGCTCGCCACGTACCGCTCACACGAGTCGAGCACGTCCCGGACGTGCTCGCCACCTTCGGCGACCACGGCCACCCCGATGAGGGTCCGGCGGTGCAGGTCGGTGTGCCCGGCTTCGGCCACCGACACGGCGAAGCGCTTGCGCACCTCGGCCAGCACCGGACGGACCACGGATCGCTTCTGCTTCAGCGAATGGACGTCGCCGAGCAGGATGTCGAGCTCGAGAGCTCCGACGAACATAGGCAGTTTTGGTGGTGTAGTAGGGAGACACCGGGTGTGCGCGAGAACGCACACCCGGTGTCGAACATCCTTACGCTCGCGGCTTTTCGCGCTGCTCGTACGTCTCGATCACGTCGTCGACCTTGATGTCGCCGTACGAACCGAGCGTCAGACCGCACTCGTAGCCCTCGCGGACCTCGACCACGTCGTCCTTGAACCGCCGCAGCGAGCTGATCGGCAGGTTCTCCGCCACGACGGTGCCGTCGCGCAGGAGACGGGCCCGGGCGTTGCGCCGGATCTCGCCGGACATGACCAGGCAACCCGCGATCGTGCCGATCTTGGAGGACTTGAAGACCTCGCGGACCTCCGCGCGGCCCAGCTCGACCTCTTCGTACTCCGGCTTGAGCATGCCCTTGAGGGCCTGCTCGATCTCGTCGATCGCCTGGTAGATGACCGTGTAGTACCGGACGTCGACGCCCTCGCGGGTGGCCCGCTCGGTCGCCTTGCCCTGGGCGCGGACGTTGAACCCGAGGACGATCGCGTCGGACGCGGTCGCCAGGTCGATGTCCGACTCGGTCACGCCACCGACACCGCGGTGGACCACGTTCAGCTCGACCTCGTCGCCGACGTCCAGCTGGAGCAGCGAGGCTTCGAGGGCCTCGACCGTACCCGAGTTGTCACCCTTGATGATCAGGTTGAGGCTGTTCGTCTCCTTCAAGGCGGAGTCGAGGTCCTCGAGGCTGACCCGCTTGCGGCGCGACGCGTTGAGCGCGTTCCGCGTGCGAGCCGACCGGCGCTCGGCGATCTGCCGGGCGACGCGGTCCTCGTCGACCACCAGGAAGGTGTCACCCGCACCCGGCACCGAGGTGAACCCGATGACCTGGACGGGCCGCGACGGCAGCGCCTCGGTGACGTCGACGTTGTGCTCGTCGACCATCCGGCGGACGCGGCCGTAGGCGTCACCCGCCACGACCGAGTCACCGACGCGCAGCGTGCCGCGCTGGACCAGGACGGTCGCCACCGGGCCGCGGCCGCGGTCGAGGTGCGCCTCGATCGCGACACCCTGGGCCTCCATGTCCGGGTTGGCCCGGAGGTCCAGAGCGGCGTCCGCGGTCAGCAGGATCGCCTCGAGCAGGCCGTCGATGTTGATGTTCTGCCGCGCGGAGATCTCGACGAACATCGTGTCGCCGCCGTACTCCTCGGCGACCAGGCCGTACTCGGTCAGCTGCTGCCGGATCTTGTCCGGGTTCGCGCCTTCCTTGTCGATCTTGTTGATCGCGACCACGATCGGGGCCTTGGCGGCCTGCGCGTGGTTGATCGCCTCGACCGTCTGCGGCATCACACCGTCGTCGGCCGCCACCACGATCACCGCGATGTCGGTCGAGTTGGCACCACGGGCACGCATGGCGGTGAACGCCTCGTGACCCGGGGTGTCGATGAAGGTGATCAGGCGCGGGGTGCCCTCGAGCTCGGTCTCGATCTGGTACGCACCGATGTGCTGCGTGATGCCGCCGGCCTCGCTCTCGCGGACCTTCGTCTTCCGGATCGTGTCGAGCAGGCGGGTCTTACCGTGGTCGACGTGACCCATGATGGTCACGACCGGCGGCCGGACCTGGAGGTCCTCTTCGCCACCCGCGTCGTCGCCGTAGGTGATGTCGAAGGTCTCCAGCAGCTCACGGTCTTCTTCCTCGGGGCTGACGACCTGAACCGTGTAGTTCATTTCGCCGCCGAGCAGCTCGAGGATGTCGTCCGACACGGACTGCGTCGCGGTGACCATCTCGCCGAGGTGGAAGAGCACCTGCACCAGCGAAGCCGGGTTGGCGTCGATCTTCTCGGCGAAGTCGGTCAGCGAGGCACCACGCGGCAGCCGGATCGTCTCGCCCTGCCCCTTGGGCAGGCGGACGCCGCCGACGCTGGGCGCCTGCATGTTGTCCATGTACTCCTGGCGCTTCTGCCGCTTCGACTTGCGGCCCTTGCGCGAGGGACCACCGGGGCGCCCGAAGGCACCCGCGGTACCGCCACGGCCACCGGGGCCGCCACGACCGCCGCCGCCACCGCGGAAGCCGCCGCCACCGGCCGGGGCGCCGCCCCCACCGGGACCGCCGCCACCCGGGCGGAAGCCGCCGCCGCCACCGCCGCCGCCACCGGGACGGAAGCCACCGCCGCCGCCACCGCCACCGGGACCGCCGCGGAAACCGCCGCCACCGCCACCGGGACGACCGCCGCCGCCACCGGGGCCGCCACGGGCGCCGCCACCGGGGCCACCGCGGGCGCCGCCACCGGGACCGGCGGGACGCTGCGTGCGGCCCGGCATCATGCCGGGGTTCGGCCGCGGGGGCATGTTGCCCGGGCTCGGCCGGTTGCCACCGGCGCCACCACCCGGCCGCGGGGCCGGACGGTCACCGCCGGCGCCACCGCCGGGACGCGGGGGCCGGTTGTCGCCGCCCTGGCCGCCGCCGGGGCGCGGAGCCTGCGGACGCGGGGCCGGGGCGCCGGAACCGACGCCGAACGGGTTGTTGCCGACGCGCGGGGTGCGCGGGCCGGGCTTGGGACCGCCGGGCTTGGGGCCCTGCGGCTTCGGCGGGACGACCGAACCGGTGCCCTGCGCGGGCGCGGCCGGGGTGTCCTGCTTGGGCGCAGCCGGAGCCTCGGCTTTCGCGGCCGGGACCTGCTCCTGGGGTGCGGGCGCGGCGGGCTGCTGACGCGGGCCGGGCCGCGGACCGGGGCGCTGCCCCGGGGTGGCCGGCTTCGACGCCGCGGGCGCCTGCTGCTGGGGTGCGGCCGGAGCCGCCTGGACCGACGGAGCGGGCGCCGCCTGGGCCGCCGGAGCCTGCTGGGCAGGCGCGGGGGGCTTCGGGGCGGCGGGTCCGGGCTTGGCGGCCGGCGGACCGGGGCGCGCCGACGGACCGGGAGTGGGCTTCTTGGCGCCCTTGGGCGCATACGCGTCGCGGAGACGGCGGGCGACGGGCGCCTCGACCGTGGACGACGCGGACTTGACGAACTCGCCCTGTTCCTTCAACTTCGCGAGCACGTCCTTGCTGGTGATGCCGAGCTCCTTCGCGAGCTCGTGTACGCGGGCCTTGCCTGGCACAACTCTCCTCATCTAGGGGAGGCCAGGCGGAAAACCCGCTGACCTCGTCCTTATTGTCTGACGCTCATGGCTTCAGCTTCACGGCTGACTCATGACGGGTCGACCTGCTTCCTTGCTTCCTCGCGACCCCGGGGACGTCCCGGGTTCGTGGTGCGCGGTTCGTGGTGCTTCAGTGCGCCCGACGTGCTCGCGGACCTCTCGGACGTCGAGCGCTCCCGGAGCCCGCAGGGCCCTCGGGAATGCTCGCCGCCGTTCGGCCTTGGCCAGGCAGTCCGGGTCGGGGTGCAGCCAAGCCCCCCGGCCCGGCAGCCGCCGACGCTCGTCGACGACCACCCGCCCGGCCACCGCGACCACGCGCAGCAGCTCACCGATCAACGCCCGCCGCTTGCAGCCGACACAAGTCCGCACCGGGGAAATCCGGTGGGGCTGGTGCTCGGCTACCCGCCGCGGGCTTCGAACCACTCCTGAGTCTAGCGCTTCGACCTTCACTCAGCCGAACCGGTTGTCGCGGCGGGCCGCGACGGACGGGCGTGGTCTTGATCACCCTCGTCGTCCGCCGGTGCGGCGTCGCTGCGGATGTCGATCCGCCAGCCGGTCAAGCGGGCGGCGAGGCGGGCGTTCTGGCCCTCCTTGCCGATCGCCAGCGACAGCTGGAAGTCCGGCACCACGACGCGGGCGGTCTTCGCCCGCTCGTCCACGACTCGTACCGAAACAACCTTCGCGGGCGACAGCGCATTCCCGACGAAGCGGGCCGGATCCTCGGAGTAGTCGATGATGTCGATCTTCTCGCCGGCCAGCTCGCTCATCACGTTGCGCACGCGCGAGCCGACCGGGCCGATGCAGGCGCCCTTGGCGTTGACGCCCGGCACGGTGGACTTGACCGCGATCTTCGTGCGGTGTCCCGGCTCGCGGGCGACGGCGGCGATCTCGACGGTCCCGTCGGCGATCTCCGGCACCTCGAGCGCGAACAGCTTGCGGACGAGGTTCGGGTGCGAGCGCGAGAGCGTGATCTGCGGGCCGCGGTTGCCGCGCGAGACCGTGACGACGTACGCCTTGATCCGGCTGCCGTGCTCGTAGGACTCCCCCGCCACCTGTTCGGCGGACGGCAGCACGCCCTCGGTGTCACCCACCTGGACCACGACCATGCCGCGGGCGTTCGCGCGGGCGTCACGCTGGATGACGCCGGCGACGATCTCGCCCTCCTTGGTGGAGAACTCGCCGAAGGTCTTCTCGTGCTCGGCGTCGCGCAGCCGCTGCAGGATGACCTGGCGCGCGGTGGTGGCGGCGATCCGGCCGAAGCCCTCCGGTGTGTCGTCCCACTCCTCGTCCACCTGGCCGTCGCCGGTCAGCGTGTGCGCGAGCACGCGCACCAGCCCCGTCTTGCGGTCGATGTCGATGCGGGCGTGCGGCTGGTGGCCCTCGGTGTGCTTGTACGCGGTGAGCAAGGCCGTCTCGATGGCCTCGATCACCGTTTCGAAGGGGATGTCCTTGTCCCGTTCGATCGCCCGCAGCGCGGCGATGTCGACGTTCACTTCGACCCCTTCTCCGTCTCGGCCGCGATCAAGCCGGACGCGTCGTCTTCGAGCAGTTTCAGGTCCTCGGCGGGCGGCTGCTTGAACTCGATCTCCACGACCGCCTTCGCCACGTCGGCGTAGCGGACGTCGCGGATCTTGCCGCCTTCGAGGACGCGGGCGGCGTGCTCGCCCGCGTGGCCGACCCGGCCGATGAAGGCCTCGCCGTCGGCCGGGGTGACCTTGACCAGCCGGAACCGCGCGCGCCGCCAGTGCCGGGCCTGGGTGAGCGGGCGGTCGAGCCCCGGCGAGGTGACCTCCAGCGTGTAGGCGCTGGCCAGCACGTGGTCGTTCTCGTCGAGCGCCGCCGAGACCTTGCGGCTGACCTCGGCGACCTCGTCCAGCCCGACCCCGTCGTCGGCGTCGACGACGACCTTGACCAGCTGGCGCCGGCCGGCCTGCTGCACCTCGAACGAGTCGAGGTCGAAACCCGCGGCGGTGACGGCTTCGGCCACTATCGGCTGAAGCCGGCTGGCGAGTTCTCCTGGCACGTGGGGCTCTCCTTGTTTCGAACCGGGGGTTTGCGCGGTCGGTGGTGGACCAGCTTATCCGGTCGCCCGCTGACCCCGCGCGAGCGGCGGGGCCGCTCCGGGGCCTGGCAGGATGGGGCGGCGTGACCGGAAGACCGACCGAGCTGAGCCGCCGGACCGCCCTCCGCGCGGGGGCGCTGGCCGCACTGGCCGTTCCCCTCGCCGCCTGCGGGCCCGGCTACGACGAGAGCCCCGACCCGCTGCAGCCGCTGCTCGCCGCCGCCCGAGCCGACGCCGCCGCGGCGCGGGCGCTGGCGTCCGCGGGCAAGGACGCCGACGCCGCCGGCCAGCTCGCCGACGCGCGCGCGGCGCACGCGGCCGCCCTGAAGTCCGAAGTGGACCGGCTGAACCGGCCCGCGCCGACGTCGGCACCCGCCCCGCCGAACCCCGCGGCGCTCGGCGACCTGAAGGAGCGGCTGGCGACGGCGCGCAAGCAGGCCGAAGACCTCGTCGGCGGCCTGCCGCGGTACCGCGCCGGGCTGGTCGCGGCGGTGGCGGCGGGCTGCGCGTCGCTGCAGCGCATCGCCCCGGCGCTGGGGCCGGGCGAAGACGCCCCGAAGGTGGGTGCCGCCCCGGCGGGCGCGGTGCCACCGGAGGTGGTGGACCCGCTGCAGGTGGCGCTGGCCGCCGAGCACGCCGCGGTGTGGGTGTACGGGCTCGTCAGCGCGTTCCTGCCGGGCGAGTTCGGCGACGCGGAGAAGAGCGGCGCGGCCGAGCACGCCGTGCGCCGCGACTTCCTGCAGACGACGCTCTCGGCGGCGGGGGCGACCCCGGTGGCGCCGGAAGCGGCGTACGTGCCGAAGAGCCCGGTGACGGACGCGAAGTCGGCGTCGCAGGTGGTGGCGACGGCGGAAGCGGACTGCGCGTCGGCGTGGCTCGCGGTGATCGACCACACCGACGACGCGGGTTTGCGCACGACGGCGTTGCACGCACTGGTGGCGGCTTCGCGGCGCGGCACGCCGTGGCGTTCGGAGGCGGGTCAGAAGCCGGTCGCGATCGCGATGCCCGGCCAGAACAGCTGACCCGGCTCAAGCGCCCCAATGTGGCCTTCGGTGCGTCTGACGCACCCAAGGCGGCCTTCGGTGCATCTGACGCAACCAAGGCCACATTGGGGCGCTCGGGGCGCGCTCGGGCCGGTCAGGGGTGCAGGTCGGCCGAGAGGCGGAGTGCGTCGTCGGCGATGCGCTTGATCAGGGCCTTGTCCTTGTGCTTGGCGTAGAAGTCGGCCAGCACGATCGTCGTGTTCGTGCCGTCGACCCTCGACGCGTACGTCGCGTCCTTGCTGCTCACGCTCGGGGTGCCCGAGCCGGCGAACGTCTTGTCCTTCACCAGGTCCGTGACGTTGCCCGTGCCGTCCTGCTCGGTCAGCGTCTTGAGGGCCTTCGCCGTCGTGGAGTCCGGCATGCCCACCAGCGCCACGGACACCAGCGCCTTCGCGCCGCCCGACTCCGTCGTGTACAGCGCGCGCACCAGGGATCGGCACGGCGTGTCCTTGAAGAAGCCCTGGGTGTCGCCGTAGGACTTCTCGACGCAGTCCGTCGTCTTCACCGGCCCGGCGACCAGCGTGAAGTCGAACTGCCCGGTGTTCTGCGCCGGGGGCTGCGCGACCGGCTCGTCCGGTGCCGAGCCGTGCCGGATCAGGAACCAGATGAGCCCGGAGACGACGGCGATCGCGACCAGCCCGGCGCCCCTGAGCAGCAGGGACCGGGTGTCGCGAGCCGGCGGCCCCGGCACCGGCGGGCGGGGCTGCGGGGGCACCGCGCCCAGCGGGGCCGTGTCGGACGGGCCTGGGGTGAAATGCGCACCAACCACGGGGCCATACGGTAGTTCACCCGCCATCAGCGGTTCACTCGAACGCGGGTAAAAGGCGTTCGACGTCGTCAGGCGTGCTGTAGAGGTGGAAGCCGACCCGCACGCGGCCGCCGCGGACGCTCGACACGATGCCCGCCGCAGCCACCCGTCCGGGATCGGCGTCCAGCGACACGATCGCGGAGCCGCGCGGGGGCAGGCCGAGCTTCTCCAGCAGCGTGTCGGCCAGTCCGGTGTTGTGCGCCCGGACCCGGTCGAGGTCGAGACCGGCGAAGTACTCCAGGGCCGCGGCCGCGCCGACCTGGGCCAGCCAGACGGGCGAGAGGTCGAACGCGCGGGCGTCGCCGGCCAGGCGCAGCGGGAGGCCGTAGACCGTGGCCCACGGGTCCTCCCCCGCGTACCAGTTCGCCGCGACCGCGCGGGTGCGGTCCTGCGCGTCCGGGCGCACCGCGAGCCACGCGGTGCCGCGCGGCGAGCCGAGCCACTTGTAGCCGGTGCCGACGACCCAGTCCGCCCAGGTGACGTCCAGCGGCAGCCAGCCGGCCGCCTGGGTCGCGTCGAGCAGCACCGCCGCCCCGGCCGCCTCGGCCGCGGCCCGCAGCGCCGGCAGGTCGGCGATCCGGCCGTCGGCGGACTGGACGACGCTCACCGCGACGACGTCGTGCCCCTCGACCCGCGACGGCAGCACCTCCAGGGGCACCTCGGTCACCGTGACGCCGGGTGCCGCCGCGAACGGGAAGGTCACGCTGGTGAAGTCGCCTTCGGCCGCGAGCACGCGGGTGCCGGCGGGCATGGCCGCGGCGACGTTGGCGACCAGCTGCGAGACCGACACGCCACTGGCGACGCGGTCCGGCCCGACGCCGAGCAGGCGCGCGAACCCGGCCCGCGCCCGGGTGACGTACTGGTCGAAGTCCGCCGGCCGGTCCGCCCCGATCCGCCACCGTTCCACCGCCTCGCCCACGGCGTCGGCCACCGGCGCGGGCGGGATGCCCACGCTGGGCGTGTTGAGGTATCCGGACGGGGCGGCGAAGTCGGTTCCGAAGGCGCGCATGCTCCCAAGTAACCAGATCCGGCCCGGCCGGTTCACCCGGTTTTTAGGGAGCAGGACGGTGACGTCGGGTGGTCCGGCGGGGTCAGTGGCAGGTCACGGCCGGCGCGGGCCGGTTCACCCGATCTCCGGCAGCAGGACGGTGACGTCGGCGTAGTGCGGCGGGGTCAGTGGCAGGTCACGGCCGGCGCGGGCCGGTTCACCCGATCTCCGGCAGCAGGACGGTGACGTCGGCGTAGTGCCGCGGGCTCAGTGGCAGGTCACGGCCGGCGCGGGCCGGTTCACCCGATCTCCGGCAACAAGGCCACCACGTCGGCATAGCCCGGTGGACTCAACGGCAAGTCACCGCCGTCACGCACCGCCAGCGCGGTTTCGGCGGCGGCCGCCAGGGCCATCCGGTACGGCAGCGACCCCAGGCTGACCCGCGCGACCCCCAGCTCCGCCAGCCCGGCCACGGTGACCTTGCCGGGCAGGAACAGCAGGTTGAGCGGCAGGCCGACGGCGACGATCCGCTCGACGTCGCCCGGTTCGGCGAGGCCGGGCACGAAGACGCCGTCGGCACCCGCCGCCGCGTACGCCCGGACCCGCCGCTCGGCCTCGGCGATCGATCGGTCGCCCGCCCAGTGCGTGTCCGTGCGGGCGTTGACGAACAGGTCCGGCACGCGGTCCTTCACCGCCGTGACCAGCGCGCACTGGACCTCAACAGGAGCGAGTGAGCCGTCCGCCCGGCCGTCTTCGAGGTTGACGCCGGCCGCGCCCGCGTCGGCCAGTTCGGCCGCGAGGTCGGCGACGGCGGCCGGGTCCGCGCTGAAGCCGTCGGCGATGTCGACGCTGACGAGCGCATCCAGCCGCGCCAGGCGGCGGGCGAGGGCGACGGTTGCCTCTCGCGTCGACGGTGCGCCGTCCGGCTCGCCCGCCGCCGCGGAGACGCCCAAGCTGGTCGTGCCCAGCGCGCGGAAGCCGTGGGCGGCGAGGAAGGCGCCGACGCCGAACTCCCACGCGTTCGGCAGCAGCAGCGGGGAGCCGGGGACGTGCAGGGCACGGAATTCGTCCATGCCCCGAACCTAGGTCCGCGACGCTTCGGCGGGTGCCGAAGCGAACGGCCCCGTCCGCGAACGCCAGCTCTTCCGCGGTATCGGCGTCCCGGATCGCGCCGGCGCCGGAACCGGCGGCCGGGGTCGCGGCGACGCTGGAACACCGGCTGCTCCACCGTCCAGCCGATCACCCCGTCCCGGGCGATGGCCGCGCTCCGCCGGAGCGCGCCCGCGCGGGACTCGGAAGTCCCGATGGGCCACCGCACCCCGGCCGAAGCGCTCTCCACAGTGGACTACCGCCTCTTCGCGGCCTGCCCGTGTCCTCCCGGAACCACGCGTGCCGGCTCCTCGAACCACGCGTGCCGCCCCGGTCCGCACGAACCGCTCGTGCGGGACGGGACGGCGCGCGTGGCCCCGGGGCCGGCACGCGTGCTCAATCGGGCCGGTCTGGCGTCATCCGCCGCCGCCGCCGGAAGCCGCGGCGACCCGGGCCGTGCGGGCGGCGTGGAGTTCGCGGATCACCTTGCGCAGGGCCGGGACCGCCGCGCCCGCCTGCTCCTCCAGGCGGGCGAGCCGGTCGCGGTGGCGGCGGCGCTCGCCCCGCGGGAGGACCGCGTTCAGCTCGACCGCCGCGGCCAGCGCCGTCAGGGCGGCGACGTCCGCGGGCACCGGCGTGTCGCTGCGCAGGGCCGCCCGCACCTCGTCGCGGAGCGCGGCCGCCGCCGCGGGCTCGCGGACCTCCGGACGGCGGCGCGGGAACAGCCCCAGCACCCGGGAGGTCCGCAGCCCGATGACGCCCGCCGCGTCGAGCTGGGCCTCCAGGGACCGCAACGTCTCGCGCGCGCCGCGGCGCACCCGGGCGCGCCACTTCCGGTGCGGGTCGGTGGCGAGCTCGGCCAGCAGGTCGTCGAGCACCAGGTGGCCCGTGCCGCCGGCCCCGGTGACCACCGGACGCCCGCCGTCGTCGGCCAACCGGCCGCGCAGCACCAGATCGGTCAACGCCGCCGCGCGCACCAGCAGCGCCACGCGTTCCCGATCCGGCAACCGGGCGCGGGCGGTGTCGCACGCCAGCAGGTACGCCCGGGCGGGCAAGGACAGCTCGCTCATCTCACTCCGTCCGTCGTCGGCCCCCAGTCCACCGGATCCGGGCCGTCCGGCGGAACCGGACGAGGAGAGTGATCGCGGCGACGAACGTTGCCGGGCGGGCCGCAACTTTGGTTGCGCGGCCGGGGCGGCGGCCCGCGGCAGCGGTTACCGTGACCGCGTGACCACCGCCCGGCGGCCGCTGTGGCCGAGCCGCTCCGACGCCTGCTGGCTGATCTTCGCGGCCCTCGCCTTCGCCGGGCTGAACACCGTCTTCTACGTCTTCGGCGACCGGACGACCGGCGCGTGGGGCCCGGCCGCCGGGCTGGTCCTGCAGATCGCCTGCGACCTCTCGCTGGTGCTGCTGTTCCGGTTCCCGGGCCCGGTGTGCGCGTTCGTCACCGCAGCGGCGTTCGCGATGCTCGCGAGCGACACCTTCGCGCCCGGTCTGCTCGTGCCGGATCAGCCGCTCGCACTGACGACGGTGCCGACGATCACCTCGGTGATCCTCTCGCAGTCGGCCCGCGTGCTGGACAAGCGAACCGTGCTGTGGGTGGCCGGCGTCCTGGCCGTGATCGCCGCGCGGCCCTGGACGCCGGGCTGGTCGACGACGCCGTTCGGCCTGCTCAGCACCGCGCTGCCGGCACTCGCTTCGCTGTACTTCGAAGCACGCAAGCAACTCCTCCAGTCGCTGCGGGACCGGGCCGAACGCGCCGAGCGCGAGCAGCACCTGCTCGCCGAGCAGGCCCGGGCGGCGGAACGGCGGCGGCTCGCGGGCGAGATGCACGACGTCGTCACGCACCGGCTCAGCCTGATGGTGCTGCACGCCGGCGCGCTCGGCGTGACCAGCGCCGACCCGGCCGCGCGGACGGCGGCCGAGGACATCCGCCGCGAAGGCGCGCTGGCCCTGGACGAGCTGCGCGACCTGGTCGGCGTCCTGCGCAACGGCACCGAACCCGGGCCGCGGACGCTCAGCCCGGCGGCACCCGGCGATCCGGCGCGGCTGGTCGAGGAGTCCCGGTCGGTCGGGGTGACGACGGACCTCGTGGTGGACGGCGACCCGGCGCAGGTGTCGCCGACCGTCGCGCGCACCGCGTACCGGCTCGTGCAGGAGGCGCTGACGAACGTGCGCAAGCACGCGCCGGGCGCGTCGGCGGCGGTGTCCCTGCGCTACCACCCGGGTGGTCTGGACGTCTCGGTGGACAGCACGGAGGCGGCGCACCCGCCCGACCCGGCGCTGGCGCGCAGCGGTTCCGGGACCGGCCTGGCGGGACTGCGGCAGCGCGTCGAACTGGTCGGCGGGCGCTTCGAGGCGGGCCCGGCACCCGGCGGCGGGTTCCGCGTCGGTGCGATACTGCCCGCCTACGTCCCGACGGCGGAAGGCACGCACTGTGATCCCGGTGCTCGTGGTCGATGACGAGCCGATGGTGTGCGCGCACCTGCGCACGATCCTGGGTTCGGCGGACGACATCGAGGTCGTCGCCCAGGCCGCCGACGGCGCCGAAGCCGTCGAGGCCGTGGTCCGGCACCGGCCGCGCGTGGTGCTGATGGACCTGCGGATGCCGGGCGTGGACGGGCTCACCGCGATCGCGCGCATCACGGCGTTGCCGGACCCGCCGGCGGTGGTGGCCCTGACGACCTTCGACGCGGACACCTACGTGATCCGGGCGCTGCGCGCGGGCGCGGCGGGCTTCCTGGTGAAGTCGACACCTCCGGAGGACCTGATCGGCCTGGTCCGCGTGGCGGCCGACGGCCACACGGTGCTCTCCCCGTCGGCAGCGCGCCGGCTGGTGGCGTTGTCTTCGGACAGCCGCGAACGCGGCGAAGACGCCCGGCGGCGCATCTCGGCGCTCACCGAACGCGAGCGCGATGTGCTGGCCCGCCTGGGCGAAGGACTGTCCAATGCGGACATCGCGGCGAAGCTGCACCTGGCCGAGGCGACGGTGAAGAGCTACGTCTCGCGGATGCTCGTGAAGCTCGGCTGCGCGAACCGGACGCAGGCCGGGTTGCTCGCCCACGAGGCCGGCCTGGTGGCCCGTCAGTGAAACAGCAGCGGGACGGCGTGCCACAACGCCCAGCCGTTCAGCAGGAACCAGCCGCCGATCCACAGGGGTGACGGCATCTTGGTCTGCTTGGCCAGCTTCGCGGCGTCGTCCTTGTGGCCGGAGTACCCGCTGCTCCTCCGGTTCACGACGAGCACTCGTACGCCCGCGAGCTCACTCGTCAGCAGGAGCCAGGCTTCGGTGTACGCGACCGCGGTGCGCAGCCAGGCCGGGGCGTAGCGCAAGGCGCAGTACACGAGCGCGCCCACCAGGACGACCATGATCAACGTGCGTGGGTCCCGGGCGAACAGCAGCAGGAACACCATCGCGACGAGGGTCAGCACGAGCACGGCCTGGACGTGCCCGCGGTGCAGCAGGACGGCCGCGCCCAGCCCGGCCAGTGGCGGCACCGCGTAGCCGGCGGCGTAGACGAGGACTCTGGCGAGGCCCACATTGCCGCTCGTCATCGTGGCGCCGCCTTCGGCGTCCTCGATCTTGACGCGGGAGACCTTCCCGCCCACCAGCAGGGCCACCACCGCGTGGCCGCCTTCGTGGAACAGGGTGCCCAGGACGTTGGCGTTGCGCAGGGCGCTCCGCCGGCCGCTCGGCGGCGTGACGACGGAGGTCAGCGACACCGCGAACGCGAACAGCGCGGTGAGGCCGACGACTCCCCAGCCCGGTGCGGGCACGGTCTCGTTGAGCACGGCGACAGTGTCCCCGCGTCCGGCGCCGCGGGACCCCGGATCGGGTGAACTGTCCAGGAGCTGTCAAGTGCTACGCCGACGCGGGCGTGTGCTCCGCGTCGTAGGCGTCCCGGGCTTCCTGGACCGAGGTCATGTGCTGCCGGGCCCAGCGGTCGAGCACGTCCAGCGGCTCGGACAGGTTGCGGCCCAGCGGTGTCAGCTCGTACTCGACCTTCGGCGGGATCGTCGGGTACGCCGTGCGGGTGAGGATGCCGTCGCGGACCAGGCTGCGCAACGTCTGCGTCAGGACCTTCTGGGAAATCCCGTCCACGCGGCGGCCGAGCTCGGTGAACCGCAGCGGGCCGCCGGACAGGGCGCCGACGATCAGCACCGTCCACTGGTCGCCGATGCGGTCGAGCAGCTGGCGGGTCGGGCAGTTGCGGTCGTACGGATCGGGCCCCACGGCGTGCCTCCTCACTCTCCCAGGGAGAGTAACACGCCGATCAGACGGTGGCGCGCGCCAGCCCGTCGGCCACCCGCTTGATGAAGGACCCGAGGAACCACCGGTAGAACCAGCCGGTGCCGGGGATCTTCGGCTCGAACGTCGAATGCCAGTGGATGTCAGTGCCGCCGTCGCGCGGCGAGAGGTCGACGTAGGCGACGTAGTTCCGCAGCGGCAGGCCGTGTTCGAGCGAGTACCCGAACCGCCGGCCCGGCTCCAGCGCCACGACCTTCTCGTAGGAGCGGACGCCGTTCGTCCGGAACAGCCGGATCGCGCCGAGCCCCTCCGGCTCGCCCGCCCCCTCGCGGACCAGCTCGAACGATCCGAGCGGCGACCACTTCGGCCAGCTGGAGCCGTCCCGCAGCAACTCGTACAGGGCGTCGGCCGGCGCCGCCGACCGGGTGCGCACCGAAATGCTTTGTACCATTTGGTACGTGTACCATCCGGTACATGATCGAGGCAAGCCCGCGCGCCAAACTGCTCGACGCGGCGATCGACCACATCGGCCACCACGGCGGCGCGGACCGGAGCCTGCGGGCGCTGGCCGCGGACCTCGGCACCAGCCACCGCATGCTGATCTACCACTTCGGTTCGAAAGAAGGCCTGCTCACGGCGGTGGCGCAGGAGGTCGAGGCCCGGCAGCGCGCGGCGCTGGCCGGCCTCGACCCGGCGGACGCGGGCCGCGAGTTCTGGCGGCGGCTCACCGACGAAGGCCTGCGCGCCAACGAAAAGCTGTTCTTCCAGCTCTACGGCCAGGCCCTCGGCGGCACCCCGGGCACGGCGGAATTCCTCGACGGCGTGGTCGAGGGCTGGCTCGGGCCGATCGAAGCCCTCCTGGCCCGCTACGGCGTCCCGGAGGCCGACCGGCCGGCGCACGCCCGGCTCGGGCTGGCCGTGGCGCGCGGGCTGCTGCTCGACCTCGTCACCACCGGCGACCGCGAAGCCGTCGACGCCGCGATGGAGAAGTTCTTGGCACGGTACGAAAACCCGTGATGCACTGACCGGATGCGACTGCTACTGGGGTTCTCGGCCGCGGTGCTCGTGACAGCGGGGCTCACACCCGCGGCTTCCGCGGCACCGGCGGAAAGCCGTCCGGTCTATTCCTACGCGGACGCGATCCGCGAGACGGCGTGGGTGGAGACCGGCACCGACAACGACCACGACGGCAAACCGGACCGCATCGCCGCCGACGTCATCCGGCCCGCCGCGCCCGTGCGCGTCCCGGCGATCCTCGACGTCAGCCCGTACTACGCGTGCTGCGGCCGTGGCAACGAACAGCAGAAGAAGACGTACGCGCCGGACGGCACGCCGCGGCAGTTCCCGCTGTTCTACGACAACTACTTCGTGCCACGGGGCTACGCCGTCGTGCTGGCCGACGTCGGCGGGACGAACCGGTCGTCCGGCTGCTTCGACGACGTCGACTCCGGCATCGCGGTGGTGAACTGGCTGGGCGGCCGGGCGAAGGCCTTCGACGCGCCCGACGGCGGCCGTCCGGTGCCCGCGGACTGGGCCACCGGGGACGTCGGCGCGATCGGCAAGTCGCAGGACGGCGCCGCCGCGATCGGGATGGCCGCCTCGGGCGTCCCGGGACTGAAGACGATCGTGCCGATCGAAGGCGTCGCCGACAACTACGCCCAGGTCATCGGCAACGGCGCGCCCTTCGCCACCCCGGAGAACACCGGGTCGCCGTTCACCTACAACGAGCGCGCGACGCAGCTGTGCGGGCCGTTCGACGCCGCGCAGAAGGCGCGCGCCGGCACGAACGGCGACTACAACGCCTACTGGCAGAGCGTGCACTACGTGCCCCGGCCCGGACAGGCGAGCATGCTCATCGCGCAGGGCTTCGGGGACTGGGTCGTCGCCCCGAACCAGTTCGCCGGCTACTGGGACGCGCTCGGCCGGGCCGGCGTCCCGCGCAAGGCGTGGCTGAGCCAGGCCGGCCACACCGACCCCTTCGACCTGCAGCGGGCGCAGTGGGTCGAGACGCTGCACCGGTGGTTCGACCGCTGGCTGCTCGGCCTGCGCAACGGCGTCGAGCGTGAGGCCGCTGTGCACCTCGAAACCGCGCCGGACCGGTGGACCGACGTCCAGAGCTGGCCGCCCGCCACGCTGCCGGCAACGCTCCGCCCGTCGGACGGCGGCACGCTCGGCCTGACCGGGTCCGGCACGGCCACCGTCGTCGACGACCCCGCCGTCACCCGCGAACAGTGGGCGGCCGGGGTGTCGGCCGCGCGGTTCACCGGACCCGCCCTGCCGACGCCGGTGCGGCTGGCCGGGTCGCCGTCGGTGACGATCACGGCGGCGTCGGACAAGACCGCCGCCCGGCTCGGCGTCGCGCTCGTCGACTACGGGCCGGCCGAGCTGCGCGACACCGCGGAGTACGGCAGCGGCGTGCGCAACCTGGCGACGCGCTCGTGCTGGGGCGCCGGTTCCGCGGGCGACAGCGCGTGCTTCCTCGACACGGCCGCGGACGTCGTGCGCGTCGACCACCGGATCGTCGCGGCGGGGTGGGCGGACCTCGGGCACCACGCCTCGCTGCGGCACGGCGAGCCACTGGTCCCGGGCCGGGCGTACACGATGACGTTCGGCCTCACCGCGCTCGACCACGTCGTCCCGGCGGGGCACCGGCTCGGGCTGCTCCTCGGCGGCACCGACGGGCTGCTGTTCGACCCGGCGCTGCCGGCCTTCGGCGACACGCTGACGTTCGACCTCGCCCGGACGTCGGTCACCGTCGGCCTTACAAAGCCCGAACACTAGGCGGACGCCCTCCGAACACCGCCCGGCCAGAGTTCTTCCCGTACCCCGGAACGGATACGAGGAGAAACGATGCGAGGAACCACCTGGACGCGGCTCGCGCTGGCGGGCGGCGCGAGCGCGGCCTGCCTGCTGGTGGCGGCGCCGCTGGCTTCGGCGGAGACGTCGGCGCCGGTGGCGCCGATCACGCTCAGCCCGGCGGAGGCGCAGCAGGTCTGTTCGGACTGGGTGCCGAAGCTGCAGAAGAAGGCCGAGAACCTGGAGAAGCGGATCAACGGCGGTCCCGAGGTCAAGGGCTCGGTCGCCAACCTCAAGGCGCGGGCGGCCGACCAGCGGACGGCCGGGCACACCGCCCGTGCCGACCAGCTGGACCAGCGCGCCACCAAGCGGCAGGGCCGCATCGGTGAGCTGGACGCGGCGAAGCAGAAGCTCGACGCCTTCGCGTCCGCGCACTGCAAGCCGGCCGCGCCGTCGACGGCGCCGACGAAGTGAGGGGCGCGAGGGTCGCGGCAGCGGTCGGGGCCGCCGCGCTCATCGCGCTCGGCTGCTCGGCCTGCCGGGACAACCTGATGGGCTCGCCCGGGGAGTCGTCGCCGTCTTCTTCGTCCGCCGACCTGAGCGGGATCGAGTCGACGCTGAACGGCATCGAGTCGGACATGAACAGCGATGGCTCGCCCTGACCGGCTAGCGTCTCCCCTCTGAACGCGGCGGAGACGGGAGCAGGCATGGGGTCACCGGGACGCGGCCTCGTCCTCGTGGTCGAGGACGAGGCCGCGATCGCCGAACTGGCGGCGCTCTACCTCAAGCGCGACGGCTTCGGCGTGCACGTCGAGGCCGACGGCGGCCGGGCGCTGGACGCCGTCCGGCGCCTGAAGCCGGTGGCGATCGTGCTCGACATCGGACTGTCCGGAATGGACGGCATCGAGATCTGCAAGGCGCTGCGCGCGGCCGGGGACTGGACGCCGGTGCTGTTCGTGACCGCCCGCGACGACGAGCTCGACCGGTTGCTGGGCCTGGAGATCGGCGCGGACGACTACCTCACCAAGCCGTTCAGCCCGCGCGAGCTGGCGGCCCGGGTGCGGACGGTGCTGCGCCGCGCTTCCGGGCCGGCGCCGGCCGCGGAGACGTTCGCCGTGGGCGGCGCGCGCGTCGACGTCCTCCGGCGGCGGGCGTGGGCGGGCGACGCCGAAGTCACGCTGACGTCCACGGAGTTCGACCTCCTCACGCACCTGCTCCGGCACCCGGGGCAGGTGCTTTCGCGCGATCAGCTGCTGAGCGCCGTCTGGGGCTACGCGGCGGCGGCGGGTACGCGCACGGTCGACGTCCACGTGGCCCAGCTGCGGGCGAAACTGGGGGCGTCCAGTCCGATCCGGACGGTGCGGGGCATCGGGTACGCGGCGGACCCGGCATGAGGGTGTCGCTGACCGCGCGGATCACGCTGGTGTGCCTGGCCGTCGCGGGCGTGGCGGTGATCGTCGCGGGCCTGGTCGCGGCCCGGCTGATCCGGACCACGGCGGACAACGTGCTGCAGTCGTCGCTGGCCGCGCAGGCCGACGTCGTCGCGTCCCAGCTGGACGAAACGGGCATCGGCAACCGGCTGGGCGTCGGCAAGGTGGCCGACGTCGTGCGCGGCCAGGGCATCTCGGTGGTGGTCCGGCGCGCGGGCGGGCCGGCGCTCGGGGACGCCGTCGCGGTGCAGGCCGCGGTCAAGGGCGGGCTCGGCGCGGACGCGTCCCGGCGCGTCACGGTCGCGGCGTCGCAGTACCTGGTCGAGGCGCGCGTGGTTGGCGCGCGCGGGGCGGCGTTCGCGCTGGTCCTGCCCGCGCGGAACGCCGAAGCGACGCAACGGGCGCTGGTGCGCAACATCCTGCTGGCGCTGGGCATCGGCCTCCTGGTGGCCGCGTTCGCCGGGTTCGTCTCGGGCCGGCTGCTGGGCCGTCCACTGCGGCGGGCCGCGCTGGCCGCGGGATCGCTGCGGGCGGGCCGTCGTGACGTGCGGGTGCCGGTGCAGGGGCCGCGCGAGGTGGCGGAGGTGGCCGGGTCGCTGAACTCGCTCGCCGACGCGCTGGCCGTGAGCGAGGCGCGGCAGCGGGACTTCCTGCTGTCGGTGTCGCACGAGCTGCGGACCCCGCTGACGGCGGTGACGGGGTTCGCGGAGGCGATCGCGGACGGCGTCGCGTCAGGTGACGACGCGGTGCGGGCCGGGCAGACGATCCAGCGCGAGGCCGCGCGGCTTTCGCGCTTGGTCGAGGACCTGCTGGAGCTGGCCCGCCTGGGCGCGGACGAGTTCCGGCTGGACCCGGCTCCGCTGGACTTGGGGGCGTTGGTCCGCGACTGCGGGGAGGTGTGGCAGCTGCGGTGTTCGCGGGAGTCCGTCGCGCTGTCGGTGTCGGCGCCGTCGTCGCCGGTGCCGGTGGTGGCGGACGCCCGGCGGCTGCGTCAGGTGGTCGACGGGCTGGCGGAGAACGCCCTGCGCGTCACCCCCGCCGGGGCGCCGATGGTGTTCGCGTTGTCGGTGTCCGGTTCGTCGGCTTCGCTGGCGGTTCGCGACGGCGGCCCGGGATTGGCGCCGGAGGACTACCCGGTGGCGTTCGAGCGCGGGGTGTTGAACGCGCGGTACCGCGACCGCCGTCCGGTCGGGTCCGGCATCGGCCTGGCCTTGGTCCACGCCCTGGTCACCCGGATGGGTGGGACGCTGACCGCCGGCCCGGCCCCGGAAGGCGGCGCCGCCTTCACCCTCAGCTTCCCGCTCGCCCCGCGCTGAGCTGGGCGGCGCGGGCGGCGACGTCCATGAGCGCCCAGTGCTCGACGACCCGGCCGTCGCGGACGCGGATCATGTCGATGCCGGTGACGGTGTAGCCGGGGCCGGAGCTGGCGTAGCGGTTCACCGAGAACTCGCCCTGGCTGACGTTCTGCTCGACCTTCACGGCGACGTCGGCCTTCTGGTCCCACTTCGCTCGCCAGGCGTCGATGCCGTGGTGGTCGCCCGCGGTACCGCCGCGGTGGTCGACGACGTCGGGGTCGATCAGGCGCAGGCCTTCCTCGAAGCGTCCGGCCGTCCAGAGTTCGACCAGCCGGGCGTGGACTTCGGACGGGGTCATCGTCGCCTCCAGTAAGTGGGGAGTTCCCCGGTTAGGGTGACGCTAGGATAACCGGGGAGTTCCCCGCTTGTCCAGGAGTGCCGATGCCCGCACGAGCCCGCCGGTCCGACGCCCGGGACAACCACGCGCTCCTGCTGGCGGCGGCCCGCGAGGTGTTCGCCGAAGAGGGACCGGACGCCCCGCTCGACCGGATCGCCCGGCGCGCGGGCATCGGCAACGCGACGATGTACCGGCACTTCCCGAGCCGTCGCGAACTGGTCATCGCGGTGTACGCCGACGAAGTCGCGTCGCTGGCTTCGCGCGCGCGTCTCGACGCGGCGGACCCGGGGGCGGCGTTGTTCGGCTGGCTCGCGGTGTTCGTCGAGCACGTCCGGACCAAGCGCGACCTCGCGCTGTCCCTGACCACCCCGGCCGGCGACCACGAGACGTTGTTCGCCCACTGGCACGAGACGGTCAACGAGACCGCGGCCGCGCTCGTCGACCGCGCGAAAGCCGCCGACGCCGTCGAACCGGACACCGACCCGCTCGACCTCCTCCTGCTGGCCACCGGCATCGCGCTGGCCAACGCCCCGGCCCGCACCCCCCGCCTCCTGGCCCTGGTCCGCCGCAGCGTCTCACCGGCAGATCCCGGGTGATGCCCCCTCAATCACGCGAGATGCCCCGCCAATCACGCGAGTTCCGCCTTCAACCACGCGAGGTGCGGGCCGGATCACACGACCCGACCCTCCGGGTACACCAACCGACCCTCGGGATACGCGAACCGACCCTTCCGGCACGCGAGCCGGCCGGTCCGGTACGCGGACTCGGGACTCGCGTGATCCAGGCCGGAACTCGCGTGATCAGACACGGAACTCGCGTGATCCGGGAGGCATCTCGCGTGACTGGAGGGGCATCACACGTGATCCGAGGGGCATCTTGCGTACCTGGAGGGTCGGGTTGCGTATCGGGACGGTCGGCTCGCGTACCGGGACGGTCGGGTGATTAGGTCGGGGGATGGAGATGCTGCACCTGCGGTACTTTGTCGCGGTCGCCGAGGAACTGAACTTTTCCGCGGCCGCGCGGAAGCTGCACATGGCCGCGTCGCCGCTCAGCCAGCGGATCAAGGACCTCGAGCACGAACTCGGGCAGCAGCTGTTCGACCGCAGCACCCACCACGTCACCCTCACCGACGCCGGGACCGCCCTCCTCCCCCTCGCGCGGGACGTCCTCGAGCAGGTCAGCGCCATTCCGTGGAAGCTGGCGGAGGCGACCCGGCCGGAACGCAGCACCGTCTTCCTCGGGATGCCCGCCGGGGTGCACCCCGATCTGCGGGAGCGCGTCAACGCCCTCGCCGAGCGGGTGAAGCACGCCTACGAGCTCAAACGCTGGCCCGGCACCACCGCCGACCTCGTGCAGGGCGTGCACGACGGAAAGCTCGCCCTCACCCTCGCGCGGCTGCCGGTCACCGACCCGGCGCTGGAACAGCTGCCCGTGATGACCGAACGGCTCGGCGCCGTCGTGCCCGCCGAACTGTTCGCCGGCCGGGACTCCGTCAGCCTCGCCGAGCTGACCGAACTCCCGTACGTGGCCTCACCAGGTGAAATCGTGCCCGCCTATTTCGAACAACTCGACCACCAATTGAACGAACTGGGCGTCAAGAAACGCATCCGGTTGACCAACACCGGCTACGGCGGGACGTCGGAAATCATCTCCAGCGGCGAAGCGTTCTCCATTTCCATGCTCGACGCGAGGAGCCCGATGCACGGCTACCGGCTCGACAACGTCATCGTCCTGCCCTTCACGGATTTCCGTCCCCAGCTGGACACCGGCCTGCTCTGGCGGCGTGATCGCACCGACGGCGACCTGCGCGACCTCGTCGACGCCGCAAAAGCGATCTTCGCCGAGCCGCTCACCAGCTGACAATGGTATGACCGCCAGAGTCATACCATTGTTCGCATCATGATCATTCCCTTTTCCGCCACCCGCACCTAAGTTCGGAAGTAGAGAAACTTCCAAGGCGCGAAAGGACGGACAAGATGACGACCGGACCGCTGGACGGCGTGCGCGTGATCGACCTCTCGACCGTGGTCATGGGCCCGTACGCGGCCCAGATCCTGGGCGACCTGGGCGCCGACGTGATCAAGATCGAGTCCCCCGCGGACACCGTGCGGGTGGGCGAGTACCGCGGCACGCCGGGCATGACCGCGCTGAACCTCAACGTCAACCGCAACAAGCGCAGCGTGGCCCTCAACCTCAAGGACGAGACCGAGCGCGAGCAGGCCCTCAAGCTGATCGACACCGCCGACGTGCTGATCACCAACATGCGTCCCGGCGCGCTGGCCCGCCTGGGCCTGAACTACGCCGACGTCGCCGAGCGCAACCCCCGCCTGGTCTACGCCCACGCGCAGGGTTTCCGCGCCGACTCCGACCGCGCCGGGAACGCCGCCTACGACGAGACCGTGCAGGCCTCCTCCGGCCTGGTCGACGTGGCCAACCGGGCGCTGGGCGAGCCCGTCTACCTGCCGACGATCATCGGCGACAAGGTGTCGTCGCTGACCATCGCCTACAGCGTGCTCGCCGCGCTCCTGCACCGCGACAGGACCGGTGAGGGCCAGCAGATCGAGATCCCGATGACCGACACGCTGATCGCGTTCAACCTGGTCGAACACCTCGCCGGGCACACCTTCGAGCCGGCCGAGAGCCCCACCGGGTTCGCGCTGTCGATGACGAAGGGGCACGCCGCGGTCCGCACCAAGGACGGGCTCGCCTGCGTCATCCCCTACAACCCGCAGAACTTCCGCGACTTCTTCGCCGCGGCCGAGCGCCCCGACCTCGCCGGGGACCCGCGGGTGAACGGCGAAGCCATCAACCGCGCCGACAACGAGTGGCTCACCGAGCAGATCGCGGCCTGCGCCCCGGCGCTGACCACCGAGGAGTGGGCCGAGGTGTGCGCCAAGCACAGCATCCCGATGGCCCCGGTGCTGGAGCTGGACAAGGCCCACGAGGACCCCTACGTCCGCGACGGGCACCTGCTGGACACCGTCGAGCACCCCAGCGAAGGCACGATCCGCACGGTCGGCATCCCGGTCAGGTTCTCCGCGACGCCCGGCTCGATCCGCCGGCTGGCCCCGCTGGCCGGCCAGGACACCGCCGAAGTCCTCGCCGAACTGGCCTGAACCACCGTCACCTCCCCTGCGGAAGTGACGTCGAGGAAGAAGCAAGTCATGAGTGAAGTACGCACCGAGCGGATCGGCAGCACCCTGCTGATCACGATCGACCGGCCCCAGGCCCGCAACGCGGTCAACGCCGCCGTCGCGACCCGGCTGGCCGCCGCCCTCGACGAACTCGAGAGCGACCCCACCCTCCGGGCCGGCGTCCTGACCGGCGCCGAGAACACCTTCAGCGCCGGCATGGACCTCAAAGCCGCGCTCCAAGGCGAGTCGCCGGAGGTCCCCGGCCGCGGTTTCGGCGGCCTGACCGAGGCCGAGCTGACCAAGCCGCTGATCGCCGCCGTCGAAGGGTTCGCCATGGGCGGCGGGTTCGAACTGGCCCTGGGCTGCGACCTGATCGTCGCCGCCGAAGACGCGAAGTTCGGCCTGCCCGAGGTCAAGCGCGGCCTGATCGCCGCGGGCGGCGGCGTGCTCCGGCTGCCGAAGCGGATCCCGCACCACCTGGCGATGGAGTTCCTGCTCACCGGCGAGCCGGTGAGCGGCCGCCGGGCCGGCGAGCTCGGCCTGGTCAACCGCGTGACGCCGAACGGCGACGCCGCCGCCGTCGCGCTGCAGCTCGCCGAGAAGCTGGCGGAGAACGCGCCACTGGCGCTGGCCGCCGTCAAGAAGATCGTGCGCGGCTCGGAGGCGGAAGCCTTCGCCGTGCAGCGTGAAGAGACACAGAAGCTGATGCAGTCCAAGGACGTCCGCGAAGGCATGACCGCCTTCGCCGAGCGCCGCGCTCCGAAGTGGACAGGCGAATGAAGATCGAAGAAGTCCGACGGCACGTGACGACCCCGCTGACCGCCCCGGCGTTCGCGCCCGTGGTCCCGAGGTTCACCGACCGCGAATACCTCAACATCGTGTACCGCACCGACGCCGACGCCCTGCGCGCGGTCGTCCCGGAGCCGCTCGAAGTCGAAGAACCGTTGGTGCGCTTCGAAGTCATGAAGATGGGCGACGTCTCCGGCTACGGCCCGTACACCGAGTCCGGCCAGGCGGTCGAAGTCAGCTTCGACGGCGAGCGCGGCGAGTACCTGCACGCGATGTACCTCGACAACTTCCCGGCCACCGCGTCGGGGCGCGAGGTCAGCGCCTACCCGAAGACCGTCGGCCGCCCGGAGCTCTATGTCGACAACGGCGTTCTCGTCGGCACGCTGGACTACGGGACGCTGCGGGTGGCCACCGCGACCATGGGCTACAAGCACCACGAGCTGGACGCCCGCGAGGCCGAACGCCAGATCACCGTGCCGACGTTCATGCTCAAGACGATCCCCGGCTACGACGGCGCCCCGCGCGTCCAGGAGCTGGTCCGCACCGAGATCAGCGACGTCGTGGTCAAGGAGGCCTACACCGGCCCCGCGCGGCTGCAGCTGTTCCAGCACGTGCTGGCCCCGCTGGCCGACCTGCCGGTGCTGGAGGTCGTCTCCGCGAGCCACATCCGCACCGACCTGACGCTCGCCCCGGTCAAGCCGGTCTTCGACTACCTGAAGGGAGCCTTGGCATGAAAACCGCGGCAGTCATCGGTGCCGGCACCATTGGCCTGTCCTGGACGGCGCTGTTCGCCCACCACGGCCTGACCGTCCGGGTCACCGACCCCCGCCCCGACCTCGCCGACGCCGTCTCGCAGGCGCTGGCCCAGTTCGCCCCGCACCTCGGCACCACCGCCGACGAGCTGGCGAGCCGGGTGCAGATCGCCGCGGACGTCACCGACGCCGTGAAAGACGCCGACGTCGTCCAAGAGAACGGGCCGGAGAACGTCGAATTCAAGAAGGAGCTGTTCAAGCAGCTCGTCGAGGAAGCTCCGGAGCACGCCCTGCTGCTGAGCTCGTCGAGCGCCATCCCGTCGACGGCGTTCACCGAAGAGATCGACGGATCACGGGTCCTCATCGGCCACCCGTTCAACCCGCCGCACCTGATCCCGCTCGTCGAGGTGGTCCCCGGCGAGCGCACCAGCGAAGAGTCGGTCGAGAAGGCCGTCGGGTTCTACGCCGCCCTTGGCCGCACGCCGGTCGTGGAGCGCAAGGAGATGCCGGGCTTCGTCGGCAACCGGCTGCAGAACGCGCTCAGCCGCGAGGCCATCTACCTCGTCGAGCAGGGTGTCGTGACGCCGGAGGACCTCGACAAGGTGATCACGAATTCGCTCGGCATCCGCTGGGCCACGGTCGGGCCGTTCCTGGGCTCGCACCTCGGCGGCGGCCCCGGTGGCTACCGGCACATGGCCGAGCACATCGGCAAGTCCATGAAGAAGATGTGGGCCGGCCTGGGCAACCCCAGCCAGAGCCCCGAAGAGCAGGAGCGGCTCATCGAAGCCGTCGAAAAGGCCTACGGCTCCGCCACGTACTCGGAACTCGCCGAGACGCGCGACCGCAAGCAACTCGCAGTGCTGAACGCAGTGGAGGAGAACTGAAATGGGCATGGAAGCACTCGAAGGCCAGCTGACCGCCGACTTCTACAACTACGAGACGCTGCTGGGCGACGACGAGCGCAAGCTGCTGGTCAAGGCGCGCGAGTTCATGCGCACCGACGTCAAGCCGCTGGTGAACGAGAACTGGGAAGCCGGCACGTTCCCGAAGGAGCTCATCGGGATGTTCCGCGAGAGCGGGCTCGCGGGCCTGCCCTACGAGGGCTACGGCGAGCACAAGCCGGCGGTCAGCCACCTGCTCACCGGCATGATGGCGATGGAGATGAGCCGCACGGACGCCTCCGTGGCGACGTTCTTCGGTGTCCACAACGGACTCGCGATGTACTCCATCCACTCCGGCGGCAGCCAGGAGCAGCGCGACCGCTGGCTCCCGGAGATGGCCGCGATGGACAAGATCGGCGCGTTCGCGATGACGGAACCGCTCGGCGGCTCCGACGTCGCCGGCGGCATGCGGACCACCGCGAAGCGTGACGGAGACAGCTGGGTCCTCAACGGCGCCAAGAAGTGGATCGGCAACGCGACCTTCGCCGACTACGTCGTGGTGTGGGCGCGTGACCTCGACGACAACCACGTCAAGGGCTTCGTCGTCGAGAAGGGCACGCCGGGCTTCGTGGCCGAGAAGATCCAGGGCAAGACGGCGTTCCGGATCGTCGAGAACGCCGAGATCACCCTGACCGACGTCCGGGTGCCGGAGGAGAACCGCCTGCAGGGCATCAACTCCTTCCGCGACGTCGCCGAGATCCTGCGCGCCACCCGCGGCGGCGTGGCCTGGCAGGCGCTGGGCGTGATGGTCGGCGCTTACGAGCTCGCGCTCGGCTACGCCAAGGAGCGCAAGCAGTTCGGCCGTCCGATCGCCCGCTTCCAGCTGGTGCAGGACCTGCTCGTGAAGAGCCTCGGCAACATCACCGCCTCCTGGGGCATGCTGGTGCAGCTGGCCCGGCTGCAGGACGCGGGGATCTTCCAGGACGAGCACTCGTCGCTGGCCAAGGCGTTCGTCACCGCCCGCATGCGCGAGGTCGTCGCCTGGAGCCGGGAGATCTTCGGCGGCAACGGGATCGTGCTCGAATACGACGTCGCGCGGTTCTTCGCCGACGCCGAGGCGATCTACTCCTTCGAGGGCACGCGCGAGATGAACACCCTGATCGTCGGCAAGGCGATCACCGGGCAGTCCGCGTTCGTGTGAGCCTTCAGTTGACGCAGCCGGCGGCCGTACTGGTCGCCGGCTGCTTCGTGTCCGGCGAGGTCCCCGGCGTCGGCGCCTTCGTGCCGGTGGCGGCCACCGGCTTCACGCTGCCGATCGTGTCCTCACCCGCGGCGCGGACCGCCGGGGTGCTGATCGCCGTGCGGACGAACTGCTGGACCTGCGCCGGGTCGACCTTGACCGCGTCGCCGTCCGACGGCGTCGGCAGGGACAGGCTCTGCACCGGGATGGTGGCGAACGCGATCGCGCCCGAGGTCATCCCCCGCAGCTGCTGGGCGAACCCGAGGACGTCCCAGCCCTTGTCCAGCACCACCGAGCCCTGCACGGCGCTGACCAGCGAACCCAGCTTCGACGGGTCGGTGAACGTGCCCGCGCTCAGCACCTTCTTCGCCATCCCGGACAGGAACGCCTGCTGCCGCGCGATGCGGTCGAGGTCGCCGTTGGCCAGCCCGTGGCGCTGCCGGACGAACGCGAGTGCCTGCGCCCCGGACAGCGTCTGCGTGCCGGCCGGGAAGTCCGCGCCGGAGTAGCTGTCGCGCACCGGCGCCTTCAGGCAGACCTCGACGCCGCCGACGGCCTGCGAGAGCGCGTCGAAGCCCGCGAGGTTGATCGCCGCGTAGTGGTTGATGGTGAGCCCGGTGAACTTCTCGACGGTCTGGATCGCCGTCCTCGCGCCGGCCTCGTTCGCGGCCACCTCCAGCGGCGCGCCGGAGAGCCCCTGGGCGCGCAAACCGGACATCGAGGCGTTCTTGCCACGGCTGTAGGCGGAATTGATCTTGTGCTTGCCGTACCCGCCCGCGATGTCCACATAGGAATCCCGCGGGATCGAGATCGCGGTGGCCGCGGCGCCGCCCGCCGGGATGTGGACGACGATCATCGTGTCGGTCGTGTCGCCGCCGTCGTCGCCGCTGCCGGCGTGCAGCGCGTCGAGCACGCTCTGTGGCAACGGATTGCCGTACGCGTCCGTCCGCGCGTCGATCCCCACGAGCAGCAGGTTCTGGGCCACCTTCAGCGGCTCGCCTGCCGGGGCATCTTCGTTGTCCACCTGCGCGGCCGGCGGGATGACGTCCGCGGTGACGATGCCGGCGTCCAGGGAGCTCAGCTGCGTCCACAGGTAGCCGGTGGCGCCCAGCACCACCGTCGAGACGACGCCGAGCGCGACCCGGCCGCCGATCCGGCGCCCCCGCGACGACAACAGCACAGCTTTCCCCTTGCTTCCCCAAGCGGTTCCCTCCTGTCCAGGGTCACCGCGTTAGCTGGGAATCAGCTGAGAAAGTTGTCGGAAAGCTGTGACGGTGCCCGATCGGCCGAGCGGAAAAGGGCCTGGCGGCCGGTTTTGCCACGCACCGTAGGGAAACGCGCACGGGACGGTGCTGTGGGCCCGGCCACAGTGGAGGGCGCTATCGCGTCAGCGCGGCAGTTTGCGCCAGATCGCGCGCGGCAGCAGGCGCATCGCGAAGAAGACCGGACGGAGTACGCCGGGCACCCAGACGACCCCACGGCCGCGCCGCAGCGCCGCGACCGTCGCTTCGGCCACCTGGTCCGGGGTGCTGGAAAACGGCGCGGGCGCCATGCCTTCGGTCATCCGGCCGATGACGAAGCCGGGGCGGACGAGCAGCAGCCGGACGCCGGAGCCGTGCAGGGCATCGGCGAGGCCGCTCGCGAAGCCGTCGAGACCCGCTTTGGCGGAACCGTAGACGTAGTTCGCGCGGCGCACCCGCACCCCGGCCACCGACGAGAAGACGACGAGCCGGCCGTGGCCCTGCGCGCGCAGGAGGTTCGCGGCGTGGGTCAGCACGCCGACCTGGGCGACGTAGTCGGTGTGCACGATCGCTGCGGCGTGCGCGGCGTCGCGCTCGGCACGCGCTTGGTCGCCGAGGACGCCGAAGGCGAGCACGACGGTGTCGAGCGGCCCGTGCCCGGCCGCGACCTCGTCGAGGAAGGGCCCGTGCGCGGCGAGGTCGTCGGCGTCGAAGTCCACGGTCTCGACCGTCTCGGCGCCGGCCTCGCGCAGCGCGGCGACCTCCGCGGTCAGGTCCGCGCCCGGCCGCGCGGCCAGCACGAACCGCCGGACGTCCCCGCTGACCAGGCGTTTCGCCACGGCCAGGCCGATTTCGCTGCGTCCGCCGAGCACCAGCACCGTTCCGCTCATGCGCAGCAGTGTCGCAGCCCGTGTGCGCTAGCGTGCCGGGGTGGGCCACGCTCAGGACTTCGAGACGCTCGTCGAACGGCACCGCCGGGAGATCCAGGTGCACTGCTACCGGATGCTGGGTTCGCTCGCCGACGCCGAGGACCTCACGCAGGAGACGTTCCTGCGGGCGTGGAAGGGCCGCGCCGGGTTCGAAGGCCGGGCGAGCGTGCGGACCTGGCTCTACCGGATCGCGACGAACGCCTGCCTCGACGTCCTCGCCCGCCGTCCGCGTCGCGTGCTGCCCGACCAGCTCGGCCCGGCCGGGGAGCCGGACGGGCCGATCGCGGCCGTCGACCTGCCGTGGCTGGAGCCCTGCCCCGACCGGCTGCTCGAGGGCGCGGCCCCGGACGACGCCGTCGTCGAGCGGGAAACCATCGAGCTGGCGTACCTGGCCGCCCTGCAGTACCTGCCGCCGCGGCAGCGGGCGGCGCTGATCCTGCGGGACGTGCTCGGCTGGTCGGCGAAGGAGACGGCGGCGGGGCTGGAGACGAGCGTCGCGTCGGCCAACAGTGCGCTGCAGCGGGCGCGGGCGACGTTGCGTGAGCGGTTGCCCGCGCGGCGTGCCGAGTGGACGGTCGGCGAGCCCTCCGCCGAGGAAACGGCGCTGCTGAAGCGGTTCATCGCCGCGTACGAAGACGGCGACCCCGCCGCGGTCGCCCGGCTCCTGCACGAGGACGCCGAAGCGATCATGCCGCCGTACCCGCTGTGGTTCGGCAACCGCGCCTCGATCGTGCGGGCGCTCTCGCTCTCGATGGACCCGGCGTCGCCGCACTGCGTCGGGCGGTTCCGGATGCGGCCGGTGCGGGCGAACCGCCAGCCCGCCGTGGCCACGTACCTGCGGCGCCCGGGAGAGCACGAGCACCGGTGGTTCGGGGTCACGCTGCTCACGGTCGAGGACGGGCTGATCACGGCGATGGCGGCATTCGAGTCCGCGACGGCGGCGACGTGGGACCTGCCGGAGACGTGGCCGGAGCCGGGGTCCGCGTGAAAGATGCAAAGCGGCGCATGGATATCGCGCCGTGAAAAAAGCCCGGGCGGGTGATTCACGGGGAATCACCCACCCGGGCCCGCACTCGGCCGGAATCGGATTTCTTCGGCGATTCGGTGCTGGTGCTCGAGTCCGCCGGGAAGAGGTCACCGGGCGGTGCGTCAGGCTGCTCGGTGCCGCTCGGGCGCGGTGCGCACCAGCCGGCGGCGTTCGTCCGCGGTGGTGCCGCCGAAGACGCCGTGGTCAAGGCCGTTGTCGAGCGCGTAGCCGAGGCATTCGGCGCGCACGGGGCAGCGCGCGCACACGGCCTTCGCCTGCGCCGTCTGCCGGGCGCCGGGGCCGACCTCGGAGATCGGGAAGAACAGTTCCGGGTCCTCGTCCTTGCAGGCCGCGAGTTCCGCCCAGCCCGTCATCGTGGCTTCCATTTCCTTCGTTCACCTCCTATCTCTTACTGCTTCCCATTGTTGGGGCGCGTCAACCGACTTGATTTCGGCGGACGCGCGAGCGTATCCGCCTCGGTCAAGGGGGTTTTGGCTTCGGTCCCCGGCTCACCCACCGGGCAACCAAGACTGCAACACATGAGAGTACGCCTTTCTTCCGGGGATCTCGATGTCGATCACGTCACCCGATCGGCGAAGCCGGTGGGCCGCCGGGTGCCGCCGGGCCGGTCGTCACCGGCCCGCTTCTGGGTTGTCCGGTAGGGGTTTCCGGGCCCGCAGTGATCGAAACGCGGCGGTTCGCGACGGCGTCGACGGCGTGTCCGGAATCCGCCGCTCGCCCCGCCGCCCCGAGCGCCTGCACGGCCGGTGGTCACGAGCTGTCACCAAGGCAACGCGGTCCATTACTCCTACCGGGCAGTCTTGACCGAATCGTTACACGTAGCGGTCACCTCAGCGCACCTGTCCTTGTGAGGGCGAGGGGTGGTGGGGTTTCCGTGTGCGGTCACGACGAGTTCGACGCGTTCTTCCGCGCCGACTTCCCGGCCCTCGTGGCGTTCCTCTGCAAGGCCGGGTTCGAGGTCGAAACGGCCCGCGACGTCGCCGCCGAGGCGATGCTGCACGCGCTGGAGGCGTGGCCGGTCGTCGAGGACCCGCGGGCTTGGGTGCGCCGGGTCGCCGGGCGGCTGATCGACGCACCGGCCGGCGCGCGGGTGGACTGGGCCCCGGTGGGCGACCCGCAGGACGACGAGGAGCTCGCCGGGCTGGTCGACCAGCACGCGGGGCTCATCGAGCTGCTCGCCTCCCTGCCGGGCAAGCAGCGGATGGTGCTGGCGTGGTCGCTCGACGGGTTCACGCCGTCGCAGATCGCGGAGGCGCTCCGGATCGCGCCCGCGACCGTCCGGTCCACTCTCCGCCACGTGCGCGAACGCCTCAGGCGAGTCCGGGCCGCGCGGCCCGGTGACCAGCGGGACAGGGAAAGGTGAGCGAAATGCCGGCAACCGAATACGGGGATCGGGTGATCACCGCGCAGCTGCGGGAGTCCAACGCCGCCTTGCACGATTCGCTGCGCGTCGGGCTCGACGTCGAGGGCACCCTGCTGCGGGTGCGCAGCCGGGCCCTGGTCCGGGAAATCGCCGCGACGCAGCCCGCCGAAGCGTTCCCGCCGCACTGGCGGCGCCACGACGAGCCGGTCGCCGCGGCGATCGCCGGCGACGACGCCGCGACCGCCCGCCTGCTGGCCACGATCCGGCCGCTGGTGGTGCGCTACTGCCGCGCCCGCGTCGGGCGGCACGAGCGCTCGTTCGCTTCGGCGGACGACGTGGCCCAGGAGGTCTGCCTCGCGGTGCTGACGGCGCTGCCGTCCTACCACGACCAGGGCCGCCCGTTCCTGGCGTTCGTCTACGGGATCGCCCAGCACAAGGTGGCCGACGCCCACCGAGCGGCGGCCCGCAACCGCGCCGACCCGGTCCCGGAGGTCCCGGACGGCATCAGCCAGGCCGTCGGCCCGGAGCAGCGCGCCCTGCGGTTCGAGCTGAACGAGCAGCTGGCCCGGCTGCTGGACGTGCTGCCGGCGAAGCAGCGGGAGATCGTCGTCCTGCGGGTGGTGGTCGGGCTGTCGGCGGAGGAGACGGCCGCGGCGGTGGGATCGACGCCCGGGGCGGTCCGGGTGGCTCAGCACCGGGCGCTGGGGCGGTTGCGGAGGCTGCTCACCGGGGAGGAGGAGTAGCTCCGGACTCGCTCGGCGACGTGCGGGCGCCAGGCGGCGAAAGCGACCGAAGCTGTGGGCTGAAAGCCGGGCCCGCGACCCCGCACTCCGGCGAACCGAGCTACCGCTGCACCCGCTCGAGGATGAACTCCGCCAGCGCCGCGGCCGGCCCTTCCATCGACTCGCGAGCCAGCAGCATGAACTCGATCTCGCCCGGTTCCGGCAGGCCGGCCAGCTCCACCAGATCCGCCGGGACCAGGCTGCGCGCGTGCAACGTCACCCCCAGGCCCGCCGCCGCGGCGGCGCGGAGGCCCGTGAGGCTCGACGTCTGGCAGGCCGCGCGCCACTCCAGGCCCGCTCGCTCCAGGCACTCGACCGCCAGCTGGCGCGTGATCGACGGCAGCGGGTACTGCACCAGCGGCACCGGCCGGCCCGGCTCCAGCACGGTCGCCGGCGAGCCGATCCAGACGAGCGGTTCCCGCCAGACCAGGCGGCCGTGCTGGGCGCCCGGGCGGCGCTTGCCCAGCACCAGGTCGAGCCGGCCCGAGCGCAGGCGCTGCGTCAGGACGTCCGACAGCTCGACCGTCAGCTCGACGTCCACCAGCGGGTGACTGCGCCGCAGCCGGTGCAGGATCTCCGGCAGCTCCCCGAGCGCGAAGTCCTCGGACACACCGAAGCGCACCCGGCCGCGCAGTTCGGCGCCGCGGAAGTGGCGCTGGGCGCGCTCTTCGGTGTCGACGACCGTCTGCGCGAACCCGAGCATCGCCTGCCCGCGCGCGGTCAGCTCCACCGTGTGGGTGTCCCGGGCGAACAGCAGCCCGCCCGCGTCGCGCTCGAGCCGCCGGACGTGCTGGCTCACCGTGGGCTGGCCGACACCCAGCCGTCGCGCGGCCGCGGTGAAGCTGCGCGTCTCGGCGACGGCGAGGAACGAACGGCACAGGCGGGGCTCGAGCACCTGCCGAGCCTATCGCGATTCGCGATGACAGTCAGTCCGGTCATTGGGGTTCCGAATGATCGGGTGACCGCCGAGAATGGCCGGGGAAGGAGATCCATGTCCCGGTTCCGGCTCGACCCGTTCGTCCTCGCGATCCTCGCCACCGTCGGGGTCGCCACCCTGCTGCCCGCTTCCGGTGCCGTGGCGAGCGGCTTCGGTGTCGCCACCACGGTCGCCGTCGGCCTGCTGTTCTTCCTCTACGGCGCCCGCCTGTCGACGCAGGAAGCCCTCGAAGGGCTGCGGCACTGGCGGCTGCACGCGGTGGTGCTCGCGGCCACGTTCGTCCTGTTCCCGCTGCTCGGCCTGGCGCTGTTCCTGCTGCCGTCGTCGGTCCTGCCGGCGCAACTGGCCGCCGGGGTGCTGTTCCTGGCGGTGCTGCCTTCGACCGTGCAGTCGTCGATCGCGTTCACGTCGATCGCCCGCGGCAACGTCGCGGCCGCGATCTGCAGCGCGTCGCTGTCCAACCTGGCCGGCATCGTGCTGACGCCGCTGCTGGTGGCGCTCCTGCTGGCGGGCGACGGCGCCGGTGTCGACGGTTCGGCGGTGCTCGGCATCGTGCTGCAACTGCTCGCGCCCTTCGTGGCCGGCCAGCTGGCCCGCCGCTGGATCGGCGGCTGGATCACCCGCCACGCCGCGCCGCTGAAGCTGGTCGACCGCGGGTCGATCCTGCTGGTGGTCTACACGGCGTTCAGCGCGGGCATGACCGAAGGCATCTGGCATCGGCTCGACCTCGGCCACCTCCTGGTGCTCGTCGTCGTGTGCTGCGTGCTGCTCGCGGCGGTGCTGACCGCGACCGGCTGGGGCGCGCGCCTGCTGGGTTTCGCCCGCGCGGACCGGATCACGATCGTGTTCTGCGGGTCGAAGAAGAGCCTGGCCAGCGGCCTGCCGATGGCGACGGTGCTGTTCGGGCACACGCAGGTGGGGCTGATCGTGCTGCCGCTGATGCTGTTCCACCAGCTCCAGCTGATCGTCTGCGCCACGCTGGCCCGCCGGTACGCCGCCGCGCAGGAGTTCACGCCGGCCTGACCGATGAGTTTTCCGGCCCGGTCCCGTCGGTACGGGATGACGTCACCGACCGGAAGGCAGCCCGATGGCCAAGCTCCTGTACCACATCACGATGTCCCTCGACGGTTTCGTCGCCGGGCCCGCCGACGACATGACGTGGCTCGCCGGCCTGCCCGCCGGGCCGAACCCGGTCGTCGAGCGGCTGCTCGGCGGGATCGGCGCGGTGGTGATGGGCCACCGCACCCACGCCCCGGCGACCACGGCCGAAGGCCGGGTGTACGGCGGCCGCTGGCGGGGCCCGGTCTTCGTGGTGACCCGCGACGCCGTGCCGTCGGACGGCTTCACGCTGGTCGAGCGGCTCGGCGACGCGGTGGCGGCGGCGTCCGCCGCGGCCGGTGACGGTTACGTCGCGGTGCTCGGCGCGACGACCGCGCGGCGGTGCCTGGAAGCCGGGCTGCTCGACGAAGTCCTGGTCCACGTCGCGCCGATCCTGCTCGGCGACGGCGTCCGGCTGTTCGACCACCCGGGCGGGACCCGGGTGCGGCTCGACGCCGTGGAGCTGAGCCACGCCGGGCCGATCGCCAACCTGTGGTACCGGGTTCGCCGGTGAGCGTCCACAGAGGACCGGGTCTGCCGGTTTCGCGCGATCACCCGACCAGGACGTTCTTGTAGAACAGGTTGGCGTAGCGGTCGACGTTGTCCATGCTGCTGCGCGATCCGAAGCCGAGGAACAGGCGCGTCTCGCCGCCGGCCGTGCGGTAGACGGCCAGGCCTTCGGGTTCGCGGTAGACGAGCGTCGAGCCGGCCCGGGTGAGGGCGCGGTCCCGCACCAGGCCGGTGTTCATGTCGATGCGCGTCACGCAGGAGTCGATGCCGGCGGCGTCGGCGTGCCCGGAACCGTCCAATGTGTACAGGCTGCTGCCGAGGATGGAGTAGCCCTGGAAGACGACGCTCGACGTGCTCAGCGCGGGCTGCGGGAAGTGCACCAGCGGCGTGGAGAAGTCGCCGGCGGCGGCGCTCGCGAGCGGGTAGACGCTGTACCACATTCGGCCGCCTTCGCTGCGGCGCACGGCGAGCCGCCGGTACACCGGGTCGGTGGCGCAGGTGATCGCCTTGCTGCCGGTGAGGAACTTCTTCACCGACGGCGTACCGCCGTCGACGAACTTGAAGCGGGCCAGCGCGGTGCCGCGGGCGTCGGTGGTCGTGCCGTCGGCGTCGCACTCCATCCAGATGTAGGACGCGGTCCCGACCGGCTCCACCCCGATCGACACGCCGTGCCCGGCGTGGGCCACGTGCATGGAGCCGAGCACCTCGCCGCTGAAGCTCAGCTGGTTGAGGCAGAGGTCGTCACCGGAGGTCCCGTTCTGCGCCTGGACGACGAAGAGCCGCCGGTTCACGTTGTCGAAGGCGAAGCCCTGCATGACGTGGTGCGACTCGTGCAGCATCTTGCTGCGGAAGAGGTCGTAAGACGGCTGCGTGATGTCGATGTAGGGCGAGACGGGAATTCCGTCGTCCGCGGCGGCGGTGCCGGTGCGCAGGGCACCGGCCCCGAGCGCGACGGCGGTCGCGGCGCCGGCGCGGAAGAACGAGCGCCGGGAAAGCGCTCTCGAAGGGGGACACGGAACGGGGTTCTGCAACACGGATCGCCTCCTGGTTCGAACGTCGGTAGGAGCTTCCGCCGGCCGTGTACAGACGACGTACAAAGCCGGATACAAGAAGACGGAACAGTCTCGCGCCGATTCGACCACACCGACGGCGGGATCCGCGGTTTCCGCCCGGCCCGCCAAGGCTTTCCGTCACCGCGGGCGGGGCGAAGGCTTCTTTTCCAGCTCTTCCGCGAAAATCGTGTCGACCCGCGAACTCGCGCGCCGCAGGGCGCGCACGAGGGTTCGGACCACGTAGCCGAAGGCGAACACGAGCAGCAGGGCCAGGCCGATGAGCGCGGGGTTCGCCACGACGACCTCCCGGTATTCGTGTGCGAGGTAGCCCAGGCCCGCCCCCGCCGTGAACGCGTCCAGCCACGCCAGCCGGATCGCCCGGGAACGGGACGTGGTGGCCATGGCCAGCTTCCCCTCCCGCCGTTCCGGTCAGCGGTGACGCCCTTGCAACCTAGACGAGCGTGCGCCGGTCGGCGGCCACTTCAACCTGTTTGGCCTACCGGGTCTGCCCGGATGGCCGCTGTGATAACTTGAAGCGAACTGAGTGTTCTGTGCAGGTGCAAACCCCGTGTCGCCGCTGCGCCGGGGTGAGGGGGCGGTAGCTCAGTTGGTTAGAGCAGGGGACTCATAATCCCTTGGCCGCGGGTTCGAGCCCCGCCCGCCCCACCATTCGTCTTGAAGCGAAACGTCACCCGCCGCAGAGGCAGCGTTCGCACGCCTCGACGAAGACCTGCACGGCCCGGCGCTCGTCGCCCGCCCGCCAGACGACAGCCAGTTCGCTCGGCGCGAGGCCGGTGACGCGGCGGCACACGATGTCGTCGCGCTGGTAGATCCGCGCGTTGCCCGCGGAAAGCAGGAGCGCGCCCAACCCCGAACCCACCGCTTCGAGGGATTCTTCGGCGGTTTCCGCTTCGGCGACCACCCGCGCGGGCGCCGGACGCTGGTCGTTGCCCAGCCAGAATTCGCGCAGTGGCCCGGCTGTGCTCGGCAAGGCGATGAACGGCTCGTCGGCCAGCTCGCTCAACGCCACCGCTTCGCGCGCGGCCAGCCGGTGCCCCGACGGCAGGGCGACCCAGCGGTCCTCGGTGGCGACGACCTTCCGCGGGAACTCCGCCGGGACCGGCAGCCAGGCGACGGCCACGTCAACCTCGCCGTCGGCCAGCCCCACCGTGGGGTCGCGCCACGGGATCTGCCGGAACAGCAACCTCCACTCCGGCAGCGCCGTCGCCATCCTGGCCGTCACGTTCGGGATGAGACCGCGGCCGATGCGGGTGTGGAACCCGACCGTCAATGTCCTACGGCCGGCCGCGGCCACCTCGGCGAGCGCGCCCTGCGCGTCTTCCCACTGCCGGATGATCCGCTGGGCCTGCGGCAGCAGTGCCGCGCCCGCGGCGGTCAGTGCGACCGTGCGGTGGTCCCGCTCGAAGAGCGGCACCCGCAGCGACGTCTCCAGCCGCCGGATCTGCTTGCTCAGCGACGGCTGGGCGATGAAGAGCCGTCCGGCGGCCCGGGTGAAGCTCAGCTCCTCCGCCACCGCGACGAAGTACCGCAGGTCGCGGACGTGGACATCCATAGCCACAGGCTATAGCGGCCGATCTTGGACGCCCGCCGCCGGACGGCCCGACGATGGGCACGGGTACCGACGACGGCGAAAGGCGAGGCACATGCAGCTGGGAGTTTCGGGTCTGAACGCAAAGGCGACGCTGGGGCCGGCCGAGACGGTCCGGCTCGCGCGGCTGGCCGAAGACCTCGGCTACGCGTCCTGGTGGGCGGGCGACCACGTGGTGCTGCCCAGCCCGCGGGTGCCGGACTCGCCGATGGAGCCGACCGACCCGATCCTCGACCCGCTGGTGCACCTGGCCTTCGTCGCGGCCGTCACCGAACGGGTGGAACTCGGCACCGGGATCGTGATCCTGCCGCAGCGCCACCCGCTGGTCCTCGCCAAGCAGGCGGCGAGCCTCGACGTGCTCAGCGGCGGCCGCCTGCTGCTCGGCGTCGGCGCCGGTTACCTCGAACCGGAGCTGCGCGCGCTCGGGGTGGCGATGGCCGAGCGGGGCCGGCGCACCGACGAGTACCTCGACGCCATGACCGCGCTGTGGACCGACCCGGCACCGGCCTACCAGGGCGAGTTCGTCGCGTTCCACGACGTCGACGCGCACCCGCGGCCGTCGCGCCCCCGGATCGTGGTCGGCGGCCACAGCCCGGCGGCGTTCCGGCGCGCGGTGTCCCGCGGTCACGGCTGGTTCGGCAACGGCGGCCTGGCCGACTTGCCCCGCCACCTCGCGGGTCTGCGGCGGGCGGCCGAGGAGGTCGACCGCCCGGCGCGGCTGGGCCGGCTGGAGATCAGCTACCTCCCGCTGGACCCGGTGGAGGTGGACGCCCGCGCGGCGGAGAGGTACGCGGCCCTCGGGGTGGACCGGCTGGTGGTGTACCCGCTGCCGCTGGAAGACCCGGCGGAGGTGGCCCGCTTCCTGGAGCGGCACGCGACGCTGCGGTGGTGAGCAGTGGGACGCCTGTGGGGGAATCGCCGCCGCGGGCCGGGCGGGGGTGGACGCGGGTGGGGCGGGCTGGCCCGGGCAGGCGGCCGCGGTCACGATCCAAGCGGCGCAGGCACGGCAAGCGGTCCACCGCCAGCCACCACGCAGACCTAAACCACACCCGCCGCAGTCCGGTCACCCCCAAACCCGCCCGCACCCGGCACCCGACCCCACCCGAACCCGGCTGACCCCTAATGCCCCCCGTGGCCGGGCATGCCCGGGGCGTGCCCCGAGCTCCCCGCGTGCATGTGGAACCGGCTCACCTCGGGCGGGTGGACCACGAACGGGCGCATCATGCCCTCGTCCTCGTGGTCCAGGATGTGGCAGTGGTACATGAACTCGCCGGTCGCGTCCTCGAAGCGGCCGGCGACGCGGAGCCACTCCCCCGCCCACAGGTTGAACGTGTCCTTCCAGCCCTCCTCGTGCTTCTCGATCGCCGCGCCGGCCGGGGCGGGCAGGGGCCGGGTCGTGCCGCCCGCCGCGAGGTCGAACGCCGTCAGATCCGCGAACTTGCGGCGCGTCAGCAGCTGGAAGCGGGCCATGTGGATGTGCATCGGGTGCGGTGCCCCGCCCAGCTGGATCAGGTTCCACACCACCCAGCGGCCGCGGTCGATGAAGATCGTCGTCGTGTCGTCGAACAGGCGGGCCACCTTGCGGAACGTCCTGGTGTGCCCCATCTCCGGGTCGGTGAGCTGGATGACGCCCTCCGCCGGGAACCGGGCCGGCAGCTCGGCCGGGTCGGTGATCTCCGCCAGCTCCCACATCTCCGGGTGCGCCCGACCGGCCACGCCCGGCGGGGTCGTCGCCACGAACACCTCGTCGTGGTCCTCCGGCACCCCCGCCAGCCGGGCGTAGGACGCGGACAACCGCGCCGGCAGCCGGAACCCGTCGGTGCGGCGGCGGCTCTCGACGCGGAACTCCATGATGTCCGGCTCGACCGAGGCGCCGGTGTTGACCAGCCGCAGGCGCTGCCCCGGGAACCGGCTGAAGTCGATCAGCAGGTCCACGCGCTCGGCCGGGGTCAGGGTGAGCCCACCCGACGGCACCGCCGCCGGTTCGGGCAGCAGACCGGCGTCCGTGGCGGCGATCCGGACCGCGTCGTTGTGCACCGCACCCGCCTCGTCGACCAGGTCGAGGCGGAAGAACCGGCCGTTGGCCATGTTGAGCACGCGGAAGCGGTACCAGCGCGCGTCGACGTCCAGGTGCGGCCAGACGCCACCGTTGACGAGGGTGAACGGGCCGGTCACCGGCGCCGTCGTCCCGGACGCGGGCAGGTACTGGAACTTGAACAGCAGCCGGCCGGTCAGCGCGCCGGTCGCCGGGTCCGTGTCGAAGTTGCGGTCGGCCAGGACCAGCGGGATCTCGTGGTCGCCACCGGGCAGCCGGAGCCGGTCCTCTTCGTCGTCGCGGACCAGGTAGAGCCCGGCGAGTCCGGAATGGACGTTGAAGCGCGTCACGGCCATCGCGTGGTCGTGGTACCAGAGCGCGGTGGCGGCCTGGCGGTTCGGGTACTCGGTGAGCTGCGTGTGCCCGGGCGAAATGCCGTTGTGCGCCCAGCCGTCGTTGCCGGCGTTCGTCAACGCGCCGTGCAGGTGCACGACGTTCCACGGCGGCAGCTCGGCGACGCCCTCGACCAGTTCCACCCCGGCGGGCAGGCTGCCGTCCGCGGCGCGGTAGCCGGGCCGGTTCGCCGGCGTCGGCACCTCGTACGGCGCCCGCACCGCGACGAGCGGGACCGTGCCCCGCAGCTCGTTGGCCCACGCGACCCGCAGCCGCCGTCCGCTGCGCACCTCGATCGTCGGGCCGGGGAAGTGGCCTTCGTAGGTCCACAGCGTGGTTTCCGGCAGCTGCGAGTGCAGCCGCGTCCGCGCCGGCGTCATCGTGATGGTGAGCTCGCCGGCGTTCCGCCGCGAATGCGCCTGGACGACCGGCGGGATCCGCAGCGGGTCGAGGAACTTGGTGAGGCCGAAGTTCGGTGCCGCGGACGGCGCCGGCGGCACTGTCGCCGCCGACGCCGTTCGCGGGGCGTTCGGACCGAGCAGGTGCACGCCCGCCACCACGCCCGCGGAACCGAGCGCGGCGGCGGCGAGGAAGGTGCGCCGGTCGACGGAGTCGTTCACGTTCCCTACCAGGCAACCGGAAGTTCGTCCAGCACCTGGAAACCCGCGGTCGGGTTGAACGGGATCTCCTCCGCCGGGACCGCGAGCCGCAGCCCGGGCAGGCGCTCGAGCAACGTGCCGAGCGCGATCTCCATCGTGATGCGCGCGAGGTTCTGCCCGAGGCACTGGTGGGCGCCGAACCCGAACGACACGTGGTCCCGTGCGGTGGTGCGGTGCCAGCCGAGGGTGTCCGGTGCTTCGTGGACGGCGCCGTCGCGGTTGATCAGCGAGGTTATGAAGAACACGCCGTCGCCCTTGCGGATGGTGGCGCCCTCGACCTCGATGTCGTCGACGGCCAGCCGCGTGACACCGTCCGGAATGGACAGTACGCGCAGCAGCTCGTCGACGGCGGTCGGCAGCAGCGACGGGTCGGCGCGCAGCTCGGCCAGGCGTTCGGGGTTCTGCAGCAGCACGAACGTGCTGAGCGAAATCATCGTCCCGGTGGTGCCGTGGCCGCCCGCCACCTGCAGGACCAGCGTCGAGATCAGGTCTTCGCCGACCTCGCCCTTGGAGCCGCGTTCGGCGAGGAGGTCGTCGAGGACGCTGTCGCCGGGGTGCCGCCGCCGGTCCGCGATCAGTTCGGCCATGTAGCCCATGAGCTCGTCGTAGGCCGCGTTGGCGTCCGGGCCGGCCGCGAGCTGGTAGGACTTCTTCTCGAAGTACTCGTGATCACCCTCCGGGATGCCCATCAGCCGGTACAGCGCGATCAGCGGCACCGGCCCGGCGAACGCGGGGATCAGGTCCGCGGGCGACCCGGCCGCGACCAGCTCGTCCAGCTGCCGGTCGACGATCGCCTGGATCTGCGGGCGCATGGCGTTGATCCGCCGGGTCGTGAAGCTGGGGATCAGCAGTTTCCGCCGGGCGTTGTGCACCGGCCCGTCTACGCCGACCAGCGCGGTGACGACCTTCATGACCTTCTGCTCGACGTCGCCGACGGTGGCGGCGATCTTCGCGAACATCATGGGCCACGCGGGATTGGTGCGGTCACTGGAGATCCGCGGGTCGACGAGCAGCCGGCGGGCGACGTCGCGGCTGGTGATCGCCCAGACGCGGCGGCCGTCGTAGAGCGAGACCTGGGCGAGCGGCTTCTGCTCGGCCAGCGTGAGGTAGGCCGGTGCGGGCTGGTACGGGCAGGTGCGGTCCTGTGGGAACACCACGGATTCGGTCATGCGGGAACCTCCGGGCACGGGGAATACCGGCGATCCGCACGGCCTGGGAGCGGGGTCGGCGCGACGCGGATTCGCCCACGTTAACCAAGCGATAACCGGCGGCGCATCCCCACACTTGGTATTCTTCGGCGTCCCGGCGCCGCGCCCCCGCCGTGACCGGCGCAGCAAAAACCCCGCCGCCACAAGGGCACTCCCAGCGGAAACCGCTTCCCCGAGTCCTTTATGGACACCGAAGTGCGACGCGTGACCCTGCGTACCGGGTCCACGTGCGGGATTGCCCTGCGGGCGGCGGGGTGCTAGATGGGCGCCCCTAGTTCGTGAAGTCCGCCTTGTGGTCCTCGGCCCACTCGGCGAAGGTGCGCGCGGGCTTGCCGAGGACCTTTTCGACCGTCCGGTCGATCTCCTCGGGCCCGTCGAGAGCTTCTTCGTAGTAGCGGATCCGCGTCTCGATGATGCTCGACGCGTCGCCGCGGCCGACCGTTCCCTCTTCGACCAGCTCTTCGAAGCGCCCGCCGATCCGGGCCCGGAAGTCCGCGCGCGCAGCGTCACCGGTGAGGTCCACGAACGGCAGGTCACGGCCGATCGCCCGGCCGATCAGCGCGAGCTGCTCGGCTTGGGTGATGCTTTCGCCCCCGGTGATGTGGTACTTCGCGCCGGCGTGGCCGTCCTGCAGCAGCGCGGTGGTGCTCACCTCGGCGATGTCCCGCTCGTGGATGGAGGACAGGTAGGAGTGGGCGTAGAGGATCGGCACCGGCTCGCCCCGCTTGACGAACTCGGCCCACTGCAGGGAGTTCACCGCGAACGCGCCCGGGCGCACGAACGTCCACGCCAACCCGGACCGCTCGATCGCCTGCTCTTCGGCCAGGTGCCACCGGGCGATCCAGTGGTCCGGGTCGCGCCCGGCGGCGGCCAGCGACGAGAGGAGCACGACGTGCCCGACGCCGGCGGCCTTCGCGGCGTCCAGCACGCCGTCGATCCCGGACGGCTGGGTGTACAGGAAGACTTTCTCCACACCGTCCAGGGCCGGCCCGAGCGTTTCCGGTTCGGCCAGGTCCACCCGGCGGACGTCGACGCCCGCCGGCACGTCGAGCGCGTCCGGGTTGCGCGAGGTCGCGCGGACGTCGGCACCCGCCCGCACCAACAGGTCTACGACGTTTCGGCCGACGTTGCCGGTCGCGCCGGTCACCAGGATCGTCATGATTTCCCCAGGTAGCTTGGCTTTCGGCGAGCGCGCCGCGTGCTGCAGAACGTCCATTGTGGACGTCAACGAGCTTCGCCTCCGGTGAGCAAGTATCAGCCAGCCACCCGGTGCCGTCAACCGATCCCGGCTGCCGCGCAGGTCAGCTGCCACGTCGACGCGGGCAGGCCGTCGTCGAACAGCCGGGGGCCGCCGCGCCCGAGAACCGCCGTCGTCGCCTTCTCCCAGATGCGTCGTCGAGCACCTGGTTCCAGCCGGTCCCGACGCCCACCGGGCCCGCTGCGCGCAGGTCAGCCGGCGGAACTTCCACGTCAAGAATTGTCTTCGGCCAGCCACCGCAGCCCGTGGGCGTACCCCAGCTGCGGCGCGGCGAACTCCTGCGCCACCTCGCAGGCGCCGTCGAGCGGCAGCGGCTCGCCCGGCTGCGGCGGGTCGGCGAGCACCGACGGTGGCACGCGGTCCAGGCGCCACACCACCCGCGGCGGGCGGCACGGGTCGAAGCGGACGCGCACCTCGAACGACTCGCACGTCACCAGCGGCACGAACACGTACGACGGCCGGATCGGGAGGCCGTCCCGGATGCGGTACTCCAGCGAGTACGTGTGGCTGTCACCGCGGGAGAGGGCCCGCGGCAGGTCGAGCAGCCAGCGGAAGTGCCGCTGGCCGTCCCGGGTGCCCGCGCCGATCCGGACGCCGTGGCGGGCGTCCACGGCGACATCGCGCTCGCCGTCGCGGCCGTCCTCGGTGCGGGGGACCGTGAACTGCGCGGAAATGCGGTCGAGGCCGTCGCGGGTGGCGACGATCAGCCGTTCCTCGGTTACCTGCGGCTCGGCGGTGTCGAGCCGGACGAGCACCTTGAGCCGCTTGACGAACCAGCCTTCGCGCGGATCGAGCGCGACGCCCGGCCGCGCACCGGCTTCGATCTCCGCGGCGAGCCGGGCGAACGACCGGTCGACCCGGCGCCGGGCCGTCCGCTCGGAGACGCGCAGCTCATCCGCGAGGACGCCGATCCGGGCGCTCAGCAGCGCGTGCTGCGCGCCGGGGGCGATGCCCAGCGCGACGTTCACCGCCAGCCTGTCGTCGTCGGGGAATTCCGCGATCGCGGCGGAAACCGCTTCGCGGAGAACGCGCCGCGCATCGCGGTCGCTCGTCGTCCGGTGGATTTCGCACCAGCCGGAAACGAGCGGCCCGAGCCGGCTCCGCAGCCGCTCGGCCTCCAGCCCCCAGCCGCGCCGCAACGCGGTCAGTTCCCGGAGCAGTCCGTTCTCGTTCGCCATGGGATTTTCATTGTGGCACGCGGCGATCGGCGGCGTCGGCTGCGCCGATCAGGTGATTCCACGGTGGCCAGGCCATGGCCAGTTCCCCGGTATTTCGGCCCGCGTGCGGCCTTTTCCCATTCGAGTGCTGCCCGACCATTTTCCCGTCGACCCGCCCGTCGGCATCGGGGAGGAAAGGGTGCTCGACACGACCGGCCCGGCCGACGTCGCCGGGGTCCGGCGGCTGGCCCGCGACGGCCTGCTCGCCGGCTCGGCGGCGGCCGCCCGCCCCCGCGCCCTCGCCCGCTTGCGCGGCGGGGTGTACACCGTGGCGTGGCCGCTGGTGTTCACGCGGATCACCAAGCCGCTGGAGCACCGGCGCCGGCACGCGGACTGCGCCCGCGGGCTCCCCTGGCTGCGGCCCGACTGCCTGGACGGCTTCCACGACGACGTCGAGGCGGTGGTGGAGCACGCACTGCGGCGCGCGACGGACCCGATCGAGAACCTCGAGGGCTGGCTGGCGACCCGCCTGACCCCGGCGACGGTCGACGCGCACCGGCGTCGCCGCGGCGAAATCGGGGCGCTGCAGCGGCCGCGCCTGCCGGCGTGGCTGGGCGACGCGCTCGGCGGCGACCCGTGGCTGTGCGACCTGGCGGTGCAGGTCCTGGTGTGGGTCGGCGTGCCGGCGACGGCGGGCGCGGAGCTGTGGCCCCTGGACGGCTGGGCCGCGCGGCGCACCGAGATCACGGGCGAGCCGGTGGCCGGCCGCGAGCTGCTCGACCGCGAGGTCGAGCAGGTCCTGACGGCCATGCGCACCCGCCCGGCGTGGCACACCGCGCACGTCGAGCGCCCGCTGGGCCGCAAGCAGGCACCGGTGGCCCCGACGCCGGCGGACTTCCCGGCGTTGGAGCTGGTCGGCGCGCACGAGCTGGCGGACGCCCGGCTCGCGGGACTGGCCGAGCAGGCCTTGCAGGCGATCGAGACCCGGCTGAACCGGGGCGAGGACCCGGCGGCGGCGGTCACGGCGGTGATCGGCACGGTGTTCGGGGAGCAGTCCCCGGACGACGTTCCGAGCGACGACTGGCTGGCGGCGGCACTGGCCGACCAGGAGCGGCTGGCGGGGATCGTGGAGACGGTGCTGGCCGTCCTGGGGCGGTGAGCTCCGGACAGAGCGCGCTGCCCCTCGGCTCGCACGCGCTTCCCGCGCCTCTCGCCCGGTCCGGCTCAGCTTCAGACTCACGCTCGGCTCCGACCGCTCCCACCCGGTCACGCCGAGTTCCGCTCTGCCGCACCCGCTCCGCGCCCGTCCTGCTCAACTTCCGCGACTCCCGCCCGGTCCGGTTCAGCCGCGCCCGCCCCGCTCGGCCCAGCCGGTCCTGCTCGGCTGAGGCAAGCGCTCCAAGGCGGCCTTGGTTGCGTCCGACGCACCGAAGGCCGCCTTGGGTGCGTCTCACGCACCGAAGGCCACATTGGTGCGCTCGGGACCCACGCACCGAAGGCCGCCTTGGGTGCGTCCAGCGCACCGAAGGCCACCTTGGGTGCGTCCAGCGCACCGAAGGCCACCTTGGGTGCGTCCAGCGCACCGAAGGCCACCTTGGGTGCGTCCAGCGCACCGAAGGCCACCTTGGGTGCGTCTCACGCAACCAAGGCCGCCTTGGGGCGCTCGGGACCGCCGACCGGCGGAGCCCGCTCAGCCTTCCTCCACCGAACGGCGCCGAGCCTCGAAGAGCGCCGTCAGGGCCTCCGGTGAGCAGCCTGCCGCTCGGGCCCGTCTGCCCGCCGCCGTCAGCTCGGCCAGCAGGAGGGCGCGCACCGCCGCGCGGGTGGGCTCCGGGAGTCTCGAACGCGGGTCCGTCACCCTCGGCCTCCTCTCCGGCGCACCAGCCTTCACCTGACGGACACGCCCGTCAGCGCCACCACGGGGGCGGCGGCACCGGGAGCTGCAGGGGGCAGCCGCCGGTGTGGCGGCCCGTCCAGCAGTCCGCCAGCCAGCGGGTCAGCGCGACCGGCCCGAGCAGGCTGTCCTCCCACACGGGCGTCAGCTCGCCCGCCCGGCGCAGCATCGCTTCCGCCGTGCCGCAGAAGGAAACCACCGCCGCGACCGCCGCGTCGGCCCGCTCGGCGGCCCAGGGGACCGCGGCTCGCGGCAGCCGGGCCGGGATGGCCAGGCCGGTGCCGACGGTGCAGTTGCGCGACAGCAGCACGGCGAGGTCGAACTCGACGGCTTCGGCGTGACGCTGTCTGGCGCGCCAGCGCGGCGAAGCCGCAGCGGCGTACAGCCCGGCCAGCCGGGCGGCGACCAACCCGTCCCACACCGTCAAGAGCACCGCTCGCGTGTCGGCCGGAGGGGCGTCGGCGAGCTCGTGGGTGACGGCGCTGAGCCAGGCACACGGGTCCTTGACTTGACGATCAGCGGCGACGGTCACGGCTGTCAGTTTCCCACCGCCACACCCGGACAACCCCAAGATGATCATGGTTCACCCGAGGACCACCCGGTCGGTGGCGAACCGTTGGGCCGTGCCGTAACCCAATCGGGTACTTGGCGTGACCGAATCGTCACAGCCGTGCCATCATGTCGGCGCTCAGTGCCGAGCACGCCCTCCGAAAACCCGTTCCCCGAAAGGCCCACCAGTGATCAAGATCAGCAAGAGCCGGGCCGGCACCCAGCGCGTCACCTTCAGCCTCCCGGTCGGCGCGCCGCCCGGCCGGGTGAGCGTCGTTGGCTCGTTCAACGACTGGACGCCGGGCCGGCACCACCTCACCCCGCGGTCCAACGGCCGCCGGTCGGCGTCGGTCGACGTCGTGCCCGGCACGGTCCTGCAGTTCCGGTACCTCGGGGAGGACGGCCACTGGTTCGACGACCCCGACCTGCCCGACCGCGCCGACGGCAACTGCGTCTGCACGACGTCGTGACGGCTCAGCCCCGCCGGCGCCGCTTCCCCGCGCCGCCGCCCCGCCGGGCCGGTTTCGCCGCGGCCTTCGCCGCGGCGGGCTTGCGCTCCGGGCGCTTGCGCTCGGCCGGCGCCTGCGGGCGCCCGCGCGTGCTGTTCACCGTCCGGCCGCGGACGATCCCGATGAACTCCTCCATCAGGTCCGTCGTCTCCTCCTCCAGCCACGAGAGCGCGACGTCCGACTGCGGCGCGTCCTCGACCGGCCGGTAGGTGAGGTCGCGGCGGTGGTGCAGCCGGGCGAGCGACTGCGGGACGACGAGCACCCCGGCCCCGGCCGCGACCAGCTCGATCGCGTCCGCCGTCGTCTCCGGCCGCGACACCGCGGGACGGCCGGGCCACGCCGGCCACTCCAGCGTGTCGTCGAGCGGGTGCAGCACGACCTCGTCCGCCAAGTCCGCCGTGGACACCTCGTCCGCCGCCGCGATCAGGTGGTCCTTCGGCACCACGACGACCGTCGTCTCGGTGTAGAGCGGGATCGCGTGCAGGCCGTCCCGGTCGATCGGCGACCGCAGCAGCGCCGCGTCGGCGTCCCGGGCGCGCAGCAGCCCGGTCGCGTCCGCGGCGGCGACCGGGACGAGCGTCAGCGGCACCTCCGGCACCCGCTCGGCCCAGGTCCGCACCCACTTGGCGGGCGTCGCTCCCGGGACGTACGCGAGCTTGAAAGAGGTCACCGGGTCAGGTTACCGGGAGTGACGCTGGCTACCCTGGACGGCATGACGTCGCACAAGACCACCCAGACGATGAAGCCCGCGACGGCGGCGAAGAAGCTGGGTGTGTACCTCGAAGCCACCCCCGCGGAGTTCCAGGAGGGCGTGGTCACGCGCGACGAGCTGAACGCGTTGCAGACCGACCCGCCGGAGTGGCTGCGGGAGCTGCGCCGCACGGGTCCGCACCCGCGTCCGGTGGTCGCGGCGAAGCTGGGCGTCTCCATCGGCGGCCTCACCCGCGGCGGGATCACCGAGCCGCTGACGACCGAGCAGATCGAAGCGCTGAAGGCGGAAAGCCCGGACTGGCTGGTCCGGGAGCGCGCCACCCAGGCCGAGGTGCGGAAGGAAACGGTGCGGGTGAAGGAGAAGGACCGCTGACCGCCGCGGACACCTCAGCCCAGCACGCCAACCGCCTCGACGCCGAGGACGAACTCGCCGCCTTCCGCGAACGGTTCGTGCCGATCACCGACCCCGGCGTCGTCGCCTACCTCGACGGGAACTCGCTCGGCCGTCCGCTGCGGGCCACCGCCGAGCGGCTGCAGGAGCTCGTCACGCACGAGTGGGGCGCCCGGCTGATCCGGTCGTGGGACGAACGCTGGCTCACGCTGCCCGAGGAGATCGGGGACGAGCTGGGCCGCGTCGCGCTCGGCGCCGCGCCGGGACAGACGATCGTCGCCGACTCGACCTCCGTCTGCCTCTACAAGGCGCTGCGGGCCGCCGTCGCGCTGCGGCCCGGCCGGGACGAGATCGTCACCGACACCGCGAACTTCCCCACCGACCGGTTCCTCGTCGAGAGCGTCGCGGCCGAACTCGGCCTGACCGTCCGGTGGGCCGGGAGCGACGACGTCGCCGCGGTGACCGGGTCGCGGACCGCGGTGGTCACCCTGTCCCACGTGGACTACCGGACCGCGGCGATCACCGACCTCGCCGCCGTCACGCGGCTGGTGCACGAGCGCGGCGGCCTCGTCGTCTGGGACCTCTGCCACAGCGTCGGCTCGATCCCCGTCGAGCTCGACGCGGCGGAGGCCGACTTCGCCGTCGGCTGCACGTACAAGTTCCTCAACGCCGGGCCCGGCGCGCCCGCGTTCCTCTACGTCAACGCGCGGCACCACGAGACGTTCGGCCAGCCCGTCACCGGCTGGATGGGTGCCGCCGACACCTTCGGCATGGCCGCGGAGTACGTGCCCGCGCCCGGGATCCGGCGGGCGCTCTCCGGCACGCCGCCGGTGCTCGGCATGGTCGGCGTCCAGGAAGGCGTTGCGCTGCTGGCGGAAGCGGGCATCGACCGCGTGCGGGCCAAGGCCGTGGCGCTGGGCCGGTGGGTGCTCGCGCTGGCCGACGCGTGGCTCGTCCCGCTCGGGTTCACGGTCGCTTCCCCGCGTGACGACGAGCGCCGAGCCGGGCACGTCACCCTGCGCCACCCGGACGCCGAACGGCTTTCGCGCGTGCTGATCGAGCACGGCGTGCTCATCGACTTCCGCCGTCCCGACGGCATCCGGATCGGGCTGAGCCCGCTCACCACCGGCTTCGCCGAGGTCCGGCGGGCCATGGAGCGCATCCGCGAACTCGCCGGCTGACCGGCACCGCACCCGGTGGCGCCGGCGGCGATCGAAATTAGTAGCCATGTATTTAGTAGCCATGTACAGTTTTTGGCATGAGCACTCCGGGACACCTCGTCTGGCGCCTCTCCACGAAGTGGCGGGTCGCCGTCGACCGCGCGCTCGCCCCGATCGGGCTGACGCACGCGCAGTACGTCTTCCTGTCCTCGCTCTTCGGCCTGGAGCGCGCGGGGGCGAGCCCGAGCCAGCGTGAGCTGGCCGACCACACCGGACTGGAAGCGCTCTACGTCTCCAAGCTCGCCCGCACGCTCGACGCCGACGGGCTCGTCGAGCGCACCCGCGACCCGGCGGACACCCGGACCGTCCGGCTGCGCCTGACCGACCGCGGGCGCGAGGTGACCGAGCCGGCGATCGACACCGTGGCCGAGCTGCTCGACCGGCTCCTCGCCCCGCTCGGCGGCCGGCACGGCGAGCGCACCGCGGCACTGGCGCGCGAACTCACCGTCCTCCTGGACACCCCACTCGATTCCTGAAGGGAAAGTCATGCTGCACCACGAAGAAACCGGCACCGGCACCCCGATCGTCTTCCTGCACGGCAACCCCGGCTCGTCGCACAGCTGGCGCAACGTCCTCCCGCACATCGGCGCGGGGCGGCTGCTGGCCCCCGACCTCATCGGCATGGGCCGCTCGCCCAAGCCGGACATCGCCTACACCTTCGCCGACCACGCCGCCCACCTCGACGCGTGGTTCGACGCGCTCGGCTTGGACGAGGTCGTCCTGGTCGGCCACGACTGGGGCGGCGCGCTCGCGTTCGACCGGGCGGCCCGCCACCCCGGCCGGGTCCGCGGGCTGGCGTTCTTCGAGACCATGGTGAAGCCGATGGCCTGGGAAGACCTGAGCCCGCAGGCGGCCGAGCGCTCGCGCAAGATCCGCACGCCCGGCGTCGGCGAAGAACTGGTGCTGGCCCGGGACTTGTTCATCCGCCAGGCGTTCACCGGCGGCGTGCGCACCCCGGTGAGCGACGACGACCTGGCCGCCCACCTCGCCCCGTTCCCGACCCCGGAAAGCCGCCGCCCGGTGCTCGCCTGGGCACGCCAGCTGCCCCTCGGCGGCGACCCGGCGGAGCTCGTCGCGCGCATCGAGGCCTACGACGAGTGGCTGGCCGGCAGCGAGAACACGCCGAAGCTGCTCATGACGTTCGAGGGCTCGCCGACGCTGCTCATCGGCGAGAAGATGGCCCAGTGGTGCGCCGAGCACATCGCGGCGCTGGAGATCGTCGACGGCGGGGAGGCCGGGCACCACGCCCAGGAAGACCGGCCCAAGGAGATCGCCGCGGAGATCGCGGGCTGGCTGGACCGCCACGGGCTGCGCTGAGCCTGGAGCGAGGCCTTAAGTGTGCCGCAACGGCGGGTCCGCCGTGATCCCGAGGAGCCGCGCCACGACCCACGCCACGGCGTCCGCGGTGCGGGCCGGTGTGTCCGACGGCTGCATCACGTGGCTGAGGACCGTGCGGACGACGAGGTCGATCACCACCGTCACCTGGTCGTCGCCCAGAGGCGGGTGGTACGCCGCGACGCGGGCGGCCAGCACGGTCTTCGTCTGCGTCAGCAGTGCGCTGGCGTCCGTGGTCAGCAGCGGCAGGAGCTCCGGGGCCGTGCCGTGCGTTGCGGAGGCGATCGCGCGCAGCAATGTGTTGTCGTCGGCCAGCTCGAGGACCGCGCGGACCGCGTCGTAGATCGCCTCGACCAGGTCTTGCGGGTGGCGGTCGAACGCGGCGCCGACCACCGACAGGAACCGGTCGAGCTCGTGCGCGACCATCGCTTCGGCCAGCGCCGCCTTGGAGCCGATCTCGTTGTACACCGTCTGGCGGCTGACGCCCGCCAGCTCGGCCAGCCGGGCCATCGTGACCGCCTGCCAGCCGGACTTCGCCGTCAGCTCGATCGCCGCGGCGATGATCGGCCGCCGGTGCTGACCGCCCTCCGCCGGCACCGGAAGCGCCCTGCTCATGATCGGTATTCTAGGTCGTGCCACCCACGGCGGGCCCCACCCGCCCCGGCGCGACGAAGTCGACCTTCTCGCGCACGCCGCAGTCCGGGCAGCACCAGGAGTCCGGGATCGCCGCCCACGGCGTGCCCGCCGGGAAGCCCTCCCGCGGATCGCCGCGCCGCTCGTCGTAGACGTACCCGCAGCCGGGACACCGGCCGCCTTCGGTGGCGTCGCCGCGGGTGTCGGCGATCTCGCGGGCGGCGGCCGTGACGCGGGTTCCGTAGCGCGCCAGCACCTTCGCGCGCTTGCCCGGCTGGATGTTGGCGCGCGAGATGTCGCCGCCGTAGTGGGCGAGCACCCGCGGGTCCATCACCCGGCGCCACAGCGGCGGGACGAGCGCCAGCACGATCATCCCGGCGTACCCGGTCGGCAGCACCGGCGACTCGGCGAAGTCGCGCAGGGTCTGGTAGCGGCGGACCGGGTTGGCGTGGTGGTCGCTGTGCCGCTGCAGGTGGTAGAGCAGGACGTTCGTGGCGATGTTGTTGGAATTCCAGCTGTGGCTGGGATCGACGCGCTCGTACCGGCGCCGCCCGGGCTCGCCGACCCGCTGCCGCAGCATGCCGTAGTGCTCCATGTAGTTGACCACCTCCAGCAGCGAAAACCCGACGACGGCCTGGATCACGAGGTAGGGCAGGACACCGGCACCGAGCCACAGCACCATCGCCGCCCACAGCGCCGCGGACATCAGCCACGCGTTGAGCACGTCGTTGCCGAGCCGGTACGGGTGGCGGTCGCGCCGGGCGTAGCGCTTGCGCTCCAGCCGCCACGCCGACTTCAGCGACCCGAAGACCGTCCGCGGCCAGAAGCGGTAGAAGCTTTCGCCGACGCGGCTGCTCGCCGGGTCTTCCGGCGTCGCCACGCGGACGTGGTGGCCGCGGTTGTGCTCGATGTGGAAGTGGCCGTAGAAACTCTGCGCCAGCGCGATCTTCGACAGCCAGCGCTCGTGGCTTTCCTTCTTGTGCCCCAGTTCGTGCGCGGTGTTGATGCCGATGCCGCCGATGCACCCGATCGACACGGCCAGCCCGACCTTGTCCGCGACGGTGAGCCCGCCGTGCGCGACCAGCCAGAACGCCGCCGCGAAGCCGAGGTACTGGACCGGCAGGAAGGCGAAGGTGATCCACCGGTAGTAGCGGTCGTTCTCCAGCCGCGCGATGACGTCGTCGGGCGGATTGCTCCGGTCCAGCCCGGCGACGAGGTCGATGAGGGGCACGACCACGAGGATCACGACGGGCCCGATCCAGAACCACCCGCCCCACCCGGTGGCGGCGTGCAGCCCGATGGCCAGGAACGCCAGGGAGGGCACGACCAGGCCGATCAGCCAGAGGTACCGCTTGCGGTCGCGCCACAGGTCCGTCGAGCCGGCAGGCACGGTTCCGATCGCTTCGCCCATCACACCCTCCTTGGCGGCTGAGTGGACAAGACGATAGGTGATGTACAGCTCGGTTGACAATCACTCAGTTGATGTAAAGCAGCCGCGATGGTTCAGCCGAGGTCGTGGGGGTCCCGCGCGGCGAGCGCCTCGGCTTCGGGGACGCCTTCGCGCCGGGCCACCCGCCGCCGGGCGCGCACCTGCGCCGCGGTCCGGGGCCGGAACGACGGTTCGCGGCCGCACCCGCACGGCTCGAAGCCCTCGTACCGCAAACCGGCGGCGAGGACCGCCGCGACCGCCGCCCACCCGGAGCCGTCGCGCCGCGGCGGTGCCGCGAAGTCGTGCCCGGCGAACACCATCGGCCGGCGGCACCCGGGACAAGGGGGCCCGCTCCCGCTCCAGAGGCGCTTGAGGCTCCGCCGGCACGGCACGCAGACGTAGTGGACCTTGTACGTCACCTCCGCGTACCGGCACACGTCGCCACCACTTCCCCTCAGCGCAAGGTCAACGGCGTCTGCGCCGCCACCCGGGTCAGCTTCTCCGGGTTCCGCACGAAGTACAACCCGCTGATCCGGCCGCCTTCCACGCGGACCGCCATGATGCCGTCGAACACGTCGTCCACGTGCAGCGCCAGCCCCGGGTTGCCGTTCACCGTCACCGGTGCCGTGGTCACCTGCAGCGCCGTCCGGCCGATGCCGCCGATGATGAAGCGGGTCACCTTGTCCGCTCCCGTCACCGGGCGCAGGGCCGCCTGCTTCACGCCGCCGCCGTCGCTCAGCAGCACCACGTCCGGTGCCAGCAAGTCCAGCAGGCCCTGCAGGTCCTGACCCTCCAGCGCCCGCTGGAACGATTCCAGCACCGCCCGTGTCTCGCGCGCCGAAACGACCTCGCGCGGGCGGCGGGCGTCCACGTGGCGGCGGGCGCGGTGGGCGATCTGGCGGACCGCCGCCGGGCTTTTGCCCACCGCTTCGGCGATTTCGTCGTAGCCGACTTCGAACACCTCGCGCAGCACGAACACCGCGCGTTCGGTCGGCGCCAGCGTCTCCAGGACCAGCATCAGCGCCATCGACACGCTTTCCGCCAGCTCGACGTCCTCCGCGACGTCCGGTGTGGTCAGCAACGGCTCGGGCAGCCACGGCCCGACGTACGCCTCCTTGCGGCGCTGCAGCGTGCGCAGCCGGTTCAGCGACAGGCGGGTCGTGATGCGGACCAGGTACGCGCGCTCGTCGCGCACCTCGGCCGGGTCGACCTCGGCCCAGCGCAGCCACGTCTCCTGGAGGACGTCCTCCGCGTCGGCCGCCGAGCCCAGCATCTCGTAGGCGACGGTGAACAGCAGGTTCCGGTGGGCGACGAACGCCTCGGTCGGATCGCTCATGACGGCTCCTTCAGCACGGGCGAACCCGGCGCTGCCGTGCCGCACGTGCGTGATCATCGCACCCACCACCGGCAGCACTCCGCCGGCAGCACCCCGCCGACGGCGGTGTCCGGCCCTCAAGACACCGCCCGGCGAGGACCTGTGACAACGTTGCGTCTGTACCTACTGGTATGTACAGTCTGCGGGCATGGGAACCCGGGACCAGCTCGTCGACAGCGCCCGCGAGCTGCTGTGGGAACGCGGCTACGTCGGCACCAGCCCCAAGGCCATCCAGCAGCGCGCGGGCGCCGGCCAGGGCAGCATGTACCACCACTTCGCCGGCAAGAAGGACCTCGCACTGGCCGCCGTGCGGCGCAGCGCCGAAGAACTCCTGGCCTCGGCGGACGCGCAGCTGCGCGGGCCCGGCACCGCCGTCGAGCGCATCACCGCCTACCTGCGACGTGAGCGCGAAGTGCTCAAGGGCTGCCCGATCGGCCGGCTCGCGCAGGACCCCGACGTCGTCGCCGACCCTGTCCTGCGCGGCCCGGTCGACGAAACCCTCACCCGGGTGCGCGCCCGGCTGGCCGGAGTCCTCGACGAAGGCCGGGACGCGGGTGAGCTGCCCGCGGCACTGGACACCGCCGCGCTGGCCGCCACGATCATCGCCGTCCTGCAGGGCGGCTACGTGCTCGCCCGCGCCGCGAACGCCCCCGAACCGTTCGACCAGGCCGTTTCCGGCGTGCTCGCCCTGCTCGCCGCCCTCTGACCCCCAGGAGAACCCGCCGTGCACGTCCGCCGCGTTCCGTCCACCAGCGTGCCCGCGCCCGCCGAAGCCGTCACCGGCAGCGCCTGGGTCACCGCGCTCGCCGTCCCCGAAGGCCCGTCCCGGACCCGGGTCGACCGCGTGCAGTTCGCTCCCGGCGCCCGCACGCGCTGGCACCGGCACCCGCTCGGCCAGGTCCTCGTCGTCACCGAAGGCACCGGCTACGTCCAGCGCCGCGGTGGCCCGGCGCAGCTGATCCGGCCGGGCGACACGGTCCGCGTCGCCGCCGGCGAGTGGCACTGGCACGGCGCCACCGACACGACACCGATGACCCACCTGGCCATCGAAGAACTGCCCGCCGACGGCACGCCGACCGAGCTCGGTGACGCCGTGGGCGAAGGCGAACCCGCCGCCGTCCCGGCGATCACCCGCACCCTGCTGCTGAACCAGCAGCTCCCGGCGCCCCGCGTCGTCGATCACGTCGAAATCCGCCGGATCACCATCGCCCCCGGCGAACACCTCGGCCGGCACGTCCACAACGGACCGGTGTTCGGCAGCATCGAAACGGGCTCGGCCGTTTATCAGATCGAAGGCGAGCCGGAAACCGTGCTCGCCCCCGGCGACGTCTTCCACGAGCCCGAATCGGCGCGGATCGCCCGGTTCGACCCGGAAGGTGACGGCGTCACGTTCCTGGCCTACTTCCCGGTCGGCCCCGGGGAAACACCGAGCCTGACCATGCTGGACGACTGACCCCGCACTCCGCGCTCCACCCGGGTACACGGCTCCCGGTTCACCACTCCTGCAGAACTCTTTCCTCACAGGCGAAGCACTGGACAACGGGGCGGGCACGGGTCACGATTACGCCGTGCCCGCCTCCCGTTGATCGCCCGGAAACGCGGGAAAGCACCGCATCTCCCGACGGACCAAGATCGCCACGGGCCTGCTCGCGCTGGCCGTGGCCACCGGCACCTTCACCGTGGACTGCGGCCGGAACGAGAACCAGCACTCCAACCCGGACGGCGGCGGGCACCCGCGAGGAGACACGATGACGGTCCCGATCGTTCCGGGGTTCCACCCCGACCCGTCGATCTGCCGGGTCGGCGACACGTACTACCTGGCCAACTCGAGCTTCGAATACGTGCCGGGCGTCCCGATCCGGCGCAGCACCGACCTCGTCTCCTGGGAGCTGGCCGGGCACGCGCTGACCCGGCCGAGCCAGCTGCCGCCGAGCGAGGGCGCGGCGAACACCGGCGTCTTCGCGCCGACGCTGCGCCACCACGACGGCCGCTTCCACCTGGTCACCACGAACGTCCCGCGGCCGGGCCACCTGATCGTGACGGCGGAAGACCCGGCCGGGCCGTGGTCGGACCCGGTCGTCGTGGCCGGCACCGACGGCATCGACCCCGACCTCTGCTGGGACGATGCCGGCGTCTGCCACCTCACCTGGACGTCGTTCCACCCGGAGCGCCCGGGCATCACCAGCGCGCCGATCGACCCGGCCACCGGAGCGGTGCTGGCCGAGCCGCGGCGGCTGTGGACCGGCACCGGCCTGGCCGCCCCGGAGGGCCCGCACCTGTACCGCGTCGGCGGCTGGTGGTACCTGCTGCTCGCCGAAGGCGGCACCGAACGCGGCCACGCCGTCACCGTCGCGCGCGCCCGCACGCCGGACGGGCCGTACGAGCCCGCGCCGTCGAACCCGGTCCTGACCCACCGCAGCACCACGCACCCGGTGCAGAACACCGGACACGCCGACCTGGTCGAGCGGCCCGACGGCAGCTGGGCGATGGTGTACCTCGGCGTGCGGCCGCGCGGCAAGACACCGCAGTTCCACGTCAACGGCCGCGAAACCTTCCTCGCCGGCGTCGACTGGGTGGACGGCTGGCCCGTCGTCGTCGAGGACCGGTTCCCGGTGGAGCCCGCCGACCACAGCTTCACGGACGGTTTCGCGAGCCCGCAGCTGCACCCGCGCTGGGTGGCGCCCGGCGCCGGACCGGAGACGTTCACGCGCTGGGCGGCGCCGGGCGAGCTGGTCCTCACCGCCGCGCGTCCCCTGCTGACCCGGGCGCTCGACGAGTACTGGACGGCGGTGGCGCGCCTCGACGTCTCCCGGGGCACCGCGGCGTTCGTCGTGCGCATCGACGACCGGCACTGGTACGGCCTCACCGCCGACGGCGAGACGGTCACGGCCACGCTCACCATCGGCCCGGCCCGCCACGTCGTCACCACCGTTCCGGCCGGTCCCGTGGTGTCCCTGCGGATCCGGGCGCGGCGGCCGGCTCCTTCGGGACCGCTCCACGAAGTCACCGAGCCGGACCTGGTCGAGCTGTCCGTGCTCGGCGCGGACGACCGGGCGCAGGTGCTCGGCGCGTTCGACGGGCGCTACCTGTCCACGGAGGTCGCGGCCGGCTTCACCGGCCGCATGATCGGCGTCGAAGCTCTCGGCGGAACCGTGTCCCTGCGCGAATTCCGGTACGCGACCGGCTGAGTCAGTCCAGCGCGGCCAGCTTGCCCACCAGGACCGCACGTTCGCGCTCGTTGGCGCACAGCCGGGCCGCCAGTTCCAGCTCGGCCCGCGCCTCCGGGCGACGGCCGAGGCGGGCCAGCAGCTCGCCGCGCACGGCCGGGACCAGGTGCGAACCGGAGAGCCGGTCGGAGACGACCAGGTCGTCCACGATGGCCAGCGCTTCCGCCGGGCCCGAGGCCATGGCCACGGCGACGGCCCGGTTGAGCTCGACCACCGGTGACGGCGCGACCCGGCCCAGTGCGTCGTAGAGGACCACGATCCGGTCCCAGTCGGTCGCTTCGACCGAAGGCGCCGCCGCGTGCGTGGCCGCGATCGCGGCCTGCAGGCCGTACGGACCCAGGCCGCCCGCGGCGGCCTTCGCCAGCGCGGCCAGCCCGCGGTGGACGGCCGAGACGTCCCACCGGTGCCGGTCCTGGTCCGCCAGCAGGATCGGCGATCCGCCGGGGCCGGTCCGGGCGGGGAAGCGCGCGGCCGTCAGTTCGAACAACGCGAGCAGGCCGTGCACCTCCGGCTCGTCCGGCAGCAGCGCGGCCAGCGTGCGGGCCAGCCGGATGGCCTCGTACGCCACTTCGGGCCGCACGAGCCGGTCACCCGCGGTGGCCGTCGATCCTTCGGTGAAGATGACGTAGACGACGCTGAGCACGCCGGCCAGCCGCTCCCGGCGTTCCGCGGGCGGCGGCAGTTCGAAGGGCACCCCGGCCGCCGCGATCGCCTTCTTGCCGCGGGTGATGCGGGCCTGCACGGTCGGCACGGGGACCAGGAACGCCCGGGCGATCTCCTGGCTGGACAGGCCGGCGACGACCCGCAGGGTCAGCGCCACCCGGGCCTCGGGCGAGAGCACCGGGTGGCAGCTGACGAACATGAGCGCGAGGACGTCGTCGTCGATCCGGTCGGGATCGGGCTCTTCGGCCACCGGGGGCGAGGCGGCCAGCAGGGCGTAGCGGTCCCGGAGGGCGACCCGGCGGCGGATGACGTCGATCGCCCGCCGCCGGGCCGTGGCCAGCAACCAGCCGGCCGGATCGGCGGGCGGGGTCCGCGGCCACGACACGAGCGCCTCGGCCACCGCCTCCTGAGCCGCGTCCTCGGCCAGCCCGAAGTCCCCGGTGAACCGGGTCAGCGCGGCCACGATCCGCGCCGACTCGATCCGCCAGACGGCCTCGACGGTGTTCACAGCGGGGTTTCGTCGCTGCCGGGCACCCGCCGCACCTCGACCTTGGCCCCGCGAGCGGCGGGCACCCGCTTGGCCCACTCGACGGCCTCTTCCTTCGAAGCGACGTCGATCAGGAAGAACCCGCCGAAGAGCTCCTTGGTTTCGCCGTACGGCCCATCGGTGACGACGGGCGTCTCCCCACTGAAGTCGACGACAACCCCCTTAGCAGGATCGTCCAGCCCTTCGGCGGCGACGTAGACACCGGCTTTGAACAGGTCGTCGATGAACTGGCGGCTGGTGGCCATCATCGCGTCGATGTCCGCCACCATGGCCGCGTTCGACTCGTCGGTCCCCCGCATGACCAGCAGGTACTTCGGCATCTGGGCTCTCCTCGTCCGGCGGGCCGCCTCCCGGCCCTGCGCCCCCAGGTCGAACGAGCGGCGCGCGGATCGACACGGGTCCCGAGGATATTTTCCCGGACGGCTCAGAACAGGGTCGCCGGCTCGACCGGTTCCGGGTCGGGCAACGGCGCCAGCCCCGGCACCAACGCCCGTACGTCCTCGTGGAACCGGCGGGCCAGCGCCGGTGCGTCGACGTTGTCCGGGGTGTGGACGAACACCGTCGGTTTCCGGCCCTCGCGCAGCCAGGCGGCGACGACCTCCAACCACGGCTGCCAGCCCTCGGCTGTTTCCTCCGCCGAATCGCGGCCCAGGTAGCGGACGATCGGGCGGTCGGTCAGGGCGCGTGTGCGCCGCGGGAGGCGCGGCTTCATCGTCCACGTCTCCTGCTCCAGCTCGGTGACCGGCGGGCGCCGGAAGAACACCGTGGTGTCGAACGGCACCCACTCGGCGTCCGCGGCCGCGAGCGCGCCCTCCAGCGACGACGTCGAGGCCGCGTCGGTGAAGAAGTCCGGGTGGCGGACCTCCACCGCGCGCCGGAGCCCGGCCGGCAGGCGGCGCAGGAAGCGGCCGAGTACGTCGACGTCCGGCGGCCCGAACGAGGCCGGCAGCTGGGTCCACAGCACCGCCCGCTCGCCGAGCGGCTCCATCGCGTCCAGGAACGCCCGCATCGGCCCCTCGACCCCGGTCAGCCGCCGCTCGTGCGTGACGGTCCTGGGCAGCTTGACCACGAACCGGAACTCCGGCCCGGTCTGCTGCGCCCACGTCGCGACCGTGTCCCGGGTGGGCGTCGCGTAGAACGTGGTGTTGCCTTCGACCGCGTTGCACCAGCCGGCGTAGGCGCGCAGCCGTTCCTTGGCCGGCAGCGACGGCGGCAGGAACCGCCCGGGCCACGCCTTGTGGTTCCACATCGCGCAGCCGACGTGCAGATGTGCCGCCTCGGTCATGGGAAAAAGCTACTACGCGGCCACAGCGGGGGCCGGGCGAGCCGGTCTTTCCCGACTGTTCCGCTTTTCCACGAGCAACGCGGGAAAGGGGCTGCGAATCCTCAAGGGACGGCGACACTCACCGGGCTTTCGAAGACCTCGAAGCCGTGCCGCTCGTACAGGCGGCGCGGCCGCTCCCCCAGTCAGCCGGTGGCCGTCGCGCGGACAGGTTGCAGGTCATGCGGTGCGCCGCCCGGAGCAGCCGGGTGCCACGGGGCCACCAGTTCGTCCACGGGGGACCGCGGGACCGCCGCCACCCAGCGGACATCTCGCGGAGCACGACCTCCGCAGCGCCGTCGCCGGGCACTTCGACCCGATCCGCCCAGCGTTCTCCCGCCGGACGCAGGAAAGCACCGGTACACCGTCGACGTGGACTCCCGCACCATCCTGCCCGCCGCGCACCGGGGCGGCACGGCCGTGGGCCATTCGGTGTAATTCGCGAACGTCCGCCGCACGCCCGCTCGCATTCGATGGTTTCCTCGTACGGACTCGGCGAGGGGGCGGGCGAAAACCGGATGAGCGACCCGATATCGGACAAAGCAGAGAATGCGGCGGCCCGCGTCGATCAGCTGGTCGCGCAAGCGAAGCAAAAAGCCGAGCGGTACCGCGCGATGCAGCAGGCCGTCGAGCGGGTTTCGGTGTCGGCGGCCAGCCAGGACGGCACCGCCACGGTCACCGTCGACTCCGCCGGCAACGTCACCGACCTGCGGATCACCGACCGCGTCCGGGAGATGTCCGGCGATCAGGTCGCGAAGGCGGTCCTGTCCGCGCTCCGCACCGCGCAGTCGAAGCTGCCGGACCGGCTCGGCGAGGTCATGGCGGACACGATCGCCGACGATCCGCGGACCCGCGACGTCATCCTCGGCAGCTACCGGGCGAAGTTCCCGGAGCCGGAACCCGAGCCGGAGCGAACGCCGCCCGCCGCCCGGATCGGCGGGCTCCCCGACGAACCCGAAGCCGCGCCACCGCGGCCGCCGCGGCGGCCGGCCCCGCCCGACGATGACGACGAGGGCTTCGGCGGCCCGGTCATGATCCGCGAGTAGCCGAGGAGGCGACCATGCCGGACGGGGCGACCGACGGCGGCTACGAAGTCCGCCCGGACGAACTGCTCACCCACGCGAAAGCGGTCGAACGGGTCGGGCAGACGCTGGGCCAGGCGCTCGCCGCGGCCGAGCAGGTCACCATGGGCGTGCAGGCGTACGGCCTGATCTGCGGCCCGCTCTTCGTGCCGATGGTGCTCGGCGTCAGCACCCCGGGCCTGCTCACCCTCGGGGCCGCGCAGCAGGCCATGGGCACGCTGTCGCAGTCGATCCGGCAGGCGGCGAAGACCTACCAGGACACCGAACAGGCGCACTCGCAGCGGATCACCGGCCTCGGCAAGGACCTGGCGTGAGCAATCCGCTGATCGCCGCCAAGCAGGACTCGACGACCTGGCACACCGGCATCAACGTCCTCGACGACGCGATCGGCGCCTACGACGGCATCAAGTCCGGTTCCTGGATCGAAGGCGGTATCGCCGCGCTCGGCACCGCGATGGACCTGCTGACCATCGCGATGAACCCGGTCGGCACGCTCATCTCCTACGGGCTCAACTGGCTGATCGAGCACGTCCAGCCGTTGCAGGACGCGCTGAACCAGCTGGCAGGCGACGCCGACCAGATCACCGCCTACTCGCAGACCTGGGCCAACATCGCCCAAGCGGTGGAACAAGCGGCGAAAGACCTCGGCGACAGCGTGCGGAAGGACACCGCGCACTGGGCCGGCCGGGCCGCCGACGCCTACCGCGCGAACGTCAAGGACAAGATCGACCACCTCAACGCGGCCGCGACCTGCGCGAAGGGCATCAGCACCGTGGTCGAGGTCGTCGGGGTGATCACGGCCGCGGTGCGCGCGATGGTCCGCGACATGATCACCCAGGCGGTCGGCGACTTCATCCAGGACGCGCTGGAGGAGGTCTGCTCGCTCGGGCTCGGCACGCCGGTCGTCGTGGCGCAGGTGGTCGAGCAGGTGTCGGCGTGGATCGAGAAGATCGGCGCGTTGGTCAAGAAGCTGATCAACTCGGTCGAGAAACTGCGGCCGCTGCTGGCGAAGCTCGAGGAGATCTTCGCCGCGGTCAAGAAGGTGATGTCCGAGGTGCACGGACGTCCCGGCGAAGGCGGCACGCACGTTTCGTCGGCCGAGCCGGGCCACCCCGCCCCGCACGAACCCGGCGCCCCGCACGACGGCACTTCGCCGTCGTCCGCGCCGGAGCCGGACGGCGGCCTGCCCGACGGGACGCCGTCCGGGAACCACGGCGGCGAGCCGGGCGCGCCCGGCCGCGCCGATCCGGAGGCGGCCGGCGGCCAGAAGTCCGAGGGCACCGGCGGCTGCGACGGCAAGGGCGGCGACCCGGTCGACGCGGTGTCCGGCCAGATGATCACCGCGGGCACCGACGTCGAACTGCCCGGGCTGCTGCCGCTGGTGCTGAACCGCGCGTACGCCTCGGGTTACGCCGACGGCCGGTCCTTCGGGCCCGGCTGGGCGTCCACAGTGGACCAACGGCTGGTGTTGACCGACGACTTCGTCCGCTACTACGGCATGGACGCAGAAGTCCTCAGCTACATCCACCCCGCCCGCGACGGCTCGCCGGTGCTGCCGAGCTACGGCGCCCGCTGGCCGCTGAGCTGGGATGCGGCCACGGAGAACTACCTGCTCGTCGACGTCGAATCCGGCTGGACCCGGCGGTTCGCCCCGCACCCCACGGCCGCGGGGGAATGGCAGCTCAGCTCGCTTTCGGACCGCAGCGGGCACCGCGTCGACTACCTGCGCGACGAAACCGGCCGTCCGCTCGCGGTCACCCATTCCGGCGGCTACCGGGTCGGTGTCGACACCGCCGACGGCGCGGACGGCCTCCGCATCACCGGGTACCGCCTGCTCGGCGGCGGCGAACACGGCGAAGACGTGCCGATCGTGTCGTTCCGCTACGACCGGCGCGGCCGCCTCTCCGGCATCGTGAACTCGACCGGCGCGCCCTACCAGTACGACTACGACGACGCCGACCGGATCGTCGCCTGGACCGACCGCACCGGCTACCGCTACACCTACGATTACGGCCCGGACGGGCGGGTCGTCCGCGGCGCTGGCCTCGGCGGCTACCTCGACGCGACCTTCGCCTACGACCTCGCCGGCCGGGTCACCGTCGTCACCGACAGCCTCGGGCAGCGCACCGAGTACCACTACGACGAGCACAACCACATCACCGCGGTGGTCGACCCGAACTCCGGTGTCGAACGCCCCGAGTTCGACCGGTTCCACCGCTTGCTGTCGTTCACGGACAAGAACGGTGCGGTCACCCGCTACGAACGCGACGGCAACGGCGACCCGACGCGGATCACCTACCCCGACGGCACCGCGCTCACCATCGAGTACGACCCGCGGTGGCGGCTGCCGGTCACCGTGACCCAGCCGAACGGCGCGGTCTGGCGGCACACCTACGACGACGCCGGCCGCATCGTGTCCACTGTGGACCCGATGGGCGCGGTCGCGACCAGCGAACTGGACGAGCGGGGCCACCTGGTGGCCACCGTCGAACCGGACGGCGCCCGCTGGACCTACACCAGCGACGACGCCGGCCGCCCGCTGTCGATCACCTCGCCGGATGGCGAAACCACCACCTTCCGGCTCGACGGCTTCGGCCGGGCGGTCGAAGCGACCGACCCGCGCGGGCGCACCACCCGGTACGGCTGGACCCGCGAAGGCGCGCTGGCCTGGCGAGCCGCCGCCAACGGCGACCGCGAGGAACGGTTCTACGACCTCGAAGGCAGCCTGGTCCGCGCCCGCTCGGCCACCGGCGCCACCACGGTCTTCGAGCGGGGGCCGTTCGGCCTGCTCACCGGGCGCACCGGCCAGGACGGCGTCCGGCACACCTTCACCCACGACACCGAACTGCGGCTCACCGGCGTCCGCAACCCGGCCGGGCAGACCTGGTCCTACCGCTACGACCCGGCCGGGAACCTGGTCGGCGAACAGGATTTCACCGGCCGCACGCTCGAATACCGCGTCGACGCGATGGGCGCACTAACCTCGCGCACCGAACCGGACGGTTCGGTGACCGAACTGACCCGCGACGTCCGCGGCCGGGTGGCCCGGCAGGTTTCCCGCGGGACGACCATCGCCTACGACTACGACGAAGGCGGCCGGCTGCGCCGGGTCGCCGGCGACGCCGTCGAAGTCACCTACGAACGCGACCCGCTCGGCCGGCCGGTCGCCGAATCAGTCGACGGCCGGGTGCTGCGCAGCGAGTACGACCTGGCCGGCCGCCGCGTCCGCCGGATCACCCCGTCCGGCGTCGAAACGCGCTGGGAGTACGACGGGCTGCGGCGGGAAACCGCGATGACCGGGACCGCCGGAACGGTCGCCTTCGAGTACCGGGACGGCCGGGAGGTGCTGCGCCACCTCGGCGAACGCGCGAGCCTGGCCCGGACGCACGACGAACTGGGGCGCCTCACCGGTCAACGGCTCTTCGCCGACGGCGATCCGGAGCGCGTGCTGCAGGAACGCAGTTTCCGGTACCGCGCCGACGGTCAGGTGCTCGCGATCGACGACCGCGTGCACGGCCCGCGCGTCTTCGCGCTCACCCCGGGCGGCCGGGTCACCGGCGTGCAGGCCGCCGGCTGGACCGAGCAGTACGCCTACGACGCGCTGGGGAACCTGGTCTCCGCGCAACCCGGTCCGTCCACAGAGGACGGGGCGGACGTGGCGGGCCCCCGCGCGCTGGACGGCGTGCTGCTGCGCAGCGCCGGGCGGACTTCCTACTCCTACGACGCGGGCGGCCGGGTCGTCCGGGAGGTCCGCCGCAGCCTGTCCGGCCGCCGGCGGGTCCGGGAGTACGCGTGGGACGAGCGCGACCAGCTGATCGGCGTCACCACCCCGGACGGCACCCGCTGGCGTTACCGCTACGACCCGTTCGGCCGCCGGATCGCCAAACAGCGCCTGGCCGCCGACGGCGGCATCGCCGAGGAGACCACGTTCTCCTGGGACGGCACCGTGCCGGCCGAAGCCGCGCACACCGTCGACGGCCGGACCACCGTCACGTCCTGGGACTACCGCGGCGCCTCCGCGGAACCGATCGCGCAGACCACCCGGTCCTGGCTCGCCGACGCGCCCGCCGAGGTCGTCGACACGCGCTTCCACGCGATCGTCGCCGACCTGATCGGCGCCCCGACCGAACTGGTCGACGCGGCCGGCCGGGTCGCCTGGTACCGGACGAGCGGCCTGTGGGGCAACACCATCGCCATGTCCACTTCGGACGGTGCCACCTGCCCGCTGCGCTTCCCGGGCCAGTACCACGACGACGAAACCGGGCTGCACTACAACGTGCACCGCTACTACGACCCGCACACCGCGCGGTACCTGTCGCCGGACCCGATCGGGCTGGCCCCGTCGGCGAACCACTACACCTACGTCCCGAACCCGCTGGCGGTCGCCGACCCGCTGGGCCTGGCCGGCTACCAGGACCCGGCGACCGGCCGCTGGGCACGCAACCCGTCGCTGCCGCCCGCCGACCACGTTCACAACCGCGGCACCGAATACCCCGGCAACTACCGGCAATCGACCCACGACGCGATGGCGACGAAGTGGACACTCGAAGGCCGCACCCTCGGCGACGTCCCGCGGGACGCGTCCGGCGCCCGGATCCCGCACGACCAGCTGAGCTGGGTCGACGCGCAGGGCCGCCCGATCCCGTACTACGACGCGAACGGCAACCGGAACCTGACCTACGAACACGTCCCGCCGGTCGTGGAGCACTGGCGCGACGAGGGCCACAACATGACCGACGCGGAGCGGGCGGACTGGTACAACAACACCGACGACATGGAGGCCATGGGCCGGTCGCAGAATTCGTCCGAAGGCGCACAGCTCACCGAGCGCTACGCGGATACGGAGCCGGGACCGCGGCATCCGTGTACCTTGCACTGACCAGGGCGAAACCGGGAGGCGGACAGTGGATCCACGCGAGACCTACGCGGCGGTGCCCGGCGTCGCCGCGCTGGACGACCTGCCCGACGCCTGGCACTGGGCGACCGCCCCGGGCTTCGATTCCGCCGCTGCCCTGCACGCCGACGGCAAGCGTGCGTTCCAGGCCTACGCCCTGGATTCCTACGACGAAGGCTTGGCCGTCGCGCTGCTGTCCTTCGCCCGCGCGCACAGCACCGAACTGACCTCCGACGCGCCGCTGACCCTGGCCGAAGGCTTCTCCCACCCGGGCTACGGCTTCGACGCGGTGGCCGCCGCGGCCCCGCCCCTGCACCGCCTGTACCCGGACGACGCCGAGCTGAACGACGCCGTCCGGGCGGTCATCCCGGTCTACCGCTGCGAAGTGGCCGGCGACGAGAGCCTCCAGGACGCCGAGTACCGCTACAGCCGCGGCACCGGCATCCGCGGCACCCGCTGGGACCGCCCGCCGTCGCCGTACCTGAAGTACCGCTACCGCGGCGCCACGGGTTCGGTCCAGGCGAAACGCGGGTTCGCGGGGCTGAAGTCCATGGTGAGCACGGTGACCCGCGGGGAGGGCCGGGACGACCTGTTCGTGGAGTTCGAGAACTACCGCCACGAGGTGTACACGATCACGTGGACGACGACCTGGACCTTCACCGGGCCGGACGGCGACGCCACGCAGGTGGGCCTCGAGGAACTGCTGGCCGCGGTCAAGGCCGCGCTGTACGGCCCGAACGCCGGGCACGCGGAGTTCCCCGGCTGAACCGGATTCCCCGGCCGCCGCTCGGTGAGAGCGGCGGCCGGGGTTCGGCGAGCCGGCCTACTTCACCAGGATGTAGTACTCGCGGCCGACGTTCGACTGCGTGCCGGCGGCGGTCCGGCTGTGGACCTCGAGGTCGTGGAAGCCCGACGCGTCGGGCGTGAAGGTGAAGCTCGCCCCGCCGTCGGCGCCGGCCGGGACCACGATCGGGTTGTCGTAGTCCCAGTCGAGGTAGTAGACGTAGTCGACGACGCCGGGCGTGCGGGGCGTCAGGGTGAAGACGCCGGGGACGCCGGGACCGCCGCCGCTCTGGGAGTCCGGGTAGACCGTGCTCGCCACCAGCGGAGCGTCACTGGCCGTGTAGGTCGTGCTCGCGGTGCCGGACCGCAGGCCCGTGCCGGTGGTGCTCCACACCTTGAGCGTGTGGGAACCGAGGTTCGCCGTGACGACGTCCGCGGTCGTGGTGCCGCCGGCCGAAGCCGCGACGGTGGTCTCCGGCCCGTTGTCGATCCGGTAGGTGTAGGAGACGACATCGGCCAGGCCGGGCGTGAAGCGGAACTGGGCAGGCACACCGACCCCGGTCTCCCGCGGCCCGCTGACCCGCGGCTCGGTCGACTGCACGTAGAAGCGGTGCACGTGCTGAGCCGACCGGTTGCCGGCGCCGTCGACGCTCGCCACGTAGAGGTTGTCCGGGCCGGAGGACTGCGGGGTGTAGGAGACGGTCGCCGACCCGCCGGGGTGGTCCGCCGCCACGAAGGTGGTCGCGGGATCGCTGTTCCCGTAGTAGAACCCCACGACGGCGTCGTCGCCGTTGGCGCCGAAGGTGAACGAGCCCGGCACGCCGGCCCCGGGGTGCCAGGCACCGTCGTCGGGGTACTCGGCCGAAGTCACGGTGGGCTCGGCAACCAGGGTGTCGGCACTCGCTTGGGCGGGTGCGGCGCCGAGCGCCAGGACTCCGGCGGCCAGAACCGCGAAGACTCTGGGACGAACTCTCATGTGATCCCCCCTGTGCACGCTGCTGTCGGTTACAGCCAACCACAATCCGGAGCGGGAGTACGAGGGATTTCAACCTGGTCGAAAGCCTTCCCCCTCCCACCCGTGGCAGGATCGGCGACCATGAACGACGCCGGACCGCTGGACGCCGACGAGGCCGCCTTCATCGCCGCCGCCCGCTCCGGCGACCCGGCGCGGTTCGCGTTGATCACCGAGCGCCACCGGCGTGAGCTGCAGGTGCACTGCTACCGGATGCTCGCGAACTACGAGGACGCCCAGGACATGACGCAGGAGACGTTCCTGCGGGCGTGGCACAAGCGGGAGTCGTTCAAGGGCCACGCCGCGCTGCGGACCTGGCTGTACCGGATCGCGACGAACGCCTGCCTCGACTTCCTCGGCAAACGCACCCCGGTGCCGTCCGCGCTGCCGGGCTCGGAACTGCCGCACCTGCAGCCGTACCCCGACCGCATGCTCCCCGAAGACCCGCAGGAATCGGTGGTCGCGCGGGAAACCGTCGAGCTGGCGTTCATCGTCGCCGTCCAGCACCTGCCGCCGCGGCAGCGGGCGGTGCTCGTCCTGCGCGACGTCCTCGGCTGGCCCGCGCCGCAGGCCGCCGACGCACTCGGGCTGACCGTCGCGTCGGTGACCAGCGCCCTGCAGCGGGCGCGCGTGACCATGCGCGAACAGCTGCCCGGCCGCCGCCTCGACTGGCGCAGCCCCGCCACCCACGAGCTGTCGGACGCCGAGCGCGAAGTGGTCAAGTCCTACATCGACGCCCACGAGCGCAACGACCTCGACGGGCTGAAGTCCCTGCTGCGCAACGAACTGCGCTTCGCGATGCTGCCCGATCCGGGCACCGTGACCACGACGGCCGAGGACGCCGTCGACGGCTGGGTCTCCGGCGGGCTCTTCCAGCCCGGCCACGACGACTGGCGCGGCATCCCCACGACGTTCAACCGCATGCCTGCCGCCGCGCTGTACCTGCGCACCCCCGGCGACGCGGAGCACCGGCTGTTCGCCGTCGCGGTCCTGCGCGTCGCCGAGGGCAAGATCGCCGAGCTCACCGGCTTCGAGGCCGCCGGCGAACCCTGGCTCGACCTGCCCGCGGCACTGTGACGAGCCGCGGGCCGGTCGGCCCCGTCAAGCCTGTGCCGGCTTCGTTACGTACCGGGTCAGCACCACGCCGCCGGGGAACGTCCGCGTCTCGGCCAGCTGCAGGTTCACCCAGCGGTCGACCGCGGTGAAGAACGGGGTGCCGCCGCCCAGCAGCACCGGGTGGGTCACGATCTCGTACTCGTCGACCAGCCCGGCCCGCACGGCCGCCCCGGCGAGCGCCGGGCCACCCACCCGCATCGGCCCGCCGTCCCCCGCCTTGAGCCGGGTGATCTCCTCCACCGCGTCGCCGGTCACCACGCGGGTGTTCCAGCCGGCCTCGCCGGTGGTCGACGAGAACACGACCTTCGGCGTGTCCCGCCAGTTCCGCGCGAACTCGACCTGCGCCGGGGTGGCGCCCGGCTGCTCGTCGCCGGTGGGCCAGTAGGAGCTCATCGTCTCCCACAGCTTGCGCCCGTACAGGAAGAGGCCGATCGCCCGCTCCCGCTCGAGCCACCATTCGAACAGCTCGTCACTCGGCGCACTCCAGCCCAGGTCGTCACCCGGCGCGGCGACGTAGCCGTCCAGGCTCAGGTTCATGCCGAAGATCAGTTTCCGCATCGTGCCAGCCTCTCGTGAGTCGATCTCACGAGTACAGACGGGCGCGGCGCGAAAACCTGATCGGTGCGGCGGAGCGGCCTGCGACCGCCCACCCGGCCGGGCCCGGCCGCGGTGGGTGCGGGCGGGCCCGACCGGCCGGCTAGCAGGTGACCAGGCTCGTCGCCTCGAACCGCCCCGCAAAGGATTCGACCACCCTTGAACAGGTCCCGGTGTGGCGGCCACTGCGGTTTGCCACCCGGATTCGTCCGTGTTCGCCCGGGTATTCGCGCGCTCTCCGGCCGTCGGCGCGGGGGTCATTCCACCGCGGGGTGAATGGGGTTGGCGTGGCGGTTCGCGGTGCCCGAGGGTGAGGAGGTCGGAAGATCGTTCTCAGGAAAGGTGAGCGTCGTGTTTGCCCAGGTCAAGCGATTTGCCCGGTCGTGGTCCGTGGCGGCGGCCGGCATGGCGGCCGTGCTGCTGGTCGGCGGGACGCCGGCCGCCCACGCCGTCACTCCCAGGCAGGACGACCTGCCGCCGGTCGGGGCGGAAATCCCGATGAGCATCCTGGCACTGAACACGCCCGTGCAGATCCGGAGCTCACTGGTCACCGTCGATTTCCGGGGCGGCATCAAGGTGCGGGTCGACGTGAACCCGGACGACCCGGTCAACAGCAGGCGGCTGCGGATCGTCGGGTTCAAGGTGAGCGGCGAACTGCCCGGCGGCGATCGCGGCGGCTTCCGGCGCAGCGGTGGCACGATCACCCTGGAACAGGACGACGTCGACGTCGACGCCCCGAGCCTGCTCCGGCGCACTCAGCAGTTCCCGCCGCGTTACGAGCAGATCATGGTGCTGTCGTTCACCATGACCGTCGACCAGCCCGACGCCCGGCGCGAGCCGCTGGTGCTGGTCACCAAGAACCCCGCCCAGCTGGTCGGCCGGCTCACCCAGTTCCCGCCGCGGGGCGATCTGTACCAGCTCCAGAACCCGGTCGACCTGGTGCTGCCGGACGAGCCGGACACCACCACCGCCACCATCCAGAAGTTCCCCGCGAAGCTCGGCGCCCTGTGACAGCAGGCCGAAGTGGACGGCGGTGCCACCCCGTCCCCGGGGGTGGCACCGCCTGGTGGGAGGGGCTCAGCCGAACACGAACCAGAAGAACGCCGTCGACGCCTTCTTTCCCGACGAGTCGGTCACCGTCACCGTGACCTGCCGGCTGTCCGCCCGGGTCGGCGTGCCGGAGATGACGCCGCTCGCCGGGTCGAGGCTCAGCCCGGGCGCCAATGCGGTCGAGGACCACCGGTACCCGCCGGAGCCGCCGGTGGCCTGCAGCGGCAGGTTCACCGGCTGCCCGGTCCAGCTGCTCTGGTTACCCGGGTTGGCCAGCTTGAGGTCGGCGTTCTGCCCGCCCGTCACCGTCAGGCTGTAGCGGGCCGTCTGCGTCGACTTCGCGCTCTTGCCGGAGATCGTGACGTCGTAGGTCCCGGCCGGCGTGCTCGCGCTCGTGGTGACCGTGAGCGTCGAGTGGCCGCCCAGGTCCACGCTCGCCGGGCTGAACGCCGCCGTCGCGCCCGCGGGCAGGCCCGACGCCGTCAGGCTGATCGCGCCGGAGGGCGGCGGGGTGTCACCGCCGGGCAGGTGCGGGGCGATGTCGGCGGCGTAGGTCGACACGCGCGCGTAGACCGCGTACCAGTCGCACCCGGTCGACATCCACGAGAACACGCCCACGACCGCGTTGCCGACCAGGTACGGACCGCCGCTGTCGCCGACGCACGCACCGGCGTGGTGGTCGGCGTAGCCGGTGCACAGCATCGCCGGGGTCTTGTACTGCTCCTGCCCCTGCGGGTCGGTGTACCGGCCCTTGCAGGCGCTGTCGGCCGCCACCGGGACGTCGGCCTGGCGCAGGACGTTGGTGTAGGTGTTGGCGCCCGTCTCGCCCCAGCCGATGGAGATGCCCTTCGTCCCGGCCGCTTCGAGGCTCGGGTCGGTGTTCAGCTTCGGGTAGGTGATCCCGGCCGGGACCGGCATGTCCCGGTCGAGGGTGACGACCGCGATGTCGGCGCCCGCGCTCCAGTCGGTGTAGCCCGGGTGCACCCACTGCGACGCGATTTCCGCGGTGGTGCCGGTGTTCTGCGTGAGGTCGTCGGCGCCGTAGACGAACCACTTGTGGCCCGCCTTCTCCAGCAGGCAGTGCGCGGCCAGCAGCACGGTGTGCGGCCCGAACAGCGTGGCCGTGCAGGACTGCTGGCCCGGGAACGCCGAGCCCTCACGCCGCATCGAGACGAGGAACGGGTGCGCGGCCGTCGTCGTCGGCGAGCCGCCCACGACGCTCGGCGACGCGGCGGGCGACACCGCGGTCGTGGCGGTCGCGGTGACCGTGGTGCTCACCGAGCCACCGGCAGCGACGCTTCCCGAGGACGGCGAAGCGGACAGGCTGAAGTCGCCGGACGGAGGCGGCGGCGGGGTGTCACCGCCGGTCAGCTTCGCGCCGAGCGCGTCCGCCTTCGGGGAACCCCAGCCGGTGCACAGGTCGTAGCCGGTGCCCGCGTTGTAGGTGCCGTTGCCGCCGGCGGTGACGTCGTGGAACGTCGAGGCGTAGTCGGAAGAACCGGCGATCTTGTAGATGTTCGGGTTCAGCTGCCCGAGCCGCGCCTTGCCGCCGCCGAGCGACTTCTGGTTCAGCATCGCGACGTACCCGGCCCACAGGGGCGAGGACAGGCTGGTGCCGCCGACGTCCTGCCAGCCGCCGTTCATGTACACCGAGAGCGCGCCGGCGCCGTAGTCGGCCAGCAGCGAGACGTCCGGTACCGAGCGGTACTGGTTCGTGCCCGGCTGCCAGTCCGGCCGCGCGTAGATCTTCGAGTAGCCGCCGCCGGAGCGGGTGTTGCCGCTGCTGCCCTGGTTCCAGCACGACTCCGCCTGCCAGGTGCCCGCGCTGTCGGACGTCCGCAGCTGCGTGCCGCCGACGCCGGTGAACAGCGGGTCACTGGCCGGGTAGTCGGCCTGGATCGTCTTGTTGTCGCCCTGGTAGCCGCAGCCGGTGCCGCCCCAGTCGCCCGACGCCGAAAGCAGCGTGACGCCCTGGGCGGCGAGCTGGGTGTAGGAGTCGTGCGAAGCCGCGATCGGGTCGGACTCGCAGACCTCGCCGTTGAGCCACGAGCCGGACAGGACGGTGATCTTGTTGTCCGACGCGATCTGCGCCATCTCGTGCACCCACGCCTGGTCGGAGTTGGGCGCGGTGTAGACGACCTGCTTGGCCTTCGGCGCGGTGGCGGCGACGGCCTGGACGTCGAGGGTGACCTCCAGCTGGTCGCTGCCCGGGCTGCTGACCCCGCCGTCGACCTTGACGATCTCCGGGGTGACGGCCGGCTGCTTGAAGTACTGCGTCCACGCGTCGATGTCGGACTGCTTGAAGGTGTCGAACTCGATCAGCCCGACCGTCTCGCCCGAACCGTCGTAGGCGCCGGAGAGGCCGCTCATGCTGTAGGCGGTGCGCAGCTGCGCCGGGGTGTACCCGCCGGCGGGCCCGGCCGGCCCCGCGGGCGACCCCGCCCGGTGCGCGGCCGGCCGGTTCGTCAGGCCGGTGACCCCGCGCACAACCGAAGCGATGTCCGCCGGCACCGCGGTTGGCTTGGTGGCGTTGAAGAACCGCGCACCGGTCGCCGAACGGAAGCCGGAAATCGTTGTGGTGAAGGCGTTCCCGACTGCCTCCGGCGAGCCGGACGCGGTGACGACCTGCCGGTTGCCCGTCACGTCGCCGACCCGCAGGCCCTTGCCGGTCAGGTACGCCCGCACCTGGTCGACCGCGCCGGGGGACGGCCCGAACCGCTCGGTGTACTCCGCGGCGCTCAGGTAGCGGTGGTACAGCGGGGAAGCCGGGTCGGCCGTGGCGGCGACGTACCGTTCGGCACCCGCCGCGTCCCGGGGTTTCAGCGCGACGGACACCGTGACGTTCCCGGGCACCGCCGTGCTGTCGGCCGTGGCGCCGGCGGGGACGGCGGGAGCCGTGCCCAGCGGCACCAGCGGCGGGGGCGCGGCCGAGGCCGGCGGTGGGGAGATGACCGCCGTCGCCAGGAAAACGGCGGCGAGCAGAGCTGGTTTTCGCATGTGCTGCTCCGGGGAGGTGAGGAGGAATACAGCACCACGGACCGTAGGAAACCGGCTTCCCGAATCTCCAGGAGAAGTGACGACCACACTGCGCCGGAGCGATATCCGCTGCTCAACGGGCCGTGTTCACAGAATTGCTACCACACCCACTCGACACCGATGATCCCCGCAGCGACATTGCGGGCGGCCACGGTCACGCCCCGGCCGCCCGCCGGGCGCAGCCGTTCGACCCTGCGGCGCGGGGCCGCGAGATCCCGTCGCTCGAAGCGTTCGACGCTGCGCGGGACGGTCCGGCCGAACTGCACGTGACACGTGTACATCGAAGCCGGCCGGGTCAGTCTGCGGTGGTAGCCGAGCACCGGCAGGCCGCGGGGGAACACGAGCTCGTACTCCACGGCGGCGACGTCCCCGGCGGCCAGCTCGCGGTCGAAGCACAGCTCGGCCACCAGCAGGCCGCTGCCCGCGTCCCGGCGGACGCGGCCCGCCCGGCAGCAGAACACGGCGGCGAAGCGCGGCGGCGGCCGGGTGAGGTCCTCGGTCTGGTAATACACCGGCAGCCGGGTGACGCCGTCCGTCGTGGCCTCGGCGACCACCCGGACCCGGAGCAGCCGTTCCTGGTGGTCGTCGTCGACGACGAGCTCGTCGTGCACCGACCTCAGCCGGACGTCGTCCTCGGGCGGGAGTTCGAAGTCGAGAGCCGCCGGCCGCACCGAGGGCCACAGCCGGCGCCGCTCCAGCAGCGGCGTCCGGCTGCCCCGCCGGAGGCACCGCCGTTCTTCCGGTCCGAGCAACGAGGTGAGCGCGCCGACGCTCAGCCCGAGCACCCGCTCGAGTTCGACGACCGCGCGCAGCGACGCTTCACGCTCGGGCTTCGACCGCCCCATGCGCCAGTACACCAGCGCGCTGCGCGAGACCGACACCCCGCGTGCGGCCAGGTGTTCGCGGACGCGGTCCAGCGTCAGCCCGGCGTCGCTGATCGCGGCGTCCAGGGCCCCGGCGAACGACTCACGGGGTGGCGGCACGGCGCCCACTGTGCCGCCCGCGAACCCGGCCGGCCACCGCCGTTCGTCGGTGATCTGTCCACGCCTTGGGACGCGAGGGCGAGGAGCAGGACTTTCGTTGGTTCCGCAGCGCCGCCTTCCTGATCATGCTGGACGGGTGAATCGGCCGTCGCCGGGCTCGTTCGCGGTCACGCTGGACGCCGCGATCGACGAATCCGGGCTGTCCCTCGATCGGCTCCAGCACCACCTCGCCGCCCGCGGGGTGCGGCTCTCGCGCTCGGCACTGTCCTACTGGCGGCGCGGCCGGTCCCAGCCCGAACGCGAGACGTCGATGGTCGCCGTCACGCACCTGGAGTCGGTGCTCGGGCTCGAAGCCGGGACGCTGACCTCGCGGCTCGGCCCCAAGGCACCCCGCGGGCGCTGGCTCGGCGAACCCACCGGCCGGATCGAGCGCGGCCGGCTGTGGCCGCAGCTGCGGGCCTTCGCCGGCGAGCTGAAACCGCCGCCGGACGGCCAGCTGGTGTTCTGGTCGATCCACGACCGGATGCTGCTCGACGAGCACGGCGGCGAGCGCGCGCTGCAGGTCCGCATGGTCGCCGAAGCCGCCGTCGACGGCGTGGACCGGCTGATGACCTACTACCAGGCCGACTCGTTCCTCACCGCCGAGCCGCGCTACCACTACGTCCGGTCGGCCCGGCTCGGGCAGGTCTGCGTGGACCGCGAGACCGGCATGGTCGCCGGCGAGCTGCGTCTCACGCACCCGCTCGCGCTGGGCGCGGTGACGGTGGTGGAGTACGAGATCCGCTTCCCGCCCGGGCCCCCGATCGACCACTACCACCGCCGGTTCACCCGGCCGATCACCGAATACGTCTGCCAGGTGGGCTTCGGGCCGCGGGAGCCCCGAAGCATCCGTTCCTTCGAGCAGCGAGGACTGGGTGGCCCCGAGCACCCCGGCACCCCGTTGTCGGCCGGCGGCACCCGCACGGCGACGCTCGCGCTGCGCGACGTCCGGCCCGGCATCTACGGCACCGGCTGGCGGTGGTGACGGCAATTCTGTGAACGACCCACGTCGACCTGGGCGTTCGTCCCGGCGGCGACGCGTCGTTCACAAAGGTATGGGCCCACCGTGATCATGGACTTACCGTCACGGCGCACACACTCCCCGGATAGGAAGGGCGTCATCATGCGCCGACCGTCCCGCGTCCTGCTCGCCTTCGCCGCCGTCATCGCCTTCGCCGTCAGCGGCACCGCCACCGCGACCGCCGCCCCCGCGGCCCGGACCGCCTCGATGGCCGCCCGGTACGGCACCGCCCCGGCCTCCTCCGCGGCCGGCACCATCGGCGACATCTACCCGGCCAAGTGGCGCAACGTCCCGCAGGATTCCGTCGTCGACGACTGGAACATGTACAACCGCGAGTGCGTCTCCTGGGCGGCCTTCAACATCGCCCGCCACGGCGAAAGCGCGAACAACTACGGTGACGCGAAGTATTGGGACGACAACGCCCGCTACGACGGCTACCGCGTCGACAACACCCCGACGGTCGGCGCCATCGCCCAGACGGACAACGGTACGTACGGCCACGTCGCCATCGTCGACAGCGTCCACAGCGGCACGATCACGGTCGAGGACTACAACTGGAACGGCGACGGCCACTACCTCGTCCACGACGTCAGCACGTCCTCCTTCCGCTACATCCACTTCTACAACTGACCCGGTGGCCGGCCCGCGCCGGGACGCACGATCATGCCGCCGTGCGGCGGGGCCCGGGTTCGCCCGGTCGTTGGTTGTGCCGGCGGGCGCGGGCCGATAGGTATGGGTGCGGGAAGTCGGGGTGGCTGGAGGGGCTCGCGTGACGGTGGAATTCCGCTTGCTCGGCGAGGTCGAGGCCGCCGTCGACGGTGTGCCCGCCGACATCGGCTTCGCCCAGCTGCGCTGCCTGCTGGCGGTGCTGCTGGTGGAGGCGGGCCACGTCGTGTCGGCCGACCAGCTGCTCGATCGGGCGTGGCGCCCGCACCGCCTCCCCCGGCGCCCGCGCGACGCCGTTCACCAGCGCATCGCCTTGGTGCGCAAGGCACTCGCCGCCGTGCCGGACGTCGCCGTCACGACGCACCCGGGCGGCTACCGGCTCGTCGTCGATCCGCAGCTGGTCGACCTGCACCGGTTCCGGACCCTCGTCGAGCGGACGCGCGCCGGCGAGCGGGACGAAGCCGCCGTGGCTGCGTTCGGCCAGGCGCTCGGGCTGTGGCGGGGCGATCCCCTCGCGGGCGTGCCGGACACGGCCTGGGTCGCTTCGGTGCGCACCACGCTCCTGCAACAGCGCCACGCCGCCGAGCTCGACCTCGCCGACATCCGGTTGCGCCTGGGGCAGCACGCCGGCTTGCTCGCCGAACTGTCCGACCGCGTGGAACGCCACCCGCTCGACGAACGCCTCGCCGGTCAGCTCCTGCTCGCGCTCTACCGCAGTGGCCGGCAGGCCGACGCGCTGGCGCGGTACGAACAGCTCCGCCGCGCTCTCGCCGACGAACTCGGCGTGCACCCGAGCCCGCCGCTGCGCCGGCTGTACCAGCAGATCCTCCACGCCGCCCCCGAACTCGCCGGGCCGACGGCCCGCGCCGCACCCGCGGTCCGCACCGAGCCGGCCCGCACTCCGGTGCCGCGGCAGCTGCCGGCCCCGCCGCGGCTGTTCACCGGCCGCGCCGCCGAACTGGCCCGGCTGGACACGCTCCTGGACGACCGGCCGGAGACCGGCGGCGCGGTGGTGATCTCCGCGATCGGCGGGACCGGCGGGATCGGCAAGACCTGGCTGGCGCTGCACTGGGCCCACACGCGCCTCGACCGGTTCCCGGGCGGGCAGCTGCACGTCGACCTCCGCGGTTTCGACCCCGCCGGGCAACCCGTTCCCCTGGTGACGGCGGTGCGCGGTTTCCTGGACGGCCTCGAGGTCGACCCGGGCACGATCCCGGCCGACCCGGACGCCCAGGTGCGGCTGTACCGCAGCCTGGTGGCCGGCAAGCGCATGGTGATCGTGCTGGACAACGCCCGCGACGCGGCCCAGGTCGTCCCGCTGCTGCCCGGCAGCCCGACCTGCACGGTGCTCGTCACCAGCCGGCGCCACCTCGGCGGGCTGGTGACCACCCACGGGGCGCACTGCGTCGACCTGGACGTCATCCCCGAGCACGAGGCCCGTGACCTGCTCACCCGCCACCTCGGCCACGACCGGGTCGCCGCCGAACCCGAGGCGGTCGACGAGCTGGTGGCCTGCTGCGCGGGCCTGCCGCTGGCGCTGGGCATCGTGGCCGCCCGCGCCACCCGCCACCCGGACTTCCCCTTGGCCGTCCTCGCGGACGAGCTGCGTGACCGGTCCGGCCGGCTGGACGCACTCGACCCCGGCGATCCGCGGACCACCGTGCGCACCGTCCTGTCCTGGTCCCACCACGCGTTGTCCGACGCGGCCGGGACCGCGTTCGGCCTGCTGAGCCTGGCACCGGGCCCCGACATCGGGCTGCCGGCCGCCGCGGCCCTGCTGGCCCGGCCGTCCGGCGCGACCCGGCTGCTGCTCAACGAGCTGGAGAACGCCTGCCTGCTCCGGCAGCACACGCCGGGCCGCTACCGGATGCACGACCTGGTCCGCCTCCACGCCACCGAACACGCCACCCGGCGGCACGACCCGGCCGAACGGGACGCGGCGCTGCGGCGCGTGCTCGACCACTACCTCCACCTCGCCCACGCCGCCGACCGCCTGCTGGATGCCCGCCGCCCGGATGTCCCGCTCGAGACGCGCGCCCCGGGTGCGGACGCCGACGAGCCGCGGGACATGGCGGCGGCGATGGCCTGGTTCGAGACCGAGCACGCCAACCTCGTGGATGCCCAGCGAGCCGCCGAGGAGCGCGCGTGGCACTCCCCCGTCTGGCAGCTGGCCTGGGTCCTGACCACCTTCCACGCCCGCCGCGGACACCGTCAGGACGACCTTTCCGCGTGGCGGGCCGCGGTGGCCGCCGCCGCGCACCTGCCGGGCCTCGCCGCCGCCCGCGCGCACCGCTACCTCGGTCGCGCCGAGGGCGAACTGGACCGCCACGAAGACGCGAGCCGGCACCTGGACCAGGCCCTCGCCCTGGCGGAGCGCCACCGCGACCCGGCCGAGCAGGCGCTCGCCCACCACCAGCTCGCCCGCGCGTGGGAGCGGCGGGACGACCACCGCCGGGCCCTGGAGCACGCCACCCGGGCGCTGGAGCTGTGCCGCGCCCTAGACCGGCCGGCCTGGGAAGCGCACGCGCTCAACGGCGTGGGCTGGCACGCCTCCCGGCTCGGTGACCACGACACCGCCCGCGCGTGCTGCCAGGCCGCGCTGGCCCTGCACCGCCGGCACGACAACCCCAGCGGCGAGGCGGACACGCTGGACAGCCTCGGCTACATCGACCACCACACCGGCCACCACGACCGGGCCGTCGACCACTACCGGCAGGCGCTCACGCTGTTGCGCCGGCTGGGCAACACCTACGAGTCCGCCGCCACCCTCGACCGGCTCGGCCACCCGTACATCGCCCTCGGCCGGCCCGAGCAGGCCCGGGAGGCGTGGCGGGAAGCGGCGGAGCTGTACGGAGCGCACGGACGCGACTCCGACGCCGACCGGGTCCGGCGGCAGCTGGAAACCCTCGACGAGAAGGGTCCCGGTGACCGTCCCCCGGACCGGCACGAGGGAGACGCACCCAAGGCGGCCTTCGGTGCGTGAGACGCAACCAAGGCCGCCTTGGGGCGCTTGAGCCGAGCCGCTGTCGGCGAACCTCAAACGCGCGGCACTAGTTGTACGGGCGCCACATGAACTCGCCGCTCTGCGCGCAGGTCCACTGGATCACCCAGGCGCCCGCGTTCGTCCGGCCACCGCCGACCGCCACGCACTTGCCGCTGTTGACGTTCACGAGCTGGTAGGCGCCTGCGAACACCGGCGAGGTCGCCGGCACCAGGGTGAAGACCTCCGCCGGGGTGTCGACGCAGGCGTAGATGCCGACCTGGGCGTTGTCGCCGGTGTCGCCGCGCCAGATGGACAGGCACTGGCCGTTGTGCTCGTTGACGAGCCGGTAGTTGTTGCCGCCGACGTTCACGGCGTCCCAGAAGATGGTGTAGTCGCCGCTGTCGCAGCCTTCCTGGCGGTTCGCGCCCCGCGCGTCCGGGGCGTAGGCCAGGCACAGCCCGCTGTTGGCGTTGGCCCACCGGTAGGTGCCGTCGGCGACGACACCGGCCGGCGAGGCCTTCGCGGAGGTCGCCGCCGTCGCCGGGACCACGACCCCGACCGCCGCGGCGGCGGCCATGGCGACCGCGGTGACGGCACGGATCAGACCACGTCTCATGCTCTCCCCTTTTCTCGTCGGCGCTGTCCGGTGACAGCGGTCCGCCGGGAAAGGTGCCCTGCGAAGGCGTAGAAAGCCTTTGGTGGCGCCTTAGTGCGCTGGTCAAGACCACTGCCGCGGACTCAGCGCCGGATGCCCGCGATCAGGGTTTCCCAGTTCCCGTGGGCGATTCGCGCCCGGTCGGCGTCGCCGATCGGCGCGGTCGCCACGAACCGCCGGGCGGAGCCGCCGTGCTCGCGGTTGAACGGGTGGTCCGAGGCGTACATGATCCGGTCCGCGCCCACGGTCTCCAGGCTCCACCGCAGGTACCGGTGGCTGGCGATGCCGCCCGGGGTGATGAAGACGTTCGTGCGGAAGTACTCCGCGATCGGGCGCTGCAGCGATGTCACCGCGTCCAGGGCCGCCACGCGGTCGAGGTAGAACAGCACCACCTCGCCCCAGTGCCCCAGGATCAGCTGCAGTCCCGGGAACCGGTCGAAAACCCCGGCGACGATCAGGCGGAGCGCGGTCAGCCCGGCGTCGTAGTGCCAGCCGAACGTCCCGGTGGCCAGCAGTTCGTCCACCGGGCCGCCGAAACGCCGGTAATAGGCCCCGGTCACCGCCGGGACCGGCACGCTCGGGTGCAGGTACACCGGGGCGCGCAGGTCCTCGGCGGCCTCGAAGATGTCCCAGAAGCGGGACTCGTCGAGGGCCTGGCCGCGGGAGTTCGCGTTCACCAGCGCCCCGTCGAAGCCGAGGTCGGTGACGGCCCGCCGCAGTTCGTCGGCCGCCGCCGCCGGAGTGGACGTCGCGAGAGCCGCGAACCCCCGGAACCGCCCCGGGAACCGGGCGACGGCGTCGGCGAGGACGTCGTTGACAGGGCGCTGCAGGGCGACGGCTTCGGCGGGGTCGAGGTCCTGCAGGCCGGGCGTCGTGAGCGACAGCACGGCGGTGTCGATCCCGGCGTCGTCCATCGCGGCGACGCGGCCTTCGCCGAGGTCGAGCAGCGCGGCACTGGCGACGGCCCGGCCCATCATCGGCGCGGCGAGCGCGGGGTCGTGCCGCCGCCACGCCGCGACCACGTCGGGCGTGGCGAAGTGCTCCTCGAGCCCGTAGAGCCTCACCGGATCGTCTTGAGCGCGCCGGCCCAGGCTTCGAGCTGGTCGAACAGCACCGACGCAGCGTCGTCGTGCATCGGGGACGGCGCGAACTCGGCGAAGTTCTCGAAGTCGGTGAAGAGCGAGAACGACAGCTGCTGGCGCACGTGGGCGATCTGCAGCTCACTGCAGATCGCCCGCAGGTGTTCGATGGCTCGGGCGCCGCCGAGCGCGCCGTAGGAGACGAAGGCGGCGGCTTTGTTGTTCCACTCGGCGTAGAGGTAGTCGATGGCGTTCTTCAGGACGCCCGAGGTGGAGTGGTTGTACTCCGGGGTGACGAAGACGAACCCGTCGAACTCGGCGATCTTGGCGGACCAGGCCTTGGTGTGGTCGTTGGCGTAGTTCCCCCGGCTGGGCGACACCGGTTCGTCCAGGTGCGGCAGCGGGTGGTCGAGCAGGTCGATCAGCTCGTAGGCGGCGTCCGGCCGGTCCTTCGCCTTGGCCAGCACCCACTCGGCCACGGCTGCGCCCTTCCGGCCGGGACGGGTGCTGCCGAGGATGATCGCGATCTTCACAGGGGTTCCTCTCACTTGAATGTTCAAGTGAGAGGCTAGCACGCCGACGTGAATTTTCAAGTCAGCTAGACTGTGGTCATGGCGGAACCCGAGCAGCGCTGGCTCACGAGCGACGAGCTGTCGGCGTGGCGCGGGTTCATGAGGCTCGCCCAGCGCCTCCCGGCTTCCCTGGAGACGCAGCTGCAGCGCGACGCGCGGCTGAGCTTCCTCGAGTACTACGTGCTCGCGCACCTGTCGGAGCAGCCCGGACGCCGGGCGCGGATGAGCGAGCTGGCGGCGCTGGCGAACACGGAGCTGTCCCGGCTGTCCCACCTGATCGGCCGCTTGGAGAAGCGCGGCTTCGCTCGCCGCGAACCGGATCCGGACAACGGGCGGTACACGCAGGCCATCCTGACGGATGCGGGCTTCGCGCACTTGGAGTCAGTCGCGCCCGCTCACGTGGAGCGGGTGCGGGAGTTGTTCGCCGACGCCTTGACCACCGCGGAGCTGCGCACGCTGCGGCGGATCGCGGACAAGGTGCTGGCCCGGGTCGACGACCGACCCGGATGACGTCCCGTGGGTCCTCTTCGGATGCGTCCGAAGAGGACCCACGGGAATCTCAGCGGGGCAGGACGAGGTGCTCGGCGATGGCGTACAGCTCCGCCTGCGTGCCGCGACCGGCGATGGCGATCGGCGCGTCGTGGACGGCCTCGAGGATCCAGAGGGTGCGGTAACCGTTCTCGTCCAGGTAGCGCGTCGCGTGTCCCTGCACCGGTTGCCCCGCGTCGCCGCGGACCTGATCGGCCTCGCCGCTGCGCACCTGAATCGGCGTCAGGGTGCTGCAGGTGCCCACCGAGTAGCTCGTCTGCGGACCGCTCGGACCCTTCTCGACGTCGAACGCACACATCCGCAGGCCGTCGGGCAGCGTGCCGAGGCCGAACGCCGGGGTGACGGTGGTGGTGCCCGGGAAGGCGACGTTCTCCGCGACGCGGCGGCCGGCGTCGATCAGTTGCTGCGCCGACGCCGTGCTGCCCGGCTCCGCGGCCACGTTGACGTACAGCGAGCCGCCCTCGGGGTGGGTCAGGTACAGCTCGTAGCCGCCCGGGCCGCCGGAGCGCGAGCTCTCCACCCCGGCCCGCCCGCCGATGGTGACCGGCCGGCCCGGACCGGACTTGAAGGCGGCCTCCCCGACCGGCATCGACCGCATTTCCTGCACGTCCACGAGCAGAACCTGCCCCCCGGACGTGACGTTCAGCAGGTACTCGCCGCCGTACACCGGCCTACCGGGGTTCGCCGCACTGGCCCCGGTGTTGATCCGGCGCGCGAGGTAGTCGGCCTTGCCCGGCGGCAGCCAGCCGAGCGAGAAGGGCATGGTCAGCTCCGCGATGGCCGCCTTGGCCGGCGCCGCGACGGCGACCGAACCGCTGCTCGGGCCGCTGCCCGTGGCCACCGGGTTGTCGTGCGCGGGCCGGTTCAGCGCGACGACGGCTCCCGCGGCCAGGACGAGCATGACCACCCCGGCCCCGGCCGCGAGCGGAGGGCTCACCAAGGCGCGCCTGCGGTCGAGGCGCTGCCGGGTGGCCGCCAGCACCTGGTCGCTGTCGGGAGCGTCGGGCTCGTGGGCGGTGAAGGTGTCCTTGATCAGGTTCTCGATGTCCATCAGCTCTCCTTCGCCTGAGCCATCCGGTCGACGTTCAGGCCGTTTCGCAGGGTCGTCAGGGCTTTGCGGGCGTGGGCCCGCACGGTGGCCGGTGCGCAGCCGAGCAGGTCGGCGATATCGGCGTCGGCGAACTGCTCGTAGTACCGCAGCACCACGACCGCACGCTGGCGCCGGGGCAACCGCGCCAGCCGCTGCCACATGTCCTCGCGCACCGCGTGGACCGACGCGAAGTCCTCCGGCCCCGCGGCATCCGGCGGATCGCCCACGGCGACCAGCCGCGCCGACCGGCTGCGCCGCCAGGACAGGTAGTCGTTGGTCACCATCCGCAGGACGTAGCGGTCGGGATGTTCGGCGTCACTGACCCGCGACCACCGTCGGTACACCTTGACCAGCACGTCCTGCACCAGGTCAGCGGCCTGCTCCCGCTCCCCGGTCAGCATCGTCGCGTAGCGCAGCAACCGCGGCAGGTGCGCCCGCACGAAGTTCTCGTAGTCAGCCATCACCCTGAAGACTGCCGACGCGCACGATCCGTGTACCGCCCGGCAGAACTTTCTCGCGAGCTCGGTGCGGCGCGCCGTCACGACGGCAATGTTGACTCTGCTTACATTGCGCGTTACGGTGATGTAAGCACTGCACACATCCCGAAGGAGTCCTCATGACGTCGCTGAAGACCGGCCAGGCCAGGGAGGTGGTCGAGGTCGAGCTCGGCGGCCGCACGGTCACCGTGCCGAAAGGCGGGCTGTACGACCGCTACCGCATGGACACCGATCTCGACGAGGTCGCCGAAGACCCACGCGTGCGCACTGTCGACTTCTTCCGGACGTTGCCGAAGACGGAGGTCCGGTCGGCGATCGGGCCCACCCGAACCCCGAACTTCTACTACGCGATGTCGAAGGCGCAGATCACCTACCTCGCCCCGGCGCAGGCGCTGCGATCCCGCCTTCCCGGTGAACTCGACCCCTTGCTGATCGCTCCGGGCCTCGGGCTGTTCTCGGTGGTCTTCTTCCGCTACGACGTCTGCGACATCGACTTCTACACCGAGGCCACCGTCGGCGTCGCGGTGCGACCCGCGCGGCACGGCGGTCCGGTCGGCGCCGACCTCCTGTCGGCACTGTCCAACGACGCCATGCACGCCTACGTCCTGTCGTTGCCGGTGAACACCGAGATCGCGCAGGTCCGCGGGCATGACGGCTACGGATTTCCCAAGTGGGTCACCGAAATCGACGTCGAGATCGACGACCGCAAGACGGTCGCGCGAGTCGCCAATGACGTGGGCGGTACCGACATCGCGCTCAACGTGGCCACGCCGCAGCAGAAGCGGGTGCCCAGCGGCACGAGCGTGTCCACGCTGACTTCGTACACGCAGCTCGGTGGCGGCTGGAACGCGACGCTGAGCCAGACCAACAACCTCGCCACCGGCCGAAAGCTGCTCCCGCGGGACGTGCTCCTCGAACTGGGGTCGGGACGCCTGACCGACGACATCCGTTCCCTCAAGCCGATCAAGCCACTGCGGCTCGACGTGGTCACCGAGGGCCAGAACGCGCTGCACCTCCCGGTCCCCGTCTCCTTCCCGGCACGATGAGCGCGGCGAGGAACGCAATGCAGACCGTACTGGGAGCCAACGGCCAGATCGCCGAAGAGCTCACCCGCTACCTCCACGACCACGTCACCCACGACATCCGCCTGGTCAGCCGGAACCCCCGCAAGATCCACGAGACCGACCAGCTGGTCAAGGCCGACCTGATGAACGCCGAAGCGACCGCGGCCGCCGTCGCGAACAGCGACATCGCCTACCTGACCGTCGGTCTCCCCATCGACTCCGCGGTGTGGGAACAGCGGTTCCCCGTGATGATGGCCAACACGATCGCCGCCTGCCGCAGGCACGGTACGAAGCTGGTGTTCTTCGACAACACCTACATGTACCCGCGAACCGCCGCCCGCCAGGTCGAAGACACCCCGTTCGAGCCGGCCGGACGCAAGGCGGCGGTGCGGGCGCGGATCGCGGACACGCTGCAGCGGGAGATGGACGCGGGCACCATCGACGCCGTCATCTGCCGCGCGCCCGAATTCTACGGTCCCGGCAAGACCAAGAGCCTCACCAACTCCGCCGTCTTCGACCGGATCAAGCGGGGCAAGCGGCCCCTGGTCCCGCTCGACGCCCACACCAAGCGCACCCTGATCTGGACGCCGGACGCCAGCCGCGGCATGGGGCTGATCGGCAACACCCCGGACGCCTACGGCCAGACCTGGCACCTCCCCGTCGACCCGCAGCGGCTCAGCTACGCGGACATGATCACCGTGGCCGGCGAGGTGACCGGCAAAGACATCCGCTACACGACCGTCCCGGCGGCGGCCTTCAAGCTCGGCGCCCTGTTCAGCCAGCCGGTGAAGGAAGCCTCCGAACTGCTGCCGCGTTACCGCGTCGACAACGTCTTCGACTCCTCCAAGTTCGCCGCGCGCTTCCCCGGCTTCGCGGTCACGACCTACCGCCAAGGGATCACCGAGATCCTCGCGGGCCAGTAGCCGTGGCGGGACACCGGCGTGCGGTATGTTTGCGGTGCTCACATGAGACGGGGGTAACCGTGCCGACATCCGCCAAGGGCAGCTACCACCACGGCGACCTGCGGGCGACGCTGATGACGATCGCGATGCGCATGCTCGAGGCGGGCGAACCGTTCTCCCTGCGGGCGATCGCCCGAGAAGCCGGAGTTTCGCCGACAGCCCCCTACCGCCACTTCGCCGACCGGGACGCGCTGGAGTCGGCACTGGCCGCCGAAGGGCTGCGCAACCTCAAAGCCGACCTCCTCCGGGGCAGCGGCGGACCGCCCGCCACGGTGGCCGACCTGGCCGAACTCGGCGTCGCCTACGTCGACTTCGCCCTGCGCCGGCCGGCGCTGTTCCGGCTGATGTTCGGCCACCCCTGCGACGACGCGAACGACGCCCGCGTCCGCGCGGCGGCCGAAGTGCACGAACTGCTGGGCGCCGCCGTCTCCGGCGTCTTCCCCGACGTCGACCCGGCCGCCCTGGCGACCGCCGGCTGGGGCCTGGTGCACGGACTGGCCTGCCTGCACCTCGACGGCAAGCTGACCAGCGTGTCGGCCGAGGACGTCGCAAACCAGGTGCGCAGTTCGTTTGCCGCGATTTTCGCAGCCCGCGCCGCCGTCGACGACCTCGCTGCCAGCACCGTGAACACGACCGTCCGGGAGTCGCGATGATCAAGGTTCTGCAGGTTCTCTCCGCCGCGCGCGTCTGGACGCTCAAGGACGGCACCGAGCACCCGACCGGTTTCTGGGCCGAGGAGTTCGTCGTCCCGTACAGGCTGTTCACCGAAGCCGGCTGGGACGTCACGCTCGCCACCCCCGGCGGCGAGGAACCGGTCGTCGACCGCCTCAGCCTCGGCGTCAAAGGCGGCGTCCTGCCCCACACGGCCAAGAAGCTCAAGGCCGAGCTCGCCCGGCTGGCTTCCGTGCTCGAGCAGCCGGCCGACCTGTCCGAGGTGGATCCCGACGACTTCGACGTCGTGTTCTACTCCGGCGGCCACGGCCCGATGGAGGACCTCGCGGTCGACGCGACATCCGGGGCGCTGCTGACCAAGCGCCTGGCCTCCGGCCGCCCGGTGGCACTGCTGTGCCACGCACCGGCGGCGGCGCTGGCCGCGACGAACCCGGACGGCAGCTGGCCGTTCGCCGGGTACACGATGACCGGTCTGTCCAATGCGGAGGAACGGCTCAACCCGTTCGCGTGGAAAGCCAAGTGGCTGCTGGAAGACCGCCTCAAGGAAGCAGGCGCCGATTACACGTCCGGACTGCCGCTGAAGTCCAAGGTGGTCGTTGATCGGAACGTCTACACGGGACAGAACCCGGGCTCCTCGGCCGCGCTTGCCCGCCGCCTCGTCACCGACGTCACCGGAAAGCAATCCGCAAGCCCCAGCGGAGCATGACCTGAGCCGGCGACTTCCCGCAGGACTCGGCGATGCCGACGATGGCCTCGCACCGGAGGCAGCGAACGCTGCCCGCATGACTGCTCGACCCGATCTTGCCGTCCGCCACGGCGCGTGGTGATGCTACTACTCCGAGCACATGCGAGGAGCGGTGATGCACGGTCACGATTCGCGGGAACGGGGAACTCCGGACCGGGTCGCCCGGCGGGCCGGCAGGTCGGCCGCAGGCCAACGAGCACCGGGTCCGGTCGACGCCCTGGTGCTGCAGCGCACGGCAGGCAACGCCGCTGTCGTGCGTTTGCTGGGGCGCGGTGTCCCCGCGTCGGGTGACGTGGTCGTCCAGCGGGGCAAGGAGTCGCAAGCCAGGCCGGACAAGGGGAAAGAAGTAGTAGGTAAAAAGAAAGGCGACAAGAGGAAGAGAGGCAAAAAGAAGACCGGCACTGAGCGAAAGGAAGAGGTAGCCGACGAGCCCAGGAAACCGGACGATGTGGAGCGCGTGCCCGACTACCCGGACACCTTGCCGCAAGCCGAGATCCAGAAGCGGATGTTCTACGCGGCATACCTCCTCTTGGAGGCCGAAGCCAAAAGCAGATCGGCGGCCGCACCGCACACCGCCTCTCGCGATGCGACCGAACTGAAGGACTGATACGCCCCCGTTCGCGACAACGGGCTGTGCGGCGGGTGGGCCACCATCCACCGCCTTGAGCCTGATTGGCTGCTGTCGTTGTGGAGTTCGTTGTCCGCATGGCAGATCGAAGGCAATGTGGACGCGCCCGTCCTGAAGGACCTGGGGTCCCTCGTCGGCGAACTGAAGAAGAGGCTGGTCGACTCGAGCCAGGGGCGGGAAGCCGGCGAAGTTGTCCGGGCACTGATCGCCGCTTGGGGCGATATGGACGGGAAGGAGCCGGATGAGAAGTACGGCAAGCTGCCGAACTCGCTGCTCGGCCTCGCCGACGAACCGGAGATGACCGACGCCTGGGAGCACACGGAGAAGTCCCAGGCGACCCGGCGCATCGCCGACGCCGGCCCCGCAATCGCCGAACTGGTGCAGGATCGCGTCGCACATGGTGCGCGGAGCATGGAGTACTACTTCTACTTCGAAACCGAACATCACCATTTCGGGGTGTACGTGTCGAAAGGCCGATGGACGGTCTGCGAGCCCGAGCACTTCGGCGTGGTGCGGATCGACGTGGCGGATCTCGGCCAGCTGCTCGGCCTCGGTTTCCTCGCCGCCTACAACCCGAAGAACGACGACGGCTCAATTTGGTCACGCCCGGCGAATCCCATCATCAAGCCCGAGGAAGAGATCGAAAGAATGAATCGCGAGGAGAAATCCGAGTACTACAAGGGCATCGCCGACCGGCAGGCGGAGATCAGGGAGTGGCGCGAGGCGCGCAATGCACTGAAGATCACCTTCGAGATGAAGGTGCACACCCGCCGCGGCCGCCGCTGACCCGGCGTTCGCGAACCGCGCCCAGCTGCCCCGCTGGCCGTGGTCGCGGCGAGCTGGTGCAGCTTGCCCGTCGGGTCGAGCTGCGCTGGTCACTCATCGCACTGCCCTCCCCGTCCGCGCACTGCGGGCTCACCTGCGGTTCCGTGGACGCGAGGTACCCCGATCGGGTCATGACGCAAAATCTACGTCGACCGGGTTAGACATTCGACGCCGGGTGTGTGTAGAGTCCTCCTCGTACCGAGAAAGACAACGTCAAGCAGGCGCGGGAGAGGACGTAACTACCCGCGAAGTGAGACAAGCGGTCAGGCAGCACGGGGCCAATCAGTGAACAGGTCTCGGCTGGTGACCGGAGCAGTGCCCGGGACCGGGTTTGAAGACGAAGCAGAAGTAGTGGTCCCGGTGAAGTCGGATAGATCGCAGTACGCAGTGCCAGCCAGGTGGCCGGAGCCGATCAATGTAAGGGGTTCCGGGCAGTGGCTCGCGGTATCAGGCGTGCTGGGGCCGATCAGTGGAAGGGTTCCAGCCGGTGGTGACCGCGGAAGCAGTACGCAGCACCAAGGAAACACAGAAGAGAAGGGAAAGGGCACATCATTGGATCGCCCGCAGCGGCTGGCCAGTAGCGCCGCGCGGGCACCGTAGTCCCATCGGATTGGCAGGTGGTTCTCGGTTACGAGTAAGCGATCCTCGCCTCGTCCGCCTTTCGGCCGGGCGACGCGAGTACAGGAAGCCGGCGGTCGCGCCGGCTGACAATGGTGAAACCCAAACCCCTGGGACCCCGGGTGCCGTGCATGGCACCCGGGGTCCCTTGTGATGCGGAGGTGGAATGATCCCTGACCAACACGCCCCGGCCACCCCCGCGGCCGACAAGTTCGACGACGAGCACTACCCCGGCTACACCATGGGCCGGGCCGCGGACATGCTGGGCACCACGCAGAACTTCCTGCGCAGCCTCGACGAAGCCGGCCTGATCACCCCCCCAGCGCTCCACCGGCGGCCACCGCCGCTACTCCCGCCACCAGCTGCGCATCGCCGCCCGAGTGCGGCACCTCGTCGACGAAGGCACCGCCATCGACGCCGCCTGCCGCATCATCTCCCTCGAAGACCAGCTCCACGAAGCCCAACGACGCAACACCAGCCTCCACCCCGCCGACTGAACCCGCGAGGTGTACCGCCGGCCCCCGCAGGTGGTACACCTCGATTCGACCGCCGAGGACGAGCACGCTTCCTCAAGGTTTCGACAGCGCGGCCGTCATCCCTCGCGGCGGGCGTAGTCACCGATCCCGTGGCCCACCATGTCACGCGCCGCCTCCAGCCAATCGCCGAAGGCCTTGCCCTGCCGGGCTTTCGGGTGAGACCGGATGTAAGCCATCACGTCCGGAGAAGCCATGGTGCGGTAGATCATCACCAGCTGCGCGGCGGCGACGCGCGGCTGGGGTGAATGTGGCGGTACGCCGGTTTCCGCCGCGAGTTCGGCGGCGACGGCGTGCTCGAAGCGTTCCCACATCAGCCGCATCCGCGCGTGCAGTCCCGGGCTGTCACCGACGATGCCGTGCAGCCGTTCCAGCTCGGCGACCGCCCCGACCGGGCTGCTGGTCATGCTCGTGCTGAGCACGTTCACCACGGCGTCGAGCGGTGTGGTGCCGGCGGGGCGCTCGCGGATGCCGTCGACCAGGCTGCGCAGCACCTCGTCTTCACCGTGGAAGACCAGGTCCTCTTTGGCCGGGAAGTAGACGAACACGGTCTTGGCCGCCACGTTCGCCGCGTCGGCGATCTCGGCGACGGTAACCCGGTCGAACCCCCGCTCGGCGAACATGGCCTCGGCGGCGTCGATCAGCGCCTGCCGGGTGATCAGCTTCTTGCGTTCGCGCAGACTCAGCCGTTCGCCATGGTCGCCTGCCATCCGGGCACGGTAACACCTTCTTCTCTCGACAACTTTGGTGAGTCCGCTACGTCACATCACTCGGTAAAATAAGTAACTCACTAACTTTTTCGCTTCACTGTAGTCATGGACGCGAGGGAGAACGTGATGAACGACTGGACCGGCCGGGTCGCGGTGGTGACCGGGGGAAGCAGCGGCATCGGCCTGGCGACGGCCGCCGAGCTGGCGAAGGACGGATACGCCCTGGTGATCGTCGGTCGCGACCCGGGCAAGCTGGCCGCGGCCGCACAACACCTCGGAGGAAGCACGCCGGTTCACCGCGTGGCCGCCGATCTGGCCACCGTGGCCGGTACCGAGCGGATGACCGACGAGGTCCGCGCCCGGTACAGCCACGTCGACGTGGTGTTCGCCAACGCCGGCAAGTCGGACGCGCCGCCGATCCTCGACACCCTCGAGCAGGATTTCGACCTGATGATGGCCACGAACGTCAGGAGCGTCTTCTTCACCGTGACCAAGCTGCTGCCGCTGGTGCGCCGGGGCGGGTCGGTGGTGGTCACCAGCTCGGTTTCCGAGGCCAAGGGCCGTCCCGGTGATCCGCTGTACTCGGCCAGCAAGGCCGCGGTGCGCAGTCTCGTGCGAACCCTCGCGGTGGACGAGGAGGTCCTGGCTCGTGGGGTCCGGGTCAACGCGGTCACCCCGGGTTGCATCGCGACCCCGCTGACCGCCCAGACGGATCCGGACCTGCAGACCGCGATCGACGACTACGTCACCGGCACCGTGCCGATGGCCCGGTGGGGCCGCCCCGAAGACGTCGCGCACGCGGTCGTCTTCCTCGCGAGCGAAAAGGCCTCGTACATCACCGGCTCGGAGATCGTCGTCGACGGCGGTCTCGCCCAAATCTGAACCAGCTCGAACACGAGGAGTCGGCCATGACCGAACACCGCACCGCAGCTCAGGCCCTACGCGCCGCCGAGGTCGTCATCCTCGGCGCCGGTCCCGCCGGGCTCGCCGCCGCCCGGCTGCTGAACCAGCGCGGCCTGGCCCCGCGCGTCCTCGAACGCGACGCCAGTCAGCACGCCCGGTCGCAGGGCGGCAGCCTCGACCTCGCCGGACAGGGCGGCCAGCTGGCGCTGCGGGAGATGGGGCTCAGCCGGGAGTTCGAGGCGCTGGCCCGGCCGCTGGGGCAGCGGCTGTGCCTGATGGACCCGGACGGGACCGTCCGGGTCGACGTGGACGAAGCAGCGGGCGAGTACCGGCCGGAGATCGACCGCGTGCAGCTCCGGCAGCTCCTGATCGACGCCCTGCCGCCGGAGACGATCACCTGGGGTGCCGAGGTCAGCGACGTCACACCGCTCGCGAACGGCCGGCACCGGGTGCGCCTGGCCGACGGTCGCCGTCTCGACGCCGACCTGGTCATCGCCGCAGACGGCATCCGCTCACGCGCACGTCCCCTCGTCACCACCGAACAACCGGCCTACAGCGGCATCACCTTCATCCACGCTGATGTACGCAACCCCGGCCCCGGCTCGTTCGTCGTCCGGCACACCGGTGAGGGTGCTCTCCACGTACTCGGCGACGACAGGGCGATCCTGGCCCAGCGCGCCGCCGACCGGTCGGTGCGCGTCTACTTCGCCGTGCGCACGGCCGAAGACCCGGCCCGCGTCCAAGGCGAACACTTCGGCGACCCCACCCCCGTCCGGGAGCGGCTGCGCGAGACCTTCGCCGGCTGGAGCCCGGACCTACTGAACGTGCTCGACGAGCTCGACGGCGACTTCGCGTACTGGCCGCTCTACGGGATGCCCGCGCACCAGCAGTGGCACCAGCACTCCGGGATCACCCTGCTGGGCGACGCAGCCCACGTGATGCCGCCCTTCGGAGGAGAAGGCGTGAACATGGCGCTGCTCGACGCCGTCGAACTCGTCCACGCCCTGTTCTCCCCGGAGCACGCCACCGTCGACGAAGCGATCACCGCGTTCGAGCGCCGCATGCTGGATCGCATGACCGGCGTCATCCTCGACACCGGCGCCGCCGGCGAGTTGCTGCTGAACCCGGCCGGGACCGCGCCCCTGCTCGCCCACTTCGCCGCCGCACAAGCCCGCCGGTGAGCGGGAACGAAGCAGGTCCGGACGTCCATGGCGTCCGGGCCTGCTTCGTCCCCCTTCCCCGTCCTCGCCGGACCTCCTCCGGCTCGGCGCGGCCGGAGCCGCTACTGGATCGGGAACGTCTGCTGACGGCCGTCCTCGCTGAGGCTCAGGTTCTCGGACTGGAAGTTCTTGACCCGGCCGTTGGCGAAGTCGAGCTCGACGTACATGGTGAACTGCCAGGTGTCGTTGCCCTTCGGGTCGATCCGCACCACGGCCGTCCCGCCCGCGAAGTCGTCCCGGGTGGCGGCGTCGAGAACCTGCATCCCGAACGGGCCGTTGTCGCTGTTGTCCGGGAACTGGCCGAAGTCGGAGTCGGTGCGGGCGGCGATGGTGCCGTCCTTCTCCTTCACGTACACGGTGACGTGGGAGTCGTGGTCCTTGTCGTTGTCGGTGGTGTGGAACCGCACCGTGGCCTTGACCAGGCCGTCGTCCAGCACGCTCGCCGGGGCGGCGCTCGCCACCGGGGTGAGCGCGGCGAGACTGGCGATCGCGAGGCCGGCGGCGCCGAGCATGGTTCGTGTGAACATCGTGGATTCCCCGTTCTGTCTGGTGTGGCAGCCCGGTCTGCCGGGCATCACCAGCTTTGGCCGCGACCCGCGCCAGGCGGCAGGGGTTCCCCGTATCCCGCGCCGGCGGAATACCGGGATACCCCCGCTGAGCTGCGGAAACGCTCACGGGCAGGGTGGGTCGTAGGCGGAGTCGCCGAACGCCGCGGACCACTGCGCCGGGGTGACCCGGGTGCCGGCGAGGTCGCAGGCCAGGCGAGCGGCCCGGTCCGCGTCGGTCTCCCAGCGCCGGATGATCCGGTCGCGCCCCGCACTGATCAGCGTGTGCCCGTCGGGGTGGAAGGCGAGGGCGTAGACGAGGTCCGTGTGCCCGGTGAGGATCGCCCGCACACCCGGCTTCGCCGGATCACCGACCGTCCAGAGCCGGACGTCGCCGTCGTCACCCGCCGTGGCGAGGGTCCGGCCGTCCGGGCTGAACACGACGGCGTTGACCGGGGCCGAGTGCCCGGAGAGCGTCGCCACGTCTCGGGGGTGCGCCGGGTCGGCGACGTCCCACAGCTTCGTGGTGTGGTCCCAGGCGCCGGTGGCGAGCGTGTGCCCGTCCGGGCTGAAGGCCACCGAACGGACGACGTGGGTGTGGTCGGCCAGGGTGGCGAGCGCGCGCGGGCGGGTGGGGTCCGTGGTGTCCCAGAGCCGGGCCGTGCGGTCGTAGCTGCCGGTGGCGACGGTGTGCCCATCGGCGCCGAAGGCCACGGTCATCACCCGGTCGGTGTGGCCGTCGAGCCGGCCCAGAGCAGCGGGTTTCGCCGGGTCGGTGACGTCCCAGAGCCGGGCGGTGTGGTCGTCACCCCCGGTCAGCAACGTGCGGCCGTCGGGGCTGAAGGCGAGTGCACGTACTCGCTCGCTGCTGCCGGCCAGCTTCCCGGACGCGCGGGGCCGGCGCGGATCACCCAGGTCCCACAGGGTGACACCGCCCTCCGCGCCGGCGACGGCGAGCAGGCGGCCGTTCGGGCGGAAGGCCAGCGCGCGCAGCCGCTCGGGCGCGCTGATCGTCGCGAGCGCGTGCGGGTCGCCGGGAGCGGCCGTGTCCCAGAGCCGGATGGTCCGGTCCAGGCCCGCGGAGGCCAGCACCCGGCCGTCGGGGGCGAAGGCCAGCGTGAGGACGCGGTCGGTGTGCCCGGTGAACTCGGGCACCGGTAACCGCCAGAGCCGGGCGGAGTTGTCGTCGCTCCCGGTCGCCAGGGTGTGGCCGTCCGGGCCGAACACGACGGTGGTGACGGCCTCGGTGTGGCCCGCCAGGACCGACAAGGTGGCGGGGTTCCCGGGGTCGGTGACGTCCCAGAGCACGGCCGTCCGGTCGTCGCTCGCGGTGGCGAGGGTGCGCCCGTCCGGGCTGAACGCGACGGAGTTCACCTTGTCGGTGTGCGTCGCGAGGACTCCGAGCGCCGCGGGGTGGCCCGGCGTGCCGACGTCCCAGAGCCGGGTGAGGTGATCTCCTCCCCCGGTGGCCAGCGTCTTCCCGTCCGGGCTGAACGCCGCGGTGTCCACCGCTTGGCCGAGTTCCGCCAGCGGCCTCGGCCGCGGCCGGTCGGTGACGTCCCACAGCCGGACGGTCCCGCCGACCGTGGCGAGGGTGTGCCGGTCGGCGCTGAAGGCGATCGCGTTGACCGAGCCGGTGTGGCCCGGCATCGTCCCCGACGGCTGCGGTCCCGGTCCGGAGACGTCCCACAGCCGTGCGACGCGATCGTCGCCGCCGGTGGCGAGCGTGTGGCCGTCCGGGCCGAACGCCACCGAGCGCACCGGGCTCCCGAGGCGCAGGACCGTGCGCGCCGGCGTTCCGCCGAAGTGCCACAGTGACACCGTGCCGTCCTCGCTGCCGGTGGCGAGCGTGCGCCCGTCGGGGCTGAAGGCCGAAGACGTGACGACGCCGGTGTGCCCGGCCAGCACCCGCGGTTCCGCAGGGGAAGCGGCGTCCCACACCCGGACCTCGTGGTCGTCGTCGGTGGTGGCGAGCGTGTGCCCGTCCGGGCTGAACACGGCCGAGGTGACCGTGTCCGAGTGGTCGAGGCGGGTGAAGTGCGGACTGGCGACCGCGCTGAGCAGGCCGCTCAGCGTCTCGGCGCCGGGCGCGAGCCGGGCGGCCGCCAGTGAGAGCTGCACCGCCAGCCCGGGGTTCGAGGCGTGCAGCGCGGGAGTCTCGGCGACGACCTTCTCGGCCAACGCCAGATCCCGCTGCCGGTGTTCCCGGTGCTCGGCCACCCACGCCCAACCCGCGGCGGCGACCGCCAGCAGCGACAGGACCGCGAGACCCGCGACGAGCCGCCGCAGCCGGCGGGTACCGCGTTGTTCCTCCCGCTCGCCGGCCTGGAGGTATTCGCGTTCGAAGGCGGTGAGCCGGTCGGGATGCTCGGCTGCCCACTCCTTCGCACCGGCCAGCGGGGCGCCCCGCTGGAGCAGGTCGACGGGGCGGCCGTGGCGCCGCCAGACCTCGGCGGCCTCGGAAAACCGTTGGTGCGCGCGAAGACCGGTCCGGTCGGTTTCGGTCCACGCCCGCAGCCGCGGCCACGCCCGCAGCAGGGCTTCGTGCGTGATCTCGACGGTCTGCCGGTCCAGGGTGAGCAGGCGGGCCGCGACCAGGGCCCGCAGGGCGACCAGGTTCGGTTCCCGTTCGGGGCCGTCCCCCAGCAACCCGTCCAAGTCAGCGCGCCGGCGGGTGTCTTCGTCCTCGCCGACGTGGACGAGCCGCAGCAGAAGCCGCCGAGCCGCGCGACGGCCGTCGTCGTCGAGGCTGGTGTAGACGCGCTCGGCCGTGGCCGCGACCGCCCCGCGGATGCCCCCGGTCAGCTCGTACCCGGCAACGGTCAAGCGGTCGCCTTCGCGCTGTTGCCAGGTCGTCAGGAGCGCGTGCGAGAGCAGCGGCAGCGTGCCGGGCTCGCCGGCGCTGCGGGGGAAGCCGAGGTCGCGGAGCAAGATCTCGACCAGGCCGGGTTCGAGGTCGACACCGGCCTCCCGGGCGGGGCCGGTGATGGCCTCGACGAGTTCCGCTTCGCTCATCGCCTCGATCACGAACTGGTTGTGCTGCACGGCGTCCAGCAGTTCGGGATAAGCCAGGCAGCGGCCGTAAAAGTCGGCACGGACGCCGAGCACCACCAGCTGGACGGCGGATTCCCCGTCGGGACGAGCGCAGAGCGCCGCGATGAACTGCCGGCGTTCGCCCTCGTCCTCGCAGAGCGCGAAGACCTCCTCGAACTGGTCGACGACGATGACCAGGCGCGAGTTCGCCGGGCCCAGCGCCGTCCGCAGCGCGTCCGTCCAGCCGTGCACGGCCAGGCTGTCCCGTAGGCCCGACGCGGAGGTCCCGAGGACCTTCGCCGCACCTTCACCCAGCGCCCGGGCGGGGCTCGCGGTGGGCGTCATCACCAGCACCGGCCACTTCGCGGCCCCCGCCACCGGCAGAACACCGCGGGCGAGCGCCGGGATCAGAGCAGCGTGGAGCAACGACGACTTCCCGGCACCGGAGGCCCCGAAGACAACGAGCGGGAGGCCATGGTCAAGGCCCGCCGCAACTCGGCTCGTCAGGGCCGCGCTGATGCGTCCCCGCCCGAAGAACCGCCCGGCATCACCCGCCCCGAAGGCCGAAAGACCCAAATAGGGGCAGGCAGAAGTGTCACCGGCCTCCACAATGGCGATCAGCGCCCCGTCGCACGCGAGCACCTCGTCGAGCCTGCGAGCCAAATCGGCGGTGGCCGGTTTGCGGCCGTTTTCGATGTTGCTCAGGTAGCCCTTGCTGTAATGGGTCAGCCGGGACAGCTCCGCCAGCGACAGTCCGCGCAGCGCACGCAGTTTGCGTAGCTGTGAAGCGAAATTCAGCTCCGGATCAGGCTCCACGGGTCTCCCAGGTGGTGCTGGTCTCACGAACAAGATCATCGTGAGCGTAGCGGTTTCCGCTACCGACAGCTGGCTCCGGTGACTCGACAATGGGGGGAGATGCATTCATCGATGTTTCAGAAGCCAGCCGGGTACTTCTGATGGGTGATGCAGTCGAGAAGGCAGCAGCACGCCGTGAGTCAAGCCCGGACATCGAACGAACACCACGGCCGAGAACCAAACCCCTTGCCGATGGCAGACCTGTCGGCCGCCTGCGCTCCGGTGTTGCACCCGAGTTGTCACGACACCCGTTCGGACGTATGCACGTAACGAAACGAAACCCTTCGCGTGCTCGACGGGACCCGCCGTTTCGGCCGCGGACTCCGGTTCGGCGAAATTCTGGACAAAAACTCGACACCTTCGCCAAAGCGAAGAAGCCGGCTGCCCGATCGTTATCCGATGCGGTAACGACGTTCCGACCGTCGTCGATTACCGTGCCATGGCCGTACCGGCCGGCGGCATTCGGTGCTGTTGAAGGGTCCACGATGAACCACGAAGATTCGGTGAACAATTCCTACCGACAGTTGCGCCCGCCAACGTTCTTGCCGGCTGCCGCGGCGTGCTCGGTGCTCGGCGCTCTGGCCATCCTCGGCTTCCCCGCGGTACCGGACGGTGTCGGGTGATGATCCGAAACGTCGACGAATGATCTTCCGGAACTGACAGAACCAGGACAAAGAGCGGTCACTGTGCCGTGTCCGCCGTGGCGGCTCGCGTCCTGGGGTTCAATCTGCGCAATCGACCGTGCCCCAGGAGATTCGGCAAGATGTTGGAGCAGCAAGTGACGACCGAGGCCGCCGCAGAAAAACCGCCGAGGGTTTTCATCACCTACTCGCACGACAACGATCAGCACCGCGAACTCGTTCGCACGTTCGCCACCTTCTTGCGAACCGATGTCGGACTCGACGTCCGGCTCGACCAGTGGGCCGACGACGGACGCCGCGACTGGTCGTTGTGGGCGATCGAGCAACTCGCCGAGGCCGACTTCGTGCTCGTGATCGCGTCACCGGACTACAAGCGGCGGGCCGAGGGCACGGAGGCGCCGCACCGGGGTCGCGGCGCGCAGTTCGAATCGGCGATGATCCGCGACAACATCACTCAGGACCTGCCGAAGGCCACCCGGCGGATCCTGCCCGTCGTCCTGCCCGGCCGGCGCGTCGAGGAGATCCCGTCCTTCCTGAACGCCCACTCCACGACCCGCTACGAGATCAAGGAGTTCACGCCGGCCGGCGTGGCCGACCTCCTCGTCGCGCTGACCGGAGTGGCCCGGTTTTCGCTGCCCAAGCTCGGCGATTTCGCGCGCGCCCGCAAAGCGGCCGCCGAGGCGTCGAACTCCGCTACGCAACCGTCGCCGGTCCTGCTGACGTCCGTTCTCGCACCGGCCAGCTGCGGTTCCGACATCCACATGACCAGCGCCGAAATCGACGGCGTGCACCGCGGCGACAGCATCGTGTACCGGCCGTCCCTCTTCGCGAACGAGCCTCGCGCCGTCGTCGAGTACAACCTGTCCCGGCGTTATACCGGGTTCGAAACGGTTGCCGGGGTGCTCGACGACGCTGTCGACGCCGACCAGGTCGGATATTTCCAGGTCTTCCTCGACGGCGTCGCCCAGGAGCAAGTCGCGGTCCGGATGGGAAAGCCCGCCTGGCTGCGGTACGACGTCGTCGGCGTGTTACGCCTCAAGCTGGTCGCCTACCGTCCCGGAACCACGAAGAACCCGATGCTCGCGGGAGCGTTGCTGGCCGGCGGGCAGTCGAACAAGCTGCCGGAGCTGGCGTGGGGAAATCCGGCTCTCTACGCCTGACGTACGGGTGATCGGCCCCGGGCGGCCTGATCCACGCAACCCGACCGCCGGATACCCCCGCCAACTCGTCCACAGACCTGAAACCGATAAAAGGGGCGAACAGTGTCGATGACCGAAGAGGAATTGAATCGCACAGCGGTGTCCGTGTTGTCGCACTACCTGCAGCGAAGGTCAAGTGCCGGACCGGCAGCCTACGACGGCCCGCTGGAGAACCTTCTGGGCCGAGTGCAGGCGCGGTTCGCCGATCCGTTCCTCGCCGAGGTGTTCGCGCGGTTCGCCGAGCGCCCTTCGGGGATGGTCGAAGCCGAAACAATGCGGCTGTACCTCGGGCAGGAAACAGCGCGGGACGAAGCGTTCGCCCGGGAGCTGACCTCGGCTCTCGCGGGGCGGAAGGTGCGCAAGGCGATGAACCCCGGGCGACGAGCCCGCGTGGCCCTCCTGGCCCTCGGTGGCCTGGTCCTGCTCGCCTCGAGTTTCGTGGTGGGCCGGGTGAGCGCACCCCGGCCCACGCCGCCGGCGGCCGCTCCGGCGGCAACAGTCACCGTGAGCCCGGCGGCCAGCAGCGCGCCGGCCACGGAAGCCACCGAATCATCGGCGTCGGCGACGACGTCGACAACGACGTCCGCCACCGGCTCCGCCGGGCAGGCCGTCTCGGGGGACGGCGGCAGTGTGCCGAAGGACTCCCCCGTCCTGCTGGTGGACCTGCCACGTCCCAGCGATGACTGGCACTTCGAACACGGTGACCACGACGTCCAGCTGACCCAGTACCAGAACTCGATGTGGAACATGCTGGCGACCTGCAACAGCAGCGCCTACCGCGGTGAACAGCAGTTCCGCCTGAAGAACTTCACCCGGCTGGAAGCGAAAGCGGTGGGAACCGACTCGACCGCGTCCCCGGACCTCGCGGTCAAGTTCGAGGTCTTCGTCAACGACGACGCAGTCAACGCCAAGCAGACCGTCGTGGTGAACCCGGGGGAAAGCAAGCCGCTGTCGGTCGAGCTGCCTCGGGACGTCTACGCGGTAACGCTCCGGACGTCGTTCACGAGCCCTTCCGGAAAGCCCTGCCGGAGCGGCAACGCCGTCTGGGGATCTCCCTTCGTCGTCGCAGCCGGGAGGTGACGACCGGACGGCTCCGGTCACATCCCGGCGCTCAGCCGGATGTGCGGCGGTATCCCGTGCCACCACCGCGCCGAAACCCTCGCGACCTCGGGCAGGCCCGCCGTCGCGACGACTTGCCGCAGGAACCGGTGGTGGCCGGCACGACCGGCGGCGTAGACGAGGCGGTCGAGCACGGACGCGGTGCCGGCGTCCGGTCGCCATTGCCGGGCGACGGCGAGCACGGCGCGCCAGAAGGTGTCCTCGCTCGTGCCACCGACGTGACCGAGGGCGAAGGCCGCCGTCTCGCGGAGGTCCGGCGACGTGCCTGCCGCGAGTACCAGCTGCTCGAGCACGCCGCGTTCGCGCTGACCGCCCAAGTTGCGCGCCGCCTCCGCCACCGTCACCAACTCGGCGCCGCTGTGCCGGCCGGCCAGCGCCCGGCCGAGTTCTCGCGCGATCGACGCGCGGTACGGGCTGGCCTGGAGGAGGAACAGCGCGTGCATGCGTTCGTCGAAGACGTCGGCGCCGAGCGACTCGGCGAGCAGATCGGTCAGCACCGGATCGTCCGCGGTACCGATCCTGTCGTTGACCGCAGCGGCCGCCACACCGATCCGGTTCGGCCGGCCACCCGGACGGCCGCGGTCCTCCCGCCGGGGAAACGAGAACCGCTTGCGCAGGGGCAGGGGAAGGCACGCGGCGATCGCGGCGACCAGGGGCTGGTCGTCCACGTCGGCCAAGGTGCCACCGACGTGGGCGAGCTGTTCGGCGGTGAAGTGGCCGAGCCGGACCTTGCGGTGACAGGACAACAGCGCACCGGAAAAGGAGCGGTTCGACGTCGGGTTCCTCAAGTGCCGAAGGACGACCGATGCTGCGAGAGGTGACGAAGTGGCGTCGAGGACGGACAGGGTCCCGATCAAGCTTTGGGCCGACCGATCGGCGGCGGCCGCCGCCGCGGTGGCCACCGCGACCTCGCCACCCACCCGATGGGCCAGCAGACGGTGGAGCGCCTCCGCACGCCACAGCCAGTGGGTTCCGTCGGCGATCGCCAGTTCCGAGAGCAGCCGCTCGGCCAGCGTTTCCCACGTCGAGCGGGGGCTCAACACGACGACGCCCCGTGACAGGAGATCGGTCAGCTCGTCCCAGTCCCGGCCGGTGAACAAGTCCTTGCCGACGGCCCGGTCGATGAGCGAATCGAGCCGCGCGGACACCGCAGCCGGTTCGAGGGGCGGCCGGGGCAGGGCGGGTGACGGTCCCAGCCGGTTCCCGTAATAGCGCGCCATGTTGTCGGCGACGGTCAGCAGTTCCGGCCGGCCGAGCGCGTCGGCATAGCTGCGGACCGCGAGATGGGTGACTGTGCTGCTTCCCCGCTCCCAGCGGCTCAAAGTGCTGGGCGCGGTCGCGTGGCCGATCGTGGCGGCGAACTCCCGCAAGCCGCGGGTTCCCCGGCTCACTCGCAACAGCCAGCCCAGTCTCCGGGTGCTCTCGCTTCGCCCGAAATTCACCACCTTTCTTTGCTACCACACCCTTTCCGCGCTTCCCTGCCGAACTGTGCCGACAATAACCGGACAGAAAAGGGCCGGAAAGACCCGGAAGACCGTGTTGCGCAGTAATTCGTCTCGGCAACGAGCACGCCGATCACCTCACCCGCCGTCCTAACGTGAGCCGGTGACCGCGAAATACGAGGAGGTATCATGAAGATCGTGCGCAAATCGCTGGCAGCGACGGCGATCGCAGTGGCTGCCGTCGCGGGTGGCACCGCGACCGCGTCCGCCGCACCGGCGAGCCACGACTCGGTGCAGGCCGCCCGCGGGTACGTCACGCAGGGAAACCTGCGTTCGGACCCGAATCTCGGGGCCGCCATCAAGGTGACCATCTACAACCAGTGGGTGGACATCAACTGCTGGCTGGACGCCGGTGACAACGGCTTCGGGTCGAACCGCTGGTTCAAGGCCACCTACTACTCGCAGGTGGGGTACCTGAGCTCCGGTGTCGTGTCCCAGCAGCCGTCGGTCGGGCACTGCTGAGCCCGGGCTCACCGTCCGAGAGCCCTGGATCCGGATACCGGCCGCGGCAGCCGGTATCCGGATCGGCCTCACCACTTGTCTTCGTGGTTCTTCCGATGGGCCCACCTGAGCACCGAACCGGGGGCCCAACGCGCCAGCGTCGCCCCGGTGAAGGCCTGCCACGGGAGATCCGTCTTCCTCCCGACGACGGACGGCGCCAGCCGGTTCACTTCATCGAGCAACGTGTTCCCGCGCCTCGGGTCGCCCTGGCCGTTGCGCAGCTTCAGAGCCATCGCCAGCTCGAACTGGGTCTGCAAGGTCTCCGGATGAGCCGGGCCGAGAACGGCGACCTGTCCGCGGTGGGCACGTTCGAGCGCACGAACCGCGTCGTCGAACCGGCGGAGCTGGGAGTGGGCCAGCCCCTGCACGTAGTACTCCCGCAGAACGACCGGGTGCTGCTCCGTCAGCCGGCCGGTCAGCACGGGAAGCAGCACAGCGGTGTTCGCCAGCACCTCCTTGGGCCTGCCCTGGGAGACGACCGCCAGATCGATGCTCACCTTGGTCGCCAGGACGTCGACATTGCGCATGCCCAGTTCTTCTTCGCGCTGCCGGGCGATGCGGCGCAGCTTCTCCTCGGCGGCGGCCCACTGGGCCGGGGACGGCTTCAGGTCCGTGAAGTGCAGCCGGAGCTCCGCGGTCGCCAGCACGTATTCGGCGTCGATCGCGATCGGGTGGTGCTGCTGCGCCCGGCGCCCGTGGAAGTCGACGACCCGGCGGGCGAGCTCACGGGCCGTGCGCTGGTCTCCGATGGTCATCCGCAGGTGCGCGAGTTCGAGTTCGGCCAGGTGCACGATCTTCCCGGGCAGCCGTGCTTCGGCGGCGACCACCTCCTCCAGTTCGGCGAAGTTCTCCTTCACGGTCCCCCGCAGGCGACGGCCGCGGAGCCAGAGCAGCCGGATCCACAGCCGCTCGGCTTCCGCCAGCGAGCCGTCGTTCGCGGGGCCGGTCGCGTGCCGCCACGGCGGATCGGCGTCGGGGAAACGGCCCATGGCGTCCAGCGCCGCAGCGTGCAAGCCCGCGAGGAGCACCCCTTCCCGGGGTGGGCACGTCGGAGCGCAAGCCACCGCGATCCGCTCGACGTCCTGGTATTCGCCCACCTCGTAGTGGTCGGACGCGGCGTCCACCGCCAGGCTCGGCTCCGCGGCACCCGCCACGAGCAGGCGATCCAGGTACCGGGCCGCCGACGCCGGCTGTCCCGCCTCGCGAAGCTCCCTGGCGATCAGCGGGAGCAGGGCGTTCACCGTCGCCGCCGGCACGCCCGGCCGGTCCACGAGGTACCGGGCGTGCCGGACGAGCAGCGCCCATTCCCCGGGTTCATGGGTTTCCCGGCCGGCCCCGAGCGCCCCGGCCAGGTATCCGGCGCAGGCCGACGCGAGCCAGTCCACGGTCGCGGAATCGTGCCGGCGCCGCACCGCCTGCCGGACCAGACCGGGCATGGACCACAAGCTCCGGTCCGCACCGAGCAACATCCTGGCGCGCAACCGCTCCAGGACCTCAGGCACGCGACTCGGGTCCAGGCCCAGTTCGGCCAGCATGTCCCGGATGAGCCGGACCGGAACCGCCGAGGGACCGCAAGCCGCCATCAGCCGCAGGACCGCGAGCTCGTAGGCGTCGGGGCTCTCCAGCTGGTCGGCGAAGAGCTCGGCCACCCTCGCCGTGGTGTCCGACGAGCCGTCGAGGACCCGTCCGACGTGCTCGGTCAGCGTGGTGAGCCCGAGCCGGGCCGTCGCCGAGCCGGCCAGCAGGGCGACCGCCATGGGGTGGTTGTCCACGGCGGCCAGCAGCTGGTCCACCAGCCGGCTCGTGGTTTCGTCCTTCCGGTCGAACGGGTGCAGGCCGCGGAACAGCTCGCGTGCTTCGTCGTCGGTCAGTCCGGCGAGGCGGACCTCGCTGCCGAGCGCGGCGTACTCGGTGTGTTCGGTGAGCAACAGCATCAGGACGTCCGGGCTGTCGAACCCGGCGGTGAACGAGTCGTGCGCCACCGCGGCGGGGATGTTGTCGATGACGACCAGGGCTTGCCCGGTGGCCGTGCCGAGTTCGGCTTGGGCCTGGGCAGTGGCCTCGCGCAACGCCGTGTCCTTGGTGATGCCGGTCGCCTCGCCGAGGTCGACGTGGACGACCAGCGCGTACTCGTGGGCGAAGTGGAGCAGGTAGTCGGCCGCGAGGGCGGTCTTGCCCGCTCCGGGCAGTCCGGTGAGAACGGCGATCCCGTTCACCGGCGGGTGGGTCAACCCGTACCGCCCGGCGTGCAGGGCCGTGTGGAGCTGCCACATGGCGCCGTAGCGGCGGATCCGGGGCTCGACCCCCGGTCGACGGCCGATCATGCGCGGCAACGCGCCGAAATCGATTCCCGGGTACGTTCCGGTGAGCTGCGACAGCCGGAGTTCCACCTCGTCGACGATCCGGGCGAGTGCCGCCTCGCTTCCATCGTCGGGCAGGTAGATCTGGTCCTTCAGCGCGGCCGGGTGGATGTGCGCCTTGGTCTTTCCGGGATTGATCACGAGCGTGCGGGCCAGCCCGCCTTCGCGCTGGTCGGCGACCAGGACGTGCATGAGTTCGCTCTGGCACGCGTGTCGCGCCGAATAGCGCTCCGAGTAGTAGACCAGGCAGATCGTGCTGCCGCGCAGCTCCTCTTCGATCTTCGCGCTGACCGGGTCGCCGAGGTGGTTTCCCAGGCGATCGATGAAAACGGGGTGTCCCCTGGACTCCAATCGGGCGACCAGCTGCTCCATCCGAGGGAACGACTTGCCGGAATAGGAGATGAAGATCTTTTTCCGGTGCGCATGAGCGGTAGACGGCACATCCGAACGATAACGCATCACCGCGGCGGAAATCGGTCTTCAAGAGGGATCGAATGCCGCGAGTGATTCCGCTACCTCGTCCGCTCGCGGCGATTTCACCAGTTCGTACAGTTCCCGGGCGGCGCGGAGGAACGTTTCGGCTTCGCCGATCCGGCCGGTCGCCATCGCGATTCTGCCCAGCCCCCATCGGGCCGTGGCTTGCTCGTGGACGCTGCCGCACCGCTCGCCGTGAGCCAGCGCCTGCCGCCAGGCCACCTCGGCGTTCGAGTAGTCCTGCTTTCGCTCCCGTGCTGCGCCGAGGGCATTGGCGGCTTGGGCGACATCCAGGTCGTGCCGACGCCCGAGCGCGAGGGCCAAGGCTTCGGCGGCACATCGGACGGCCTCGTCGACCTCGCCGAGGGCCAGGTGCGCGGTGGCCATGCTCCGCAGGGTGATGCCGCTATTGCGGGTCAGCCCGGCGGCCGAGTAGTACTGCAGCGCCTGCTGCTGGTGCTCGAGCGCCTCGGCGAAGCGGCCCTGCCTCGCCAGCACCGCTCCGAGGTTGGCCAGGCAGTCGCTGACGCCGTGCCGGTCGCCCAGGGCGTCGAACAACGCGCGGGCCGCCAAGTGCTGGTCCGTGGCCTCGTCCAGCCGCCCGGCCGCCGCGAGCCCCATGCCCAGGTTGTTGAGGGTGAGCGCTTCGGCCCGGCGGTCGCCCAGCCGCCGGCACGCCGCCAAGGCGGCCACGTGCGTCTCGAGCCAAGCCTCCAGTTCCTTCGCCAGGTAGAAGTACCCGCGCAGGGTGAACGCGAGCTGCCAGCGGTGCCGGTCCAGTGCGCTCTCGTCGACCTGGACGAGAGCGACGAGGGCCGGCAGTTCCGCGCGCAGCCACTGCATCGCGGTGGCGGCGTCGAGCAGCTCCGGCCCCGCCGGCCGGTTCGTGGTGGCGGCCACCTGGAACCGCCCGGGCGTGATCAGCCGGTCAGCTGCCGAGGCGGTGGCCAGGTAGTGGTCGAACAGCCGGCGCAGTGCCTCGCGGCCCTCCGAAGAAGCGTCTGGCAGGGTGGCGGCGAACGTCCGCACCAGGTCGTGGAAGCCGTAGCGGTGCACAGCCGGCTGGCCGAGGAGGTGGGCGTTGTAGAGCCGTTCGACGAGGCGGTCGGCGTCCCGGACCGGCAGCCCGCCCAGCGCACTCGCCGCCGCAACGTCGAAATCCGCTCCGGGGTGCAGGGCAAGGAGGCTGAACAACCGCGCTTCGGCCGGCTCGAGGTCCCGGGCGGACAGCCGGAACGTCGCCGCGAGGCTGCGTTCGCCGTCGTCCAGCTCGCCGAGCAGGGCCGATTCATCGGCGAGCCGGCGATCGAGGTCGCCGATGTCCCACACGGGGTGGGCGCGCAACCGCGCGGCCGCGATCCGGATGGCCAGCGGAATGCGGCCACACCGCTGCACGACCTGGGCGCCGCCTTCAGCAACCCCGTCCGCCCCGACCAGGACGGCGAACAGTTCGGTGGCGTCCTGGAGCGGCAGCACGTCGACCGGGACGTGCCCGGCCTCGTCCAGCGCGGTCAGCCGCGAGCGGCTGGTCACCAGGACCCGGCATTTCGGGCCGCCGGGCAGCAGCGACCGGACCTGGGCAGCGCTCCCGGCGTTGTCGAGGACGAGCAGGGTGCGGCGGTCCCGCAGGTGTGCGCGGTAGACGGCCGCCCGGTCTTCCGGATCGGCCGGGACGCCCTCGGCCGGAACCCCCAGAAGCCGCAGCACCCGGTCGTGCACCACCGACGGCGAGACCGGAGGTTCACCGAGTCCGCGAAGGTCGATGAACAAGCACCCATCGGCGAAGTCGGGCTCGAGCAACTGAGCACACCGGACGGCCAGCGCCGTCTTGCCGACACCGCCGAGCCCGGAGACAACGCATATCCCGCCCTCGCTCCGGAGCACTTCCCGGATCGCACGCAGTTCGGTCACCCGCCCGGTGAAGAGTGTGGTGACGGGAGGCAGCCCCGAGGGAACGACGTCGAGCGCGGTGCGGCGCCGGGCCGGGCCTGCAGGCAGCAGCGCCTTCAGAACGCCGGCTGCGCCCAGCTCGGTCTCGCAAACCTCCGCGAACGCCGCATTCGGCGGCATCAGCTCGTTCTCGATCTTGCTGAGGTAGCTCTTGCTGTAGTGGACGCGAGCCGCAAGCCCCGCCAAGGAGAGACCGGCGTTCTGTCGCAGCCTCCGCAGTTCGCCGCCGAACGTCGCCCTCTCGTCCATGCCCCGCACCCCCTCGGCCAGACGCTCAGTATCGCCGTTCAGCACGGTCTGCCACTGCGTCCGAGGGGGTGGTCGAGGCGACGGCCGCCGCGCTTGAGGGCATGTGGGGCGAGCCGGAGACAGGCTCCTGAATCTGGACAGTTTCTGGAGAGTCCGGGTCTTTTGGTCCTGGACACAAAGAAGCCCAGGCCGTTGGCCTGGGCTTTTGCTCCCCCGCTTGGACTCGAACCAAGAACCCTCCGGTTAATTGGAGGTTCTAGCCGTGGGTCGACGTCAGTCGATCTAGCTGGGATATTTGCATTCGCTCATGCCCTGATTCGGCGTCAATCGACGTCGATCGTCGCCGTTTATGCAGCATAAATGCTCCCTCGTTTGTGTCACCAAGCGGGCGAAGGCGGCTGGATTGGGTGACCGCTCGTGATGATCGGGACGCCGGCGGGGTCCTCGCCACTTGTGATCGGGAAGCCGATCGGCCGGTCCTCCGAGGTGACCGTGGACGGCCAGCGCTGCCTTGAGCAGGTAGGCGAAGTCGCCGACGGTGAGCCTCACTCCCCGTCCATGACAATCGCCGGCCTGGACGACCAGGCAGTTTTCCGCCAAGACAGCAAACCGCCAAGCTGCTGTCCGGGCTGCGGAGACCACGCGCCGATCGCACCGGGACCTGTCGGCGAGTCTCCCGACGCTACACGTTGCGAACCGGCCCCTACGCCGGGTACGCGATTCTGCTTCTGCCCGTGCTGTTCGCCACCGGAGGAGCATGTTCGACACGCTCGACAAACTGTTCGGGAACTTCCCTCACCCATTCCGGTGGCATCGAGCAGGTCACCGCGCCAGACGACGAGCTCAGCGTCACCGACCGCGCTTGCCCTCGTCTATCGATCCTCCTGTGAGATGGTGTCGACGGCAGCACGGGGTTTGCCGCCAGCATATTCGGCTCCGAGCGAGGCGAGGCGGTTGTGCCAGTGGCTTCGCCATGTGGCCCGTTGGTGGTCGTCGGCGAGTATGGCGTCGACGGCGGCGCGTCCAGTGAACGGCCAGGCGGGGTTGGGGTGTTCGGCAAGACAAAGGCGGGCGAGGATGGCCCGCCGAACCAGATCGCGCATTCGGTCGACAGCGTAAGCGAGGGCCATGCCAAATCGGTGTTCGGCATCGCCCACGGGTACGGTTGAGACGCGGGTGAAGACCTTCCGCAGGTCCTTTTCGGTGATCTGACCGCCGTGGACGAGCTTTGAGCGCAGGCCGTACAGCTCTTTGACGTCATTGAAGACCGCAGTTGCCGGGTCGTCGTCCCTCGCCAGGAGTGCGGCGGCTCGGGTGCACAGGCGAAGGGTCAGTCCTTCGCCCTCGTTCTCGGCGCCGATGAGAACGCCTTCCAATGCTGTGGCCAGGTCGACCAGATGCTCGTAGGGGCTGCCGATGGTATGGGACTGGTTGTACTTACTGAGGGCGACATCGAAGGAGGTGGCGACGATGCCATCCCGCTTGATGTCGGCGGTGTCGATCATGTTGCTGACCGCGGTGAAGACGGCCGCCTCGTCGCCGGTCAACCGGACCGTGCGGCGAACCAGGGTGTCGAGCATGCCCTTGCCGGACGTGTGGATCTGCGGGTTCATGCACGCGATCAGCGTCGTCATGCCACTTGATTCGTAGTCCGACTGAACGGTGCCGGCGGTCAGTAAGCGCGCAAGCAGGAGAAACCGCTCCAGTTTGGCCGATAGCCGGCTCCGGACGACGTACGGGTCGGCGGCGTCGGTGGTTTCACGAATGAGCAGCAGTGCGTGCGGAGGGTCGAAGGGGCGCGGCAGGTCGCGGTTCCAGGCACGAGGTGCGCCGGGGATCTCTCGTCGAATCCGGTCGGCAAGGAACCTGTGGGCATCCTCGGGCTCGGGAATGATCGTGATGTCCCCGATCTGGATCTCGGCGTTGCCCGCAGTGGTGAGATGGGAGACGTGCCGGGCGCAGACCAGTTCGTAGGTGCTGGCTCCCAAGACCGCGAGCAGTTCGTCGATCGACTCTTCGACCGTCGGCCCGGTCGGACTGAAGTCTCCGGTCTGCGCGCAGCGGGTGATGCATGCTTCCAGCAGGCCGAGGATATAGGTCTTGGCGAACTCGGCATGCTTGCGCTTGAGCGGCTCGGCGAAACGCTCGGTGTAGCGCTTGTCCAGCAGTGCCTCCAACGCGGTGAACTCGGCGAGCGGCATGATGCTGCCGCCGAAGTAATCGCGACCAACGGCCATGTACGCCTGGTAGCGGGGCGTGGGCAGCACGTGCTCGTCGGCGAGCGCAGCGAACGCAGACGCGACAAACGCCCGGCAGGCGCTACGAAGATCGGAGTGGTTGCTCACCCGAGCATTATCCCCACGCTCTCCCGGTGATCGAGCTGGCCGGACATCGGCGTGGCGCGAAGGAACGCTGACAGCGGTGTCGCGCCGGTGATAACCCCAGGGCGGCATCAGTATCGGCGTCCCGCCTGGTCCTTAGTGGCGCAGGACGCCGAGCGCCCCAGCGGCGATGAAGACGCACGGTTCGCGGCGTAACCCAGAGACCCAAAGGGGCGTCATGGGTACGGCTTGTCGGCGAAATTCCGCTCTATGAGCCTGTTATGTAAGATTCGAGCATCGACTCGTCAGGATCGCTTATCATCGAAGCCTCGACTCCATCCAGCGACCCACCGAGGCGCCTCGCCTGCGCGTAGAAATAGATTCGTCCTCGGGCAAATTTTCAATAATTCCAGTGAAGATATGCAACACGGGTGCCGGGTAATCGCAGATCGCCGGCCACACGTAAGGAGGATGATAACCTTTGGAGCTCACACTCCCCTTTTTGTCGCTGTGCTCGTCGAGAATGCAGACGTTCACCCAAGATCGGGATGAGTCTACGACGACAGCCCGAAGCCAGGATTTCTCCCAAACCCACACCGGGTCATTAGGTGCATAGTAGGTCGCAGGCATATAAGCCCCGAAATGACTCGCGCGAAAGCGGCGAACAAGAGTCGGCGCTTCGCCAAGCAAGCGGTACTCATTTGGCTCCAGGAAGGGAGTGACAGAATAGGGGCTCCATGCCGGGTCGGCTTCGACGAAATGAACTTCGTCATGCGGCACGGCAACATAGGTCGGCGTGCCGACTGGCAGCCACCGAACACCCCAGTTCACAGGAACTGCACGCGGGGTGCTTGCGCAAACGCGAGTCGTGTGGGGGTCACCTGAGATAACCCGACCTGGAACCCAGTGATCAGTATCGGGCCACCGGAAGTGGATTTTGTCGCCCCGTCGGTGCATGCCCATCCTGTTTTCGCTCATGGCAGGCAGATTAAGGGCAGGCTGACTGTAGCACCTACTGTGAGAGAACGGCTACCCTGTGGCGGTACGCTTGACCTGGGCTTTTCGTTTTGCGCACGCTTCTGCACAGCTCGCCCCGGCTGCCCTGGGGGAATAAGGCCATGCCCGGTCCGGCAGGCGCGCGGCCCGATGCCGTGCTTCCGCCCTCGATCGTTGAGGCGTGCCGAGCCAGCCAGCGACGGACCACGTGCAATGCTCGGAAGCATGACCGACCCGTACTCGCGGTTCGAGATCGGCCGCCCGGACTATCTCGGTGACGACCATTGGGCCTGCGTCGAACGCGAAGCAGACCGGCTGTGGCGATCACTGGCCGCCGACGACGGTTCACAAGCCCTCAGCGACATCAAATGCCTGGTCGAGAGCATTTCGCGCGTCGTGCTGGACATCGACGGGACGCCCGCAGCGCCGAACACCGGGTTCGAGACGGTCGTCGCTCAGGCGCACACGCTGCTGACCGGCCAACCTGGCCACCAGCTGGCCAACCAGTCTCCGTTCGGCCAGCTCGCGACCCAGGCAAGCAAGATCGCGAAGAACCTCGGCGGTATCAGGAACGAGTTCGGCGGCGGACACGGCCGAGCACGAACACCGGACCTCCGCGATGAGATGGTCGCCTTGGCGCTCGATGGCGGACTGCTCTGGGCCCGGTGGGCGTTACGCCGACTCGGCTACTTCGCCGAGGGTCGCCCGACCTCGCTCATCAACGACCTCGTGGTGACATCCCAGACTTTCTACTCCGGCACGCTCGAACGGCGCCTGCTTGCCGCCAACCTCCCAGCGCTGGAGCCCCGGCATCAGCGCAGTATCGGTGTCGCCGTCGGCCAGCGCGTCATGCGGGGGACATTCGTGGTTCGGCGCGACGGGCTGGAGCCGTGCCTGGACTCGGACGATCTGAACACCTGGCCACGTGACTATCGTCTCGGCCTCGCCTACGGCCTCTGGTTCGATCCCGCCGGTGGGCTCACCCTGACGGCCCACTCGCTTGAGGAAGCGCTCCGAGTCTTGGAGCCCGTGTCAGACGGCGCCGACGACCTCACGGAGTGGGTCACACGGATCGAGCAGCTCAGGCTTCCTGGCGACCTCGATGAGGACTACGCGGCGTCGATGGCCGCCGAACAATTTGTGCGCCGTTGGATGACATTCCGGCCGGCAGAGGAGCAATCGGCCCTTACCATTCTCGCGAACAACATCAAGCCGGAGCTCTCATTTTGATACCGGCCTGCACACCAGGGCAAGCAAAATAAATTGATCCCCGCCTTACCTGCTCGAACCTCGTTAAACCTGCATGCTGAGATCACGCGTGTTCGGCGAGTGCCAGCTGAATCGCACGCCCCATAAGGTGTGTCAGGTCGTCGACGAAGCGGGCGAGATCGGTCGTCTTGTCGCCATTGAGGAGCGTCATCGTCTTCGAACTGGTGTGGTTGCCGTGTATCTCCGCGTTACGCAGGAGATATGCCTTCCTGAGGAACTGCTCGATGATCCCGCGGCTGACCCCTAGCACGGGGTCATCGGCCAGCATTTGACCGCCTGACACGGCGACCGTGTCCGCCTTTTTCATGGTTTTGATCTTGTTTCGCTGGATGAACAGGGCCTCGGAGCAGATGTTGAGGTCGATGAGCCGGTCTGCAGGCAGAGGCTTCGAGCCGGCGAAGACGAACCGCCGCAGGGCGACCTGCAAGGATCGATCCTGAACGACGGCGGGTTCAGCGAGCATCGCGTACACCTTGAGCACAGCGTCGACTTGGTCCTCGGCCAGCAACAGGGTCGGCCGGTTGACGTCGGCGAAAACGACTGCGGAGAGGGCAGCGCTGCCCTCGATGTCATGGGGGAAGTCCTCGTCGTGCTGCATGTGGATGGGGCGTGTGGCAACCGCCGACCCACCGCACACCACACGCAGCGCGGTGACCAGCCGTGCAGCAGGTTCCTCCAGGCTGGGAAAGCTCGGGGCCTGCGGCTGCTCGGGCACCCCCTGCTTGTAGGACCGGACTGGGTAGCTCCGCTCCTTGGTCACGGCCCACTGGTGGAAGCGCGAGACCTGCACGCTGTTGGGCCCACCACCGAACTCGACCGGCACCGCGAGCACCTGGATGGCCCGGCTCATCTGCCGGTCGGTCATCGAGCAAAGGACCACGCCGTCAGGTAGCGGGATCTCGGTCTTGGTTGCCACGAAGCCGTTGAGTGGGATGACCTCGACGAGTCGGACGGGCTCCGCCATCAGGCCGGCTTCGAGCCGGTTGTAGTGCAGATCGAACACCGCTTCGTCGAACGTGTAGGTGCGGGTGGTGACGATCATCGGTTCGAGCAGGCACTCGACCAGCAACCAGTCGAGCCTGCGGTGTTGAAGCGAAAACTCGGTGCCGACCAGGGTGTCGATGCGGGTGCTCAAGATCGGGTCGGCATCGATCGAGTTGCGGACTGCGACCATCTCGGCGAAGGTGTCCAACCAGTTGACCATGGTGACCCGCTCGGGCATGTACCAAGCATCCGGCCGCACAGCGGCGAAAGACTCCTGGCCGTACCGCCACCAGTTCCGAAGATCGGGCATCTTGTCGATCTTCGGAACACCGTCGCGCCCCGCGAGATCACCCAGCACAGCGACCACCAACGACGCAACAGCCGCTCGAACCGGCGACTTCTCACACGCCTGCATCTACCTGATCCCAACTCATCGCGTCCTGCTCGCCGAGGACCAAGCAGACGCGAGCTAGCCAGGATGCCACGAAGCAACGAGCAGGCCAAGCAGATTGAAGTGGACACGCCGACGCTCTCCACAAGCGCTCGCGTTCGACGCCGTATCCTCCGCTGATGGTGCAGCCGCAGTCCCCTGAACCCGTGGTGATCGAGCCCGTTGTCAACCGCGAGAAGCTGCGGGAACTGCTCGCCCTGGAGACCGAGTATCCGACACTCGACTTCAAGTCGGGCTACGACCTGAAGGAGAAGCACGACCAGGTAGACCTCGCCAAGCACGTCGGTGCCATGTCGGTGCGCGGGGGGTTCCTCGTCATCGGCGTCGACGGGCAGGGCAATCCCACGGGCAGCGTGACGGCTGAACAGGCGAAACTCTTCGACGAAGCACGCCTGCGCCCGAAGCTCCTGAAGTGGCTACCGGACACCCTGGAGATCTACTCCCAGGTCCACGACCTCGACGGGCACCAGGTCGTGCTCGTGCACATTGCTCCGAACCCGGCAGGCTGTGCGTTCTTCCGGGCAGACGGCCAGTACGACCAGCCTGGCAGATCGCCGAAGGTCGTGTTCCACGAAGGAGACGTGTTCTACCGCGACGGTACGCAGAGCGTCAGGCTCAACCACCAAGGTCTCGAACAAGTCATCCGCCGGCGAGTCGAACACCAGCGTGCGCGGTGGCAGGCTGAGCACACCGAGAGCTACCGACGACTCGCCGACGAACTCCGGGCTGGCTCCGCCGGCCAGCACGTTGCTCAAGGCCCAGCCGTCGAGTTCAACCTCACTCTCGAACCCGATGTGCTGGTTGAGGCCGCGATCGAGCTCCTACGCGCCAAGGACGACATCCCTCTCCGGCGACTGCTGAGTCGGGCCGTCCCAGACCTGCGCGACTTGTTCCGGTCGGGTGACGAGGACGGCGTCACGGGGATTCTTGACCGGCTCACGTCTCTCGCTGCGACTTTCCTGGACCTGGAGCGTCACGAGTGGTTTGAGCAGGTCATCGACACACTGGTGTCGATCTACGGCATCGGACTCGAAACCGAAGCCCCGATCGTCAACGATCCGCCACGCCGGTCCGCGGTGTTGTGGCTGGCAATCATCGAGCGAGTCCTAGCGCTCGGTTCGTTGGCCGTTCGCCGTAGCGACTGGTGGGCGGTACGGAACTTGGTGGCTCGACGACATCTCGAAATGCGCGACAAGTACACGACTTGGCTTCGGCACGCGATGACGATGGCTAGCCGTGCCAAACTGCTAACGGCTCGCGACGGTAACCAGGAGGTTCTCGACTCCATTCTGAGCCGTGCTCGTAATGTAGCTCGGCAATTGGAGTGGCTGCGCCCCGACGTTGAACCCGAAGACGAGAAGGTACTCACCGGCCTGACCCAGTTCGACTTCCTCGCTGGCGTGGTCGCGATGGCTGACAGCACCAATAAGGTTGGCCTTTTTCCCCACTTCGCGCGGTTCTACGCCGAGCGGACCCGGCCTGCTGCACAACGGTTGATTCGTGAGCCAGCTATGCGGGAGATCATCTACCCAGGCGACGATCAGCACTTCGCCGCCGCGCTCCATACGATCGACCGCGACGCCCAGCGCGCTGCCTTCCAGTACGACGGCTGGGATGGCTACACCCAGGACGTCTACGTATTCATCCAGGAGCAAGGCGTCCGAGCAGAATCTTCGTGGACCTCGTAGGCACTCAGCTGGGGAAATCGAGGCCGGGCCTGGCTGCGATCGGCAGCAGCGACAGCTCCCGATCCAAGGAACCGCCGCAACGGCGTCCGCGGTAACTGCACCCCCGTCACGCGACAACGGTAAGCACAATCTCCGACATTTCCGGAAAGTCCGCACCGACACGAACGCCGCGCAGGCCGGCTATACCGCCACGAGCGTGCCGGTCTCGTCGGGTGCCGCCGGTGGTCGGCCACTGCGTCTCGGCCTTCCACGACAAACTTCTGCCCGTCGAGCTGCCGGGCCTACTGCACTCGATGACCACTTCCCCGCTCACGCCCTTGGCGCTCATCGCGTGAGACCGAGCGCACCGGCGTGGACGCATCGCTGACCAGCTCGGCGCATGGCGATCCGGGCACGGAACGACTGCGCCACCGGACCGTCCGGCAGCGGCGCCGTCCACCGGTAGGACGGCGCACGAGCCACCGCAGCCGCGACCAGCGTCCGACCGAAGCCGAGGCGCCGATACTCGGCGGCGACGTGGACGTAGTCGAGGGTGGCCGTCCGGCAGCTCGCGCACAGGCTGGCGGTCACCGCGCCAACCTTGGTGGCGTCGAGATGGAGTTCGATCCGACCGGCCAGCGTTCCCGCAGTCGGCGGACAGGCGACCAGGACGAGCCCGTCACCCGGGGCCGGGCCGGGCCCGTGCTGGATCGTGACATCGAGGTGCGCCCACTCGGCGAGGCGCCGGGCCACGGGGTCGCAGCCTTCCTGTGCACGGCAGACCTCGCAGAGCGTGCCGTGCAGCCGGTAGCAGTGGCTGTAGGGCTTGAGCTTGTCGTAGAGGTCCAGGTCGAGCCGGTGGCCACGGAGGCAGACGACGAGCTTGCCGGTCGCCGGTCGGACCGGGATCAGCCCGCCGAACTCGCCGCGCGCACCGGGCCGAACGGCGCCGTCGGCCTGGTCGATCATGGAGCACCTCGTGGGAGTCCCGCCCGGTTCGGGTACGACCGCTGGGACATGCGGATCATCCGGCGACCTCGGTCAGCGCCTGGCCAGCGGATGCCTCCACAGCGGCGACTGCACCGCTGGGGCTGGGGAGTCGCAGCTCGACGCTACGCGGACGAACCGCAGCGCCACGGCCGCGGCTGGTCGCCACGACGTCACGGAACTCCAGGTGACCGAAACCGTCATCCGTCAGACCGCGCCACCGGCGTTTCGACACACGCAGTTCGAGGTCAGCGCCAGGCCAGGGACCGGCAGCCACCAGCACCGCGCCCCGGTTGCAGAGCCGGCCGGCGAGCCGGCGCGCCAACTGCGGCTGTACCCCGCGGACGGCAGACGGGCCGAGGACGACCAGGTCGAACCCATCGATCAACGCCGACACGACGGCGACCAGCTCTGCTCCAGGGTTGGGCACGAGGGCGAGCCGATCGAGGTCGACCCCCAGCTCGGCCGCCGCCACCACACCGACCTCAGGCATGCCGGTGATCGCCGCCCACGATCCTTCCTGCGTCGCTTCGGCCAGCAAGGCCAAGACCAGCGCGGTCGAGCCGCCGACCGACACCGCGCTGCCGCGCCTCAAGCCACTCGGAAACAGCCCGGCGAGGGCCGCCGCCACCGGCAACGAACCGGCGGACGTTGACGTGTCCACGGTCGGCTCGCCGAGCTGCGCGGCCGTGCGGACCCCAGGGATCGCCGCGAGCCCGGCCACCGCTTCCGGTACCGCCACCACGCACCTCCAGCACCACGAACACGCACCGGAGACACCCGCGCGGGGAAGCCGCGAGCGAACCCGAACAGTAATCGAACACTTGTTCGGATACTGCGAGACGCGGAGGACGTCTGTCAAGCCGAGCCAGCCTGGCGCAGTTCGGTCAGCAGCGTCCGGTCGAGGTCAGCGAGTGTGCCTTTGAGGTCGCGGAAGTCAAGCGTCACGCGATGAACGCATCGTCAGAGGTGCAGGCCCGCACCAGCATGATCATTCCCTTTGCCTGCTCGATCACCGGCTGCGTCGCCAACGCTTCCTTCAACTGCTCCACCTCGACGGCCGGATCACCCGGTTCTCTCCATGACGTCACCGCCGAATCTCACACCACCCGAGCGACCACCTCCAACGCCGGGGACCACTAGCGCGAAGGCGAAGCGCTCGGCCGTCATCGCTGCCCACGGCGCAGTTGCCCGAGCCAGAGAGGTGCACGAGCGCCAGGCGGATGCCCTCAGGGCCGACTGCGCACGAATCGACGAGCAAGCGATACACGTCGCCTTACGGGTGTACCAGCCTTAGCTTGGGGTAAACGCGGCGTCGCGGGTGGTTAAGCAGTCAGCCATCCGCACCGCCGCGCTGCCCCGAGTGCAGCAACGATGCTCGGCGCAGCGCGGTGCATCGAGCCCCTCGGGGTTAGGGGCATTCGACGGCGGTCCGTGGATGCCCACGTCGGCGGGCCGCGACACCGGATGTTGACGCCGCCTCACGGGCGGCGGGGCGGGTTATGACAGCGACTTGCCACAAGCCGATGAACAAAGCCGGCGTTCAACGAGGCGGCCTGCCGGGCGCGCAGTGATGCCCGGCAGACCTGGCCGACCGGCAGCAGGCCGGGGGGATACCCGCATCGCCGGACGACGTGTACCGAGAATGGCGGTGGCATGGGGTATCGACCAGAGTCGAACGGCTCTGGCCGCAGGGAGCGACAGCAGGGGCCGACGTCGAGCCCCCGCGGAGCGGTTTCACGACAGGTCGGCCGCCCACATCCACATCACCTCCAACAGATGAAGTCTGCGCCACCCAGGTAGTTGTCACACCGAGTAGTGCAGCTGCGTCATGCCTGATCTGCGACCCATCGATAGCGTTCTGGGATGCCGAAGTCCCGGGAGGCACACGTGCCCCATCCGGGGCAAGCCACCCGATGAGCCTGGTCCGCGTCCTGCTCGTGGACCAGTCGCCACTGGTGCGGGCCGCGCTACGCGACGTGCTTGCTGCCGAGCCCGACGTCGATGTTGTCGCCGACACCGGAGACGGCGCTGAGGCCATTCGGCTGGCCACCTGGCATCGGCCGTCGGTCGCGGTGTTCGACGCTCAACTCGAGGGTCAACCGCTGCGCGCGCTGCGCCTGTTCCATCAGCATCAACCCCGTGTCGGAATTATCGCTTTCTCCGGCCTGGATCTGCAGCTCTCGGCAAAGCAGCTCAAGAGCATGGGGATCGCCGAACTACTGTTCAAAGGCGTCCACATCCAGTTGGTCCTCGACGCGGTTTGCCGAGTTGCACGCAACGCCGACCATCCCTAGTGCCACACGGCCTCGTGTGAACGATCGACTCGGCGGCCCGCGTCGACCTGCATCCAAGGACAGTCGTGACCGCGCCGACCGATGTGGCCAAGTGGGACGGGCGACGGATTCCGCCTCGGCACGAACGGGCGAACCGGGCCTACTGCTGGAGAGTCAACTGGGGGGTTGAGCGGACAACGGCGCAGGTCGCCGCCAGCGTCCGTCCAGCAAGAAGCCTCAGTCCGGCCGCAACTAGCTCCGTCTGCGTGACGACTTACACAATGGGAGGGAGCACACCACTGTCAGCCGCCCATAGAAAGCGCACCCCGAATGGCCGAACCGCCACGCCGGGTGACCCTACGAGCCCAGCGCCGCAGCGTTATCTTCGACGCCCCCTTGACTCCCTTGGCCCGCGACCAGAAGACCAACCACGCCGCCGGCGAACAACACGGGCAGCGGCAACTCATTTACACCGGAATCCTGCTGACCCGGCTCCGCGGCGATTTGCCGGACACCGAAGTATGGCTGCCAATGGGAGACCAATCCACCTTCGCCGACGACGAGAAGCTGATAACGGCCTTACGTGAAGCTTGGCGCTGGGCCACCACAGCCCCCGCCCTCGTTGACGCCGACGACCGCGGCGGCGGATGGCTGGTCGAGCCCTGTTGACGGGCAGAAGAGCGTAATAGGCTGCAGGCCAGCCGATCTAGTCGTCGCTACTCGGCCGATCATCTAGCAGGTCAGCGGCGTGTATCTTCAGCGCGCGAGCCAAACGCCACAACGTCAGCACGGTGACGTTGGTGGCCCCGTGCTCCGCGCGCGAGATGTAGCCGCGATCCACCCCGCTGAGGTCAGCGAGCTCCCCTTGAGTCAGGTCCGCCCTTCGACGGGCAGCCCGAAGACGCAACCCCATCGCGGCGAGGTGCTGCTCTAGGTCGTGATCAGGCGACTCATCCGTGCGCTGCGTCATTGGCCGGGAAGCCTACCGGGCCAGAGACTCACCCTCACAACGTCGACTATCTTGCACAAAATGTCGAACATGAACTACACCTGCAGGTGACACTTTCACCTTCTGTTACCTCAATCGCGTTAACTGGTCACCGGATGGGCTTCAGCCTGCGCACCGAGTGGCGCTGCCCGCTGGCTGGGACCAACTGCTCAACCCACGCCGACTTCTTCCTACGGTCCGTCATCGGCGCCGTCCCCACCGCGTCGGACGTCAATTCAGCGCGGAGGGCCTGGCGCTACGCGGGCGCTACCTGCGCCCGCTCCGCCAGGACGCGGCTGGTAAATATCGTGGTCAGAGGCCCTGGCGGTGTCTCATGACCACGGCCCGCGTTCCCCGCGCCGCGGTCCTGAGCCCTGTCGCCACCGGTCTCACCATTGCCGTCCTCGCGCTCAACCTCCGGCCCGCGGTCACGAGCATGGGAGCGTTGCTCGCCCGCATGGAGACCGCAGCCGATCTGTCTTCCGTCCTCGCCGCCACGCTGGTTCGGAGCCCTGCTGCCCGTCGTCGTTCGTACCGCGACCCCGAGCTCCGCTGCCTGTTACACCGCCTGCCTCGGAGCTGGATCCGCGCTCGGCGCGCTTCTAACCCCGACCGGTCTGGCCTGGCAGGTCGGGCTCGGCTGCTGGGCGATCCTCGCCGCGGTCGCACTCGTCATCTGGATCGGCAGCAGCCGTCACCTCACCGCACTGGCCGGATCGGCGCGAGCTATTCGGGTCAGCCCGCGAACCCTCTTTCCCCGCGGCACCGTTGCCACCTTGACGATCCATTTCGGACTGCTGTCGGCGGTGACTTTCGTGCTGATGGGTCGGCTCCCGGCGATCCTGCACGCCGCCGGGCTCACCCCGGCCGAATCCGAGCTCCACTTCGCCGCCGTCATGGTGCTGGGCGTCCCTGTCTCCCTCGCCGTCCCCTACCTCACCTACCGCGTCCCGCATGCCCCGCTCGCCATCTCGTTCGCGGGAGCGAGCATCACCGGCGTCACCGGTCTGATGATCAGCTCCGCCACAGTCACGTGGCTCTGGACAGGGTTACTCGGCCTTGGCCTCGGCGCCCTCGCGCTCGCCCTGGTCGACCTGGGCCGCCGCACCCGCGGCGACCCTGACACCACCGCTGCCCTGTCGTCGGTCGTCCAAGGCCTCGGCTACACCTTCGCCGGCGTTTTGGCCCTCGGCATTGGCCTGCTCGAAACCGCCACCGGCACCTGGACGTGGCCGCTGTTTGCCCTCGTCGTCGCACTTGTCGGCCAGGCCATGACCGGAACCACCATCGGCGACGTCCGCACCACCCCGACCTCCAAGGAGGTCCCCCGATGACCGTGATCAACCTCTACTGGGCCCTCCGGGCAGACGGCGATCGCAGAGCCGGGCTGATGATCGAAGCGGCCCGCAACACCGACCCCGACACCCTGGACATCATCCGCGGCTGGGTCGAACAGCTCGCCGCCCAGGCCGTCCTGCACGCTGGCACCACCATCACCGTCCACGGCAACACCGCGACGATCCGCCAACCCCGCCAGCCCGAGCCCGAGCTCACGCTGAACTTCCAGGACTGGATCATCCACGCCGCCGACCGCCTGCTCGTCGTCGACGACGACGTCTTCCACGCGGACTACAGCGCCACGCCGCCCATCCACATCTGACCCACCCGCTTCCCTGTCATTCCACAACGGAGCAGGCGTTTACTCAATGCGAACACACGTTCAACGCCGCGAGCCTGGGTCCCTTTTGCGCTGGATCAGCAAGTCAGCGTCCAAGTCAAAGCCGGCATGGCTGGGTGCGGCCAGCCCTGGAGCCCGAACCGCTCGTCACGACGGTAGAGCTCCACACCGGCATGCGTGTATGGAACGGTGCTGTCCGGCAGCGAATCTTTCGGGAACCATGCGATCTGCGAGCACTTGTGCGGCTCAGCGTTGCGCGGTTCTCCCCGCCATCGTCGAGCACGGAAGAAGAACCCGACCCTGGCCTGCCCCTCAGGGTTGAGGTAGTGAACTGACGTGACCATTTCCAGGTCATCGCGGTCTACTTCGACGTCGATCTCTTCCTTGGCTTCGCGGATGATGGCAGCGACCATGTCCTCACCATCTTCGAGCTTGCCCGAAGGCAAATTCCACTGGCCATCGGCGTATCCGGTACCTGCGCGCTGGGCGAGCAGGACCTGCTCGTCACGTTCCAGGATGATCAGGACGTCAACGAAGCTGGTGTAGGGCACGGCGAGTCTTCCTGGGCTGTTCGGCGGCGTTGAAGGCCACAGGCTATCCCGCGAGGACGAGACCAGTGTCGGCGGCTCGCCGGGCGATCCACGCGACCCGCTGTTCCGTCTCAAGGCCTACCGGGACGTCGATCACGGGAACTCCAAGTTGGTCGTACAGCGTGCGCAGCGCGGTGGCCGCAGTGTCCTGCATGCCGGCGACCTTGGCGCGGAAGGCGTCGCTGGGCTGGCTGTACTGGTCGTGGGTGAAGAACACGACGTCGTAGGTCGGCGCCCACGCTCGGCAGAAGTGCTCCATGGCATCGAGGACCGTGGCGTCCAGGGTGCCGGGGGCGATGTCGAGCAGCATTCTGGCGTAGGCGAGCACGTTGATGATCGTCTTGTCTGCGATGAGCAGTTGGTGGTTGCGCGCTATGCGCAGCTGGAGTTGAAGGTGCGCGGCGAACACGTCGACTTCTGCGGCCAGATCGAAGGTGCCGCGTCCGTGAATGACGATCTCTTCCATGAACGGACTGGATCGCGCCGGCTCGTCCATCGTGGCAACGTTCACGCTTCGGCGGCGAAAATGGGCCGTCAAGGCGTGGATTAGGGTTGTTTTGCCGGAGGCGTGGGTGCCGTCGACAGCTGCCACTCGGCATTCGCGAATCGGCATGGTCCTCTCACAGCAGGTCGGTGAAGGTGCGGTGGCCGAGCCAGGAGAATGCTCCGTCAAGTCCGGTGGCGAGCATCTGGTTGACGTTGAGGGTGCCGTTCCAGCTGACGTGGCCGGTCGCGCGCAGGGCGACCAGAGCGGTCGAGAGGCTATGGCGGAGATTGAGGACGCTGATGCGCTCGCGAGCCTCGTCGGAGTGCCGTTCGAGGTAGGCGTGGTGCAGGGCGGTCATGGAGGTGCCGCGCAGCTCGGGTTGGGTGACGTCGAGGTTCAGCTCGGCGCAGACGTCGACGAGCCGACGGGACGTGCAGGTCAGAACGTGGTCGGTATCGTAGCGGGTGTCGATGACCCGGCGGTCGGCGAGCGCGTCGGTGCGGCGGTCCAGCCAGCGTGCCCGGGCTGCGGCGATATCCGGTAACGGGGTGACGCTGGCGTTGGTCAGGACACCCAGGTCGCTGGTGAACTGGTGGCCGGTCACGCGGTCTGCGGACGCGAAGGCGGTGCGGACTGCGGCGTTGGCCGAGGCCAGCAGTTCGGCGGTCTCTTCAGGGTCTTCGAGATAGACGCTGGTGAAGGAGAACGGGAGGTCCGCCAGATTCGTAGTAGTCGTGCCACAGGGGATCGCGGCATAGATGACCGAGTAGCAGAACGGCTTGTTCCCGTTCTTGATTTGGTAATTCTTGGTCCACTCGACGTCGATGGATGCCCACAGCGTCGTCCCTGCGGGACGACGGGGTGCCCGGCCCTTCCTGCCCGCGATGTTGGTGCTGACAATCACGTCCGCTCCTTCGCGGTGTCGAGGTGGTGGCCCGGCCATTGTGCTGCCAGGCCACCACCACGGGCCAATCAGGGGGCCGGGATAGCTGGAGGCACGGTGGCGAGGTGGTCGAGTTGGTCCCAGGCCGCACTCAGGACCAGCTCGTCGAGGTCGATCGTGCTGGTCCAGTCGTATCTGCCGGCGGCTCGGGCCGCTATCAAGGCAATCGCCAAGGTCCGCGTCAGCGCGCGCTGAGCTGTGTCAGCAGGCGAGGCACGGCTGTCCGGATCGGTGACCGAGCTGGCCTTCAGCGCGACACGATCGCAGATGGCGGTCAAGTCGCTCTCCGCCGCCTGGCCGACGTCGTGGGCAGTGTCGAGCATCCGAGCCGTGCCACGCCCCTTCACCGATCGGTTCGCCCAGTGCTGGCGCACTGTGTCGACGCCGGGCAACCGTCGTTGGTGACTCGCGAAGCTGGCCAGCCTCGCGAGGTCGGGATCGAGGTTGTGTCCGGCGAGCGTCTTGGCCTGCCGACGGCAGGCCACGAAGATGTTGTCCAGTCGGTGCACCAACTCGGTCGGTGAGTCCGGTTCCTGTCTGCTCAGCACCTCGAAGCCGAAGTTGAGGTGCCGGCCGTCCAGGCTGAGGGTGCGAGTGCTCACCGTGGTCAAGTAGACAGCGCACGCCCAGACGGGGAGATGGATGTCGCCGGTCCAACCCATTGCGAGAGCCGCGAGAATAGGCCGGTCTTTCCCGAACGGGCGTTGCCCGGCACCGAACGGTGTCGTCGGCCGGGTGATGTTGCTGGTGCTACGCATCACTGCCGCCGCGTGGCGTGGTGTGGATGCTGGTGCCGAGGTACTTCGAAACGTGGTTGCGTTTGAATCGGTAGCGATTCCAGATCTCGCTGACCGGTTCCTCCAGCACGTTTCCCAGCGGCTCGAACAGGTCGGGTGCGTCGTAGACGGGCCAGGCGTTGGCCTTGCCGGTCGGCTCGATGCAGATCATGTGCCCTTCGGTCTCCGGCGTCCATGCGGTCAGTCGCAGCGCCGGCCGCCACGCGAAGGTCGATGCGAGCCCGACCAGCTCGTTGAACTTCGCTTCGGCCTCGGTATTACTGATGAACTCGTGCTCGTCGAGGTCGAGGGCATTGCCCTTGCGCAGCGGCATGATGAGCTTGAGCTTGCCTGCGTCGAGGGTGTCGGCGATCTGGTAGGTGAACGGTAGGCCATGCAGATCCGACCGCAGCACGACGCACGAGAGCGAGAGTGGGAGCCCGTGCTCCTGGAATATGCGGATACCGGCCATGACCTTGTCGTAGTCACCGCGGACTCGTTGGGTGATCGAGCGTGGTCCTTCCAGGCCAACGTTGACGTAGGCGACCTTGCCGGCGAGCCGCTTGGCGTGCTGTAACGCTCGGGTGGCGTTCGTCGGGATGCCGAGGATGAAGTCGTCGGAGTACATGCCAACCACATCGCCGAAATCCCTGCGCATCAGGGGTTCTCCGCCGGAAAGGAACACTCGCTTGACGCCGGCCAGGTTGGTGCGCATGGTGTCGAGCTGACCGAGCGTGGGATCAGGCAACTGCAGGATTTCCGAGCAGAAATCGCAGTCGAAGTCGCAACGCTTGGTCACCTGCAGGATGACCGAGAGTGGAGCATGAAGGCTCCCGACGAGATCATCGACGGAAGTACCACCGTTCAGTTGGAAATGATGCCCCTGCGTGAAAACTACCGGACCGGACGGCGCTGAAGGGCGCGACATCACAGTGGGCATTCCAAGTTCGGTCACGCTGACTCCTCTTGTATCCAAGTTAGGGCGTCAGAGCCGCTTGCTCTGGCAGCCCCTCGTCGATCGAACCTTGAGGGTCAGCGGAGGGGCTACCGCCCAGAGACCGTCCACGAACCGTCCGTATTCAAGCGAACGTCGCGTCCGGCCGCTCCAGCTCCTACCTTCGGGTGAAGGCCAGCGGGCCGCTCGGAGGAGGACGTTGTGGAGACACGTCGATCGTCGACAGCACAGCGCCGAATATTTCCCGGCCTGACTGGCGACGGCCCGTCTCTCAACAGTTCATGCCACACGCAATCACAGCGCTAAAGCGGAAAACAACGTATGATGCGGAGCTTCGATCCGGTCGGCAAAGGCTTCGTACTCGCGGTTTCGCTGGCCAATACCTCACCCGCCCCGAAGAAGGCTGCCTCAAGACTGGCTATGTGACGATCCGTCCTACTTACCCGTACGTCGCTGTCTTGGCACCTGAGGGGCCGATCCGAGAACCGCGGACTGCTTCAAGGACGCCCAGTGGGCGGGTTGTGGACGGTACCTCGCGACGATCTTGACGAGTTGACTATGCGTCTTGGTTCACCACTTCATAGGAAGTCTCCACATGCCGAACATACAGCAAGCTCGACCTTTGAATGGGCGAAAGTATTGCGTGACGCTGTACCGCAGGTGGCTGGCGGAGTACTTCGCACTTGCACTCGGGACGCAGCCCGCAGGTTTGCCTGCATCGACTAGCTGACCACAACTCTGGACCATTTTGATGACTGGATCCGAACGATCGCCAGATCAGCCGGGCGCACCGCCGATCAAACTGCTCAGCCTGATCACCGATGCGTACACGGCTGCGTTGATTCGGCTTGCCTATGCCGAGCGTGACCGGCATGACTGGACGTCATACAGGCAGCTCGGCTACGACCTGGTCGGAACCGGAGCGCGGGTCCTCGTCCACTCCTACGCGCGTCGCGACCAGTCGGCCGGTGACCCTCGGGAGGTTGCGGCGGAGGTGGCCGATGAGTTACGGACCACCCTCCGCCTGGCCGAACAGGTGGCGGACAACCCGACGAAGGCCGATTCGATGGCGATGGATATCGAGGCATTGGCCGAGGATTGCGCTCAGGCCGCCGGGCGGCTGTACCGACTTTCGGCGGGGTTGTCCCCCGCGGTCATCGCCGAGGTCAACCCGCTCGGCGCGAACCACGACGACACCACCGACGACGAGGACGGCGGCGGACGTTCGGACGGTGACCCCACATGAGGGACTGCACCGAAGCTCAGGCCGATCAGCGGCATGCGAATCCAAGAGCCAGCCGGAAGAAGACGGGAGCTGCTCTCACGGCCACGCCGAGTACGAGTAAGCGACCGGCCCAACCGTCCGTCTCGAAGCGTAATCACCGCTGGGAGCGAGGGGCCTTGTCATGATCACGGCCTTAGCCAGTCGACCGAGCGCGACCGTTCTGCGGTCGCCGTCCAGCAACTATCCGCGGATCCACCGCGTCCATGGCGCTACGTTCGACGTCACCGGTGTGCTCGCACCCGCGTGCGCGTCAGCGGAGTCCCGCCGCGACGCCATCGATGCTGCGCGATCCCGCTGCCCTCGCTACCGCGACACCTCAGCCGCTGTGACTTGCGAGAAACCTCGATGCAGCGAGGGCAACGCCGGTGCCGAGCCGCCAGGCGATGCGACCGAGTCTGCGGCTACCGCGGAGCCGTCATGCCAGTGACCGACGGCGCGAGACCCGAGACCTACTGGTGGAGCACCGCACGCGCGCGCCCGCTGCACGACTATCTCGACGCGCGCACACCCACGGCCCGACTGCGGCATTGGCCAACTCGCGATCCCGACCCCCCGCACACCATCTCCCCGCTCCAGGAAGCCTTGGTTGATCCTGATGACCACGACCGATACCGGCGAGCCAGCCATCGCCGCCGTGGGCACGGAACTACAGCAGCGACGAGAAAGTCGCGGCTGGTCCTACCCTGCGCTCGCCGCGTGGTCCGGAAACCAGGCGAAGGCGCGAGCACTGATCACGCGGGAGGAGGCGACCCCATCGATTATCCCGCCTCCAGCTCGCCGACGCCGGCCTGTTCGACCCGGTTGCGGTCCTCCGAGCGGCCGGTACGTGCTCGAACGCCGCATCGCCTGGGACGCGCGGATGTTCATATCGGTTGGCGGAAACCGATCGGGACCACATGTTGGAGGCGCTGGCCAATCACGCGATTCAGCTGCGGTGTGTGGAGCGGCTGACGAAGCGTCTCGAGTGGAAAGAAGACTACAAGGCCGATCCGGACGGGGCGAAGGCGGACGAGGCCGGGGAAGGGGAAGTGCGGTGATGGACGTCCGGATCGGTCCGGGACCTCGGCCGCTGGCGGTGTGGCTGCCTATCCTGCCGGAACTGCGGCTGGGAACGTGGCTGAACAGGGCGTGCGCTATTCACGGGTGGTCGCATCTGGAGCTTTCGCGGCGGTCCGGGGTGTCAGTGGACACGATCTACGCGATTGCTTGCGAGCATCGCCGATCGTGGTCGCTGCTGCATATGGCGGCGTTGGCCGATGCCTTCGGGGTGGACCGCGCGGTGCCTGCGGTGTTGGCGCTACGGGAGTTCGAGAGGGGTCACGGTGGCGGGTAAGGCGACGTCATCGGCTTTGCTGAGGGCGTGTGCGGACTGGGTGGTCCTCGGCGGGCCGGAGGAGCCGGTGCCGGTGCCCAATACGCGGATGGTCGGTGGCTGGATCCGATGGCGCCGCAAACGCGCGTACCTCCCGCTGAAGGTTGCGGCCAGGCGGATCGGGTTGTCGGCGGGCACGCTGGGAGCCTTGGAGACTGGCCGGCGGGCGCTGACTCAGGTGGAGACCGCGGTGAAGATCGCGGACGGGTTGGGTGTGTCGCGCGAGGAGATGGTGATCCGCGCGGTGTGGGACTTCCGCAGGCCGGAGGACCAGTGAACGGAATGCCGGTGGGGCGGCTGGTTACGGGAGCAACGTCAGGAACAGGGCGAGCGCGCGGACACGATAGTCCCAGCGAGCGCGGATCTCTAAGTCACACCTGTGGGGCTTGGAGAACGGGTACCGGGACCTGCGGGACGCGCGGCAGATCCTGCGTCTGGCGGACGCGCTCGGAGTGTCGTCGTCGGCGTGTCGCTACGCGTCGTCGCGGAGGTCGAACGGGAGGACGTCAAAACCTACAGTCGCTGACCAATTCCGCTAACTAAGAATCGACAAATTCGCACGTAGGGACGTGTGATGGAGGGACCCGAACCTCGCCGTGGACTTCGCCGCCGCTCGGCTCGACGCGCTACGCCCCGTGGCCCGCTGGGCACGGAGACGAGCTGCGAGCTGGCGAAGCACCGTTTTCTGGCTCGGGCCGTCGACCTCGCGAACCTCGCGGATCGATGCCGCCTGAGTATCGCGCACACAACCATCCAGCTTTCCACTGAGGCACCAGTACACCAATGACATCAACAAAAGTGACACCGCACACCACTAGCCACCAGCCCGCTGACCGTGCGCCGTGGTGGCGCCCCTGTGGAGTTGACCAGGGCCGGATCAACCTCGCTTACCTGTTCGATGCCTTCCGCGAAGCCAAAAACAGCGACGGTCGCTCCGTCGCGTCCGTCAAGTTCGCTCATATCAATGAACGCGATGCCGCCCGTCGAATGACCGCCCGTGTGCACGACGCAGGATTCGTGTTCCGCTCCGAGCGCGCGTTCCTCGACCGCGTCGCCGCCTACCTCGTCGCCCACCAGTCCGTCAGCGCCATCGTGGTCGCCGGCGCCGGGCTGCCCCACATCGCCGGTGACGACGACCTGCACTCCCACGTCCGCCGTGGCGAGGCGAACAACCGCAACCGCACCCAACACACCACCCGCGCCAGCGTGATCTACGTCGAACGTGACCCGCTCACCCTCGCCGAGCTACGCACGATCGCCGACGACGACAACGGCGTCTACGTCGTCGACGCCGATCCCTGGGACCCGGCTGCGATGTGGAATGCCCTCTACAATACTAGTAGCGAAAACCCGGGAATGGTCTCGTTCTGCCACGACCACGTGGCATTGCTGCTAGGCGGGGTGATGTCCTTCCATGGCGGCAGCCGTACCGACGTCGCGCACGTTGTGCAGGGCCATCTCGCACGGCTGCCTGACGGCGGGTTCCTGGCCATGACGCACCTGCTGCTGCCCGAACACCCCGACCTCGCTGCCCAGGCTCGTGAATTCGAAGAGGCGTTGCAGTTTCACGGTCCCGGCACCGGAAGTCTAGCCACCCGCCACGAAATCGAGACGATGATCGAGGGCACGGTCGAGCTGCCACCCGGCATCGTCCCGGCGTTCACCTGGTATCCCGACGGGCCACTCACCGACCCGCCGGTCTGCGGCAGCTTCACCGCCGCCGTCCTCGCCCAGAAACCCGCACCAGACAGCGACTTACCGGAACCTCCTTGGCGACCGACAGATACTTAGATTCTCGACCGTCCGTATCCCGATAAGGCGAATGATCAGAAAACCCGAACCGATGCCGTCACACGAATACCTATCCGTCGGCATCGGCCGGACTCGACCAGCCACCCGGGGTTGGCCTTTCAGCTCCCGTGCACCTGCGAAGTCAAGAAGTCGGCCTCCTTGGTTCGCGGGAATCCGTGGTGCCTGGCTACGCACAAACCAGTCCTCGTGCGTGGCCAGGCATCCACGCCGCACCCGGCGCGTCGCATCTGCGCGACAGCACTTGTAAGTAGTACCGAGAAAGGATCTTTCTCCTCGTGCGCTTCAGAACAACACTCACGACTGCCTTGGCGCTTCTTCCCATGCTGGTCGGGGTCTCCGCCGCGACCGCTGCAGACACCGCACCACCGCCAGCCGCCACAGCCTCCCCACGAATCATCGGCGGCGCCCCGGCACCGGTCGCCTACGCCGGTGCGGGGTCTCTGCAGCTGCTCGATCACGACGACCCGAACTGGCACTCCTGCGGCGTCACCCTGCTCGCTCAGGGCTACGACGAGGGCGGCGTCCCCGCCTCGGTAGCGGTCTCAGCTGGTCATTGCCTCAGCAACGCGCCCGGCCCCGAAGTGCAAGCGCGAATGACCCCGGCCGCGAAGAAGATCTTCACCAGCTTCCGCACCGACCTGCGCGACCCGGCCATCGACCGGGGAAATCCCGCGATCTACCACGCCCGGTTCGGGTCCACGAACCGACTCCAAGGCGGTGTCGTACGCACCGGGGCAAAAATTGCGGTACCACTAGCTTGCCTGGGCCTGGGGCATGCCGGACAAGGACGGCAAGATCTGGGACCTCGCCCTCATCCGGTTCAACGGTCACGTCAATGGTGTCCGGCCCGCCCGCATTGCCCCCGCGTGGCCGTGGCAACCCGCGCTGGTGATCGGCTGGGGGCTGACCACTGACCCGGCCGCCTGGACCGGTCCGGCACCGGCTCAGCTCAGCCAGCTCGACGTCCCGCTTCTACGCACCGCCAAGTGCAGCCCTGGCGCTTATCGGTGCCGGCGAGCTGTGCGCCGGGGTCCCGTCCACCGGCGGCGGCGTCTGCAACGGTGACTCCGGCTCCGGGCTGCTTCAGCGTCACGGTGGCGACTGGTACTTGCTGGGGGACGCGTCCCGCACCATCGCTGAGTTCTGCGGCAGCGCCGCCATCTACACCAACCTCAAAAGCTACGAATGGTGGATCAACCAGCAGATTCACCAGCTGCTGCCCGGCGCGCCTCCCGCCACCAGGCACTCCGCTTTGGCCGCCACAGCCACCAGCTGACCCCGGCCCCCGGATCGGTGTGGCCGTGGCGCACCTCGACGCCGCGGCCACACCGATCCGACCTGACGGGTCCGGGGACGTCTAGATCGGCAACCAGCACAGGAAGCCCCTCGTCCATGCCGAACGACTCCGGACCCGACACCGCTGTGTCCCGATCGCCGCCGCACACCACGACAGCGAGCCGAAAGGTCCTGGCTCCCCCCATGCCTTCCAGCACGCCACCCGTCGATGCGCCCAGGCTGCCTGCCGCAACGTTGACGGCACGAACCTCGCGGATCTCCAGCTGTCACACAGCCGCGCCTCGACTCGACGCATCCCGCCATCGCAGCTGCCCTTCGACCAGGTACGCCTCTACATCGTCCGCCGAGCTTTCTTCTGCCTGCCATGCAACGCGACCACTAGCTTCGATCGCATAACGCCCGCGCTGAATCGCACCGAAGAGGAACGCCCCCGCTGCACCACGCGGGCGTTGGAGGATCCAGGTGGGGAACTGAGCCACGGGCAGTTCTTGCTCGATCCAAGTCTGGGCATCGGGCAATGAGTTGAACTCCCCCTCGGCCAGCGTGTCTGCGGTGTCGTCGTCACCGAGACCCACACCGATCGTCGCCAAGAAGGCCGTGGCGCCGACGATGCGTTTTCCTGCAGGCCGCGCAGTCGCGGCTGTCTCGCCTTCGGTCGTTGAGATCGGCCAGTATCGAGTACCGCGAAGGATGCGCAGAAGAGGGAGCAGCGTGTCCGCCAAGCTGGGGGCCACCGCAACGGTACAACGCGAACTCGTGTTGTGCTCGCTACCGTCCGCGTCAACGACGAGCGCGCCGGCTTCCCGGGCGATGATCGCTCCAGCCGCCGTGTCCCAGCTGCGGTTGCCAAGCGTGAGACTGGCGTCGAGAGTGCCATCTGCGACCCAGACCAGCTCGAGCGCCGATGACCCAAGTCGTCGAACTCGTTGTGCGCGTCGAGAAAGTGCCTGGTCCAACCTGGCGGACGCCCTCGTTCGCGCTACACCTCCCTCTCCTGATCCGTAATCACTAAGAGAAATCAGTGCTTCCTCGAGGGTTTTCGTGCGAGAGACGGCTATCGGGTCGCCGTCTCGGAAGGCCCCCTGGCCGATCGTAGCCCAGTACCGGTGGTGGAGGAACGGCGCGTCAATGACGCCGAGAAGGGGTTGGTCCGCGTGGACGAGCCCGAGAGCCACCGCGCACAACGGGACCCCGTGGACGAAGTTGGCAGTCCCGTCAACGGGATCGAGGACCCAGTACACGTCCGGGTTGCCGGTCGCCCCGGTTTCCTCGCCGACGAAGCCGACGTCCGGTGTCTGATCCTGAAGGTGGTCTCGTACGAAGCATTCGATGGCTAGCTCGACGTCGGTCACCAGATCGCGATCGCCCTTGGCCCGAACTTCGCCGGCTTGTTCGCGCATCAGGATGTTGATCGCCTTATCCATAGCGCCGAGCGCAACGTCAAGCAGGCGTGCCGCGTCGAACGTACTCATCACGAGCCCGATTGCCCTTCTGGCGAGAGGGTGGTCCCAGGTGGAATACGGGGCGTCCTGCGTCGTCGTTGGAGTTGGGCAACCGGCTGCGGCGAGGTCGAGGGGCGTCCCTCGCCGCAGCCGGTGCGTTCATGAGAGCGTGACCAGGTCGACGCGCACGACTGCAGGCCACGAAGGCCGAGGGCCTTGCGTGCCCGATACAACAAACATCTTCTATAACGTTGAGTGCATGAGCCGAGACGCATAGTCAACTCGCCAGCGTCGGCACGAGGTACCGTCCACAACACGTCCGCTGGACGACCGCAGGGCAGCCTCCCGAGCATTGGCGCAACCACATCGGGCACCATGGCAGTGACCGTCATGCTGGGCAGGAAGGATCTTCACGTGGCAAGGATCAATGCGGTCTTCTTCGACGTGGGCGAGATACTGGTCGACGAAACCCGCGAGTACGGAACCTGGGCTGACTGGCTTGGAGTGCCTCGTCACACGTTCTCGGCTGTTTTCGGCGCCGTGATTGCTCAGGGGAAGGACTACCGAGAGACCTTCCAGGTCTTCAAGCCTGGTTTCGACCTCGCCGTGGAACGCGAGCGACGGGCCGCTGCGGGCCAGCCGGAGACCTTCGCCGAGGAGAACCTGTACAGCGATGTGCGGCCGTGCCTGCGGGAGCTCCAGGAGTCCGGCCTTCGGGTCGGCCTGGCCGGAAACCAAACCGCACGGGCGGAAGAGATCCTCAAAGCGCTAGAACTGCCGGTCGACGTCATCGGTACTTCCGACGGTTGGGGCGTTGAGAAGCCATCGCCCGGATTCTTCGATCGGGTCATCGAGGAGGCCGGGGTCCCAGCGAGTTCGGTGCTGTACGTCGGCGATCGGTTAGACAACGACGTCCGGCCGGCCCAGGAGGCCGGCATCTCGACTGCGCTCGTCCGCCGCGGACCGTGGGGACACATCCTCCGAATGCCCGAGATTGAGGAGCGCTGCCTGTTCCAGCTGACGAGCCTCGCTGAACTACCTGCGCGCGTTGACGCCCACAACGCCGAGTGCAGCTGATCAAGCCTTGGCGACCAGCCCGGTCATTGCTCGGACTCGTTCATCGAGCTCGTCGACGTAGGGCGTAGCGCTCAGAGCCGCACGAACTTCGGGCACGCGTTGGAGCGCGGTGCTGTAAGGAGCCTTACTGACCAGGTCGCATGCTTGTCGGACGGTTGCGACGGCGCGTTCGGGATCGATCGATGCCTGCGCCGCGGCGAGGTCGAACAGCAGGACGGCCCTCTGTTTCATGGCGCTCTCGGAGAGGCTGTCCAACGCGCTCTGGAGTCGGCCTGCTGCCTCGCGGGTTCGGCCTGCCAGCAGCAAGGCGTTGCCGGCGAAGCCGTCGAGTCGAGAGGTGTCGAAAAAGTCGAGCCAGCCGGGGTCGGCTCCGGCGCTCGCCAGCGCATCCTCGGCAGAACGGACACGAGTAAGGCTGATACTCGACTGGCCAACGCGGGCGGATACCTCGGCGTCGACGCAGTGCAGCCACGACCGCAGCAGCGGCCCCGCCCCGTACCGTGCGTGAGCATGAGCGGCCGACAGGTAGTCGCGGGCGGGCTGTTCCTGTCCAGCGAAGCCTGGGACGAACGCTCGGTGCGCCAGTACCGCAGCCGCTAAGGGGTGATCCAGCGAGCTGGCAGACGCGTCCTCGGCAAGCTGGAAGAACGGTTCGGCCGCGTCTTCTTGGCCCAGGTCGAAAAACAGTAGTCGGGAAACGAGGAGCGCGGACTCGGCGACGGCAGAAGCTAGCCGACGAGCATGCGGCGAGTCTGCTTCCGAAGTCGACTTGATCAAGCTTTCGCCGAGGCGAGCATGAGCTGTAACCGAGGGCAGAAGTTCAACTGCAGCGCTCGTCCAGTACAAGTCACGATGAGAGGCGGTGATCGCAGCGAACGCGTCGACTGCTCGCGAATCCAACTGCGTCCGTTGGTTACGGGCAAGCGCTTCGACACCGTCGGGCATCGAGATGTCGTTCGAGAGCAGTGCTGCGAGGCTCGCCCCGAGCAGGCCCTTCAAGAACACCGGCCGGCTGAACTCAGCGTTGCCGCCCAGCAGCACCATTATCACCTTCTTCACGACAGCGTCGATGAATTGCTCGTTGACGAGCATGTTGGCCGTAGGCGCAGGCACCGCCGGATCTGCAGGGTACAGTGCCATCTCCGTGGCTGAGAGCAGGCCGAGCTCGCTGGCCGGTAGCCCGAAGACCAGCACGAGGTGCTTCTGGTAGCGCGGGTCGGGCTTGCGGTCGCCGGTTTCCCAACGTCGCACGGTGTCGGCGTTTAGGCCGCACTCGCCTTCATGGGCCTGCTCCAGGCTCCGCTTGATCTGTTCGACGACTTCTTCTTGGCTCCAACCACGCTGAAGCCGTTGCCATCGCAGCCGCGTGTTTGGAGGGTGCTTCGGCGCCGATGTTCGACGTGTACCCACTGCACCAACCTCCGATCGACTTGGTGATCCGGTTCTGCCCGAGGGTAGGAGCTGACGTAACCGAGCGCGACGTTGGCGGGAACATGGGCGGGTAGCGGACGGGTTCTGGACGGTAGTCCTTCGCCCGTGGTGGGGGTTCGATCAATCTTGGACCGCTACCAGCGCAAACGCAGGGATACCGAAGACTGTGACTGAAGACAACCGGGTGCTGGCCTGCGGGCGGCGATGGGATCGCCGCCCGGGCGCACTACTGGTTCTTCGGCAGGTTGAAGCTCCCGGCCGCGGCTCCGCCGAGGAACGCCTCCCACTCCCCGAAATCGAAGACCAGTACGTGGCCGTCCGGGTTCCGGCTGTCTCGCAACCCGACGGCGTTGCTGCTGAACGACACCTCGACGCATTGGTTGTCCGGAGGGTTGCTCAGGGGCGACTTCTGCCATTTGGTGAAGTTGGTGTCGAGGTGGCGCTTGTTTGCGTCCTGGATGTTCATCTGCTTCCTCGTGCCCTTTCGATCTCAAGTCGCAGGTCAGCTACAACGACGCGGCGATCTCCAGCAAGGTCCGTCGCGTCTGCTCGGGCCCGCTGGCCGCGGCCCGCTGGTGGTCCCAGAGAGTCAGGTACCGCGCCGTCCTCTTGCTGTTCTCGACGTACTCCCCGCCGTCATGCTGCTCCAGGTAGATGATGTCAACCGCCGGCTTCGTGTCATAGCCGAAGATCGTGTAGTCGTGGCCTTGCCCCATGTAGTAGCCGACGCTGAACGGCACGATCTGGAGTTCGACGTTCGGCCTGTCGATGATCTCGACGAGCTTCACGATCTGGGCCTTCATGACCGGACCGCCCTCGGTCCGGCGCAGGGCCGCCTCGTCGATGATGAACCAGAACTCCTGGTCGACGTGGTCCAGTACGGGTTGCCGGGCGATGCGGTCGGCGACGTACTTGTCGATCTCCTCGGGCGACAGCGAGGGCCGCCAGGCCCGCGCGTTCCTTCGCATGTAGTCCTCAGTCTGCAGCAGCCCGGGGACGACCAGGGCCTGGTACGCGAAGTACCGGTTGCAGCTCGGTTCCATGTCGACCAGCAAGCGCAGGTATTGGCGAAACCTGGTACTGAAGGCGCCACGCTTCGTGCGGTGCTTGCTCTCAGCTTGCAAGTCTCGCGTGTAGGCCCGGTCAGCTTCGTTCGCGGCGTACCGATCGAGCAGAGCATTCAGCTCGATCAACTGGATGCCGCTGCCGCCCTCGATGTGAGCGATCTTCTGCTGGGTGCATCCGAGGACACCGGCCGCGTCTTCCTGCGTGACGCCAGCTGCCTCACGTAGACGGGCGAGCTGGTTGCCGAGGACGATCTTCATGACAGCCGGAGGTAGCTCCCGGCGCGGCTGGTTCACGGACTCCTCCACCTCCACAGGGTGTCTGGTTGCATAGCGTATCCGCAATTCACCCGATCGGTCGGCTAGTTAATCTGAGTACACAAGTTACGGTTTAGGCATCGACGCGACAGCACCCCAGGCCAGAGAGGAGCGCAGAGCGATGAGTACACAAGTTAACATCGCAGCTGCGACGGCCGTGGTCGCCCCCAGTGCCATACAAGCCCCCACTGAGACGTTGTGGGGGTCTGGGCTGGCGATCGCAGCGGCGCTCCTTCTCATGGCGGGCTGCGTGGCCGGAGTCGGTGCCGGCTGGTGGTACGTAGGCGAGCGGCGTCGAGTCCGACGCTGCCGTGAACACATACCGCCGAGCCCGCGCCCCGAGGCACCGCTGACGACGGGTCCCACCCTCGCCTCCCAGGGTGTTGATCAACCTGTCGCCCGGTCACGCAGCCCCCGGCACGCAGTGCCGACAAGCCGCTCGACGGCTCGCCGCCGAGCGACCCCGCGTGGCACATCGCCGCAGCGCAGCTTGACTCGCGCTGCCTGAACCCCTGCTCTGTCGAAGGAGGTGGCTCGCCGTGACAACGTCGACCACTCGCACTCCAGTCGCACATTCGGACCTGACTTCCGAAGAACGCTGCAACTCCTATCGCAGCGAATACGGGCTACCAGCCACCGTTGACCGCTCGACGCAGCGCATCCTCATGCCCGTCGGTGGGCTCTTGGGCGCGATCAACATGCCGATCGAACTCGGTCGGCGTGTCCAAGCCGGCCTTCAGGTCCGGATGCTCGCCGGTCCGGTCATTGGACGCGCGCGGACCCAGCGATGGACGTTCATCACCGGCCCCGGCCATGCACTCGACGACGTGGTCCACGCCGACCTTCTTCGGCTGGGAGTGTCGGCCGCTCCCGAAGGCGACAACATCGTCTTGCCATCCCCAGACGACGAGCGACTCGGTCTCTGGTGCTGGGAGTGCGCTCCGAACGCACTGAAGGACTTCCCGCCGCAGACGACAGTGATCGCTACCACGAGGGCCATGGCCTCAGCGGGACGGTGACCGGGTCCACGCCGGCGAACGTCGGCGGCCAAGCCCCTCGATCGCCGGGTGTGCCGATCCGGCGCCGACCTGGATCCGGCACACCGGTTCCCGAAACCGACTCGGCCCGCGTCGAGTAAGGGACGAAAGGACATCGATGATGAGCCGAACGATCTTGCTCTCCCAGTCCCCGCTGGCCCTGTCAACGGTCACCCTGCGAGAGAACGCTTTCGACACCGCGAGGCCTGTCAAGGCGAGTTGCCGTCAACAACCAGGTGACAGGAATGGTGTTGTCGGCCAAGACAGGCTCCCGGCCGCCGTTGCTCGCCGCCACGACTGTCCAACTAGGTCGGCCCGGTGAGTCATGGCCGAGCCACAGCAAGGACCTGAACCACCGCTGTACTGGGGAACCAACCAGCAGGGCGGAACAGCGGATCGCTATGCCGGACGCGTGCACGTCGTCTGGCCCCACAACGAGTTCTACGGCCTGTGCAGCCTTCCAATCGAAGAGATTTGGGAGCAGCGGCCGCCGGTTCCGGACACCCTCTGTCCACTGTGCTGCGTCCGCGCAATGGTCGCCCTGTTCCCAGCCTTCTCCGAGTCTCTGCTGACTCTCCCACCAGGAACGGGCAGACACGAGCTCGCCGATCAACGTCAGCAGGCTCCGCCGGAACGCCCAGAAGAGCAGACCATGTTGATCCCGGCGATCAAGTCCGCGGGCTCATGAAAACTATGAGGAATTGGAGTGCGGTTATGGCCACCAGTCTCGTAGAGGGCTGCAGCGGACAGGTAGGTCAACTCGACTCCTTTGGCAGCCCGCGACGCCAGTGCGGGGACCGTCGCACTCGTCCTCCCCAGCGAGAAGTGGGAGCACCCGAGCTAATCGTCGCAGCCCAGCAGCCACAACCGTCCCAGCCACCAGCTTCCGGTCCGAGGGCTTCTCGCGGAGCTGTCCGGTCGACCTGTGACGTTCATGGTGGTGACGATGCTCGATTGATCCAAGCCGTACGTCGTGGAGACATTGCGGCGTATGGCGGCCTCTACGCACGACACGTGGTCTCAGCTCGTAATCTTGCTCGCCAGCTTTCCCGGACAGCAACCGAAGCCGACGACCTCGTTTCGGAAGCGTTCATCAGGGTCCTCCAAATTCTCCGCGCCGGCGGTGGCCCTGACTCAGCGTTCCGCGCATATCTCCTCGCAGCGCTTCGGCGCACGGCGTACGACAGGACTCGCAAGGAACGCCGCGTGGAACTGTCCGACGACATCACAGAAGCGGTGGATCCCGCCCTTGTCAGCGTCCCCTTCAATGACACCGTGATGACGAGCAGTGAAAGAGTTCTCGCGAAAAGGGCGTTCGTCGGACTGCCCGATCGCTGGCGAAAGGTGCTGTGGCTCACCGAGGTCGAAGGGCGCACACCAGCGGAAGTGGCGCCGAGCCTCGGCCTCACACCCAACGGAGTGTCGGCCCTGGCATACCGAGCTCGGGAAGCTCTCCGTCAGGGCTATCTGCAGGCTCATTTGGCTGCAGCTCAGACGAAGCAGTGCGGACCGACGATCGAGGTGCTCGGCTCTTGGACACGAGATGGCCTGCCCAAGCGGCAGACCGAAGAAGTTGAAACACACCTCGACGCATGCGCACCATGCCGAGCGCTATCCGCAGAACTTGCCGAAATCAACAGTTCCTTCCGTAGCGGTGCAAAGGCGCCTTCGAAGCGTTCCAAGCGCAGCAAGAGCGTCCGCCAGGCCGATGCCCGCCGACAGAGCCTCACGATGGAGACTGGACACCGTCTCCTCACCACGAAGTTGGCGAGCTAGCTAGCAACAGGCCGACCACGGCTCCCCCGATCGGGTTACTGTGCTCCTGCCTCGAAGGATCGTGACGGCGGCCACACCTTCGGCGAACGTCACGTCGGAACGACCGTGATCGTGAGCAACGCACCGAGCAACAGGTACGGCCCCATCGGTACCAGCGAGCCGCGCCGCCTTCGTCGGGCCGCTCGAAGCAGCAGCCACACCAGGGCGGCTACGAACCAGCCGAGGATGGTGGCCGTGACGAGTGCCGACCAGCCCAGCCAGCCGAGCGCGAGTCCGAGCAGGCCGCCCAGCTTCACGTCGCCGGCTCCCAGCCCGCCTCTGGATATGAGCGCGAGCGCGAGGTAGAACACGGCGATGACCGCCATCCCGACCAGCGCACGCAGAAAGTCCGGTCCTCTGGAATGCAGGATGGCCGAGGTCGCGAACAGTACGCCGACGAGGGCGACGCCCGAGTAGACGAGCACGCTCGGTAGCCGTTGCTCGAGAATATCGATCACGCCCAGTGCCACGCCGATCGCGGCGAGAACACTGTAAGGCAGCAAATCGAACAGGTGTCCGAAGCGCCAGGCTAGAGCACCGAAGGCGAGGGCGGTCAGAATCGCAGCCGTGAGCCGCGTCGCGTTGGAGGCGGGCGGAGCTATCGTGACCAGGGAACGAATGCCGAGCGCCAGCGCGGCGCCCACGAGGAACCCCACTCCTGTCCACGCCATGGTGAATGCGGCGAACATCAGAGACGACCGGTCTTAGTTACGTTCGGTAGCCAATTTGCCACCCCTCACCCCCGGAAGCCGCTGGTCACATCCCTAGTGTCACCCCAGGCAACCTCGGACAGTGATGCCTATAGCTCGAAAGAGTGAAGATTCATTAGAAAACCCATTCCTACTTCAAAGTCAGTCACTTACACCCTTTGCAGTCGGTGGGGGTCGGTGGTGTAGACGTGGTGTGTATCACGAAAAAGATTGACGATCTTCGCTGATGTCTGGGGGGTGGGGTGTGGTGGCTCGCAAGGTCTTGATCGTTGGTGGGCGCCAAGCCAAGGCGGTGCTCGGGCTCGGAGCCACGTTGGCGATCCTTGCCGCGTGTAGTTCCGGCACGACTACCCCAACGTCCGGCACGATCCAGCCGTCCGGGCAGGCGCCAGCGACGTCGGCTCCGCCGACCACGGCTTTGTCCGTGGTGGACAAAGCCAAGCAGGACGCCCTCGCGTCGTACCGAGGGATGTGGCAGGACTTCGTCACCGCTGGCACCACGTCGGACTGGCAGTCGCCGAAGCTGGGGCGGTACGCGACCGGGATCGCGCTGACGAACATGTCACGGGCCTTGTACGCAGATCACTACAACGGCTTGGTGACCAAAGGCGAACCCACTTACGAGCCTTCGGTGTCCTCTGTCGAACCTCCTGACAACCCGAACAAGATCGTGATCGCTGACTGCTCCGACGATTCGCGCTGGTTGAAGTACAAGGCCGACACCGGGCAGCTCGCTAACGACACTCCGGGCGGTCGGCACCTCATCAACGCGATCGTCCAGAAGCAGGCGGATGGACCGTGGAAAGTCTCGGAGTACGGGGTTCATGAGGCGGGGACATGTTGACACTACGACGCGTTTCAATCGTGACAGGGCTGGTGGTCGTCGGCGGCATATGCGGTGTGGCGCCAGCGCTCGCCGACGGCGGCTACGGCAGCACCACGTGCGACCAGACGCCGGCCCCGGTCTGTGACCTCGGTGCGAGCAAAGGCGGCGACAACAGCAAACCGGGGAACCCAGGAAACGGAAACAAACCCGGACGTCCGGGCACCGGCAACCCAGGCAAGGACAGCAGCAACCCCGGCGACACGATCATCGGCGGGAACTCGAACCTGGCCAAGTGTTCCTACGTGAAGAGCAACTACCAGCCGCCGTCCGGTGGTGTGGTCACCGCCGCCTTCACCAAGCCACTGAGCACCGGCGGCGCGTCCGCGCAACCCGCTGTCCTCGCCCGTCCAGCAGCGGATGGTGTGGTTCTGGCGCAAGCCGCCCAACCAGCGCAGGGCCAGCAGGGTTCTTGGTACGTATGGCAATGCTCGACAGCAGGCGTCACCGACGGGCTGTACCGGCCCCCGGTGTGGATCGCGGATGGACAGCAACCCGGTGCGGCGCAGTTGCCCTCGCCGGCCGAGTTGGCGCAGATGGCGCGCAAGCAGTTGCGGCTGCCCACGCCGACGATCGCGGCGAACCCTGTCGGCGATCAGCTGGTGAACTTGCCGACGTGGATGTGGCTCTCGAGCGGGTGGGGGCCGGTATCGGCGACAGCCTCCGTGCCGGGCGTGTCGGTGACGGCCACCGCGACGCCGACGTCGGTGACGTGGTCCATGGGCGACGGCAGCACGGTGACGTGTACTGGGGCGGGCACGCCGTTCCGGGCCGGGGCTGACCCGAAGGCGCCGTCGCCGGACTGTGGCCACACCTATCGCGCCTCGTCCGCGAAGCGAGCGGGGCAAGCGTTCCCGGTCGCCGCGACGGTGCAATGGACGGTCACCTGGGCGGGCGCGGGGCAAGGTGGAACGTTCCCGGACCTGACCACGACCGGTAACGCGGCCTTCCGTGTCGCGGAGTCCCAAGCCCTCAACAACGGCGGCGGCTGACCTTCCCAGGCAGCACCTCCTTTCACGACAACACCAACAGCAACTCGTCCTTCCGCTCGCTGAAGAACCTTGGCGACGCGGCGCACTACTCCCATGCCTGGAGGAGGTACCGGCGTGACCACGAACATCACGACCCAGCCGGACACCGACCGACCCACGAAGTCGGCCAGCGGCCCCTGGGTGGCGGACGGCAAGAAGCCCGCCTCGCGGCTGCGCGGAACAAAACGACGTCGCAGCATCCCGCACCTACTGCTGGGTGCGCTGCTTGTGCTGGCGTGTGCGGCCGCGTTCCTAGTGGTTTCGCTGAACTCCGGGAACCGGCAATCGGTCTTGGCGTTGGCGCGGCCGGTTGCGGTCGGGCAGGTGCTGACCGCGCAGGATCTCAAGCAGGTAAACATCGCCGTCGACCCCGGCGTTTCTGTTGTGGACGCGAACCAGGCTACGAACGTGGTGGGTAAGACGATGTCCGCGAGTCTGCCCGCCGGTGCGCTGCTGACTCTGGACGCGGTGAGCGGTGCCGGTGTTCCTGTGACAGGCCAAGCGATCGCGGCTTTGTCGTTGAAGGCGGGCCAGTTCCCGGTGGAGGTGTCGCCAGGCGCGCACGTGTCAGTGGTGTTCGTGCCGGGCCAATTGGGCGCTGCGCTGGCCAGCCCGCCGACGCCGGACGCCACGACGGTGTGGCCGGCCGTGGTCACCAGCGTGACCTCGCCGCCGAATCAGCAGGTCACGGTGGTGTCGGTGCAGCTGAGCCAGGCCGCCGCCCGCCAGATCGCCGCCGTGCCCGCGGGTCAGTTGTCGATCGTGATGCTTCCGGGAAGTGGTCAGTGATGCTGGTGGCGGTGCTGTCGGTGAAAGGGTCGCCTGGAGTGACCACGTTCTCGGTCGCGCTGGCCGCGCGCTGGCCATCGCCCTCGCGCGCGCTGCTGGTGGAGGCCGACCCCTCCGGCGGGGACGTCGGGACGCGGTTCTCGCTGGAATCGGCGCCGGGGCTGATGAGCTTGGCGGTCGCCGCCCGGCGTAGCGACGACCCGGCGCTGCTGTGGCAGCACGCGCAGGCCCTGCCGGGCGGGCTGCCGGTGGTGGCCGCACCACCGGACGCCGACCGCGCGCGAGCAGCGTTGTCCGCGCTGGCCGACCCGACTACAGGCGCTGGGGTGCTGCGGACAGCTGCGGGCGCGCCGGAGTCCGTGGTGATCGTGGACTGCGGCCGAATTGACGCTGGGTCTCCGGCGATGCCGATCGTGCGTTCGGCCGACGCGATGGTCTTGCTGACCCGTGCGCACGCCGACGACCTCGCCCACCTGGCCCGTCGCCTGCCGGCGATCGGCAGGTGGACCGCGCATCCGGCGATGTTGCTGGTCGGCGAGGGGTACTCCACCGCCGAAGTCACCCGCGAACTCGGCGTTCTGCCGCTGGGCCGCGTTCCCGACGACCCGCACGGGGCCGCTGTGCTGTGTGGACGGCCCAGCACGCTGCGGTGGGGCCGCAGCGAACCGGCCCATTCCGCGCTGGGACAGGTCGCGCACAGGGTCGCGAAAGTGCTCATCGCCGAACAAACACCGCCGCCCGCGTTGCCCCGACAGGCACCGGCCGACAACCAGCCGATGTCCATGCTGCGCGCGGTGCCCGGCGTGCCCACCCTCGCGGTCTCGGCCAACGGCCTGCGACTGGCACCTGCACCCCTGCCACCGAACACCGAGACCACCTCGCGCGGAGGGCAAGCGTCATGACGTACCCGCCCAACTGTCCTCCACCCAATGGCTATCCGGCTCCGGTCCCCCTGCGTCCGCAGCAGCAGGGACAACCGTCAGGTTGGCAACCGGCCAACACGTCCGGCCACCCCAGCTGGGCGCGTGCGACCCCGCAACCAGCGCCGAGCGGCCCGGAGCCGGCGCAGGCGCAGGCGACCGAGGCCGTCGGGCGGCTTCGCCAGCACCTGCGCGACACGCTCGGCACCGAGCTGCCGCTGCGGGTCGACGCCCAGCAACGCCGCACCGGCGCCCCGGTCACCAGGGAAGCCCGCCGCGAGCTGGCGCGGACGATCCTGGAGGACGCGGTCGCCGCGCACAGCGAGAACGAGCTGATGGACAACCGGTCGCTGGTCGGCCGGGATGTCGAGCAGCGGGTGATCACCGAGGTCATCAACGAGCTGTTCGGCATGGCCGGCCTGCAGCCGCTGCTGGACGACCCGACGGTGGAGACGATCAACGCCAACCGCTACGACCGGGTCTTCGTGCAGTACAACGACGGCCGCCGCGCGCGGGTCGCCCCGATCGCCTCGTCGAACGAGGAGCTGACCGACCTGGTCCGGTTGCTCGCGGCCCGCGCGTCCAGCCAGGAACGCCGCTTCGACTACGGCTCCCCGGCGGTCAACCTCCAACTCCCCGGCGGGGAACGGTTGTTCGCGGTGATGGGCCTGACCGCGGGCGGGGTGACCTCGCTGTCGATCCGCCGGCACGGCTACCTCACGGTGACCCTGCCCGAACTGCGCGCTCGCGGCACCATCGACCCCGGCCTGGAGCAGTTCCTGCGCGCGCTGGTCCGGGCGCGCAAGAACATCCTGATCACCGGTGGTACCGGCGCGGGCAAGACCACCCTGCTGCGGGCGCTGGCCTCGGAGATGGACTCGATGGAGCGGATCGTGACCATCGAGGACGCCTTCGAGCTCGGCCTGGAACTCGACCCCGAAGTCCACGCCGACGTGACCGCCTTCCAGGCCCGTGAAGCCAACGTCGAGGGCGAGGGCGCGATCTCCCAGGCCGAACTCGTCCGGTGGGGCCTGCGCATGTCGCCGGACCGGGTGATCGTCGGGGAGATCCGGGGACCGGAAGTCATCCCGATGTGCAACGCCATGAGCCAGGGCAACGACGGCTCGATGGCGACCCTGCACGCCTCCAGCTCACGGATCGCTTTCACCCGGCTGGCCTCCTACGCCGCACAAGGCGTCGAACGCCTCCCGCTGGACGCGACGAACCTGCTGGTCGCCTCGGCGGTGCACTTTGTCGTGCACCTGGCCCGCGGCACCGACCGCACCACCCGCGTCGTGTCCTCGATCCGCGAGGTCGTCGGCGCCGACGGCCCCCAGGTGGTCTCCAACGAGGTCTACCGGCCCGGCGCGGACCGCCGCGCCGGGCCGGTGGCCGGGGCACTGCGCACCGACACCCTCGACGACCTCGTCGATACCGGGTTCGACCCCGGCTTGCTTGAGCAGCCGGAGGGGTGGTGGCCGCGGTGAACATCACGATCAGCGCCACCACCGCCCTCTCGGCCCTGCTCGGCGTCGGCGTCGGTGTCGGGCTGCTGCTGGTCATCATCGGCTGGCGCGGTGTGGACGTGAACCGGCGCTCCGGACTGTTCCACCGCGGGCAGACGCGCCGCGCCCAAGCCGCGCCGCGAGATCAGCGCCAGGCGCTGCGGATCGGCCTGGCGGTCGCGGTGGGCGCGCTCACTGGTGTTGCCACCGGCTGGGTTGTCGGCGCCGTGCTGGCCGGGCTCGCGGTCTGGGCATTGCCCCGTGTCCTGGGCCGCGACCCCGAGCACGCACGCCGGGTGGCGCGGATCGAGGCGATCGCGACCTGGACGGAAATGCTCAGGGACACGCTCTCGGCCGCCGCTGGGCTGGAGCAGGCCATCCTCGCGACCGCTCCGCTGGCGCCGCCGGCCATCCGCGGCGAGATCACCGACCTCGCCGTCCGCATCGAGAACGGAGACCGGTTGGCGCCCTCCCTGCGCCACCTGGCCGACCAGCTCGCCGACCCCACCGGCGACCTCGTCATCGCCGCCTTGGTGCTCGCGGCCGAACAGCAGGCCCGCCAGCTCGGCGACTTGCTCGGCTCCCTGGCACACACCGCCCGCGAGCAAGCCTCGATGCGGATGCGAGTCGAAGCCGGACGCGCCCGGACCCGAACCAGCGTGCGGGTGATCGTCGGCACCACCTTGTGCTTCGCCGTGGCCGTGGTGCTGCTCAACCGCCCGTACCTGTCCGCCTACGACTCCCCGACCGGGCAAATTGTCCTGCTGGGCATCGGGATTCTGTTCGGACTGGGTTTCGCGTGGTTGGTGCGGGTCGCCAGGGTCGCCGAGCCCGAACGGTTCTTGTCCCTGGCCGCCAGCTCCGAGGACCGGCCTGCGCTCGTCGCCGAGAGGCAGGTGTGACCACCGTGATCACCGCATTGATTCTGGGAGCCGGGCTGGGCCTGGGCCTGTGGGCGCTGGCGGTGTGGGCGTTCCCGCCCCGGCCCGCTCTGGGCGCGGTCCTGGCACGCAGCACGGCGGCGCCCGCGCCGACCCCGATCCTGGCCACGGAGGACACCGGGTGGGCGGCCAGGCTCGGCCGCCCGTTCATCGCCCCGCTGCGCGCGCTCGGTCTGCCCGGCGACCGGCTGGCTCGCGATCTGGCGGTCATCGGCCGCCCGGTCGCGACCCATCTGGCCGAGAAGGCAACCCTGGCGATCGCCGGATTGCTCGCGCCCGTCCTGCTGCAACTGCTGCTCACCCTGGCCGGGTTGTCGCTGGGGATCGAGTTCCCGATCATCGCCGGACTCGTTCTGGCCGCCGCCGGATTCGTTCTGCCTGACCTGCAGGCGAAATCCGACGCGGCGAAGCTGCGCACCGGGTTCCGCCACGCCCTATCCGCCTACCTCGACTTGGTGTGGATCACCCTCGCCGGTGGCGCCGGGGTCGACAGCGCGCTCAACGACTCAATCGCCATCGGCCGCGGCTGGGCATTCGAGCAGATCCGCCGAGCCCTGGACACCGCCCGGCTGACCCGCACGACACCGTGGGCGACGCTGCGCCAGCTCGGCGAGGAACTCGACGTCACCGAGCTGTCCGAGCTCGCCGCCTCGGTCAGCCTGGCCGGCACCGAGGGCGCCAAGGTCCGCACCTCGCTCGCGGCCAAGGCCGGTGCGCTGCGCACGCATCAAATCACCGACGCCGAAGGCGACGCCCAGGCCGCCACCGAACGCATGTCGCTGCCGGTGATGGCGTTGTTCCTGGGCTTCTTGGCGTTCATCGCCTACCCCGGACTCACACAGGTCCTCAATGGATTGTGAGTTGCGGGGCACGTGGAAATGGGAGGAGAAGGCGCGATGCACCTCTACCTGGTGACATTGTGGACGACGGTAAAAGCGCGGTGGGAACTGCTGCGCCGGGAACCCGAGGCCGGGTACTCGACCGAAACCGTACTGGTGACGGCGCTGCTGGTAGTGGCCGCGTTGGCGATCATCGCGATCATCATCGCGAAGGTCACCGCCAAGGCCAACGGCATCAACCTGTAACCGTGATGAGCCGGGAGCAGGCACAGCGGTGGCGTCACCGCCGCGCCGACAGAGCCCGCGGTGATAGCCGGCCGCGGCCCGCGCACAAGAGGACGGCCTCGCGAGGCCGTATCCGGCGGCTGCTGCGCGGTGACCGTGGCGCGGTCAGTGCGGAGCTGGTGATCGCGACGCCGCTCCTTCTGTTGATGCTGCTGGCGATCGTGCAGTTCGCGCTGTGGTCGCACGCCACGCACATCGCCCAGGCCGCCGCGTCTCAAGGGCTCGCCGCCGCGCGAGCCCAGAACGGCACCGCGGCCGCGGGCAGCGCGAGCGCGCAGCAGATGCTCGACCAGCTCGCACGCGGCCCGTTGACTGGCACCGGTGTCGGTGCCGACCGCACCGCCAACTCGGCGTCGATCCGGATCTCCGGGACCGCGACGTCGGTGGTCCCGTTCCTCAGCTTGCCGGTGCACGCCGAGGCGTCCGGCCCGGTCGAACGGTTCGTTCCCGATCTGGCCAGCGGTGGGTGATCCGACACCATGACGACCACGAACTCGCCCGCCGCCCGGACAGGCGCCACGTGCCCGTCCGGTAGTCCAGAACGCCCGCTGGGGCGCGATCACCCGCGCTGGGGTTGGTGGGTGGCCTGGTGGCGCGCGGACCGTGGCTCAGTGGCTGCGGAAGTCACCCTAGCGGCGCCGTTTCTGGTCATGCTGCTCGTGTTCGTCGCTGTGGTGATCCACCGAGGGGTGGATGCCCGGCTGCGGCTGGACGATGCCGCGCACCAAGCGGCCCGCGCGGCAAGCATCGAACGCACATCGGCCACCGCGACCGCGGCGGCTCAGTCCACCGCCACGAACGCGCTGTCCTCGGCTTCAGTGACCTGTGCGTCGCTGAGCGTGGACACCGCCACCGGCGGGATGCGACCGGGCGGCACGGTCAGCGTGACTGTGTCGTGTGCGGTCGACTTCGGCGACGCGCTGATCCTCGGCGTTCCCGGTCAGAAACGCTTGTCCGCCACCGCGATCGAACCAGTCGATACTTGGCGCTCGGTCTCGGGACATGCCTCCGGAGGCGGCGCATGATCCGCCAGGCACTCGATAAGTCGACACTCCGGTGGACACGGTGGAGCCGCTGGTGGCGATCGCAGCGGCGGACCTGGTGGCGGGCCGACGACGGCACGGCGACCGCGTTCGTCGTGGTGCTCGCCATCGGGATCCTCGCCTTGGCCGGGCTGACCCTGGATGGGGGCTTGGCCTTGTCCGCCAAGGTCAAGGCCAACGGGCAGGCGGAGGCCGCCGCTCGCGCCGGCGCCCAGGCCATCGACCTCTCCGCGTACCGCAGCACCGGCACCCTGCAACTGGTGCGGGTCCAGGCGGTCGCCGACGCGCAAAGCTATCTCGCCACCGTCGGCGCCTCCGGAACTGTGACCGTCTCCGGCGACACCGTCACGGTCACCATCACCGCCTCCCAGAACACGCAACTGCTGGGCATGGTCGGGATCTCCAGCCTGACCGTTCACGGCACCGGTAGCGCTCATCCCCAGCGCGGGGTGGTGACCATCGACCCATAGCGGCACTCCAACGCTCACACCAGTACGTCAACACAGAGGAGATCAGGATGGCTACGACCGACGAGATCGCCACGGCTGAGGAGATCGACCGCCGAGTCGAGGCGGCCGACACGGCTCGGCGTCTGAAGCGATCCGCCGCGGCAAAGCAAGTCGGCGAACTCGCCAAAACCCGAAGCGAGCTCGCCGTGCAACTCGACGAGGTCGAACGACAGCTCGGCGACGTACTCGCTGACGCGAGCGACGTGCTGGACATCGACGAGCTGGCGCGGTTCACCAACATTCCGGCAGCCGACCTGACCGGATGGCTCACGACCCGGAAACCGAACCGCACCACCAAAAAGAAAAAGCCCGCCGTGACCGCGCCGAGCACCACAGCCCGAGGACCGTCCGCGGCGAAGGCACCGACGAACGGCCTGGCGTCCGTGCCGCGCGAGCCCGCCGCACCTCGCACCGACACCGCGGACACGCCTGAACGCGTCACGGCGGGGGTGACCTGACAGGCGGCTGTCACCAAGACACGCCGACGCGTCCATCCGTTGCCTCGTCGAGGTGGTGGGCATCGAACCCTAAAGCCCCGTACTACCAAGGAAACGAGTCAGCTGTGACCTCGACATCGCACAAGTCCGGCCGGGAGCCGACCCGGCCACCGGGCACGGGCCGCCGCGTGTGGTGGGCACTGACCAGCATGTTCCGGTTCGTCGGCCGGGTGCTCCGAGGGCTTATCTCCGCCGCGGTGCTGCTCGCGCTTGTGGTGGGCTTGCCCTGGGCGTTGTGGCACTACGTCGGCTGGCCGTTGCCGAACCACGTCCCGACGTGGGCCGAGGTCCAAGGCGTGCTGCTCGGCTCGATGACGACCACGTTCCTGCTGAGCTTTCTCGCCTGCTTGTGCTGGATCACCTGGGCCGCGTTCACCATCGACGTCCTGCGGTGCACAGTCGACCTGGCACGCAGCGGGTTCGACGCGGCCCGGTTGCCGGACTTCTCCGCCGCCGGTCCGATGCACGCGCTGGCGGCCGTGCTGGTTGGCGCGGTCCTGCTGGCAGTGCTGGGCAACCGGCCCGCTCCGGCACCATCCACCTCCTTGTCCGCGGCGCTCGGGACCGGATCGCAAGTCGTGGCGACCGCCCCAGCCCGGCAACACCCAGGCCCCGCCGGTGAGACCCCGATGGTGCGCAACGCGGTCTTCGCCACCCAGACCACCACCGGAGACAGCACCATCCTCGCCGCTCCCACATATCCGGAGTCGGTGGTCGTGCTGGCACCGCAGAACGGGGTGCACGACTCGTTGTGGCGCATCGCCGAACGCAGCCTCGGCGACGGCGCGCGGTGGCCGGAGATCTTCGACCTCAACAAGGGCAAGCCGCAACCGAACGGGCATACCTTCACCAAACCCAGCCTGATCTTCCCCGGCGAGGAACTCGCACTGCCGCACGACGCCAGCGCGCCCACGGTGCCACCCCAGCAGCCAGCCGACCCGGACCAGTCCACTCCCGCCCCGCCGACCGCGCCCGCCCCGCCGACCACCGCTGTGCCACCGACGAGCATCCAACCGTCCACACCAGCGCAACCAGCGCCGTCCACCCAGCAGGCACCACCGACCGCGACCGGCACCAACTCGGCTCCCACGACGAGCGAACCCGGCTTCCGCTGGGGAGCGGAGCTATTTGTCGGGCTCGGCCTGGCCGCCGCGATCAGCGCGGCACTGCTCGTCGCCCGCCGCCGCCACAACAGCCGATACCGGCCCGGCAGCGGCAACCGCGACGACCTGCCCGTCGCACCGGTGGTCTACCAGCTGCGGCTGGCACACCTGCGCTCCGAGACCGACGACGAGATCGACCTCGACGAGGACTACCCGGACGACGAGGACCAGCAGCGTCCGCAGCGTGTCCCGCCCGCGCCGCCCCTTGTGGTGGGCGCACCCCAGACCGGCGCCGGCCGACCCCCCACCGTCGCGCCGGGTCTGGGTGTCCGCGACGGTCGCGAGGTCGCCCTCGACCTCGCGACCGCCCGCGGCCTCGGCCTGGTCGGCGCCGGTGCTCCCGCCGCGGCCCGCGCTCTGCTGATCACCGCGCTCACCAGCTCCCCAGACCACCCGGCGACGTCGGCCGGGGCGATCGTCATCGTCCCGGCCGACGACCTGGTCTCGGTGCTCGGCCGCGGGGCAACCCGGGAGCACCTGCCCTCGGCCGTGCGGGTCGTCGCCGACCTGGACAGTGCGCTGGACGCGGTAGAGGCCGAGACCCTGGTGCGAGCCACGGCCAGCCGGGAACCCGAGGCCGAGCCGGGGACGTGGCCGCCGCTGGTGTTGGTGGCACGACCACCAGCACACCACTCACGACTGCAGGCGGTCCTGGACAACGGAGCGCCGTTCGGCGTCACCGGTCTGCTGCTGGGCCAGTGGCAACCCGGCGTTACCGCCTACGTCCGCGACGATGGCTCGATCTCGGCTACCGGCCCTGGTCTGGGCGAGGCCCTGCGCGGCACCCGGATGTTCCGCCTGGGCGGCGGCGACGCCGCCGCGCTGCTGGCCCTGCTGCGTCAAGCCGAACCTGACCCGCCGGCCACCGACGACCTCGTCGCGCCGCCCGTGCCGCGTCCTCGCATCGTGGCGGCGCACCCCGCCGGCAACGACCAAGCGCCAGGCGAGGCCGACCCGCTCGAGACCGGCGGCTCGGGCGCGGACGAGATCGAGCTGGAAGTCACGGTCGCGGTCACGCAACCGGCGCTCCCGGACACCGATCTGGAGATCCTCGGCCCCGCTCAGGTTCAGCCGCCCGGTGCCCGGCTGCGCCCACCGGCCTCCGGTGTCCGGCAGGTCCCGTCGCGCTTGGCCGACGAGACCGAGCACCACGACGAGGGCGAAGCCGACGAACCGGCGTCCACCAGCGAGCCTGCCAAACCCGTGGCCGAGGCACCGCCGACCACCACCAGCGGCGGTGAACCGGACACCAGCCGAGCGCTGCTCACCGTGACCGTGCTCGGTGACCTGCGGGTGCACTGGCACCCCGAACCCGGTGACACCGGCGATGCGCGCGAGATCACCGGCGCCTTGCAGCCCCGGACCAAGGAGTTGCTGGTGCTGCTGGCGCTGCATCCGGACGGTGCCACCCGCGAGACGCTCGTCTCGGCCTTGTGGGGCCAGGACCCGCCGGCGCGGCCGACCAACGCCCTGCACACGGCGTTGTCGCGGATGCGCAGCGCGCTGGCCACGGCCACGAACGGCGCGGTGACCGACGTCGTCTCCGCCAGCAACGGGCGCTACCAGCTCGATCCCGCGCGCGTTCGCAGTGACTACTGGCGCTTCGCGCACGCCGTGGCCGCCCGCCGCGCCGCTGCCACCGACTCGGCGCGTGTCGATGCGTACCGCGACGTGGTCAACAGCTACGGCGGGCCGCTGGCCGAGGGCATGTCGAACGAGTGGATCGAGCCCGCCCGCGAGGCGATCCGCCGCGACGCCATCGACGCTGTCGCGGCGCTGGCCCGCGCGCTGGTGGACTCCGATCCACAGCAGACCCTGGATCTGTTGGAAGTCGCGCGGGCCTTCGATCCGCACAACGAGCTGCTCTACCGCGACATCATGCGGCTGCAGGAACGTCTCGGGCAGCTGGACGCCATCCCGCGGACGCTGACCTTGCTGACCACCCGGCTCGCCGAGGTCGACGCGACGCCGACTCCGCAGGCTCGTGGGCTGGCTGCCCGGCTGGAGCAGCGCCACGAGGTCGGCTCAGCTGACGCCGCGAGTGCACAAGCCCAAGGTGAACGTGGTCGCATCGCGGCCAGCTGAGGCGGTGGGGCAACGGCGGCGAGGGCTTGTCGTTGCCGGCCCGGACCGTGCGGGCGTGCGCCAGCTCGGCCTATTCGTCGTCCACTTCATCGCCGAGATTGAGTTCGTCCAGCTCGGCGATTCCGGTCAGGGTGCCCATCTCGTCGCCATTCTGGCGACTGTATGCCTGGGCCTGCGCGATGAGTTCCTGATGCTCATCAGCCCAGGCCACGAGTGTCTCAGTCAGCGTCAAGAACTCCAAGACTTCCGGCTTCAACTCGTAAGTAACCGTGACCGGAAAAGTCTTTGTGCACCGGACCCGCTTCAACAGACCTTCTTCGGTCATCTTTTTCAATGTGCGGGCCAGAATGCTATCGTGTAGGACGGCGTGTTTGTCCGACCATTCTTCACCAATGGAATACGAGCTGATCGTGGAGAGAATTTCTTTTCGCCGCATGGGGCCACCCGAGAGCGTGACCAGGATGGCCGGTGCCCACTTGTCTCCGAAAAGATACTTCAGGTTGTACAAACCCCGAAGGAACCCCTCGTCCCCGACCTTCATAGCGCCTCCCCGTGTGCACTGACCCGACCCTCGCGCCGCGCCCGTCGTCCCCTTGTCCGGCGACGTGCCCCCTGCGACTGCCACCTAAACGGTCGTGCCTGGTCAGCACGGCCGCAGAGCCGGTCCTGGCCTCCTCGTCTCGTAGCAGTAGAGCCCTCCACGTTACGCCGAACGGCGGAACCGGCCCACCGTATTCCTACTCAAGGCGAACCGTGACCGAATGTCACTCACAGTAGTCGCACTGGAGATCATCTACACGCACAGTGGCTTCCTTTGGGGGTTCATACGGGGGTTCATGATGGGGTTCATACGGGGGATCAGATTAGAGGACCACCCCCTGCAGCCTGCGGAGATGCTGGTCAGTGACGCCGCAGGGGGATCCGCTGGTATCCCAGACTCGCTTGTTCACAAGCCGGTAGACACATCGGGGCGGACTGGGTGGCCGGCGCCCTCATCGCTCATCTGTTCTCACCTTTTGGCTATCTCTCACCTTGACCCTTACTCACTTTCCCTATTGTTTTGTTTCTTATCCTCTGCCGATGGCATTCCTTGCCCCTTGCCTTGACATTCCCGTCCGCGGTGGCCGGCGCACGACAAGGGGGTCGCCGACCTGCGAAAACTGGTGCAATGACGACTGGAATTGTGACCGTACGGACGGCTTTCTATTTCCCCGCGACGACTACGAAAAGAGTCTTAAAAATGGGTGGCCATTTTTATTGCGCGCGGCGCGTGGCAGAGTCATAATTGAATTACCACCGGGGAAACCGGAAACCGCACCGAATACCACACCCGGCGCGAGCCATGTCCGACGAATGGGACCGATTATGTGTTACGCCGACACCGCCACCGAAACCGACAACACGGTGACCGCGTTTTTTTACTGCGGGTGGGTCGAATACGGCCACACCCCGGAATCGGCCGACGCCGCCGCCGAAGCCCACCAGAACGCGCCCGACGTCATCGACGACACCGCCGCCGTGGCGGCCTGACCGTTCCCGCCGCCCCGCACTAGATCCGAAAGGACCCACCCGCGATGACCACGCCAGCCACGCCGACGACCGCCCCGGCGGCATCCGGCACGACGACCACCGCCCCGGCGGGTGGGCGGTTGCCCAACGGCGAACTCCGCCGACAGGTGGCGCAAGTCCTCACCGATCAGGCGGGCACCGAACTGACCCCGCGCAACATCGCCGCCGCACTCGGCGGGAAGTCATCGGGCGCGATCGGCAACGCGCTCGCCGCGCTCACCGCCGGAGGCTACGCCGAACAAACCTCGGCCAAACCGGTCCGCTACCGGTCGACCCCGACCACCGCCGACGCCGCCGCCGCGCCCGTGGCGGTCCCGTCCGGCACACCCCGCCGCCCCCGCACACCCCGCCCGACGACACTGCCCGCGACGACCACACCCGCCGCCCCGGCAACGACTCCGGCCGTGACCGGTCCGGTCACGCGCCCAAACGGGCAGCTCTACCACCCGCGCAAGTTGTCCGGACTTCCGGACGTGACCGCGCTGCGCAAGTTGCGCGACGCCGGGGTCGCCGCCCTGATGTACGGACCACCCGGAACCGGGAAGACCTCGGTCGTCGAGGCCGCTTTCGGTGACCTGGTCACGGTTCAGGGCGACGGGGACACCACGGTCGCCGACATCGTGGGCGAGTACACCCAAACCCCGGACGGCAAATTCGTGTTCGTGCACGGTCCGCTGGTCCGCGCGATGCACGAAGGCCGGACCCTGTTCATCGACGACGCCACGCTCATACCGCCGACCGTGCTCGCCGTGGTGTACCCCGCGATGGACGGCCGCCGCCAGATCATGATCAAGGCCAACGGCGGCGAGGTCATCGACGCCGCGCCCGGCTTCTACGTCGTGGCCGGACACAACCCCGGCGTGCACGGCGCGGTGCTGTCGGATGCGTTGGCGTCGCGGTTTTCCGTGCAGATCCAGGTGTCCACCGACTACGACCTCGCCACCCAACTCAAGATCGACACCCGCGCCGTGTCCGTGGCGCGCAACCTGTCCACCCGACAGACCAACGGCGAGATCCGGTGGGCACCGCAACTGCGCGAACTGCTGGCATTCCAGAAGATCGCCGACGTGTTGGGCACCGACGCCGCAGCCGGGAACCTGATCGGCACCGCCCCGGAAGAGGACCGCGACATCGTGGCAACCGCCGTCAAGGCCGCCTTCGGCAAAACCGTTGCCCCGCTGGCACTCGGTGCCCGTATCTGACCCACCGCCGCCCGCACCCTAACCGTCCGGAAAGGACACACCGCGATGACCGCGCACATGATCGCCGACCCCGCCGCCACCGCCTCGGCCGTGTTCCCCGCCGCCCCCGGATGGGACGCGCTATCGGCCGCGCTGACCGCCGAAGTCCCCGCGATCGCCGACCGCGACGACCTGCTGGTCACCATCGTGCCCGGTGCCGGACAGGGTGCCCCGGCGTGTTTCCTGCCCGCCACCGCCATGATCGAAGTCGACGGGACCCACCTGCACCCGGTCGACCCCGCCACCGCCAAACCGCACCGGATGAGCGATCGGAAACGCTACGCCCCCACGTGGGGCGCGCTGACCCACGAGTGCGCACACAGCAAACACACCAAATGGCTCGCCGCCGTCCCCGCCGAAGCCGGCCCCGGCGTGGTGGACGCCGCCCTGCTGCTGGAAGAGCCCCGGATCGAACGGGCACAAATCCGCCGCCGCCCCGACGACCGCCACTGGTTGCGCGCGTGCGTGAAAACCATCGTCACGGGCGGCATGAAACTCGACGACCCCGCCTTCGCCCCGAAAATGACCCCGCGCGACGCCGCCCACACCGCCGCCCTGTTCCTGGGACGCACCGACGGCGGCATCCTCACCCGCACCGAAACCGCGCCCGTCGCGCGTGCCGTGGAAGACGTGCTCGGCGCGGATAAACTCGGAAAGCTGCGCGCGGTGTGGCGTCAGGCGTTCCGCACCGCCGACGACGACACCGCCGCCATGATCGAACTCGGCCGCCAGTGGTGCGAGATCATCGGACCGGACCCCGACACCACCCCGCCGCACCTCGCCGACCCGTCGGCCACCCCCGACCCGTCCGGCACCCCGTCGCCCTCCCCGCTGGCCGACGCGATCGGCAAAGCACTGGGAAAGGTGGCGCGCGCGGTGGCGCGGGCAAAGCTGCCCGAGGACCCCGCCGAGATCGCCGCCCGCAAGAAGGCCGCCGCCGACGCCGCCGAGAAGAAGGCCGATGACGCCGCCCGCACCGTGTTCACGGTCGGTTGTCCCCCTGACGGGCGTACCGAAACGATCGGCACCCGCCCGCCGACCACGGGCGAACGCACCGCCGCGCGGGTGCTCGGGCGCGCGTTGACCACCGCCGGGGTGCGTGACCGGGTGGCGACGAAGACGACCTCGCCGATTCCGCCCGGACGCCTTCGGATGCGCGGTGCACTGGCACGCGAGGCACAACTCGCCGCCGGAGCGATGCCGACCGCCGAACCGTTCACCCGCACCGCCCGCACGCCCGTACCGACCCCGCCGCTGCGGCTGGGCATCGCGTGCGACGTGTCCGGTTCCATGGGCAGCTTCGCGAAACCGGTCGCCTCGACCGCGTGGATTCTGGCCAACGCCGCCGCGCAGAGTCCGGTGCCCGCCGATACCGCCACCGTGATCTTCGGGCACCACGTCCGCCCGATCACCCGCCCCGGCAAGGCCCCCGCCGCCGTGACCGACTTCGCCACCCGCGACAACTGGGAAGCCATCGACACCGCGATCGACGCCCTCGACGGCGCGCTCGGGCTGTCGCGCCCCGGTGCCGCGCGGTTGCTGGTCATCGTGTCCGACGGCAAATTCCGCGACGCGCCCCGCCGCAACGGGCAGCAGCTTCTCGACCGGTTGCGCGCCACCGGTTGCGCCGTGTTGTGGATCGCCCCGGACGTCCTTGGGCGCAAGCCGATGACCGGGGCGACCGTGCACGTGATGACCGACCCCACTACCACCGCGCAGGCCATTGGCGGCGCCGCCACCGCCGCCCTGCGCGCCACCCACTGAAACAACCCGCACACCCGGAACGCCGGAATTGGAGATGACCTTCGATGACCAACACCGACGTCGCGACCGTGGGTGACCTGATCGCCGCCCTCGGCCAGTACGACCCGACCGCCCCGGTACGGCTCGCCACGCAACCCGGCTACCCACTGGAGAATTTCGTCGCGCGGGTCGCGTGCACCCCGGACGACGCCGAGTACGAAGGCCCCACGCGCACCGACCCGCCCGTGGTGTGGCTCGGCGCGGGCGCGCAGGTCGGGTACCTGCCCGCGCTCGCCGCCAACGCCCTGGGGTGGTCGTGATGACAACGACCGCGCCCGGACTTACCGCCGCGCTGGCCGAGCCGTTGCCCCCAAGGCCCCAATAACGGGCGGGCCTCGCCGGCGCCTCGCGGGGGGCCCGGGGGGGCACCTGCGGATCGCCGAGGTCATGACCCAAGGGTCGTCACTGGTCACCGAGCTCGCGATCGCCGAGACGAACCCGGCATGGAAGTCCATCCGGATGAACGCGTCGCATGAGGCCAAAGCATGGAACGAACTTCTGGGACGAGCCCGACGATGAAACCGCCGGACGCAGGAGACGCGATGAACGACAACAACGAAAACGCTCAGGGCAAACAGTTCCGCCTCCTGGACTTCGAGGCGACCTGTCCGGACTGCGCCGTCGCCGTCGGCGAGCCACACAAATACGACGAGTACGACGGCGGGTGTGACGTCGCGCGGTGCCTGGTGACCGGGCTGCAGCGGCTGATGTGCGACCTCGACCACGACTGCGGCCGGGACGTCTGGACCGGGTGGTGGCCCGGCTTGGTCGACTGCGAGCAACTCGGCTGGATGATCGGCCCTGGTTTGCCTGACCTCAACCGGCTTTACACCGAGGCGACCTGGGATCCCGCGCGGTGCCTCTGGGTGAAAGCCGTCTGAGCCTCGGCCGCGCTACCACCCGGTGGTATCCAGCATGACCCGTGATGACGCCGACTTCTACGTCGGCACCGGACCGAACGCCCGCTGGCGGGGCTCACTGGCGACGTCGGCGAGCCGGTCGAGCTGGCCCCGCCTCGGCGAGGCGGGCGACACCGAGACGCCCGCCGTGCTCTCAGTGTTTCGGTGACACCACCCCCAAGACCGCGACTCTCACCTGGCCCGGCTACCGGGGCCTGCAGATCCCGATCAGAGCCCACCTTGCCGCCGGCCTACCGTTTCGCGGCCAAACCCCGCGGCGAGGTCGCCCTCGCCCGTGGGCCGGCGCCGCGGAAAGTTGACCCCCTTAACGTGCTGGGCCGGCCTTGGCCCCCCTCTGACCGACCTCGCCGCTCCGGCTTATCCGCAGGGTCCTGCACGAGTGCTGCGGCCCGCCTCGGCTCGTGGCCTGCACGTGCTGCCTGTCGATGCGCCGTTCGCCCACGAGCGGGTGGTGACCGTATTGCGGTTCGTGCTCGATGCCGACCGCGACGCCGAGGGCAGCAACCCTGATCACGCCCGTGAGCTGCTGGAGTCCGCCGCTGACGTCGCCGCGCAGGCCGTCACCGCCCACCGCACCCACCAACCGCACCCGTGGCCACCGCGCTGACCACCCGAACGACAAGGTTCCGATCATGGGCTTCACCGGTTCGCTCATCCTCGCTCTACTCGGGTCGTGCTGACCGACACGCTGGCACCGCTCGAGGCGGAGTTCGTCGGCCGTCACGGCGACCACTGGCAGCTCGCCGCCGTCATGGGGGACTTCCCGGACGTACCCGGCTGGGCCGCCGCACTCGTCGAGGCCACGGCCGCGCCCGTGCTGATTGCGGTCGTCGAGGACAGCGACACCGCGCTGCTGCTGGCCGACAGCCCTGACGGGCACCGGTGGATCACAGTGCTCAACGCCCCAGCCGACAGCGCGGGCCGGGCAGCGGTCGCCGACACCAGGGCGATGGCAGCGATCGCCGAGGCCGCTGTCGCTTGGGCCGCCGAAGCCGGGCACACCGTCGCCACCGATGCCGCCCTGACGGCCGTTGTGCGAGGCCGACCGCGACAACCGCGCCGCCGACCAAGCGTTCAGCGACGCCCTCGACGCAGGCGATTTCGCGGCAACGCACGAGGTAGTGCGCAACCAGATCTCGTTCATCGAGGTTTACGTACTGCGGGTGCTGACCGCGCTCGGGGTTGCCGTGTCGGTCCGGCACACCGGTTCCTGGTGGGCGCATCTGGCCGACCAGGCACACGCGCCGTCTCCGTATCCCGGAGATCTGCCGACCGGATAGCGAGCGGACGCGAATGTGGTTGTGTCCCAACGGGGATTACGTTGGGACACAACCACATTCGCCATGTCGTCGGGCGTTAGTTCGTCGACGCGGGGGCAGCCTCCTGCTCTGCCGGGGCGAGCGCGAACCGCCTCGGCTTGTCTTGCGTCTTCGCCGCCACGCCACCCTCGACCAGCTTGTCCAGCGCGTTGCTCACCGCGCCCGACGACTTCCCGCCCAACGCGTTCGCGATCGCGGTGGGGCCGAACTCCTCGCCGGGGTGGTCTCGCAGGTAGTCTTCGACCATCCCCCGCAACCCACCGGGTGCCAGCCGTGCCTTTTTCTCGCCCGTCGCGTCCGCGCCATCCTCGGTCGGCTTGTCGACGTCGGTCGCCGCGCCGTCGGCGGCGGGCTCGCTCACCTCGGCGACGACAGGCTCAGCCTTCACGAGGTCGGCCGCTTCGGTCTCGACCGGGTCCTGCGCGTCATCGGCTGCGGCGTCGGTCGGTGTGGTGTCCGTCGGCTCGACGGGGTCACCCTCGTCGTCGGCGGCGGGCGCGTCCGGGACGACCGGACCGACGACAGGAACCTCCGGCTCGGTGGGCGTGGTGTCGGTCGCGTCGGTGTCGTCCGCCGCAGCGGTGTCCACCGGAGCCGGGTCGACCTGGGTGGTGTCGACTTCGGTGATTGCCCACAAGTCGGCGGCGCGCCGCCCACCCTCGACGATCCCGGCGGTGCGGGTAACGCTGCCGTCCGCAACCCATTTGACGAGGATCTTCTGCGCGGTCGACTTCCCGATCTTCGCCGCCGTGGACAGGTCGGCGGCGGTGCTGTTCGGGGCGGCGTGCAACGCCTCCCACAGTTTGTCTTCGGTTTCCGTGCGGACCTTCGTGGCGACGGTCTGCTCGGAAACCGACCGCAGCGTCCGGTCGGTTCCGGTCGTGCTGGTGGTAGTGGGGATTTTGCGGGTGCGGGTCTTGCTGGACATGACATCCCTCGATTCGCGTTCGTGATCGGTGGCGGGTGGTCATGCCCCGGCCGGAGCGGGTGTGGCCCCCGGTGCGCTGCCGGTGTGTTCGGGCTACACGACTATGGACGCTTCCTTCGACCCATGAAGTCAAGCGGGTTCGGCAAATAAGACGTCTGTCTCGTGTAGACGGTGGCGCGATCCTGGGGATTGTTGCGCCACACGGGTCTACTTCGGCCCCCGTTGTACACATGTCTGTTGACAACTACGCGATCACGAAGCGTCAATACACGTCGGGCCACCCGGCCGGCTACACCGGAACCGAAGGGCTTGTATAGACAATGACGACCGACCGCGACATCCACGAACCACCCGAATTGGCCGCCGACGCGGCCGTCGACGCACCGCGAACCGACCCCCAGTCCGATGACACCGCCGCGATCGCCGGGGCGTCACAGTCGCCCGATGAGGCGGCGATGCGGGCGTGGGAGGGGCTGCCGCCGGACACGATGATCCTCGCCCCGGCGTTCGCCCCGCCGCCGATGCGATGCCCCGACGACGTGTGGGCGATGCTCGTGACGGCGATCGACATCGTCGGCGACGCTGATCCCGACCGCGCGGGCGAGGTGGCGTTGTTCGCAGGCAACTGGGTGGCCGACCAGCCCCCGCCTGACAGCTTGTACGACGGCGACCTCGTCGTGTGCCTGTCCCACCCGGCCAATCGCAGGTACCCGTTGCCCCGCGACCACGCCACTGATGTCGAGATGCTGCTGGCGTACCAGGGACGTTGGCAGCGGGTTGGCCAGTGGCACGGGCTCGACGATGGCTGGCCGAGTCTCGTCGCGTCCACCGCCGCCGTCGTGATGGGTCTGGACGGTGACGCCACCGAGGCCGCCATCTGGTCGGAGACCCCGCCGCCGTCGACCTCGCCGCCGCTGATCAAGTGGGCGCGCGGTGGCATCGCCGAACTGCTGGACGCCGGACTGGTCACAGCGGGCGAGGAACTGGTCTGGAACCGCCGTAACCTCGGCGTCCGGCACACCGCGCGCATCCGGGCCGACGGCACCCTCATCCTCGCCGACGGCCGTGTCTTCGCCAACCCGTGCGGTGCCACCACCGCTCTGGGCGGCAACCACCAGAATAGATGGAACGCCTTTCGGCGGGTTTCCGACGGACGCACCTTGGACCACCTCCGCACGGAACTCCGCGCACGGCGCGGGCACTAAGTCCACGCCGAACCCGTCTCGCGCATGTTCCGCATCGGATCCGCTGCGCGGTGGGCAACCGCCAGTCGCACAGCGGATCCGGCGGTCCGGAGGTAGTATCGCCATGAGCCGCTACGACTCCTCGGTGGATTGTCTCGTGCTGTGGGGCGCACGCGCCGGGGTCGGCGTCGGCTATACCTTGGAGGCTGCCGCCGTGCGGCTGGTCGAGGACATCGCCGAGTTCCGTGACGACGGCGGCATCCCTGCGCACGTACGCACTGTGACCACGGTGCTGCCGCAGCAGCGGGTCATCGAGATCCGGGTCGAGGGCCTGTCCGTCGAGGCCGACCCCGATCGCCTGACGATTCGCGAGGTGACCTACGCGCTCTTCGAACTGGCCAGCTACCACAACATCGTCGCACTCGACGCCACCACGCCGCCGTTGTTCACCCAACGCATCCTGCTCGTCGACAGTGACGGCCGACCGTTCAATGCTATGATCGGCGCAGGAATTGGCGACGTGGAAGTTGTTACGCCGCAACAGAACCGGTGGGACGTGTAGCGCCCGCATAGTCATCCCCGTTGTACCGGTACGGTTGCACCTTCACAACCTGGCCAAAGTCCGGCGCGTCCACCATGGAACCTCCGCCAATGTAGAGACCTACGTGGTGGATATTGTTGGGTGTGCCGTAGAAAACGAGGTCACCCGGCAAAAGTGGCTGTCCGGGCGGAACGTGGGGACCAGTATTGAACTGGGTCTGGGCGGTGCGCGGCAAGGTCACTCCGGCGGCGGCGTAGGCCGCCTTGGTCAACCCCGAACAGTCGAAGCCCGCGTGCCCGCCCTGAGGCCCGTTGCCGCCCCAGACGTACGGAAGTCCTCTCTGCCCGCAGGCGTAGTTAATCGCCGCTACCGCGACCGCGTTGGTGGCCTGAATGGCGTTGCAGTCGCCGGTGCCGACCGTCGCGGCGGCGTCGGCGTATTGCTTGGCTTGGTCGATGACCTGTTTGACGTACCAGTCGGCGTGGTTGTAGGCGAAGATCGCCGCCCGCAGATCACCACGCCGCACTCCGTCGTCGCAGAGCATGAAGGCGGCGGCGTAGATGGCGTCGTGTGGGTTGTAACGCGAGGGCGGGCTGGCACCGCCTGGAGGTATCTGGTGGCGGGCAATCACTCCGTCGAAGGTGGCAGACTTAGACTGCATCGGCCCGCCTGCTCCATAGCCGTTTTCGCCGCTGTGGACGCCGGGCAGGGGTGAGCGGCCGTGATCACTTTCGATTTTGCCGATAGCGGCGAGGATCGACCAGTCCAGCCCTGGGCACTCGCCGGCCGCCGCGCGGTACAGCGCGAGGTAGTCGGCGGGGATGTCGGCTAGCGCGGTCGCGCTGGGCTGGCTGTTTCCGCTACCGAACAGGGCCGAGATCGCGGCTGACACTCCGTTCCCGATCAACGTCGGGATGAAGATGATCACACCGATCACGATGGCGCCGACTTTCAGGATCATCGGGTACTCACCGCGTGCCTGTGCTCGGTCCGCGTGAGATGGGTGCCGGCGGCATCGGCGCGGGCGCCGGGGCCATCACCGCCAGCGTCGAGTCCGGCCCGAGAGCCGACTCGCTGCCCGCCTCGGTGCTGGGTGGCGCGACGTGCCAGGCGTCGAGCAACCGGTGCAACTCGCGCCGGGCGCTCCCCGCGCTGCCGGTGGTGGTGTCCAGGGGTAGCCAGACCTTGTCGGCCGGGCTGGGGTGCGCGGCCTCGGGGTTGAGCAGCTCGGCCGCGGCGGTGGCCACCGGGACCGAGCGCGGATCGTCGAGTTCGCGCCAGGCCCGCGCCAGCAGCCGGCGGGCGGTGGCCTCGCGCCGCGAGGTCGGCAGCCACACCAGCAGCGGAGTGGTGATTCCGGTGGCCTCGGCGAGCGCGGCGTAGCCGGCTAGTTTCCCGACGAGTTTGGCCAGGACCTCGGTGCCGAAGTCGTATTCGAGGAAAAACTCGATCTCCCCGTCGGCGCTGGCCCATCGGCCGTAGGCGTCGGGCTTGATCAGGTCCCCGAAGTGCCGAGCGCAGCGGGCTTCCGACCACCACGCTCCGAGCGTGCTGTGCTCGTCGGCGTCGCTGTGGCGAGCGCGGTCGACGAGGGCGGTGAACCACTCGGCGACGCCGACGGTGTGCGCGAGCCGCAGCGAATGGGCTACTCCGAAGGCGCGGTCGTGGCGGTAGCCGAGTTCCTTGACGTCCAGGCCGTCCTCGGCGGCCAGTACCGCGGCCCCGGCGGGTGCGAGGACGTAGTGCATCGGCGCGGTGCCGACGGTGATGAACGGCTGGAACCGGTCCACCACGCCCCACTGGAACAGTTCCCGCAGCCGCATCCGGCCCGAGCGGAACGACGGGAACGCTAGCGCGGTGATCTGGTGGGAGGTGAGGACGCGGTGCTCGTGCAGCATTCGGATGATCCACCGGTCGCGCGGGGTCAGCCGCCACGCCAGCACCGCCTGATGATCGGCGCTGTTCGCCGCGCGAGGGGTGGGCCGGGTTGCCTTGTGACCTCGAAGAGTGCGCTGCCTGGTCGGGTTGGTGATCATGACGTGGACCTCCGGGAAGTGGTGAGCGGAAAAGACTTCGCCCGTCTTTGTGTGTGCGGTCGAGTCGGGTCAGGACTGCTGGCGGCGCGGGTCGACGCTCCGTGCCCGGACGCCGGACTGGCCTCGGTGATCGCCGTTGGTCGGCCGCGTCTGCCCCGGTGTTCCGGCGGGTCGCTGCGGTGGCCGGGTTAGTGACTGCGAACCGTTTGCTGACGCCGTGGCACCGGGAACTCGGCTGCGCAAGGCACGGCGGGCGATGCCGCGGATTTCTCGTGCGCGGCCGGGAATCGCGCGAGGAAGCGGCTGGGTGCGCATGGTGAACGGCTGCGCCTCTTCACCGTTGAGCACGAGCCGGACAGCGGCGTGGTAGACGCCCAGGTGGGCTAGGTCGTGGTCGGACAGCCGGGGCGCGGTGTGGCGGGACAGCTCACGGGAATCCTCTGGAGAGGCGTTGAAGAAGATCTTGCTGCGAGCGTTGGTGGACATGCCTTCCCGCAACTCGCGGGGCAGCTGACCGAGATGCTGATGCGCCAAGGTCATGGCGACGCGGAAGCCCCGTGCCTCGGCCAGCATGTCCTCGATCGGATACGGCAAGTTCAGGAAGTTGTGACACTCGTCGATCACCATCGAGGCGTCCCGCCGTTGGCGTTGCGGTGTGCGGGCGCGGGCGGTGGTGGCCTGCCAGGTGCGGGCGACGACCAGCGATCCGACCAGCCGGGTGGTCTCCTCGCCGAGCGAGCCTTTAGGGATGCGCACCAGGCAGATCCCGCCGTCGAGCACCTCCGCCATGTCCACCGAGGAGTGTCCGCCCGCGATGGCGTCGCGCACGAACGGCCGCAGCAGGAAGGCCCGCAGCTTGTTCATCAGGGGCGAGATGACCTGGCTGCGGGAGGAGTCGGTGAGTTCCTCGTACCAGGACCAGAACCCACGCAGCACCGGGTCGGTGATCCCGGCGGTGACTCGCGACCGGAAGGCGGGATCGGCCAGCAGCTTGGGCAGATCGGCGAGCGTGGCGACGCCTTCCTGGGTGCGCAGAGTCAGGCAGGCGGCGCGCATCACGTCGTCGGTACGCGGCCCCCAAAATGCGCTGTAGACCCGCCGGAACACCGAGACGAGGTTGTCGACAGTCAGGTCGGTTTCTCCGCCGTCCAACGGGTTCAGGCACGGCGGCCTCAACTTCGAGTCAGCGTCGAAGATCACGACACGATCGGCCACCGAGCGAGGCAGGCGGGAGAGCATGTCGGTGACGAGGTCGCCCTTCGGGTCGATCAGCACGATCCCGCGCCCGGCCTCGGCGTCAGCCAAGATCATGTTGCCCAGCAGGGTGGACTTACCGGAGCCGGTCGCGCCGATGACGTGCAGGTGGTGCCGGGCATCCGGGACCCGCAACGCCACGGGGCGTTCGTGTCCGGTGTCGGTGACGCCGATCGGCTTGGCCTCGGGGCCGGGCGTGGCGATGCCCGGTGGCGGCGAGATCGCGCGGGCGCCGGCACGCTGCACGCCGGGGATCGCCTCGTCGGTCGGCAAGTGCGCCAGCGCCGCCAGTTCGGCCACCGACAGCAGGTCGCCCTCGCCGAGGCGCCGGTCGGCCAGCACCGGGCCGGGGTGGCGGACGCGGTGACGGGTGTAGTGGTTGTGCTCGGTGTAGGAGGCGAAGCTCGCGGCCAGCGCGTGTGCCCGGCCGCGGGCGACATCCCGCGCCTGGCGGACCTCGTTCTCGGCGGCGTCGGCGGGCAGGAGGGTGGCGACGGCGTAGCGGATGACCGTCTCGTACTGCGAGCCGCGCTGTTTGCCGACGATGGCGCGATTCTGCGCCGCGTACTCGAGCGAGGTCTGCGGATCGCTGTGCAGTGCCGCGGACTTCGCGGTGTTCCGCGTGGACCTGGATTTCACGCCGGGAGTAACCAGGTCGAGCAGGCGGCCGACCACTCGGGTGGAGCCGCCGGTGTGCACCCGCCGCGCGGAGCGCCGGGCTTGGGCGACCCGGCGGCCGGTGACCGGGCGCGCGAGGATCTGCACACAGGCGTACTCGTCGCGGCCGAGCCCGACCGGGGCGCCGATCAGGGCGCGGAGCGGGTCAGCGTCAAAGTCGGTGCGGATCGGCAGCGCCTCGGAGCGGGCAAGACGGAGTTCGCCGCCGACGACCAGGCGACGCTGCCCGGCTTCCGACGGTGGCAGGGGCGGGTCGGCGGTGCCGACTCGCGTGTGTGAGCCGGGCCAGGCGGCTTCGATGGCACGTTCGACCAGGCCCGGTGGGATCACGCCGGGCACCCACAGCCGGATGCCGACCCCCGCCTCGGAGAACGTGTACTCGCAGGCCACGTGGGGCTGGCCGGTGAACCAACGCCGCCAGGCCGGGCGCAGCAGCCCGACGAGGTTGGACCACAACGCCGCGCCGCCCGCAGGATCGACGGTGGGCGGGGCGAGCACGGTGACCTGGCGGGCGTCGGCGAGCAGCCTCGCGTGGCAGCGCCGCGCCCACCGGCGCCGGCCAACTACGAAGCCCGCGATGCCGACCGCGAGCACCGGGCCGACAAACGGCCCCCAGATGATCGACCACTCCCGCAGATGTCCCAGCAGTCTGAGCAGCGCACCACCGGGGTCGCGCAGGTAGTCCCCGAGCCACCCATTCAACAGGCTCGTCCGCACGATTCCGTGAGCAGCCGGCGCTGTGTACAGCTCGGGATGGTTGAGGGCAGCCGGTATCCAGGAAAGCATTACGGGTCCTTCCGGAAAATGGGAAATGCTCAATGTGAAAAGGGACGGCCGGTGTCAGGCGGCGTCGAGTTCGATGTCGTCATCAGCACCGAACGAACCGAACTCATCGCCCTCAGCCGCGTACGCCTGCTCGCTGGCAAAGCCCAGGTCCACGAAGGACTGCTCCTCGGCGTCGGACTCGCCGGGGTCGACGTCCGCGGCGTATCCGGCGAGTTCGGCCGGATTACTCGTGACGAGGTAGTGCTCGGTGGACGAGGCAATACTTTGGAACGCGACGCGCTGGGTGCCCGCCGACAGCAATCCCTGACCTCGATCGGCCGACAGCAGAAATTGCCGTTCCCCGGCCGACAAGTCGAAGGTCTGGGTGATCTCGTCGATGGCCTGCGACGCCTGCCGCAGCAACACTTGGGTCGCTGCGTTGGCCACCACGGCTTTGCCGAGATCGTTCCCGAGCACATCGGCGGTGTCCTGGGTCGCGACCGTCAAGCCCGCCCAGTGTTTCCGGGAGGCTTTGGCCATGCGGAACAGGAACTCCGCACCCGACTTCTCTTTCATCAGCAGCCACGCCTCGTCCACAACCACCAGGCGCGGGCGGCGAACCGCGGGATTGGACACCCGCCGCCACACCGCTTCCAGGGTGAGCAGCGTGCCGATGGCTTTCAGCTCGTCGGGAAGGTCCCGCAAGCTGAACACCACCAGGTGGCCTTCGGGATTGGTGGTCGTCGGGCCGTCGAACAGCTGCTTGAACGCGCCCTCGACGAACGGGTACAACCGAGCGGCGAGCTCGGCGGCGGCCCGGTCGCCGGCCTGGCCCGCGGTGGCCAACTGGTCGCGCAAGGTCCGCAAGGTCGGCGAGGGACGAGTCCATGTGCGGGCGTCGGCGGTGATCCCCACCGACTGGTAGGTGGCGGCGATGCCCCGGTCCAGCGCGGCCCGCTCGGCAGCTTCCAGCTCACTGCCGACGAGCACCGCGATGACGGTGTGCAGGAACAGCGACCGCCGCACGAGGGCGTCTTTCGGTGCGGTCCGGCGGCCGTCGGAGCGGGTGTGGATGGGCAGGTCGAACGGGTTGAGCCGGACGTCGCGGGCACCGAAATGGACGTAGGTGCCGCCCACGGCGGCGGCCAGGCGAGCGTACTCGTCCTCCGGGTCGACGACCGCGATCTCGATCCCCCGGTACAAGCTGTGCAAGAGTTCGAGCTTGACCAGGTAGGACTTGCCCGCGCCGCTGCGCCCGAGGATCACGCTGTTGTGGTTGTGCATTCCCTCGCCGAACCGGTCCCAGTGCACCAGGCCCTGCGATCCGACGTTGTAGCCGTAGAGCACGCCGGACGGCGCGGCCACCGAGGTCGGGTCGGCCGCGGGCAGGTCGGGCGAGGTGAACGGGAATGCCGCCGAGAGCGCACTCGTGTCGAAGGTGCGGCGCATCCCGATCAGGTCCAGGCCCATCGGCAGGGTCGACACCCAGCCCTGGAGCGACCGGTAGGTGGTGTGTTTGGCATCGAGCAGCAGGCTCGCCGCTAGGGAGCGCAGCGCCGCTACTTCGTCGGCCAGCGCGCGCTCGGACGGGGCGTGGATCGTGAGGTACAGCCCGACGCGGAACAGCTTGCCTTCACCGCGCGCCACACGGGAGGACAGGTCGTAGGCGTCCTCGGTGGCGGCTTCGACCTGCGGGTCGTAGAGGCGGCCGTGTTCGGCGGTGTGCCGCCGGCCGCTCTCGAGTTTGGCGAGCTGTTTCTTCAACCTGGCGGCGGCGGTGGCCGGGTCGATCGGCTCGACATGCAGCGCGACGTCGAGGCGGCCGGGATAGGTCAACAGAGGCGCGAGCCAGCCGGGGTGCACCTCACGCGGGAAACCCGTCACGGCGAAGCTCGACACCCACTCGTTGCCGACCTCCAGGTGCCGAGCACCGACGGACAGCGCGTCCGGCGTGAACGCGGCTGCCCGGTGGTGCGCGGCGGGCCGAGTGCTGGGACGGCGCTGGCCGCGCCGCGTTCGGGTGGTCATCACAACCGCCCCCTCTCCGGGTAGTCGTCGTCTTCGTCCTCGTAGTCCCAGTCGTCGACCTCGCCGTCGTCCGGGCCGTACTCGTCCTGGTCGACCGCGGCACGGTCGTCGCCCTGCCAGAACGGGCGGTCCTCGGCGAGGTCGCCGTCGTCCAGGTCGGTGCTGCCGGCGGTGGTGATGACCTCGTCGGCGCCGGCCAGGGCCGCGGAGGGCGGCAGCAGGGTGTCGGGGTTGCACGCCGAGGCGAGCACGGCGGTGGCCTGCCCGGCGTCCAGCGGGGTGACCACGATCCCGGCGGGCGCGAGCAGCTCGATCGCTTCACTGAGGCGGCGCACCAAACGTGACTCCGCCGCCCGCCGCGCCCCGGCGCTCGCCTGTGTGGTCTCGGCATTCGCGCGACGTTTGCCGCGGGTCATCGAGGACAGCACCGCCAGCGGGCCGGGGCCGCCCAGCCCATCGGTCGGCCCGGCGGCACCCATCGGCTCGCGCAGGATCAACAGCACCTGACGGCGCAGCAGGTCGGTCTGCTCGCCGAGCTGCACCAGGTAGTCGGCGTGCTCGACGGCGGCGGCCTCCAGCGCCGGGTGCGGCAACCCGCCCGCGCGCGCCCGCAGCTCGGCGATCTGGCCGGACAGGTCGAGCCGTTCGGTGCGCACCAGCACCTGCACGGGCGCGGTCAGGCTGTGCAGGTAGCGGCCGAAGGACGCGACCAGGGACTCCTGCTCGGACGGTGTCCGCAGCGCGAAGTTCACCGTCGAGGCGACCGCGACGACGGCCAGGCCGTCGGTGCCCAGGTCGACCACGCCGGTGTCGGTGACCGCCTCGGCGGGCAGCCGCAACGCCGACGGCGAGATCTGCTCGGGCGCCGCCGCCTTGCTCTTGGCCTTGGCCGACTTGCCCTTGCCAGCGGCCCGGCTCGCACTCGTGGCGGCGGTCTGGCTGGTCAGCCATTCCGGGGCGGGGCGAACGCCTTCGGGGGCGGCGACCCGGTGGCGCGGTCCCATGCGTTGCCGGATCGCGGCGACCAGCAGCCGGTCCATCGAGATCCCATCGCGCTGACCGAGCGCGATGACGGCCGCGCTCACCCCGATCGGGATAGCCAGCGCGAGGAACACCGGGAGCGGCACAACCGCTCGAGTGGTGGTCCACCCGGCGTAGAGCACGAGGCCGGTCACCGCGAGGATCGCTAGTTGGCGGGCGGTCAACGGGCCGATCACTTTGTCGGCCATGTCGACGTCGGCGGGAATGCGAACGGGCGAAGTCACGACTTACCTCCGGGCTTGAGTGGTGGCGGCGAAATGCGCCGCGGTGGTTTCGGCAGGTCCAGCGGGAGCCGGAGCTGCTGCCCGGCGGGCGAGGCGGGTCGCGTTGGTGGCGTCGTCGGTGTCGGGCTCGAAGGGCGTGGTGTGCGGCGCACGCCGTCCAGCGGAAGCGGGTACTGCCCGGAGCGGGTGGCCCGGTTGCCCTTGTACGGATCGAAGGGCAGCTCCATCTGAGTGCCGCGCGACCGAGCCGGGGGTGCGGCCGGAGGCGGCGGGCTCGACGGGCGCGGCGTGCGGCGCACGCCGTCCAGCGGCAGCGGGTACTGCCCGAAGCTAGTCGGCCGGTTGCCCTTGTACGGGTCGAACGGCAGCTCCATCTGCTGCCCGCTCCGACGCCGACCGCCCGGCTGGTTGGGTGATGCCGGAGGCGGCACCGGCTTGACCCGCTCGGCATCGATCGGCAACCGGTACTGGCCGTCGCGCCCGAGGACCGGCTTGTTCTCCGGCCAGTCGTCCCCGAGTGGCAGCGCCAGCTGGCGGCCCTGCCCGGCCTTCGGTTTCGGCGCGGGAGCGGGCTTGGGCTTGGCGGCCGGGCGGCTGCGGCGCACACCGGCCAGCGGCAGCACGTACTGGCCGTCGGCGGTGGTTCGGGGTGGGCATAGGGGTCCGTCGGTCCGCGACCGCCGCCGCCCCCGTTGCCTCCGCGACCACCGCCGGACGGGCGTGGCTTGCGGCCACCGCCGCCTCGGCCGCCGAGCAGGCCGAAGGTCTTGTAGGCGATGAAGCCGCGCACGATCGAGCCGAGGATCGAGCGACCGCCGTTGCCCTTGACTGAGGACAGCACCCAGAACGGGATCTTGAACAGGATGTACATCAGCGCGAGCGCGACGAGCAGGTTGACCAACCCGCTGACGGTCGGGCCGAACAAGGTGAACCCGCCGGGCGCGAGGAACACCTTCATCGCGGTGACCAACGCCAGCGACTGCCCGACCTGGATGGCCAGGCAGCCACCACCTGCTTTCCACCACCAGAAGGCGACGCCTTCGGTTTGTGGAGTGACATGGCACATGAGCGCGATCGGTGCCCCGGCGATCAGGATCACCGTCAGCGCGACCCGGACGATGTAGGTGACCAGCAGGACGACCAGCATCCCCACGATGAAGATGCCGAGGAAGATGGTGAAGATCCCGCCGTTGAACGCCCCGAGGACGAGGTTCTTCAACGTTTCGCCGGCCGAGCTGGCGTCCACGCCATCGCCCATGACCGCTTGGGCCAGTCCGTTGGCGAGCTCGATGGCCTTGGTCGCCACCCACAGCGACAGGGCTCCGGCGAGGAACCCGATCACGATCCGGGGTGCGATCTCCTTGATCGAGTGCCGGGTCTGCAGGGTCTGGTAGCCCATCACCAGGATCCCGGCGATGACGATCAACATCCCGTAGCAGGCGAGCAGGATCTGCCAGGAGTTCGTCCACAGCTCCCCGATCCGCGGCAGCGAGTCGGGCGTGGGGGTGGTCAGCAGCGTCTTGGACAGCAAGTCCAGAAGCGGGTTCAACGCCGCGGTGACGATGCCCCGGAAGAACGAGTTGATCGCGTTGGTGATGCAGCCGCCGATGTCGGTGATCCCGCAGTCGGCCTCGCCGTCGTCACCGTTGCTGGGTTGCTGGCCGGTGCCGGGAACGGTGGGCGGCGCCGGGGTCGACGGCTGCGGGATACAGCCCTCCCCCGTGCACGAGGGAGGAGCCGGTGCCGTCGTGGGCGAGGGAAGGTGGCAGACCGGCAACGGCGAGTCCGGCGTGCACGGGTCGCCGGTCGGCAACGGCAGCGGTGGTGTGGGCGCGGGTTGCGCGGCGGCCGGACCGCCGGGCGTTGCGGCGGCGCTGACGGCGAGGGTGCCGCCGAGCAGGACGACCAGGCTCAGCGCCAGCATCACCAGCGCTCGGCTTCGCACCATGCGCAGCTGCCCGGTCCAGCGGCCTGTGCGGGTGCGCCGGCCACCGGCACGCCGCGTGCTCGCGGCCGGAGGCGCGAGCAGTTCCCGGTTGGCGCCGGTGGCCTCCGCGCGAGCCTGGGCGGGCTCGTCTGAGCGCAGGCTGGCAACGGTCGGAGCGGCCGATGTCCGACGACGGGCGGCCCCGGTCGTGGACATGGCTCAGGCCCCCACGATGCCCTGGAGCACAGTGACGACCAGGGGTGCAAGCGCGGCAAGGCCGTAGCCGATCGCGGCGGCTTTGAAGCACTCCTTGGCCTTTTCCTGCTCGCCGGGATCGCCGCCGCCCATCACCCGGCGGACCCCGCCGATGGACAGGAAGACGGTCGCCAAACCGGCGAGCACGCCCATCACCCAGTTGCGGATGTTGGTCAGAACCTGATCAACAGATCCGGCCAGGGCGACCACCACGGTGTCCGCGTGTGCGGCCGAGACGGGCACGAACAGCGCGACAACGGTCACGCCGGTGAGCAGCGCGAGGTTCCGCCGAAGCGTGGTCCGACGACGGCAAGCCGACACGGAAGACATCCGAGGTGTGGTGGCCGCGGGAGTGGTCGGCCGTGAGGTGCAGGAGGTAGTCCGACGGGCTCGGCGAGCGTCCCCGCGAGGCAGGGTGACGGGTCCGCGGCGAGGCCGACGGTCGCTATTGCGACGGTTTGGCCGGCGGCGGACGGGCGAATGGGTCAGGCGCATCGCGGCACCTCCGGAGTCGTGCTCGGCAGCCGCCGGGGTGTTCCGGTCGAGCGGTCGAGCGAGGTGGTGTGCGCGGGAGCGGCTGGGGTCCTCCCGCAGCCCTCGACTCCGGATTTGGGGGCCTTTTTCCAGGCGCGTGACCGAACCGTGGCCAACGACTTTCCGCCAATCTTGGTCACCGTGCGTGACTTTCGGGTCGTCCGGAGTGCGGCACGGTTGGCGTCGCTCGCGGCGGCGGTGATGGCCGTCGCGTACACCGCGCGGATCTCCACGTCGCGCTCGCGGCGGTCGGCGGGATCGTCGTGCGGGGCCTGGTCGGTGAGCCATGCGAGCAGGCGCGCTTCGGCTTGACTGCGGACCCAGTGCAGGGTGGTGACCTTGACGCCACGGTCGGCCGCGGCGGCGGTGAGTGTGTAGTCCTCGAGGCGAGTGGAGCCGATCAGTTCGGCCTCGTCGCCGGTGATCGCCCCGTCGGCGACGGCGCGGGCGAGGACGAAGTCCGGATGCCCCCACGGCGGGGTGGGTTCGCTGGAGTGGAAGTCCTCATCGGTGGGCATCGGGCGGTCGAGTGCCTCGCGAATGAAGAGGTGTCCCGCGCGTAGGCCCGCGCAGCGCAGCCGCCACATGACCCACGGCTTGGCGAGGTCGATGCTCGCCAGCTCGGACAGGAAGCCGGTCAGAATCGCGGCGTGGATGTCGCGGTGGTCGTCGGCGTACGGCGCGGACAACTCGGCGGCAATGGCGAACAGCGCGGGCAGCGCGACGCCGACGCACGCGACGGTCCAGGTGCCGCCCTCGTCGCGAGAACGGGTGACCAGGTGGACCCAGATCGGGTCCACGGTGGACATCGGAAGGTTGGCGTCGAGAAGCAGGTCCCGCAGCTCGTCCAGGGGCACCCGCCGCCGGGGCAGACCGGGGAAGAGCCAGCCCTCGATGGAGACCGGGCTCGGCCCGGTGACCAACCACTCGAACGCCGTCCGCGCGGAATCCAGCGGAAGCGAGTCACGCTCGAAAGACGTGCGGCGGAATATGCGATTCGGGGCCATGACGGCTCCTTTGCGTGGTCCGGGAAACAGTGACCACGCAAGGAAGCCAAATCAGGTCCACCAAAACGCCACGAAACCGCCACCAAATGGCCTCCAAAGCGCCACCGATGATCTTGAACAGCCGCCTCCAGGCGCCACAAAGATCATCTACAGCCTGGAGCAGCGCCCGCTGCGAAGGTCAGACAAGATCATTTGTTGATCGTCGGAAATAGGCCCTGAGCTGCAGTAACAGTGTTTGGTGGCGTTTTGGTGGCGATCCGGTAATAAGCCCACGGGGCGAGGGTCAGGCCGCGAGGCGGCCCGGACTGTCGTCGCGCATTGAGGTTGCCGGAAAATTGTGGAGCCCGCGCGACGGACGGCTCGACACAAGCTCTAAGCGAGCACGCGCGCGCGAGCCTCATGTGCATTATTCGACCCAGAATCGCGCCTAATATTGACGATAAAGATTAGGTAACAGCCCTGGAAAAGTGGGTCGTTTTTCGGAGTCGGGGGGTGTCACAGAGCGCCACGTATCGCGGCGCGCACCCCAGAGGTTCTGCGAGGATTCCATGACCCAGTCCGACCGCCCCACGAGCCGCGGACCGAAGCGGCGCGGTGACACGAGTCGCCCAGCGAGCACCCGCTCCGGCACCCGCCGAGGCGGGGATCGCCGCCCCTATCCGACCGCGTCGACCACCACCAGGGTCAGTCCCGCCAAGCCCGGTTCGGCGAGCACTCGCTCCCGGTCGCGCGGGTCCACGGCGACGCCCACCCCGGCGACGGTCTGGACGGCCGGCCCGGCTCCGATCGAGCTCGACACGGCCTGGCCGGAACCTATCGTCAGCAAGATCGTCAGCTCGTTCAGCGAGTCCGGCGGGCGGGTCGCCCTGCTGCCCTGGCCGACCTCCGGCAGCCGTGCGCCGCTCGCGTCGATCGGCGCGGACGGGGTGATCGACCACGCCCCGGCAACCGAGCCGGACCACGCGCTGGCCGACGCGCTCGCCGCCGTCGAGGCGCTTGACCGGACCGGCCGCGTGGTGCGCGTCGCGGTGGACCCGACCGCCACCGGTCCGGGTGCGCGACCGTTCTGGGCGGACCTTGTCGGCGACGCCGATCGCTCGGCCGTGACCGCCTTCCCGTCGGTGCGGACGGGCATCGGCGACGGGGCGTTCGACGGTGCCGGGGACGCGCCGGCGGACACCGACCTGATCATCACGAGCCTGCGCCCCGAGCACGGCGGCGACCAGTCCAGCGACCTCGTGGCGTTGGTCGCGGCGCGACTGCTGCGGGTCGGCGGCATCCTCGTCGTCCTCACTTACTGTGACTGGCCCGCCGGTGAGCTGATCGACCCGACCGGCGCGGTCGTGGCCTCCGCGCAGAACGCCGACCTGCTCTACCTGCAGCACATCGTCGCCCTGCGCGCGTCGGTGCGCGGCGGCCGGTTCGCTGCCGAATCCCTCACCGAGCCCGACGGTCCGACGGCCGGGAACGAGGCGCGGGCTCGACACCGCGCGGTCGTGCGCGGGCTGCCCGCACCGCATCGGCGGATCCACTCCGACGTCCTCGTCTTCGCACAGCCACACGACTACGAGCCGCCTCGCGTGAGCCCGACGGACGCGGCACTCGAGAGCGGAGTCATCCGATGACCCACGCCCAGGTGCCGAACCCCGCCCAGCCCGAAGACCACCGCCAGGAAGGCACGGCCGTGGCCGACGACCGCTTCCCGCACGCCCTGTCCAACGCAGCTACCACCCCGGCCCCGGCCCGTGAGGAGAACCCGGTGGACGGGCCGACCCAGCGCATCCCGCGCGCACTCATCGACGACCTCGACGGCACCACCGGTACAACGCCCGAGCGGGTTGCCGACGACTCGGCCGGAGACGTTGCGGTGTCGGTGTGGACGACCGCGCAGACCTCACCGGCCGCCCAGCGCAAGGGCCGCTACACGCCCGAGTCGACCGCGCATCCCGCGAAGATGCTCCCGGCCGTCGCGACGCACGCGATCGCCCACTACACCGAGCCGGGCGACCTGGTGCTCGACCCGATGTGCGGGATCGGCACCACGCTCGTCGAAGCGCTGCACGCCGGGCGCCGTGCGGTCGGGATCGAGTACGAGCCGCACTGGGTCGACGTCGCCCGCGCCAACCTCGCGCTCGCCCACGACGCCGGGGTGGAGCACGAGGGCCGGGTGTTCCACGGCGACGCCCGCCAGATCGCGTCGCTACTCCCGCCGGAGTACGCCGGGCAGGCCGCGCTCGTCGTCACGTCTCCGCCATACGGGCCGTCGACCCACGGGCAGGTAATCAACGGCCCCGGCAAGGGAATTCAGAAGTACCACCACCTCTACGGCAACACCCTCGACCGCGGAAACCTCGCCAACATCGGGCACCACCGGCTGCTGGCCGGGTTCACCCGTATCCTCGCCGGACTCGTCCAGTTCCTGCGGCCGGGCGGGCACATCGCCATCACCATCCGGCCCTGGCGCGAACACGCCGAACTGATCGACCTGCCCTCGCAGATCCTGGCCTGCGGACTGCACGCCGGCCTGATCCCGGTCGAACGCTGCGTCGCACTGCTGGCACGGGCGGCCGAGCACGACCTCGTCGCGCGCGGCAGCTTCTTCCAGCGCGACTTCATCCGCAAACAGCGCGAAGCCGGGCTGCCGCTGCACCTCATCAGCCACGAGGATGTGCTGATCTTCCGCACGGCCCTGCGCCACTCGGCGGGTTCAGGAATCTCGACGGAACGCCAGGATTCCCGACGGTTCCTCACCGGCCGAGCACGGCACGCCGGGAACCCGAGCGTCGAGCCGGGTGTGTCGGAGAGCAGGGCGGCATGACCACCCGGCCACCCCGCACCCGAGCTCGGTCGGGGCGCAACTCCGCCCCCGCCCTCGTCGCCGTCACCACGACGGCGGCGGGGGCGGTGCGGGCGGCCACCGCGCAGACCGTTCCGGACGAAGTACGGCAGAACGTGTCAGTCGGCGCGAGCCCTGGACCGGTCGTCGGGTCGGTCTGCACCGGCTATGGCGGACTGGACCACGGGGTGATCACCGCGCTCGGCGGGGGCCGGCTCGCCTGGTGCGCCGACCCTGACCCGCACATCGCCGCGATCCTCGCCGCCCGGATGCCGGGCATCCCCAACCTCGGCGACGTCCGTGCCATCGACTGGACGAACGTTGAGCCGGTCGACGTCCTCACAGCCGGGTTCCCGTGTCAGGACATCTCCGCCGCCGGGCGGCGCGTGGGCATCGAGAAAGGCCACCGCAGTGGACTGTGGACAGACATCGTGGCGGGCGTTCGGCTACTACGACCCGCGCTGCTCGTCGTGGAGAACGTCGCCGCGCTTCGCTGGAAAGGCGGAGGTCTCCACCGTGTACTCGGCGACCTGGCCGAAGCAGGGTATGACGCGCTCTGGCGTAGCGTCCGCGCCGCCGACGTCGGCGCGGCACACCGCCGCGAGCGAGTGTTCCTGCTCGCCTGGCCCCGCCTCGTTGCCTCCCCGGATGCTGCCGACCCCGCAGGCGCGCGACGGCGACAACCGAGGTCCGGCGGACCCGGTGCGGCGTCGAGCTGGTGGGCATCAAGTGAATCTGCACGACGCGGTGGACGCGGTGATGAAGCTGCTGCCTACGCCGACCGCCTCGGATGCGAAGAACTGCACTCGCAGGACGCAGGGTGGTGGTCCGTCGCTGCCCGACGAGGCGCGGCTGCTGCCGACGCCGAGAGCGTCGGACACGGGCACGGCGGGACGCCAGGCGGGTGCGGGATTCCGGCCGCCGCTGTCGCAGCAGGTGCTGCCGCTGGTGGACCCCGAGGCGTTCTTGCCGACGCCGCGGGCGACCGACGGGACGAAGGGCTGTCCGGCGCAGCGGGGGTCGAAGGGCGACCTGATGCTGCCGTCGGCGGTGATGCGCCTACTCGTCCCGGAAGCGGGCGGCGGCATCTCGTAGCCGTCGCCGACCCGGATCTCACCTCGCCAGCAGCCGTGCATCTCGAGGTGGACTGGGGCGACTACGCGCCGGCCGTTCGGCGCTGGGAACAGGTGCTCGGGCGACCGGCACCGTTTCCCACGCAACCGGGTGTCCATGGGCGTCCCGTGTTGGCTCCTGCCTTCGTCGAGTGGCTCCAAGGGCTCGAGCCGGGCTGGGTGACGGCTCTTCCGCTGCCGCGCACCGCGCAGCTTCGTGCGTTGGGCAACGGTGTCGTCCCGCAGCAGGCCACGTACGCCGTCGGGTTGCTGCTCGCTGACCTCGCCGCGCTCCTCGGCGCCGGTTCCACCGAGCCCTCCGGATACGCAGAGGAGGCGAACGCGGAATGACCAAACCAGCCTCCACTCACGACGCCGGTCCGGCCTTGCGATGCCTCTCGCTGGGCGCCGGGGTCCAGAGCAGCGCCGTCCTGCTGCTGGCCTGCGAGGGCGTCATTCCGCGCTTCGACGTCGCGCTGTTCGCCGACACCGGCTGGGAACCACACGCGGTGTACGCGAACCTCGCCCGGCTGCGCGCGCACGCCGCAAAGTGCGGCATTCCGGTGCGCACGGTGTCGGCGGGCAACATCCGCGACGACGCGCTCGACCCCGCCCACCGGTTCGTGTCGATGCCGTTGCACGTGCTCAACCCAGACGGCAGCCGCGGCTTGGCGCGCGGGTCAGATCCTCGGCAAGACGGCCGCGACCGCGCTCGCCGTCGCGGCGCTGTTGCTGGCGAAGGTCGCTCGGCGGGCGGTGTCGCGATGAGGTTCTTCCTTGGCACCCATCAGCCGTCCTGGCTCGCCCGCGATCTCGGTGTCCCGCTGTTGGTCTCCCACCGCAGGTTGGCTGACCGGCGCAGCCTGCCGCGCGCGACCGGGCCGTGGGCGTGCGACTCAGGCGGTTCTCCAGCCTGTCTGGAACCGTCTCATTGCTTCACCCAGATGCCACTCTCTTCGTGGCTCGTTAGGCCCTCCGCAATGACTGTTGATCATGGATATGCGGAGGGTTCGTTGGAGCTGTACTTCA